>JBGSIB010000013.1:0-31357 GCA_041751955.1 Crocinitomicaceae bacterium
GCGGCGAATCGATGAGAAGAAAAAAGCAATCAATAACCAACGAAAACCATCAAGAAAATAATATGTAAATTAGTCCAATCAATGGTCAAAAATCAAACAAAAAAAGAGTTCAATTTACCCTGTTCACTTTCATGCGGAATAGGTGGTTCAGTTTGGTCGGAATATCCAGTACAGCATCATTTTCTTCTTTTGCCGCAGCTTCTTTTGCTGCGATTGCAGCCTGTGCATCAGAAAGAGCGGCATTGTATTCTGCCAACTGTTGGTTGTAGGCGTCCATGATAGTTGAATAGGCGTCTTGTTGCCATTGCTTGTATCTTTCAGAGGACCACTCACAAATGAAGTTAAGGGCAACGGTTACGTTGACAATTTTGTAGGTGTTCATGGTCACTTTTATAGACGGACTTACGCTTAAACCAGTATAATCAAAAGAATCTGTAAAGTTTCCTTTGCCGTCGCCAAAGTTCTTATTAAATAATTTTGGTCCTGCGCCTACTTTGAGATTCGCATACGGTGATGATTTGGATAAATATTCACCGTTGACTGAACCTGTAATCCTAACACAAACATAGCCATCAGGAATTGATACTAATGGATAATCGTTGTATGCATGGTTTTTATCGTCATTCCCGGTCGCCGCGGAATGCGAATCGGCAACAGATACATTCTTATCCATTGGCGAGGTCAATTGCACGCCATAAAGGGAGCCCAATTGTGAGAAATTTTCTCGACTTATGCTATCAGCGCTTCCAATATTGTTGTCTTTCGGATGTGTAGGTTTCAAAAGTACTGAGCCGTTATTACCATTGGTATTAGAGCTATCCGATTCTTCTTTTTCAACAATTATGGCCTCTTTGTACCAACGTGAAGGTTCGGGAATCATAAACTCATAAATCAACCGTTTTCCATAATTTACGATTCTATTTTTATATACTTTGTCAACCCATCTGTAAATACCGGTAATGTGTGTATTCCCTTTTCTATTGTCGAAACCGTGCGTGCTCGAATCTTCAAATTCCCTTAGCATTTTTGATGTTCTTGAGCTTGAAACTTTTTGTACAACTCGTTCTAAGGCACGTTGCGTAAGCTCTTTTGCTTGAGTGCGAGCTACAGTGTTACTATTTGAAGTCGATTGACCAAAAGAAAAATCTGCTGATCCCGAAGCTGCCCATTGGTAAGCCCCTTCCTTACCACCATTTGCATTGGCAGTAAAACCTAGATCCGTACTTCTATCTTTATCAATTATTTTAGCCATTTCACTACTCATCTCATTTCGTTCTGTTGAAGTAGTATCTGTGCTGGTTTCCGCTTCTTGTTCCGAGGTTAAAGTTGTAGATTGTTCCACTCGGCTAAGACTCCGAGTCGAGCGATCCTTGTACTCTTTCGCCATGATATTCTCTATATGCGAAACTTCGCCAGGGATGTAACAACAAAGTTCTTGTTCAACTTTTCGGTAATCAATAACTCCAATGCGATTGACACCATAAATTACACTTTCATCATTGTCCACATTCACCCGAAAAGCTCTTCCACTGGCAAGCAATTGGTTGGAATTTCCAGATTTTTCTATAAAATATGTTTCACCATTATTCATGGTAACATTTGCGGAAAATGTATAATTCACACATGGATCCAAGAGGAATGGTTCCGCGGTGATTACTATAAAAATGCTGTCATCATCCGTTTGTTTGAGACAAGGGTTTTCAAAACTAGTTGCAGCATCTTCATTTCCCGCATGCAGTGAAAAACTACCTTCAGAAAAGTACCCCCCCTTATACCCAGCATCCATGGAGAAATATACCAAATAACTATTTTCTTGATCTGTTGGTTCAAAGGAGATGGCAAAATCTTTTGAATCTTCACTTTTCGCTCTGATTTGCACGCCATTGATGACTACCTCCGAAACTCTTTTTTGAATCGCATTTGATGCACTAAGTTTGAAGGCTTTTTTGTCGGTAGAAATTTTATTCAAAGCTTCTCCAAAATCTGAATCGTGCAAATTTTGATCTCCAATATATTTCTGGGTTGCCACGGAAATTCTTCCAGCAGTATATCTGCTGGAAAGCGGATTATCAAACGTGAAGTTAAATGATTCTATTAGATCATCAGGTATAAGATTTTCTCTATTTTCTGCATTTTTTATTTCAGGGTTATTTGCTAAAAATTCTGAAACAATTGATTTTACATTTGCTTTGTATGCGGTGTGAGCTGAATTATAAGCAGTCGTAAAATCAGACTTATAAGTGTTGCTCAAAGAAACAAGTTCCTTCTCCATTTTACGAACATTCTCGGCGTTCAGAGCTGCAATTTGCGCTTTAAGCTTTTGCTCTTGTTTGTATGATGGCAAATGGTTCTGTCTGATGCCTGCTATTGCTTTAACTTTTTTCCTAGTAATCGCAGGATGTATCACTAGTTTTCCATTTGCCAATCGTTTAATCAATCTAGCCTCCTCTTCAGCAAGCGCTGGATCAGTATTCGGGCTATATGTTTGATAGTTCCGAATAAAATTATCGGCAATAAGGAGCTGCATACAAGCTTGTCTTAAGTAGGGATTTTTATTGGTGAGGATATCGTAATATACATTGTCCCAAAGTTCTTGTACAAATACATCTTCAAAATTAGCATCACCTATTTTTGCATCAAGTTCATCGCGTTTAATAGCATCTTTAAATTCAGCTAGCCAAAGCGAAAAATTCCATCCTTCAGGAGTAAGAACTTTTATTTCGTCTACCGTTTCATAAGCATGAAAATCACCAGCGTTGGACTGAACCCCTAATCGGAGAACATCTAATGAAGAATTGAGATTCAAATTGTCAAAAATGGCCGAATGATGTAATCCAACGTTTTCGACAAATCCTAACGCTCTGCGTTCTTTCGTGATAAGTTGTGGTGCTCGTAAGGTTGCGAATCTAAAAAGATCCGTCTTTCTTTTTGTTTCCATATAATTTATTTTTATTTTTTTTTGAATGTGGTGAACATGTTTAGTTGTACTTTTTCAATCCCTCCATAATTTTGAAAGAATGAATCAAAAAGTATAATTTCTAGTAATCGCAAAACGGGTTGGTAGAATTAATACTTGCCTCCCGAGGTTGAAATTGTATAAAAAAAATATATCTATCCTCACAATTCAACAGGGAAAATTCCCATGAGAGCACGGTAGTTTTCCCATTTGTAAAATGGTTTCCTCTCAAACAACTCAGTTTTCCTAAGAAACAGTTTTTTAGAGTCAATAAAAAGCGTAGCAGTGTTTCTCAAAATGGGAATGAGCGAAGGAACAAAAAGTACTTTATTGCATAATGAAGGAAGTTTGCAAAATTGGAAGGCAAACGAATGATTTAATGCAACTTTGCTAAAACTTTCAAATGAATTTCTTTGAGCCTTAGGTGACCCAATTTTGAGGCACTCCCAAAAGGAGTAGTATTCTATAATTAAGCTGAGGTTATTAACAAAATACTTTCAATTCTTTTCGGTTTAAAAAGAGGAAGTATTTATATTTCTATGCTCTAGTTCTTTGGACAACATTTGGACGATTATTAAAACTTTATCAAAGTAGGAATTTCTATTTCCGTAGCTATCAAGTCTTCCCAAGTCTCTCTTCTGCGAATGAGATGAATATTCTCGCCATCGATTAAAGCTTCTGCAGGTCGCATGCGGGAGTTGTAGTTGTTGGACATAGAATAGGCGTAAGCGCCCGCGTTGTGAATGCTCAGGATATCTTCTTCTCTCACTTCAGAAAGTAATCGATCGTAGCCTAGGGTGTCGCTTTCGCAAATATATCCTACCACGGAATATAAACGCGGCACACCTTCCGGATTGGATAGGTTTTCAATGTGATGATACGCATTGTAGAACATCGGACGAATCAAATGATTTTGGCCGCTATTCACACCAACAAAAACCGTTGAGGTAGTTTGTTTGATGATATTTGTTTTGACCAAGAATTGACCAGCTTCGCTAACTAAATATTTTCCAGGTTCAAACCAAAGTTCCAATTCACGACCGTATTCTTTGCAGAAATTGCGAAAAGATTCTGCTATTTCTACTCCAATTTGTTCAATATTGGTAACGATGTCACCTTCTTTGTAGCCTACTTTGAATCCTGATCCAAAATCTAAAAACGCTAAATCAGGAAAAGATGTTGCTGCTTCGTACAGCAAATCCGCCCCTCTTAAAAACACCTGCGCATCGATAATGTCGCTTCCTGTGTGCATGTGCAAACCGTTCACCACAATATCATAATGTTCAATAATTCGCTTGATGTGTCTGACTTGATGGATAGAAATACCGAATTTGGAATCGATGTGTCCGACGGATATATTTGAATTTCCTCCTGCCATGATGTGTGGGTTGATTCTCACGCAACAAGGAACAGTATTTCCATAAGTCAAACCGAATTTTTCAAGGATACCTAGATTATCAATGTTGATATGAACGCCAATTTCGACTGCTTGCTGAATTTCATCAAAATCTACTCCGTTGGGCGTATACATGATGTTGGAAGGAGCGAATCCGGCACGCAGTCCGAGCAAAACTTCTTCAATGGAAACAGCGTCAAGTTCTGCACCTTCTTTTTTCAAGAGGCGCAAAACATTGATATTGTTGAGCGCTTTCATGGCATAGTGCAATTTTACAGGCAATCCATCGAAAGCATTGGACAAGGTATGGAACTGTGAACGTATTTTTTGCGCATCATAAACATATAGAGGTGTTCCATATTGTTCGGCAGCTTTCAACAACAATTGAGGATTCATTTTCTTTTTTTTTGCAAAGATAGCTTGTTTCGCTCCAAGAGCATTGTTAAAATATTTGTAAAACGTTAATTTTTAAACAAACTATTCAAGGGATAAGCGCAACAAATGTCATAAATTCGCGTTTTTGTAACACAAAAATGAAAGCGATTAAAGGTTTATTGGTTCTATTTCTTTGCTTGCCAATCTTGGCAATGGCTCAAAGGCCGAACAATAAATCGCGCTCTGAATTTGGTATTTTGGCAGGGGGAACTTATTACATTGGTGATTTGAATCAGTATGGTCATTTTAAGAATATGGAACCTGCTTTGGGCTTAATTTACCGATTCAACATCCATTCTCGGTTAGCTTTCCGCGTGAATGCCCTGTATGGAACAGTGAGTGCTGATGATAAAGATTCTCGTTTCTCTCAGTTGCGCAATCGAAATTTGAATTTCAATAGTGAAATCATAGAATTAGCATCAGGCGTTGAATTCAATTATTGGCCTTTTCAAATTGGTCATAAAAGATACAAGCATACAGCTTATTTTTTGGCTGAATTGGGTTTGTTTTATTTTAATCCAAAAACAGATTACGGTGGAGAAGAAATCAATTTACAATCTGTTGGTACGGAGGGACAAGGGACAGCGCTAGGATCAAGTAGAAAATATTCAAGAATTGCTATGAGTGTTCCTGTCGGACTTGGTTTTCGTTTTTCCTTGGGAAAAAAAATGTCTTTGAGCTTGGAATATGGTGTCAGAAAAACCTTTACAGATTATCTAGACGATGTCGGAAAAGGGAAATATTTGGATGCTGCACAGTTGACACAAGCACGTGGTTCAACAGCTGCCGATTTGAACAATCAGAGTTTGAATCAGATGCAATTTGGTTATCGTGGCGACCCCAATACGAAAGATTGGTATGTTTTTGCGGGAATAGGCTTAACGATTCGATTGGGTAATCCAGGGAAGTGCTTTTTTGGAAATTCTGCTTATCACTAAAAAAAATCCTGAGTTCAATACCTCTTCGCATCAAACCCAGGATTAAAATCTTAAAATCGTTTTTTTAATGATTGTGTCCTTCGTGACCTGTTCCGCCTGCTGCAGGAGCCAAATCAACCAATTCTAATTCAAATACTAAATCGCTGTACGGCGGAATAACAGGTGGTTTTCCATTTGCTCCGTACGCTTGATCGTAAGGTATAAAAATCATGGCTTTACCACCTTTACCCAATAAAGCTAAACCTTCTTCAAATCCAGCTATCATTCTTTGCACTTGAAAGGCGAAGTCCATAGTTTGGTTTCTGTCATGTGAGCTGTCAAATTTATCTCCGCTCAAACGGAAAGTTCCGGTATAATGCACTTTCAAGTTATCGCCTTTCACAGGTTTTTCACCTTTTCCTTCTTCCAGAATGACGTAAATCAATCCACTTGGCAATTGCTTAGCTTTGGAATGTTTTTTCTGTACTTCTTTGAACATGAATTTGGAATAATCTTCCTTCGACATGTTTTTCACTTTTTCGCCATAAGCGGTTGCAGCTTCCATTTTCGCTTTTTGTGCTAGAGCCAATTTTTCTTCCTCCGCTTTCTTTTCCGCAAGTTTTGCATTGAAAATTTTCGTCGCGTCAAAAGCTAATGCTTCTTCACCAACTCGGATAATGGTTACTTTTTCCATGATATCATCCTGTGCGATCGCATTCACCACGTCTTGTCCTTTGATGATGTGACCGAAAACCGTATGACGACCATTCAAATGTGGAGTAGCTTTGTGCGTGATAAAAAATTGGCTTCCATTTGTTGCCACACCAGAATTCGCCATGGACAAAATTCCAGGACCGCTGTGTGTTAAAGTTGGGTCAAATTCATCAACGAATTTATAACCTGGACCACCCATTCCGTTTCCTTGTGGGTCACCACCTTGAATCATGAAATCCGCGATTACACGGTGAAATTTTAATCCGTCATAGAAAGGTTTCGTGAATTCAATAGTGTCAAACGCCTTGAAATTTCCTTCAACCAATCCAACAAAATTGGCAACTGTAATGGGTGTTTTTTCGTGCTCCAATTTCAAGAGCATATCACCTTTTGAAGTGGAAAAATTCACATAAATACCTGGTTCAAGATCTTGTGCATTTCCAGCACAGGAAGTTCCTAAGAAGGCGATTAATGAAAATAAAAATAGTATACGATTCATTTTTGTTTGTTTTAATATATAATTTATTGATGTTGCTTTAATCTAAAATCATGCCGAAACATTAATTTCTTTTGTCTATACCCCACATCATTTTATTTCGAATGGTGTCTAGGAAATTGTTATCCTCAAATTTAATGACATTTAATAAGAATTCCGCTTTTGTTACCGTCACGATTTCTCCTTGCTTGATATTAGTAGAAATCCCATCCAAAGAGACCAAGTAACGTCTTTCTCTTCCTTCAACGGAAAGTGAAATGGGCATATGATCTGGAACAACCATAGGTCGAACATTCAAATTGTGAGGCGCAATAGGCGTTAACATGTGAACTTGACAACCTGGTGTTACGATAGGACCGCCACAACTTAAATTGTAAGCCGTCGATCCAGTAGGAGTGGAGATGATCAGTCCATCCGCCCAGTAGGAATTCAAATATTTTCCATCCAAATTGGCGTGAACAGTAATCATGGAGGCGGCATCCTTTTTATGAAGGGTCAATTCATTCAAAGCCAAGTTGTTCTCGCCGTATTTGTTGTTCTCCATATCCACGCGAATGAGGGATCGGGATTGATAGACAAAGTCCTTGTTTTTAACCTGTTGCAAGGTTTCCAGCATGTTGTCGGCAGAAATATTGGCCAAAAAACCCAAGCGTCCCATGTTGATTCCTAAAATAGGAACACCAGAGTCACGAATAAATTTTACACTTTGTATAAATGTTCCATCTCCACCAACACTTAAAAAAAGTTCAAATCCGCTTGAAAGATCACGGTAATTGGAAAATGATTTTGTCTTTTCGTTGACGCCGGCTTTTTGAACCAATTGTTCTTTCAATCCCGTTTCTAGAACAGGAGACCAGCCCAAATCATCAATAATTTTCAACAAATCAGTGAAAAGTTGAATGTTTTGCCTGGTGACCTTTCGGGCGTATATCGCAATATTTTTCATTACAGTTTCAAGTAATTCATCAAAGCATCGTAACGCAATTGTACATCATCGTCAAATCTTCCTTTTTGAAAACTGGCTTTCACATGGATATCGTACCGCTCAAAGGTACGAATGATTCTGTCTAGCTCGATTTCATTGATTTTCAAAGTCACCTCAACTTTCGTTGAATCTTTCGAAGTCATGATAAAAGAGCTTAAAATTTTAGCGCCATTGCTTTCAACTATTTGAGCAATTTGTGCCATCGAATAGTCCACTTCATTCATTTCTATCACCAAAATTCCACCTGTATCCTTGATACTTCCTGTATTGGCAATTAATGTCATCAAATGATGAATATCGGTGCATCCCAAATAGTTTTCCTCGTCATCCAAAATAGGCATAACGGATACTTTATGATCGGATATTCTGGCCAATACTTCATAGATATGCGCACCTTCGAAAACATAGGGACGGGGCAAATGTTGGAACAATTTATCCAAAGATAAGTCCAAATCTTCCATGTCCATGAGCGCACTTTCTGAAATAATGCCTACGTAGTTGCCATTTTTGAGAACTGGTAGGTGAGAAACTTTAAATTCGTCCATCCATACAAGGGCTTTGTCGCCTTTATCGGTGTGTAAGAGAGGTGGAATTTCTTCCGTGATTAATTCTGCAGCTGTCATTTGGTTGCCAAAGTAGTAAATTCCTCACGAAGTTCATACCTTTGAAAGTTAAAAAAAGTGTAAGAAAGATGACGAAATTGAGTGTGAATGTCAACAAAATTGCAACCCTAAGAAATGCGCGTGGAGGAAATACGCCAAACGTGGTTCAATTTGCAAAGGATTGCGAACGGTTTGGCGCAGAGGGAATTACGGTGCATCCGCGACCTGATGAAAGGCATATTACGCTCAGAGACACCTATGATATCGCAAAAATCGTTCAGAAGGAATACAATATAGAAGGTTATCCGGATGCGCGATTTCAGAAAATTATTCACGACATTTTACCTACTCAGGCGACACTTGTGCCAGATCCACCGCATGTTTTAACCTCAAATGCAGGTTGGGACACCGTAACACATCACGATTTATTGTTGGATTTGGTTCAAGAATACAAATCCATTGGTGTGCGCAGCGCAATCTTCATAGAAACGGATTTGAAATTGATAGAAGGCGCTGCAAAAATTGGTGTAGATAGAATAGAATTGTATACAGGACCATTTGCGGAGAATTATTCCAATGACCGAGAAAAGGCCATAGAGAAGTATATCGCAGCAGCGAACTTAGCACATGAATTGGGCTTAGGTATTAACGCGGGGCATGATTTGAGTTTGGAGAATCTAGCCTTTTTTAAATCGAAAATCCCACAATTATTAGAAGTTTCCATTGGTCATGCTTTGATTTCAGATGCGCTTTATTTTGGGATTGAGAATACGATACAGTTGTATTTGAGGGAGTTGGCGAAGTGAACTATCCCTTTTGCGGTGAATACGAGGTTTATTTGTTGCTTTTTTTGCGGTGAATAAGAAATAAGTTGTATATTTGATGCAGATTATGCGGAGAATAGGTCTATATATACATGAGGATAAGGATTGGCCACAATTCAATTTTATTGAAAGCGACTTACTTCCGCTTGTGGGTGTTGTGCGTGAAGCCGAAGGTCGATTGTTGGGGAAAATGGAGGCTTTGGGTTTCCATCTTCAAAGTGAAGCTCATTTCGACAATCTTCGTTTGGATGTAATCAAGTCCTCGGAAATAGAAGGTGAAATACTCCATCCTGAAGAGGTTCGTTCATCCTTGGCCAGAAGGTTGGGTTTAGAGATAAAAAATTCGGTTGCTTCGAGTAGAGATGTAGATGGAGTTGTAGATATGCTCTTGGATGCGACACAAAATTATGATAATGCACTCACCCATGAACGCTTGTTTGGTTGGCACAATTTGTTGTTTCCTGGCGGACGAAGCGGGATGCACAAAATAAAAGTAGGCGAATATAGGGGTCTAGAAGGTGGACCAATGCAAGTAGTATCAGGTGCCATGGGAAAGGAAAAAGTTCATTTTGAAGCTCCAGATTCTCAGTTGGTGCCAAAAGAAATGGAGCGATTTTTAAATTTTGTGAACAACATACACGGCATGGATCCTGTCATAAAAGCTGGGATAGCGCATTTTTGGTTTGTTACCATCCACCCTTTTGACGATGGAAACGGAAGAATGGCTCGTGCTATCACGGATATGCTTTTGGCTAGAGGTGAAGGCATATCGCAACGTTTTTATAGTATGAGTGCACAAATCAGAATAGAAAGAAAAGCCTACTACACGATACTTGAGAGATCCCAAAAAGGCTCTCTGGATATCACAGAGTGGTTGGTTTGGTTTTTGAATTGTCTACACAGTTCATTCAAAGCATCAAATGAAGTTCTTGCCAAGGTACTGCAAAAACATGCCTTTTGGAATACGCATGCTAAAACAGTCATGAACAAAAGGCAAGTGGATATGGTGAACAAATTATTCGAAAATTTCAAAGGAAAACTGAACACCTCCAAATATGCAAAAATGGCGAAATGTTCTACGGATACAGCGCTGAGGGATATTCATGATTTGATGGAAAAAGGAATCCTCCGCAAAGAAGAAGGCGGTGGTAGAAGTACGAATTATAGTTTGCTTTCCTTTTGAGATTCTGCCAGTCGCACATCTCTTTGCGGAAAATTATTCTGAAAATCCTGAAAAAGCAATTGAAAAATATGTTGCCGCAGCGAACTTAGCACATGAATTAGGCTTAGGTATTAACGCGGGGCATGATTTGAGTTTGGAGAAGCTAGCATTTTTTAAATCGAAAATCCCACAATTATTAGAAGTTTCCATTGGTCATGCTTTGATTTCGGATGCTTTGTATTTTGGTATAGAGAATACGATTCAGTTGTATTTGAGGGAGTTGAATTTTTGATATTTTAATTCGGATTAAAATGAAAATTAGCGGATTGCCGATGAATTGCTTAAATACTTGAAAAATTGCGAGACAATTATTTGCAAATTACCAACTCCTAAAAGCTCAATTCATTGCATTTTGCGAAGCTCATCTTCGAGCTGCTTGATTTGATCTTCAAGTTCTAAAATTCTATCACGTGAAACTTTCAAGAGTTGATTGGTTAAATCTTGAATTTGGTCAATTGGGTTGGTTATATGATACGTATTGTTGTATCCTGATTGAGTGCAATTGTGAAAAAAGACACTTTCATTAAAAGACTTTACCAATTCTACAGGCAATCCTAAAACTTCTGAGATTTGAAGTAGGCGTTCATCTGTCAATAAAACATGACAATTCTCGATATCAGAATAGCTACTTTGACTAATACCGATGGATTTTGCTACATATTCCTGTGTCATATTTTTTAATTCTTTTAGTTTTTTGATGTTTGAACCCACGTGATTATTCATACCGATATATTATCGGCTAAAAGTAATAAATTATGGTTGAAGTTATGAAATTTAATGAGTTGTAATGTTCAATTTTATCGAGTTACTAAGACGAAATATTATGAAAACTAATAATACTACTTGAGAATAAATCAATAAAAGGTGACTTTTTAATCATTAGAAATGATAATAAAAATGAATAAATGGTCCAATTAAATTTGTGATCCGAAGCACTCAAATTATTTTTTATTTCTTAAAATTTTAAAACATGAAAAAACTATTCACACAGCCGAGCTGGCTATTAACGTTAACACTATTATTTTTGATAGGTTTCCAAAAATTTAATGCTCAAAACAATATAACCTTAGCAACCGACCCAACAAAAACAATGGGTTACACTTATTGGGAACCAGTTTCTGGCGCTAGTAGTTACGAGGTGAAGACTTTTGCACCTTCGGTAAATGAAGAGAACTTACTTTTATCAACAAGTTTGACTCAAAGTAATTTCTTTCAATTCGATCCTTTATTTTTAATGGTGCCTGGAGCAAATTTTGAAATAAATGCGCTTAATACGAATGGAACAGTGATAGGCTCATCTGATAATATTGATTGTGTTAGTGTTGGTTGGTTGGCTGCAGATTGGCTTTGCTATGAACATTGCAATGGGGTTTCTTACGCATACCGAATTACCTCATATCAATCCTATCAGTGGTTAGCTGATGGTACGATTGGTCCTGATGAAATATATCTTGAGGTAAGTAATGCCCCACATTATCAAAATCCAAATATTGCTCTGCAAATTCCATACTGGCAAGCAATCAGTGCTACTGCGTGGCTTAATTTGCAGGTAAATTATTCTAGTCACCCATATGTTAATGCAGCTTTGAGTCCATCTGGGCCTTATTATACGATGCCAATTTCAAATGCACCAAATTCTGGTCCGTTTTATGATATATCGAACACTCCTGTCGTAGAAGCAAATAGCATACTAATAGAAAAGAAAATGGATCAATTCCAACATTTCGGCACTGCCTCAACGGCTGGATCAGGATTGTTATTAGGTTCAACTGTCTGTGGTATGCCTTTTAACGGAGTTGGAAACACATGGGTTAATTACATCAATTCAAACGGTCTATCCAATGTGACTATGCCAACGGCTCCTAATGCATTTACTGGAACAATAGTTACAGCACTTGAGTGCAATCCTTCAATTAATGGTAGCGTTTATGATACGAATACAGGTCAATACGATGGATATTGGGGTGAATGGCTCTCTGAGGTATATGACGAATTATTTATAGTTGACGATCTTTTAGACGGTATGGGGACAACAATCAATTGGGAGAATTTGACTGAACTTGTTGAAGGACTCGGTGATATTGATTTAGGTGCTGTTGGAGGAGAGATTGTGGGAGTGAGTATCAACTCTCTTAATCTGGATGAGAATAGAATTGTTGAATTTGTTAAATACGACTTAGGGGAATCACTGCGATTAAAAGAAGCAAACAAGGAATTATCACCTGGTTTATATGGAATGTATATATATACGAGTACAGGAGAGGCTTTGCCATTCTTTTTCGAAATAAATGCCGAAATCCCGATACCTGATGATAAAGATTTTGTTGAGGTGGAAATTGCACCGAATCCCGTTCAAGGTAATGATTTGACATTATTTTTCAATTCTACAAAGGAGTTAAATAGTAATATTTTTGTACACAACATGTACGGCGAGATATTGTTTTCGGATAGCTATGTCATATCGGATGGTGCAAATGATATGGTTCACTTTGATTTATCGGATAAAAGCACACCTCTGAATCAGGTTATAGTAACAGTTATTTTTCCTGACGGTAGTGTAATTCAAAAGAATGCTTTAACTTTATAAAATCAACAATACATGGACCCCGAAAATTTATTTTCGGGGTTCTGTTTTTAAATGACGTACAAATGAGAATACAATTAATCTTATTGTTGGCTTTTCTTTTTTTAATCAACTTGAATGCCCAAAGTCAAAACCTGAACATTACGGCTCAATTTGCCTTTGGTGGAAGTGGTTTTGAAAATCTTGTGGAAGTTCTTCCATCACCTTCTGGCGATGGTTATTTTATAATTAGTACATCAGGTTCAGATATTTCTGGCAACAAGACAGAAAATTCACGTGGACAAGCTGATATTTGGGTGATTCGAATAGACAATGATTTGAATATTATTTGGGACAAAACAATTGGTGGTAGTGGCTTAGATGCTCCCTCTGGAGCAATAATTAAAAACGGAAAATTGTTTATTGCATCGAGTTCAGATTCTCCAATTTCTGGCGATAAAACATTAGCCAATTTTGGGAACAACGATGTTTGGCTAGTTTGTTTGGATTTGAATGGCAATCTTCTTTGGCAAATGAGTTATGGTGGAGACTCTAACGATTCAGCGAGCAAAATTTTTGATTTCAAAAATAATTCTCTGTTGCTCGTGAATTCTAGTGCTTCCGGTATTTCTGGTAATAAAACAGTTGGAAACAATGGTCTTTTAGATTTTTGGCTTGTTGAGGTGGACGTCACCGATGGTCAAATGATCAATCAAGTAGGGATAGGAAGCGCAGATTTAGAGGCAAGCATAACTGCTTGCAGAAATCCGTTAAATAATCATTTTTACTTAGCGTGCTCCCTTTTTGAAACCAACGGAATATCCGGCGACAAGACAGATCCGAATTACGGAAGTGACGATGTTTGGATGATTCGGATAGATAGTAATTTAAACATAATTGACGATAAGTGTTTCGGTGGCAGTTTTTCAGATTATCAACCCATTATTTACGAAAATGGCGGTAATATTTATTTAGGTTCATCTTCGAATTCTGAAATTTCTGGAAACAAAACGGCACCTTTACTCAACCCAAATGCAGGTTGGTATGATGGTTGGCTTGTGATGTTGGACGCTGATATGAATATCCTTTACGACAAAACCTATGGTGGAGATTACTTTGATTATTCAAAATCAGTTCTAAAGAATTCCAACGGAAATTTGGCGCTATCTTTCTGGTCTAGTTCGTCACCTAGTGGAAATAAAACTTCCCCAAATTATGGAACTATAGACACTTGGTTGGTGATAACAAATCCCACGGGGGATATAATTGCTCAGCAGACTTACGGCGGATTAGGTCAAGATCTTGGTCGTTTTATACCCGTAGCGAATTCTGATCAAGAACTGTTGTTAATTTGCTCATCAGAAAGCGGAATTTCGGGCAACAAGACTGTTCCTTCCTTTGGAAGTTTTGATGTTTGGATTGCAAAAATTGATGCTTCAAACTACCTTGATCTAGATGAACAGAAAATTGAAAAATCATCGTTTAATGTGTATCCAAATCCTTTCAGCAAAGAAGTAAATTTTTCATTTGATCAAATCCATGAAGATATGGTCATTTCAATATTTTCCTTAGATGGGAAATTAGTGGATGAATTATTTTTAAGCACTGAAAATCCTCAGACATCATGGACGAATAATTCTGGTGAAAAGATGTTTTTTTACACTGTAAAAGGGACAAATTTTCTTCAGATCGGAAAAATAATAGGTTTCTGAGGAACTTGAATTCGTTTTCGCTCCTAAAACACTGGAAAATCCCCCAATTATCGGAAGTTTCCATCGGTCATGCTTTGATTTCGGATGCCCTGTATTTTGGTATAGAGAATACGATTCAGTTGTATTTGAGGGAGCTTGCGAAGTGAACGTTTAAGAGAAGAATTGTTCTATTACATCCCGTTTTTATTGTCGATGCGCACATCCCTTTGCGGAAAAGGAATCGTAATCTTGTACTCGCGAAACAAACGGTCTATTTCGAAGCGAATATCCGATTTGAAATTGTTGGCATCCCAACTTTGTTCCGCCCAAAAGATAAGCTCCATTTCCAAACCGTTGTCTCCAAAATTTTTCATACGGATAAATACTTCGTTGTCTTTGTTGACTTTTGGATGACCCAAAGCGGCCGTTTTCAAGAGGTCTTTTACCAATTCGGTATTGGTTCCATAGGAAACAGTGACTTCAATAATAAAGCGAGAAAGGGAAGAACCGTGTGACCAATTTTCTACATATTCTTGGGTGAGTTTGTTATTGGGAATGATCAGAACATTGCCATTTCGGGTTTCAATTTGGGTGGTGCGGACATTGATTTTTATGATTTTTGCCACAACCTGTTCGTTGTCTCCTGTATTGTAAATTTCTACGATGTCACCGATGCGAACGTTTCCTTCAAAGAGTAGCACGAAGCCTGAAAACATGTCCTTGAAAACGTCTTGAAGTCCTAAACCTAAACCAACCAATACGGCTGTAGAACCAACCAATAATGCGGTTAAATCGACTTGAAGGATTTGAAGGCAAATGATAATGGCAAAAATGTAAATAACATATTTGGCAATCTGCACATAGACAAATTGCGCACTGGCGTCCAAATCTGCTCGAGATTTGAGATTTCGTGTGATGTACAATTTAACAAAATTGAGTATAACTTTTGCTAGAAAAAAGACAATGGCGATACCGATAATGTGTGAAAAAGATAGAGTAAGATACTTGTTATGAACCAAGGTGAAATCCAAAAATTTTTCAAAACTGACATCCTTGTTGTTGAACGAAAAACTATAAACAAAACCGTAAGCCGTGAGAATATAGACACTCTGGCTGAGAAGACGTAAAAGAGTTGTTCTTCGACCTTCGACACTGATATTTTGGTTGATTAAAAGTCGCTTTAAAGCTTTATGAATAGCACGTCGAATACCGATGGAAACGGTGATGATAATGGCTAAGAAAATTAAATTCCAAAGACAAACATCATAAGGTCCTAATTTGAAAAGTGTGTAGCTCAACATCTATTTTAGGATAATTCGGCCCAGCTTATGGGAAATAATTTTTTTGACACTTTCTAAACGCATTTGTTCGCTCATCAAGTTTGTTAATTGTTCATCGTCATCATCATCCAAACCAGCAATTTGTGTTTGTATCGTTTTGATTCGGTTTTCAATTTTATGGTTTTTGAAAACATAAACTGTATCCATGACCAATCGAGGCAATTTTTCTTTTTCTCCTTGTGTGAAAATCTTCAATTTTTCAAACCATTTGGGGCTTAACTCGTAATTATCCGATTCAATATCAGACACAAACTTCACCATTTCTTGGTCTTCGTTTCGCAGGAAATAACTCGGTTGAAAAAATGTCTTTTCTTCCAATCCTTTCGCAACTATGCTATGAATTCTGTTGAACAAAGGGAAATCAAATGTCAATTCGTCTTTTTCCAATTCATGGCAAATGAGTTCGGCAACACTGGTTTCTAACAATATTTCTTTTCCATCTTTGTCAATAGAAGGAATATGAATACCGAAAACGCCATATTTTACCAAAACCCGGGTCAATTCAAATTCTGTAGAATCAAAAGACTCCTTCGGTTTGATGACGATTGGCGCTTCTTTTCTATCAATTACTGGTAAATCGAAGGAAGTATTGGGTATAATGTTTTGTGCTCTTTGCTGTTCACCGGCTTGTTTTTCAATGGTTTTAGCTCTGGATTTGGCAATTTCGGCAATGACGATGTCTTCATCAATGTCAAATTTCGTTGCCACTTCTTTTGCGTATACAGAACGGACTATTGAATCAGGAATTAGTCCAACAGAGCTGACAACATCACGAATCAATTCGGCTTTTTTGAGCGGATCATTTGCCGCGTCCTTCAATAATATTTCCGATTTGAAAGAAACGAAATCTTGTGTATGTTCTTTCAAATACGTTTCCAATACGCTGGTGCTGTTGTTCTTGGCGTATGAATCAGGATCTTCTCCTTCGGGAAAGAGAACTACTTTCACCGACATTCCTTCTTCCAAAATCAAATCAATACCGCGAAAAGAGGCTTTGATTCCAGCTGGATCACCATCGTATAATATGGTAATGTTTTGCGTATAGCGACGAACAAGCTTGATTTGCTCTTTGGTCAATGAGGTTCCAGAAGAGGAAACAACGTTTTGTATGCCCGCTTGGTACAAACTGATGACGTCTGTATATCCTTCGCAAAGAAAACAGTTGTCGTATTTTATGATGTCGTTTTTAGCGTAATAGAGTCCATAAAGGATATCACTTTTGTGATAAATCGGACTTTCTGGAGAGTTGAAATATTTCGCTACTTTTTTGTCGTTGGTCAAGGTTCGACCGCCGAATCCTAGAATACGTCCACTGATACTATGGATGGGAAAAATAACCCTTCCACGGAAAAAATCGAATTGGCGATCGTCTTTGGATTTCACCAATCCCACAGTTTCGAGGTATTCTAACTTATATTTTTTAGTAATCGCCGCCTTGGTGAAATCATCACCTTTGTTCAGGCAATAGCCCAATTCAAATTTCTTGATGATATCTGGACGAAAGCCTCTTTCCTCGAAATAAGAAAGCCCAATGGCTTTGCCTTCTTCATTTTCGTGCATGTTTTGAACGAAATGATTCTTCGCAAAATCATTGATGATGAAAAGACTTTCTCTTTCGGTGACTGCAGCCATTTCATCTGCCGTTGGTGCGCGTTCTTCTGGAAGGACAATACCGTATTTATCCGCTAACCATTTGAGTGCCTCTGGATACGTGTAATGTTCTTTTTCCATTAAGAAAGTCACGACCGTTCCGCCTTTTCCTGTGGAGAAACATTTGAAAATCTGTTTAGAAGGTGAAACGGAAAACGAAGGCGTTTTCTCATCTGTAAAAGGACTCAAACCCATATAGTTGGAGCCTTTTTTCTTCAGGTTCACAAATTCCCCAATCACCTCCTCAATACGAGCAGTTTGCATGATTTCATCGACGATATGTGGGGGAATCATTGCCATTAGTATCCGTCTGGTAAACCGTAATCTTTTTCTGTTACTTTTCCTTCTAAATCATACGTTTTCCATACGCCTATGCAGGAGTCTTGCCAAAATTCACCATGATATTGTGGCGCTCCATTGGGATAAGAGGTAAAAGAATGTCCATGTTTTTTTCCATGAACGTACATGGTAAAGCCCATTTGGCGTCCGTTTTCATTGTACAATTCCCACCGACCATTACGTTGATCTTTGTCATCTAAAGGACCAGTAATTTTTACCTGTTTTTTGCCAGGATAATACTCAAAGTACATTCCATCAACAGTTTCAATTAAATTTTCATTGGTCGGTTCGGCAGATACTGGTTTTTCCTTCTCACCACAGGACAAAATAAGCGTCCCCATTAATAGGATAAATACTAAATTTTTCATGACAACTAAGATAATCTATTGGTGGTATATTCAACCAATCCGATGAGTGATTTTTTTGCTTCAGATTCCGGTATGTCTTGAATTAAGGCAAGTGCTTTTGTCTTGAATTCCATCATCTTCTGGTGCGCATATTCAATTCCGCCGCCCGCTATAACCAATTGAATGGCCCGTTTTACGGCTTTGGAATCTTCGTTTTTGTTTTTGACAATATCGAGTAATTCTTTTTTTATTTCTGGTGTGCTGTGATTCAAGGTGTAAATTAATGGCAAAGTCATTTTTCGTTCACGAATGTCGTTTCCCGTTGGTTTACCAATGTTGCCTGGTTCACCGTAATCAAAAATATCATCCTTGATTTGAAAAGCCATTCCAATTAGTTCTCCAAACTCGTGCATCCGTACTTGCATATCGGTGCGGCCGACACTTAAAGCAGCGGCATCGCAAACACAAGCAATCAAAGAAGCTGTTTTTTGTCGAATTACGTCAAAATAAATTTCTTCATCGATATCCAAACGTCTTGCTTTTTCAATTTGAAGTAATTCGCCTTCGCTCATTTCTTTCACGGCACGAGCTACCACGCGAAGTACATCGACATTATCTTTTTCTATGGATAATAAAAGAACTTTGGAGAGAAAATAATCACCAACCAAAACGGCAATTTTGTTTTTCCAAAGTGCATTGATGGAAAAGTGACCCCTTCTTTCGTTGGCGTCGTCTACAACATCATCGTGCACCAAAGTGGCCGTATGTAAAATCTCAAAAAGGGAAGCGGCTTCGTAGGTTTTTTCTGTCACCTCGCCAAACATTTTGGCCGTCAAGAACAAGAACATAGGCCGAACCTGTTTTCCTTTTCTTTTGACGATATAATGCGTGATTTTGTCCAAAAGCGCCGCTTTCGACACCAAATTTTCAGCAAAACGCACCTCAAATTGCTTCAGTTCTTCCTGAATTGGTTGCGTTATTTCATCGACGGACATCATTCGTGCAAATATAACAACATTGCTAGCCAAATGGTTTGGAAAAGAAAGAATGTTTTGGGAGAATATACGGGTCTGCGAATTGGAAATAAATGGGGTGAGTTGAGCGATTTTAGATTAAATCGTTCGTTTCAAATTCAATTCGAAAATATTTGGTCACCCCGTGTTTCCAGATCATTCCTTAGTAACAACCATTATCAGCGCCATGCGTCTTCTTTTTTCACGTAAAAAGTAAGTGATATCGTCCAATAAAAAACTGGCTTTAACGGGTTGCATTTTTATATGACGAGTTGTTGGAACAATTATCGTTTCTATACGTGAACTACCTGAATTGATTTCTGTGCAGTTGACGTAGCCCTTTTTGTTTGGAGTGAAGGTTTTGAGGGGTGCGGTAACATCTGTCAATTCACGGTTTTTAGGATTATCGTTGTAGAAGAAAAGTAATTTTTCACCGGTATTGGAAACGTGAAATGAAGAGTTTCTTCCTCCATCGTTAGCTGAAACTTGATTTTTTGGTACATTGCTTACTTTGGAAACGATTCCTTTTTTATTGAACCAAAAAACAAGAATGTTCTGGTAGTAAAATACCTCTGTAAAATTATTGCTTGACATACGTGATTCCATGGGTTCTTGCCATTCCTTCCGGTATTCTTCACCAATTAAAGCAAATTCTCCGTTGTCCATAATTTGTATGGATTTCAATACCAATTCATCACTGAACTTTTTCTTTTTGTCGACTTGTGAAAGTGTGGTAAAAAGTTTTTGTTCTGATGCTGTGAAATCATGAATGGTATGCGTTTGCGTCTCCATGTCCAAATTTAAAATCAGAGAGAAAACACCATCTAAGCGAAATGTTTTGTCGGTAGAAAAAGTTCCTGCGATAATCCATTGGTTGGCATCCAATTCGGTTTGTGTTTTATTTATGAAACGTTGGTTTAGACTCAATTCAACCTCGCGTAATTTACCCGTTTCGTGATTGTATCCGAATAGAAACTGTGAGTTTTCTTTCAGCGAACTATAAGCCATGTCAGGTTGAAAGAGATTGGAAATGTGTCTTCCAATAAAGAACAATCTATTTTTTCCATCAAATTTCCAATCCGACAAAAGGAATTGTTGATCTCTATTAGGAAATTTGACGGTATCGACCCATAGGCTGTTCAAATCGCTGTCCAAAGTTGTTATCGTGAGTTCTTGATCATTTTCCGCCGTAGGAGGAATATTGTTGCAAATGACCATCCGTGTTTCAAGCTTATCGGTGAGTACTTCCACATTTTCGTTCAGATTGTTTTCGTACGATTTGAAATCGAATTCTACTGTTTTGATGTGTTGGCCAGATCCGGATATTTTTTCAAGAACAAGTCGTTTGTCGCCGACATTCGGTTTCAGCGTATAAACCGTAATAAAATTGTTTTCTAGCGAGAAAATTTGAAGAATCTTGATCTCATTATTGTCTTTTTTTTGTGGAGAAAGGTCTATGTTTTTGACAAAAGCTTGTGTTTTTTTATCGAATTGATTGGCGAGTAGTTTTGGACCTGAAAGAAAGTTACCAGATTGATAGTCGATGGAATAGGTGAAAAGGCTATCTGCGAATAAAAACCCTTGATGAGTGAGCGCATTTTTGTGATGAGTCCATTCGCCTTGTTTGATAGAGATTTGAGAATTTCCAGCGAAAGAAATCAAAATAAATAGGAATAGAAAGTACCATTTCAACATAAGCTAAAGTTAGGTGTTTTTTGATATTATTCGAATTTCTTCAACTCCAATTTTTCGCCGTCAAATTCAGCATAAGTGCAATAATTGATCCATTCACCTAAGTTGATGTAACGCGAATTTTCTCCTACTTTAATATCGATTGGATAATGTCGATGGCCAAAAATAAAATAATCGTAATGCTCTTTTTTCAAGGTGTCACGACAAAAAACAGCAAGCCACTCATTGTCATCGCCTAAATATTTTTCGTCTTCTAAAGCTGTATGCAAACGACTTTTTTGGGATGAGGTGTTGGCCACCCAAAATGAAAAGTTAGGGTGCAAACGTGCGAAAAGCCATTGAGAAACTTTACTTGCAAAAACTTTTTTTAGAAACTTATAGCCTTTATCTCCAGGGCCTAAACCATCACCATGACCGATAAAAAACTGTTTTCCATTGTACTCTGCGTTGATTGGTTCACGATACAGTTGAATGCCTAATTCTTTGGGTAAATAGTCGAACATCCACATGTCGTGATTGCCGGTAAAAACATGCACAGGTATTCCCGCATCGGTCAATTCAGCAATTTTACCTTGCAGACGAACAAAACCCTTTGGGATGGTGAATTTGTGCTCAAACCAGAAGTCGAATAAATCGCCAACTAAATAAATTTCTTGTGCTGAGGCTTGAATAGAATTTAACCAAGAAACAATTTTGTCTTCTCTTTCGCGACTTTTTTCATGCGTGGGAGCTCCCAGATGAAAGTCGGAGGCAAAGTAGATTTTTTTTCCTGGGTCCAAAATCATTCACCAAAGATACGAAGCAATTCACGCTCAAGGTCAGCGCCACGTAATTTCGTTTGAATAATTTTTCCTTCTTTATCAATCAAAACGGTAAAAGGAATTCCTCTAACACCATATTTTTGCGCCGCTGCGCAAGACCAACCTGCCAAATCACTCACATGGTTGGGCCAAGCTAATTTGTCTTTTTCTATGGCTTGTTTCCATTTGTCACCGTCTTTATCCAAAGAAACACTCATTACGGTAAAACCTTGGTCTTTGTATTTTTCGTAGAGACGAACTACATTAGGATTCTCACCTCTGCATGGACCGCACCAAGATGCCCAGAAATCCAATAGAACGACTTGACCACGTAAGTCTGATAACTTCATTTTTGTTTTTCCGTCCACCATCATTTCTTCAAAATCGGGAGCTTCTTTACCGGGCGCTAAAAAATCCAAAGCTGATTTTTGTGCCTTCAGGGCTAAATAATTGTCGAAAGTGCTTTTGACAGCTGGTGAACCAGGTAAACTTTTTTCTAACTGCAGGCACACTTGCTCGTAGTCTTGCCATTCCGAACTCGGATCAAAGGTTGATAAAGCAGGTAATAAAGCAGGTGAATTTCTGTTTTGATTCATGAACATCGTGCGCTGTCCTTTGAATGTACTCATTTCATTTTGCAATTGCATTTCGATTTTTGATCGTTCCGCAGGGTTGGCGCGCATTTCATTTTCCAACTTACTTTTTTGCTCATTGTACAATTTCATTTGCACGATAAATTTTTTCATTTCATTGGATTCATCTGAACCGATTATGTTAGAAAACATGCTCAAGTTTTTTCCGTCGCCGTAAAATTTGATATCGGACTCATCACGCAATATTAAATTGATGCGATCATCACCTATTCTCAAAACATAAAAATCGGGAAATGGAACCTCAGATTCGATTGAAAAATCTCCTTTTTCTGTCAAAACAGAAGATTTCAAATCGATAAATTTGTTATTGATGAATTGAGAAAGGTATGCAGTATCTGCTTTTGTATTGAATACATTACCAGAAACTTTGACTTTTATAGGCGTTTGACCAAAAGCAAATCCAACCAATAAAAGGCAGAAGAAAGTATTTGTAAGTTTTGTCATCTTTATTATGTTTTAAAGGAGTTCTTTCAATTTTTGTTCCAAACTTGCGCCACGCAAATTTCTTGCGATAATTTTCCCCGTTTTATCGACTAAAACAGTGTGCGGGATGCTGTTGAAATTATAAGATTGTAAAAGAGGTGTATCCCATTGTTTTAAATCACTTACGTGATACGGCCAAATTAAACCATCGACCAAAATCGCTTGTTTCCAAGCTGCGGCATCTTTGTCCAAAGAAACAGAGAAAATAGTAAAATCTTTGTTCTTGTATTGATTATATAATTTGACAACATTCGGATTTTCACGTCTACACGGCCCACACCAGGACGCCCAAAAATCAATCAAAACATATTTTCCACGCAAGTCACTCAATCGAATGGTTTTGCCTTCCGGTGTTTTTGAAATAATTTCTGGTCCCATTTCAGAAGAGCTAGAAGTTGGGGAGTTGTCAACGTCTGTTCCATTTACATGTTCGTTGTACGCCTTTTCAAACTGAAAAACCTGATTGGCCATAGCTTCTGTCATGGGCGAACCAGCAAAGCGTTTGCCGTATGCTTCAGAAACAGTCTTCATTAAGTCGATATTTTTAGGATCCCAATTATCCCAACCACTCGAAGGAGCGAGAGCGCTTGACAAAATGATATTCACAGGATTGCCTGGTGATTTCTTCATTTGGCTTTTTGCGAAATCTTGCAAAGGACTCAGCATCTTGACGTATTCAGCCATTAATTCTTCATCCGTAGAACCATTTTGTTTATAAACTTCTAACTGTCTTTGTTTCATTGAAAAATCCATGCTCATCGCTAAAAAATCGGACAAGGGTTTTGCCCATTCGGTACCTGTCAAAGTCGGATTTGAGGCGAAAGTATTGTATTCGGCTGTTATTTTCAAATTGTCATTGGGCATCATAGTTAAAGGAATGATTTTATTTTCACCTTCTCCCAAACGCATGTTGTAGATGCCCATTCCCGGAATATTTCCTTTGATATCAATTGTTCCATCTTCAGAAACTACTCCTTTCGCAACGTCAATCACACCGTCTGCACTCATCGCTTCGATATAAACATTTTCGTTTTGAGCACCGGTAATTTTTCCCGTAATCGAAAAATTATCTTCTTTGCTAATTCCTTCTTCGCTGTCATCAGAGCAAGCTGAAGAGATAAGAAGTAAGACAAAAGGTAAAAATTTTAATTTATTTTTCAAGTTCATTTCTAAGCATTTGGTTGGCGGATTTTGGATCGGCTTTTCCTTTTGATATTTTCATCAATTGGCCCATCAAAAATCCTGTTAGTTGTTTTTCTCCGTTTTTATAACGAGATACTTCTTCGGGATGTTGCTTGATAACTTCTGCAATAAATCCTAAAATTGCATCTTCGTTGGAATCCTGAATTAGGTTCAATTCTTCGGCAATGGCCAGAGGAGATTTTTCTGGAGCGTTCAGCATTTCAGGAAATACTTTTTGAGAAGCTACGGTATTTGAAATTTTCCCATCGCGAATAATGGCAATAAGTTCAGCAATAAGTTCAGCTGAAACAGGGAATTCTTCCATTTCTTTTCCCTGTGCATTCAAGTAAGACTTAATGTCACCCATCATCCAATTGGCAGCTATTTTGTATTCGTTTGTATGTGCTAGAATCGTTTCGTAATACAAGGCAATGGCTTTGTTGTCCGTCAAATTGTAAGCATCATATTCCGATAAACCGTATTCTTGTGTGTATTTCAAAAACAGGTCTCTTGGCAAAGCAGGCATTTCCGATTTAATAGCATTTATTTGCTCGATTGTCACTTTCAAAGGAGTCAAATCTGGCTCTGGGAAATAACGGTAATCGTTCGCTGCTTCTTTGGATCGCATGGAAATGGTGATGTTCTTCAAGGCATCGTATTGTCTGGTTTCCATGGACAGTGAACCGCCATTTTCTAGGACTTCAATTTGACGTGTAATCTCAAATTCGATGGCTCTTTGAACGTTTCGCATAGAGTTCATGTTTTTCACTTCTACTTTGGTTCCAAACTCCGAAGTGCCTTTCAAACGAACGGAAACATTGGCATCGCAACGCATAGAGCCTTCCTCCATATTTCCGTCGCAAATTTCCAAGTAGCGCACCAATTTTCTGACTTCCATCAGGTAATTGTAGGCTTCGGTAGAACTTCTAAAATCTGGTTCCGTAACGATTTCCAACAAGGGAACTCCAGCACGATTCAAATCGACTAAAGTGTCTTTGACATCCATGTCGTGAATGCTTTTTCCAGCATCTTCCTCCATGTGAATTCTAGTCAAACCAATTTTCTTTTCTTCCCCATTTTCATCTTTCACAATGATATAACCACCCGTACAAATCGGAGTGGTGTCTTGGGTGATTTGGTAGCCTTTAGGTAAATCGGGATAGAAATAGTTTTTGCGAGCAAAATATTGATTTTCCGCAATTTGACAATGCAAAGAAAGTCCCAACTTAATGGCATTTTCTATTGTTTTTTTGTTCATTACTGGCAAGGTTCCTGGATGACCAAGTGTGATAACGCTCACATTGGTATTGGGAACTGCTCCGTATTCGTTCACATCGCTGGAATACGCCTTGCTATTGGTTAGCATTTGCGCATGGACTTCCAATCCAATGACTACTTCATATTTATCTCTTGCTTCTGACATGTATCGTCTTTCGCTATTAAATTCTTGAAATCAATTGACTCATGATGGCCGTCATTTTTGGTTCCTGACGACTGGCAACCGCTATTACATCAGCTACAGATACTTTTTGAATTTTTCCTGGAACGCCTAAATCTGTAATGATTGAAATAGCGAAACAAGGAATTTCCATGTGACGAGCAACTATGACTTCTGGAACTGTTGACATCCCTACGGCGTCAGCGCCAATGTTGCGAACGTATAAATATTCGGCTGGAGTTTCCAAAGTCGGTCCCGTTAATCCAGCGTAGGTTCCCACCGAAACTTTAATGTTCAACTCTTTGGCAATTTCTTGCGCCAAAGCAATCATACTTGGATCATAAGGTTCACTCATATCAGGGAAACGAGGTCCCAATTCATCAATGTTTTTGCCGATTAAGGGATGCGCTGGAAAAAGGTTGATATGGTCATTTTGGATCATAATTTCACCCACTTCAAAGTCAGGATTCACACCTCCAGAAGCGTTGCTCACAAAAAGAGCTTCAATTCCCAAAAGTTTCATCACACGAACTGGGAAGGTAACTTGCTTCATGTCGTAGCCTTCATAAAAATGAAAACGACCTTGCATGGCAACAACTTTTTTACCGCCCAATTCACCGAAAATTAATTTTCCAGAATGACTTTCGACAGTAGAAACAGGAAAGTTAGGGATCTGTTCGTAGGGAATTTCATCAATAATATTGATTTCCTTTACCAATCCACCTAAACCAGTACCAAGGATGATACCTACTGTAGGTTGAACACTTGTTTTTGAATTGATGAATGCAACTGATTCCTTAAACTTTTCTAACATATGCTTTAATTTTTTCTTTTAATTCATTTTCTCTAGACACCTGAACCGTCATTTTTTGAACGAACCAAGGGTAATTTTTTAGTTCACCATTTGCTTTGAAACTTTGAAGACGCATGGCATCTTTCTCTGTCGTTAAAATGATGGTTTTTTCGCTCGCGAAGTTACCAAAAATCTCGTGAATATCTTGGATATCCTTCTCGGTATAGACATGATGATCGCGAAAAATAACGGATTTTAACGAATATTTCTGCTCAAGGTGCTTTTCCAATGGTTTTGGATTGGCAATTCCAGTAACCAATACAATATTTTCAATGTTTGTTGGCAATTCACTATCACTCCAACTTTCCATCTCTCCATAAATTATTCTAGAAAAGAAAATATCGTCGTTTATGAGATGAATGCCATTGTAAAAAACCTCTTTTTGTTTGTTTGAAATTTTATCTGGACACTTGGTAACAATAACGATATCAGCTCTTTTAGCACCACTACGAAATTCGCGAAGATTGCCAGTTGGTAGCATAAAGTCTTGAAAATAAGGCAAATTGAAGTCGCAAAGTAAAATGTTCAAACCCGCTTTAACGTGACGATGTTGGAACGCATCATCCAATAAAACAACTGTATTTTCTGTATTTTTTGCTTGTAGAGCATGAACGGCCTCAACTCTTTTCTCAGCGACAACAACAGTAGGCTGAGCTTGAGCAAGGTAAAAAAGCATGGGTTCATCGCCTATCGTGTCGGCGTTGGAGTTTTTATCCGCCCAAATCAAACCTTTGGTTTTTCGTCCGTAACCGCGACTAATAATGGTCACCTCATTTTCTTCCGAAAGCCATTGATTGAGTAGCAAAACATGTGGCGTTTTTCCAGTTCCTCCAACGGATAAGTTTCCAACACAAATGGATGGAAACGGAATATTTTCTTCTTTTTTTAGACCCCAATCGAAAAATTTATTCCGCACCCAAGTCACGCATCCGTAAATGATAGCGAAAGGAAATAAGATGAATCGCAAAATGCGCATTTAAAAATTTTGGTTTGAAGATAATTAAAAATTAGAAGGAGGCGACTAGTTGAAATAATCACTATGATTAATCTGTTGATAAATAAATGTTTGGATTCGTTTTCAGTTTTTCTAAAAACCTTGAGTTGAGAGGTAGGTGTGAATAAAATCTGAAATCTTCTTTTATCATTTTTCACCTTCTGAAATTATCTTTACCTCATGAAGAAAAAAATCATGCTCCTTGGTTCTGGTGAATTGGGAAAAGAACTCGTTATTGCCTTTCAACGTTTGGGTCAACATGTTGTTGCTGTGGACAGTTATGACAATGCACCCGCTATGCAAGTGGCACAAGAACGAGAAGTAATTGATATGCTCGACGGTTCAGCTTTGGATTTAATCGTTGCCAAACATCAACCTGATATAATTGTTCCAGAAATTGAAGCCATTCGTACCGAACGTTTGTATGAATATGAGAAGCAAGGAATTCAAGTGGTTCCGTGTGCAAAAGCGGCCAATTTTACCATGGATAGAAAGGCCATTCGCGATTTGGCGGCCATCGAAGTAGGTGTAAAAACAGCTCCCTATCGTTACGCCAGTTCCTTCGAAGAATTGAAAAAAGGTGTCGAATTTACAGGAATGCCATGCGTTGTAAAACCTTTGATGTCGAGTTCTGGAAAAGGTCAATCTGTTATTAAAACGGAGGAAGATATAGCAAAAGCTTGGGACTATGCCATGGCGGGTTCAAGAGGTGATCTAATGCAAGTGATTGTTGAAGGTTTTATCGATTTTGAATATGAAATCACACTTTTGACTTTGACTCAGAAAGACGGTTCTACTTTGTTTTGTCCACCAATCGGTCACCGACAAGAAAGAGGCGACTATCAAGAAAGTTGGCAACCGATGTCCATGCATCCTGATCATTTGAAACAAGCGCAGCAAATGGCGGCAGATGTCACCAAGGCACTAGGAGGGTCAGGAATTTGGGGCGTTGAATTTTTCATAACCAAAAGTGGAGCAATATTCTCAGAACTTTCACCAAGACCGCATGATACGGGAATGGTAACACTTGCTGGAACGCAGAATTTGAACGAATTTGAATTGCATGCCCGTGCCATATTGGGAATTCCTGTACACGAAATTCAATTGGAAAGAAAGGGCGCGAGCGCTGTTGTTTTGGCGGATAGAGAAATTTTAACTTGGCCAACTTTTACCGGAGCGGAAAAAATTCATGCGATAATTGACCAAGATTTCAGATGGTTTGGCAAGCCAACAGCAAGGCCATATCGCCGAATGGGAGTTGCTTTGGCTTATGGAGATGCATCAGTTGAAGAATTAGTAGATCAAGCTAAGGAGTTAGCTGCTGAAATAGGAGTTGTTTAATATTCCGTTTCATTCTGACTATAGTAAAGTAGGTGTGAAAAGCATTTCCGTTTTTTTCTTCCTCAAATTATTCTCTCCTTAGAAATTATTCTCCAAGAAAAGAATGTGTAATTTTATCGCATCAAAAGTAAAATCATGATGCACGTTTCTTTAGCAAGTATTGAAAAAGCGATAAAATTAATCGATAATCTGGACGATGACGGATTAGAAAAAGTCTCTGAAAAGTATGCTTTGGCACAACCCATGCTGCTTTCGTACCTCATGTCTGCCGCAATGGAATATGAGAATGAAGATCTCGAAGGACTTATCATCTATTATTTTTGTGTCATTGCTGAATCTTTCTCGCAAGAAGAGTTGAAAACTGTTGAAGTGAAAGAAACTTCCATTGATGAGTTTGAAGAGCCGTTTTTTGATATGCTCGATGAATATTTTGAAAACGAGGACGATGATTTTTTAGAAGACTTTTGTGATCAACCCAATTTGGTTCAGTTCATGGCCATGGAAATAAGCACAGAAGATGAAGACGGAACTTCTTTAACAGATGAAACGGCAACACAACTTTTTATCGTTACATTAGCCATGATAACCCTTATGGGGCGGGCAGTAGAAGTGTAAATGACGCCAAAAGAAATATATCTACGCATGATGGAGAAAGATGCTTTCTCGCATTTGCTGGGTATGGAATTGGTAGATGTTCAACCGGGAACATGCACACTGAAACTTGCCGTGAAACAAGAAATGCTCAACGGTTTTCAAATAGCACATGGCGGAATTACGTATGCCTTGTCGGATTCGGCTTTGGCCTTTGCATCCAATGCTTATGGACATAAATGTGTCAGCATAGAAACCAGTATTTCGCATCTTAAATCAGTTGCTTTAGACGAAATTATCACCGCTGAATGTACCGAAGTTAACCGTGGAAATTCGATCGCTTTGTATGCGGTGAATTGTAAAAATCAAAATGGTGATTTAGTTTCTGTTTTTAAAGGCACGGTCAAGATTTCTCGAACCATCTGGGAATAAGCATATTCCAATTTTTATTTTCCTTTTTTAAGAATCCAATAATTTACTAATTGCTATGTGTGCATAGTATAATTATTATGCATATCTTAGTAAAATAAATATTAAGGATAAACTATGTTTAAACCAAGTGTAGATCTTTATGACTTTGTTCTTCGCCAAAATTGGCACAAGGTCTCGCGCATGTACAACCAAAAAACAGCGCATATTGACATTACGAGCAGTATCGGATTTTTACTGATGATCATCGAAAAGGCAGGAACACCGAGCACGCAATTGGGACCTCGCATGGGCATGGAACCAACAAGTCTTTCGCGCACTTTGAAAACCATGGAGGATACAGGTTACATCCGACGCGAACTGGATAAAATCGACAAACGCAAAGTTTTGATTTTTTTAACGGAAAAAGGTGTCGCGAAAAGGAGAGAAACCAGAGATTTAATCGTAGATTACAACAATAAGCTAAGTAGTAAAATTCCCTTAGGAAAAATGAAGGTTTTCTTTGAGGTGATGAACAAAATAGAAGAAATTACGGATTTGGAACTTGATGAAATGATCAGGTTCGAAAAAGCATAAATCATGAATCGACACATTAACAAAATTGCCATCCTGGGGTCAGGAGTTATGGGATCTCGAATCGCTTGTCACTTTGCAAACATAGGTTGTGAGGTGCTACTTTTGGATATTGTTCCCAAAGAATTGAACGATGCTGAAATAGCAAAAAATGTTTCAAAAGAAAGCAAACACTTTCGAAATCGAATTGTAAATGACGCCCTGAGTTTTGCCCTTACAAGCAATCCTTCGCCTATATACAATAAGAAATTCGCTTCTAGAATAGAAACTGGAAATTTCGAAGACGACATGTCTAAAATCGCTACGTGTGATTGGGTGATGGAAGTTGTTGTCGAAAGATTAGACATCAAAAAAATCATTTTCGATCAGGTAGAGAAACACCGCAAGCCAGGAACATTGATTTCTTCGAATACTTCGGGTATTCCAATTCATTTGATGTTGGAAGGTAGAAGTGAAGATTTCCAAAAACATTTCTGTGGAACGCATTTTTTCAATCCGCCAAGGTATTTGCCTCTTTTGGAAATCATTCCTACGCCAAAATCGGATCCCGCCATCATCGATTTTTTGATGGATTACGGAAGACGTTTTCTAGGCAAAAAAACAGTTTTGTGTAAAGATACGCCAGCATTCATTGCCAATAGAGTTGGGGTTTATGCGATAATGGCCTTGTTTCATGCCGTGAATGAAATGGATTTAACGGTTGAGGAAGTAGATAAATTGACTGGACCTGTTTTGGGACGACCAAAATCTGCGACTTTCCGAACTTGCGACGTTGTTGGTTTGGATACTTTGATTCATGTAGCGAATGGTTTGAAAGAAAATTGTCCAAATGACGAAG
>JBGSIB010000014.1:0-4755 GCA_041751955.1 Crocinitomicaceae bacterium
GGATCACTTCATATAACAGAAAGAGATTTATTAAAAAACGAGCAATTAGATAGGGAATCCATAGAAAAAATCGATATAACTTCTAATTGGGAAGACTATCCAGAGTTTGGTAAATATGATTCAATAATAAGAAAAGAACGAAATATTAAAATGAATGATATTTAGATGACTTTGCTCCTCCAAATAATATTCTTCTTCCTTTCTTGTTTAACCAATCCAGAAAGCGCTACTCCTGTATTTTCAAAAGTTACCATTCCAAACTATACAATTTCATTTTCAAAAACAGAAAATGTAAAAGAAGAAAGTGTCGTAAAAATTGGAGTTCAAAATTTTGCAGGGAGTGGTATTTCTGAAAATTCGTTTTTTCAAAAAGGAACTTCAACGGTAAGTTATGCTTTGTTTGGAGCCTCGCGTGCGAGCGAGCGTGAGGTAGTTAATGGGGTGGGGAATATTGTCCCAAACAGCCTGATTATTAAGTTAACGCAACAAGGTGCAGATAAATTAAAGGCTTGGACAAGTGCAAGAACATTAAATTATAAGTCCTTAAATGGTTCTACTCATGCGGGTATATCTGCAGAAGCGAAAATATTTGAAGATTTAGAAAGTGCCATTGGTAATAAAAATGTTTTGTCAACAATTGAAGACGGACAAGGTAGATTATCTATAGTACTAGAAAGAACTGGACAAACACACCAAGTGGTAAGCGTACACCCAACAAGTACAGGTGAATTAAAGATGACAACGTTTGAACCTGCTTACAATCCAAACTTAAATACGAGTATTCCTGTGCCTGCGAGTGTAAATAAATTAGTGCCTGATTATGCAACAACCCAATATTTACATTCATTAAATCAAGGTAAAGTTATACGAATAGAAATGTCAGGTACAAGAGCAACTGATTTTACAAGAGCAAATGCGGAATTAGGTGTTGCAAGTAAGCCTTTGAATTATACATGGCATCATTTAGATGATTTTGAAGTTGTTAATGGTAAGGTTTATTGCACCATGCAACTTGTTCAAAGTTCAGCACATGGTGGTTCAGGTATTTCAGGTCTGGTACACACGGGTTCTGTGGCTCAATGGAAAGCATATTTTGGAACAACAGTTTATCCATAAAGAAATAAATAATGAGACAATTTAATATAGTTGATAGAATTCAAGACGCTGAATTTAATTTTATTGAAAAAACAATAGAAATTAATTTACCAAGTATTTTAAAAGATTACCTCAAAAAATATGGAGGAATGTCAATTTATGAAAACTCATTTTCTGAAGGAGAAGCAGGAAGTTTTAAAATTGGTCAATTTTTAATGTTTGACGAAATAATAAATCTCTCAAAAGAATTTATAAAAGAATACCATCGCAAATTAGTTCCCTTTGCCTACGATCCTGGTGGTTGGCATTTTTGTTTGAGTTTTGATGCAGATACTTATGGTAAAATAATCATCAATAGATGGACAGACCATATACCCGAAGAGCAGTCTTTAGTAATTGCAGATAGCTTTGAGGAGTTTATAAATGGTTTGAAAAGAGATGAAGAAATAAGTTAATGAACTTCCTTTTCAAAATAGCTTTTTCCTTTCTCCTATTTTTGGGGTGCTATTTTTCATTAAGCCAAACGAATGGCAAAACCAGCCTAGCGCAAGTTACTGAGCAAACCCAGCAATTCAACGACCCAATTTATGTCGGTGGAGCCATCTCATTTGCCACTGCCCCAATGACGGCAGGTGGTAGCTTGGCACTTGTGGGGTCAATAGTTTCATTAACGGATATAGAAGTGCAAGCCAATCGTCAGGGTGCATCCATGGCAGAACAGGAAGCATTTGAAACGTGGGATAAATTTTATGTTGCTGCGCAATTTTTAACCCTTGCACCTACTGGATACTCCTTGCTGTCCTCCCTTGCTAAGCCTGGTGCATTTGCCCGAGTTGTGGTCTCATTTAGAAGTTTAGGAACTAAATTAACAAAGCTGCCCAGCAACATTAAATCAAGTTTGGTGTATTTGAGGAACGCTTGGGGTGGAGTGCAAAGCACTAGCGCTACCTCATCTCTCCTTTCCAAATTAGAAAATCTCATCGTCAAGCCTAGCTTACAAAATTTCTTTAGTGATTTAACCAATTTTGCAGGGTCAAACTCAGCACGCTTTGCACGCTATGGAACAACCCAGAACCTTAAAACTACTTTACAAAATTTTCTAGAAAATGCTGCTGTAAACAACGTTAAACCATATAGCCAACTCATAGATGATATTGAGCATTTTATGAACATTGCACGCAAACCCGATGGATCACTGATTCCAGGTGCATTAGAATATTTTGATGAAATGCTGCAAGCACCTCAAAAATTTAAAGGAGGAGCTTTTGGTCTGGAGATTTTAGCTAACCCACCGCCAAGCCTTGCAGGCAAAACCCTCACCAAACTTGAAATGGGCATCGACGAAATGGATGGCGACTTTAGGTTTGATATGTTTTTTGAAGATGGATTAGGTGTGAAAATTTTCGTAGAAACCAAAAATTACGCTTCAACTACTGGTTTCACATCTTCTTTTTACAATCAATTTAAGGCGTATATTTCAAACCAGAATGTAACTTCCATCGATCAACTCCGCTACTTCTTCCGTGCCAACGATGGCATTTCTAAAGCTGAACGAGTGTAGAAGTTTAAGAATATGTTGTTGAATGGAAATAAGTATGAAGAGATTTTTGATGCTAATACAACACTCCTCAACTCGGTTAATATTTCAAATAAAAATCAATTTAAATTATTTCTTGAAAGCAATAACTCAAGTCACCAATTCTTTAATTTTATTGAAGTTTATTAATTATGCAGCTAAAAAATATTATAGATAAAGTAAGATATTTTCAAATAAATAGAAAAGCCATTTTATTTACTGACGGAAAATTCAATAAAAATCCTATATATCAGGAGGTAAAATATTTTAATTCTTTTGAGGAAGAATATTTATTACTTGATAATAACCAGAAAATTATTAACCTCAATGATTTCCCTAACATACCTGATAACTATTTTTTCAAACTATCTAGTTCATCTTCAGGCTATTTTATACTTGTTGATGAGAATAGTCTTAATCTAGAGACTTTTATTCATACGAGTGAAGCTATTTATTCAATTAAAGAGAAAAAAATAATTTATCAAAATGGAATAATTGGAAACAGGATATTCGATGATTATGCTTTAGATGGAATTGGTCAAGATAACATTAACGTATTTTCTATTTCTAAAAAATCAAAATTGATAAATTTTTCTCTCTCCTCCCTAGGCACATGGCTAGACGGCGCAATTGAAAAACCCTACCAAGTTGCAGAATTTTCTGGCATTTATGAAAACACCTTGGTTTGCACCCTAACCAGTGGTGGTGTTTTGTTGTTGGATATTGAAAAAGGTGAGGTGAAGGCGTTTTTTGAAGATGCTAAAATTCGAGGAGGTATTTTTCAAAAAGAACCCGACAACCCAGTTTTTATTGGTTTAAAACATACATCCTATGTTGAGATTGATGTGCTTAACGGTGTTTTGCTAAAGCATTTTAGTATTCAAGATGAGTTAACGCGTTTAGAAAAGCAAAGTAACAAACAAGGCAGATGGGCAACTGTTGGCACATCTATCTATGAAAACGGATATATTTATTTTTATAGCGAAACAGACATGCTTTGCATCTTCGACCCTACCACTTACAAAATCATCGATTTTCATGAGTTTGATTTTGACCGTAAACAAGGCCAACAACTCAAAGGCGGCAAAGAAAACTTGCAAGTGAAAGACGGTAAAATCTATTGTTTGGATACTTTAGGTAATTTGTATGAATTAGAGAGTGAGGTAGTTTAGCTATGGTACTCCCCAAAAACAATAAAACTGGTGAAGTTTACCACATCCTTTTAACCCAAGAAAACCAAACAACTATAATAAAGCTCTGATCCAATCTTTTACCCTAAATTCGTTCCCAACTGGCGTAATGAACTTCCTTTTCAAAATAGCTCTTTCCTCTCTCCTGATTTTCTGGTGCTCCTTCACCTTTGGACATGACAGTTCCCTTGAAGAACAAGTGGCGACAAAGTTCCCTCAGAAACAACTTGTCCTTTATCTGAACAATTTTGTCAATTACGACAACAGTGGGTTGTTTTTTGCATCCAGTAAAACATGCATGAAAGAAACTTTTGCGACGAGCAATACCTCTGTCGTCCAGCAAGGTTTTACGTCACTTAATTTAGCCGCCAGTTCAGATGCCGCCAATAGCTTTTTCGCTTTGTTTACACAGTTGAAAAAACCCTTGTTGGATAATGAAGCGACTAAGAAGGTGGTGGAGTTAGGGAAGGTGGTTAATGGGGCGGGGAGTTGGATGGATGAGGTATTCGATATACAAAATTCAGTCTTTAATCAAAACAAAAATATAATCGCAAATATGTCAAGCAACCATAAGGGAGCTTGGGGCGAAATAACAACGGATGCATACTTAACTGAAAAAGGATTCCAACCATTACACCTTAGAAAAACAGCATTAACAGATGGTTGGGGTGAAACAGGTATTGACGGAATCTTCAAAAAAGATGGACAGTATTACATCATTGAAGCAAAATATACGGGCCATTCAACTTTAAATACCACGATTGACGGCAAACAACTTTCAAATACGTGGATTGAAGGTTCGTCAAGATTGGAAAATGCTGTTGATGGTTTAATTGCAGCAGATATTATAGATAAAGGTTATAGAAAAATTTGGACAAAAGTTGCTCCAGATGG
>JBGSIB010000015.1:0-8101 GCA_041751955.1 Crocinitomicaceae bacterium
CACAACCAAAACGACCACAACCAAAACGACCACAACCAAAACGACCACAACCAAAACGACCACAACCAAAACGACCACAACCAAAACGACCACAACCAAAACGACCACAACCAAAACGGCGTAAACGGCGCAACCAACGCAAACCAAACCAACGCAAACCAAACCAACATACACCAAAACGTCGCAAACAACGCATCACCAACCGAAATCATTCCAACCAAACCACCTGGTGGTGCAACCGGCATGTTCAACCCCATGTTTCACCAAAACGTATCACGCGTTGTGCGCTGGTACAAAGGACGATGTACTTTTGAAATGCGTAAAATTCATGCTGATTTTAAATGGCAATCCCGTTTTTATGATCACGTAATCCGCGACTATGATTCCCATTTAAGAATAGCAAATTATATAAAAAATAATCCCGAAAATTGGGAAAAAGATAAATTTCATCACACATGAACACACCCTCCTTCAAAGAAGATCACATCTCCCAAATTCCAGCCTTGCAAATGTTGGTCAATTTGGGTTACACCTACCTTTCGCAAGAAGAGGCCAACCAAGCACGTGGCAACAAAACCACCAACGTGATTTTGGATGAGGTTCTTCGCAAGCAACTCAAAGAAATCAACAGCATTCAATTGTCATCCTCCAAAACAAGTTACTTCAGTGATGCCAACATAGAAGCGGGCATTCGTGCGCTCAAGGAAGTTTCTTTGGTGGATGGTTACATCAGCGCATCGGAGAAGGTTTACAACTTACTTACCTTAGGCAAAGCGTTGGAGCAAATTGTAGATGGAGACAAAAAGAGTTTTACGCTACAATTTTTAGATTGGAAACAGTTGGAAAACAATGTGTTTCATGTTACGGAAGAATTCAGCGTCATGCGTGCAGGAAGCAAGGAACATTACCGCCCAGATTTGGTTTTGTTTGTCAACGGAATTCCTTTTTCGGTCATCGAATGCAAACGCCCAGACATGAAAGACCCGATCCAACAAGCGGTTTCGCAACATTTGCGCAACCAACAAGAAGACGGTATACGTTCGCTGTATTTGTATACACAAACCTTGTTGAGTCTTTCCACCAACGAAGGTCGATACGCGGCAACCGGAACACCAGACAAATTTTGGGCGCATTGGGAAGAGAAATTTCCAAATACGGAAGCAAAGGAAGTGTATGAAACGGAACTGAAACGCTTACGGAATAAACCGTTGCCACAAGAAGTGAAAGCAAAGTTGTTCAGCGAACGTTTTGCCTATGTGCGTGGCTATTTTGATGCTTTGGAAAACGAAGAAATTCTCCCAACGGAACAAGATGCTTATCTCTACGGTTTGTGTCGTCCTGAACGTTTGTTGGATTTCACGTATAATTTTATGTTGTTTGATGATGGAGCGAAAAAGATTGCCCGCTACCAACAGTATTTTGCTATCAAGAAAACGATCGCGCAAATTCAAAAACTGCACAATGGCAAAAGAAAAGGCGGTGTTATTTGGCACACGCAAGGAAGTGGAAAATCTTTGACCATGGTGATGCTGGCGCAAGCCATTGCTTTGGATAAAAACATATTGAATCCGAAAATCATTTTGGTTACCGACCGAACCGATTTGGATAGACAAATTACCGAAACTTTTGGCAAATGTGGCATTCCGGTGCTCAATGCAACCACAGGTTCTAAATTGGTGGAACATTTACAAAGCAAAGCAGATGCGGTTATTACAACCGTCATCAATAAATTTGAAACAGCCGTTGCCAAAATGAAAGAACCTTTAGACAGTCCAAATATCTTTGTTTTGGTCGATGAAGGTCACCGAACACAGCACGGAACCTTCAACATAGAAATGCAAAAGAGTTTACCAAATGCTTGTTACATTGCTTTGACAGGAACGCCTTTGTTCAAAAAAGACAAAAACACTTTGGGCAAATTCGGAAATTTGATTGATCATTATACAGTCGACAAAGCGGTGAAAGACAAAGCGGTTGTTCCGCTGATGTATGAAGGAAGACATGCTTATCAAAAAGTAAACGAGGCGCCTTTAGATAATTTTTTCGGATTAATTTCAGAACCTTTGAACGATTACGAAAAGGCAGATTTGAAAAAGAAATTGAGTCGAAAAGACCAGTTGAACATAGCCGATCAAAAGATTTACGCCATTTGTTGGGACATCAGCAAACATTTCCAACAAAACTTTCAAGGAACGCCATTCAAAGGGCAATTGGTGACACAATCCAAAGCTTCAGCCATCAAATACAAAAAGTATTTGGATGAAATTGGCCTTGTAAGTTCCGAATTGGTCATTTCCCCACCCGACGACCGAGAAGGGGAAGAAAGCGCTTATGGAGAAACTTCCAGCGATGTGAAGGCCTTTTGGAAAAAGATGATGGATGAACATGGGACGCCAAAAAAATACCAAGACAATTTGGTGAATCGGTACAAGAATTCGGAACATCCTGAAATTATCATTGTCGTAGATAAATTATTGACAGGTTTTGATGCACCGAGAAACACCGTTTTGTATTTGACCAGACGATTGCAGGGTCACACCTTATTGCAAGCCATTGCCCGTGTTAATCGAATTTTTCCAGATAAAGATTACGGATATATCGTCGATTATTATGGTGTTTTGGGCGCTTTGGATGAAGCTTTAGAAACCTATTCTTCCTTTGATGATTTTGATTCTGAAGATTTGGCAGGAACAATGGTGAGCATTTCGGAAGAGATAAAACAGCTTCCGCAGAAACATTCGGAGTTATGGGAATTGTTCAAGGAAATCAAAAACAAACGCGATGCCGAAGCCTATCAGCAATTGTTGCGGGATGAGGCACTGCGTGTGATTTTCTATGATAAATTGGCAGCCTACGCACGAATTTTGAAATTAGCGCTTTCTGCCATAGAATTCCACAAAGCGACTCCTGAAAAGCAATTAAATCAATACAAAGAAGATTTGACTTTTTTCATGAAGTTGCGTTCTGCTGTGGTGCAGCGATATTCAGATAAAATTGATTATAAAATCTACGAAGGTCAAATTCAAAAGTTGATTGATACCCACGTTTCAACGGATAAAGTAGAACCTATAACAGAATTGGTAAATATTTTCGACAAGGATGCTTTTCAAGATGAGGTGGAAAAAACAATAGGCACAGCCGCCAAAGCAGACAAAATCGCTTCTCGTACATCGAAGCACATTTCGGAGAAAATGGAAGAGGATCCCGCATTCTACAAGAAGTTCTCTATGATGCTGAAAGAAACAATCTTTGAATATGAAATGGGACGACTCACTGAGCTCGAGTATTTGAATAAAGTACGCGAAATTCAAGAACAAGTTTTGTCCCGTACAGATTCAGATATTCCTGAAATATTGGACGACCGAGACGTGGCTAGAGCCTTTTACGGTATAGCAGTTGGCGATTTAAAAGAGAAAACCAAAAGTCAAGAGGAATTGAAAATGTGGTCAGCAGAAATTGCGATTGCTGCGGATAACATCATATTACCATTGATTGAAGTAGATTGGCAAAACAAAATTGATATCACCCGACGAATGATTCATACTATTGGCGATTATTTGATCGATGATTTACGCGACAAGTACGGCATTTCCCTGTCGTTTGAGGAGATAGACCGAATTGCGGAACAAATTGTTGAAGTGGCTAAGATTCGATACAAAGCATGAAACAACAACTCACATTTGGTTCAAAAACTATTGAGTACGACGTAGTTTTTTCTGAAAGATCGACGATGGGTATTACTGTTGATCCCGAAATGGACGTTTTGGTAAAAGCGCCGGAAGGAACAACTTTGGACAAAATCAATGAAAAAGTTCGCAAAAGAGCACCCTGGATTCTTAAACAACAGCATTACTTTCTTGGCTTTTTCCCAAAACTGACCAAGCGAAATTATATTTCAGGAGAAACGCATTTCTACATGGGCCGGCAGTATTTGTTGCAAGTTAAGGAATCCAATATTTCAGAGGTAAAATACAAAGGGCGCTCGATTGAAGTGAAAGTTTCCTCTTCTGACAATCCCGAAGTACTAATGAAACAGTGGTATCGAGAAAGAGCAAAAATCAAATTTTCTGAAATTGCCGAACCGATTATCCAGCGTTTTAAAAAATACAACGTGGAACCAACCGCACTTTACATTCAAGAGATGAGCAAGCGTTGGGGAAGTTGCACACCGAAAGGTAAAATCATCCTAAATCCAGAATTGATCAAAGCACCAAAAGCGTGTATTGAATATGTAATAACCCACGAGCTTTGTCATCTGGTTCATCATGATCACACACAGAAATTCATGGATTTACAAAGCAAGGAAATGCCAGATTGGGAGAAATGGAAAGAGAAGTTGGAGAGGTTGCTGGCTTGACTATCCTGCATCAAAACATTTTTAAAACTCACTTTGCCAAATGGCTATATTTAAAGGAGAATAACAAATCAATAAATACTTTTTTATACCCGTTTTGCGTAAAAATTATTCTGCGGCTATGAAGTTGCAGAAGGAGTTAGGTTTAAAATGAAAACCATGATTTTTTTTGTCCAAATTAATCGGCAATCAGTTACTATCTTCTAATCGGAGTATAAATAAAGCGATGACTCCATTGCCTGAGCTTGTTGACGTGAGCCAAGCCAAAGGCAATCGTCATTCTCCCCACCCCTCAATCCTCCTCTGAAACTCCACCCTCAACTTCACATTGTTTTGATACGTCCTTATTATCAATTCATCGCAACTTTTGGTAAATTTGCTAAACCATTATAACCAATTTTGATTCGTTAAATCTTTGAAAATCGAAATATGACCAAAACTAATTTACTAAACGCTTACGAACAACTTTGGAATAATCACTCAAATCCCAATTTTCAATCCATCTTGGATCGCGGTTACGTCTTTCAATACGACGAAGACGAAACAGAATGTGAGTTACTTTTTTTAGGCATCAACCCATCCTTTGATGAAAAAGGGGAACGGATAAAAGATGCTTATTCACGACCAAAAAATAGGGAAGAAAAACATCACCCTTATTTTAGATCATTTCTAGATTTTGAAGATGTACTTCGAAATAAATACAAATGGGAAGGCAAATGGACGCATTTTGATGTTTTTGCCTTTCGTCAGACCAATCAGAAATATATTGAGACGGATCTTTTAACCAATCCTGAAGCTATCTCTTTTCTTTACGACCAATTGATGATTGCACGTGAAAGAATCTTACACATTCAACCGAAAGTTATAGTCGTAAGCAACGCTCTTGTGCGCATGTTCATGGGAAAGGAACGTACAAAGCCAGAAAATGGAGAAGAAACAGGAATTTGGATGGGTTTTCGTTATGAATTTGATCCCAAAATAGGAACCGATGTGATCATGGAACCGATAGAGTTGAAAGGCACAAAAGTGTTTTTTTCTTCCATGCTAAGCGGCCAACGGGCACTGGATAAGGGTTCAAAGGAAAGTTTGGTTTGGCATGTGGCGAAGGTATTGGGGTTGAAAATGGAAAAATGAGAATTTCAAAGAAAAGTACTGCCATTTTTCAGGTGAAGAATCGAACGGGGAAACGACTTTCTCACGACCCGTTTTGCGTAAAAATTATTCTGCGGCTATGAAGTTGCAGAAGGAGTTAGGTTTAAAATGAAAACTATGCTTTTTTTTGCACAAATTAATCGGTAATCAGTTACTATTTTCTAATCGGAGTGTAAATAAAGCTATGACTTCATTGCCCTTTGCTTGTTGACGTGAGCGAAGCCAAAGGCAATCGTCATAAAAAACAAAACCCCTAAGATATTTGATACATCTTAGGGGCCTCTAGGTCTACAGCCATATAGACTTATCTTTTAACGCTGGCGTTTTGCGGTCTGGACGGGACTCGAACCCGCGACCCCCTGCGTGACAGGCAGGTATTCTAACCAACTGAACTACCAAACCAATTTTCTTAATTTTTCAATCCCTTGCAACAGCAAGATTCAGAAATTGTGTAATGCCTTTCGTTAAAAGCGTTTGCAAAGCTAAGTATATTTTTCTTTCTGGCAATACTTAAGTTTTCTTTTTTCAAGTTTTTTTTGGCTTGTTCAGTCTCATGAATCCTGTCTGTTAGTGAATAGTGCTTACCTTCAAGTCACTACATCTGACATTCGATTTATAAAAGTGTTGTCTCTTTTGTATCTTTCGACTCAAAATAATTTGTGCATGCGTATTTCGGGTATATTTTTTCTGTGTGTTGTTCTGTGGTCTTCGTCGAATGCTTTGTCCCAAAACAAAGACATCGAATGGCTGCGGGAAATCAATATTCATCGCAATCAAAAGCTCGACCCGACTTTTCAGGTTTTTTCACATTCGATAAAGCCAATTATGGTGGGTGAGCCTTTGACGGTTTTGGGGATTGGTCTGCTTAAAAAAGACAGCACGCTCACGCGAAAAGGGCTGTTTATGGTGGGCACTTTTTGTGTCAGTTCGGCTTTGACTTTAGGCTTAAAATATGTCGTGAACAGACCACGACCCTTTGTGACGTATCCAGAAATTCAAAAACTTTCTGATGCAGGAAGTTATTCTTTTCCGTCGGGACATACCTCAAGTGCTTTTGCCACGGCAACGAGTCTCAGCATAGCTTTTCCGAAGTGGTATGTGATTGCTCCATCATTCGTTTGGGCCAGTGGAGTAGGGTATTCGCGCATGCATTTGGGGGTTCATTACCCGAGTGATGTTTTGGCGGGAGCAGCAGTTGGCGCAGGTTCTGCTTTTCTTTGTCATTGGGTCAATAAAAAATTGCGTTGGGAAAGAAAAAGAGGCTGGTTTTTGTAGAATAAGATAGGAGTCAAATGAAAAGTAAAAGGGCAACCAATGGCCACCCTTTTGTGTGTAGTAAATAAGTTAAAAATTGTATTAGTAAATTTTTTAAACTCTTTACAAAATTAGGAATATGGTAGTGATTCACATATACCTATTAGTGAGTAATTCTCACCTTAAAAATGAGTTTTTATAGTCCGAAATATCCGATAAAGACTTTATTTCAAGTTTTTTCTTGGCATTTCGCCAGTGGGTGCGAATGGTGAATTCTGACAGAAAGAGCTCATCGCTAATTTCTTTGAAGCTTGTTCCATTGGCATACAACTGAAAAACTTCTTTTTCTCTCGGCGTAAGGGAAAAAAATCGAGCAGCATTTGTCTTTAAAAAAGCATTTTCACTAATAATATGTTTGAACGATCTCAGGGTCGATTCTGTATTCTTCGTATCGGTTTCGATTATGAATTGACTTTTACCTTGCTTCGTAACACCGAGATAAGAAATTTCAAGAGAATTTGGGTCAACAGGCGAGGGATAGTCCGATTTAATATCCAAAATCCAATGTAAAGCCTCTTCCTTATTGGCGAAATGTTTAGGTGTTATGATAGATGTTTCTTCAAAAAAATCAATTAATCCAAGATGGGTAATGATATCGCTTCCAACCACAAAAGCAACTTTTTGCAATCCTTTGGAAAGACAGTATTTATTGATGACTTCTTCCGTCCAAAGATGGGTTTCAAGGGATATCTCTGTGGTAAAACCTTCTTGCAACCACATGATGTTCTTGGGTAAATATTTGGTAAAAAGATTCTTGAATGTTAGCATTTCAGCCTTGAATTCATCCATGGTCAGGGGCTTATTGTGATTCCAGGAATGGACAAATAAACTACATCTCAAGTCATAGTTGATAGTTAGGTTTTTGCTGTTGTACAATGTAGTTTCGTGGCTGACGTGCTTCATGTTCTGTAGGTAGGTGAAAAAAATGCCTTCGGTAAACTAGTGGTGCTTATTTTATTCGGTAAATATATGAAATGAGCAGATTAGAGATTGTTAAATATTTGCAAAATTAGTGAAGAAAAAATTTAGGCTGCAGATTTAAAATTTCCAACCTCATTTTAAGATCAATAAAAGCTACCCAAGGTTGGTAGCAGTGAGCCCTAAAGGATTAACTGCGGTTTTCCTATTGGGCTCCGAATTATGATTTTACTTTTCCATTTTTTAATTTGTCGCTCACGATTGTAGGCTAACTCCTTGGATAGAAATTCTTCAGAATAAACGAGTTTCCATGGTTGGCCTTTGGAGGTGTACTTGTTTCCACCCCTGTTATGTCGAGCTACT
>JBGSIB010000016.1:0-97981 GCA_041751955.1 Crocinitomicaceae bacterium
CAGGCGGTGCAACATCCTTCAAAGCCATGCCATAAGCTCCAGATTGAGCTGTAATGCCGATATCATTGTGTTCGCCTTTCTTTTCGGGAGGCAATACGACAGCAATGTTATTCTCGATAGGTTGTTCGTCTATTGTTTTGATTTTTATTGGTTTATCCTTTAAGTTTTTCAATTTGATATTGTCCACCAATTGGTCTTGTATTTTCGGAAAGTCTCTTTTTTCTGGCGAAAGCACATAGTTCGTATTTAAAGGAGTATTTCTGTTATTGCCTTTATGGTCCTTGTCGTTAAAAGATTCTGTGTTATTGTCTTCGGCTACATTCGTCGTATTGATAACACGTGTTTTATGATTCAATTCACGCGCAACTGATTCGACATCTAATTCATTTGAATTAGGCATAAGCCAGAAGAATAAAACCGCACAAGCCGCAGCCAATGCACTATAATATGGCCACAAAACAATTGCTGCACGTTGTTTTAATTTGTTTTTTTCTGCAAAAACAATAGTAGTATCTGCTTTTAAACTGCTTAGACCGTATAATTTTTGATCCAATTTGAACGACGGATTTGTTTCCAAAAATTGATGTAGGGCAGCGTTTTGTTTCTCTGTCAATTGACCTTCTTTTTGGGCAAGCAAAAAGAAATCGATATTGTTCAAGGAAATATCTTGAGTCAGCATATCTGTTTTCAAAAGATTCTTGAAATCGTCGCTCAGCAATTCAGCTTGTGGCTCTAGCATTACCATTTCCTCATCTACCTGAAATTCAGGGTGTTCATTCAGAAATGCAAAAAGCTCCAAGACATCGTTTTGTTCCAGATTTCCCTCTAGGTAATCCAGATAAAATGCCTCGTAATTTTCGCTATTTATTTTATTTATACTCATGTCTCAGACAATCAATTCAATGTTTTTCAAATATGCTTTGAGCGTTTGACGTGCTCTAAAGATATAGACTTTTACCTGCGCTTCTTTCAATTCGCAAATTTTTCCAATTTCTTCATACGAATATCCCTCGTAATCGCGGAGCAGAATAACCGACTTTTGAATCTCAGGTAAGGTGTTCAAAGCCTTGTGCAATATCTCCTGAACGTCAAAATTCGTTTCATCTTTTGTGCTTCGTGAAATATCTTCAGCCGGCATATCGTAATTTCTTTTTTCCTTTTTCACGAAGTCAATGATGCAATTGTATGCCGTTGTGAACAGATAACTTTTTACCTTTTCAAAACTTACTTCTTCGTGTTTCACCCAAACTTTAGCAAAAGTCTCTTGCACAATATCTTTAGCTGACATCTCATTTTTGATGTGCTTTAGGGAAAATCGGAATATATTATCCGAAAATTCATCTACTGCTTTATTGAACTCTTTCGCTGTCATTTCTCATAGGTGCTATCCGTTAGACTCACAACTATCCATAAAGTTACAATTCGAATGAAATTATTTTTTCTTTGAAACTAAATACTGTTCCTTTTCCAATCAAATAAGCCATTTTGTTCCAAAGAAAACAACACTAATTTACGATTTTTCTATCTTATGCCAACTGTCGAAATAAATTAGACCTACCGTTCAATCAAAATATAACTCAACTATTTCGTTTTTCTCTATGAACCCTTGATATTTCAATGTGTACAGATTGATTATCGGATCGCCTTTATCATAAAAACAGCATTCAATGAAAAGGTAATCTGTTATTAATATTCAAACCATTTATGGAATTTACCTTCACCATTCATCTATAAATTATGCGCGCATCTCACTACCCTTATCTCGATTTCAGTTTCAAATGTGGACAAGATTGGTCCGCAATGGAAACTCAGGGCGAAAATAAATTCTGTCAGTCTTGCCAAAAGACAGTTATTGACTTTTCCAAAATGAACAATACTGAAGCATTAACTTATTTAAACGCAAATAAAAACACATGTGGATCAATGTCTTCAAAACAATTGGCAGAACTGAACACACGAATAGGCATGCAAGACATCCGATTTTTTTCCTTGAAAAACTTGTTGCTAGGCGCAGGAATAAGTGCTTCAGCCAGCGGTTTTGCTCAAGAAAAATTACCCATCCTTTTTGAAAACGATAAGTTAAAGGTTGAATTGGTGCGCAATGATATCAATCCAGATTCAACAATCAATAACCTCATTCGCGGAACAATTGTGGATGAAAATGGTGTTGGCATTCCGTATGCCAAAGTTTCCATTCCCGCGATGAGCATCAACAAACGAACGGATCTGGACGGAAAATTTGAAATTTTTTACGACACGCATTTGGAAGGGAACATTCACATCAACGTATTGTATGAATTCGCGGATAGCACTATTGTGGCCAAAGTATTGGAAGATAAAGAGATACGAATAACTGTTTCACCAAGTATGAACTTAATGAGTTTTACAACCATTGGTGCCGTGACAATGCATACGGTTGGGACAATGCGTGCACCGAGAAGAGGAGATAAGTTAAAATACAAAGTAAAAAGATTCTTCCGCTTCAATTGGTTGCGCAAAAAAGAGGAAATGTAACATGCCACAACTTAAAAAAATAGAACTTGCTTTTGCCTGTGACGAGGATTGGAACAAAATGACTCCTGTTAAACGAGGCAGACATTGCGCAGCTTGCCAAAAAACAGTGGTGAATTTTGTGGCCATGTCTGATGAAAAAGTGATCGCTTTTTATTCCAACAAAGCGGAAGCGAATACGTGTGGAAATTTTCGTCTGGGGCAATTGGAACAGATCAATAAAACTTTGGCTCAATCTCAATTACCCAAAAAAACGAATTCTCTTTTCAAACCTATCCTTGCGGTTGCTTGATTGTCATCATCCGCTTGTAACAGCGGAAAAATCAAAGTGAAAAGTCAAGAAAACACAAGTTCCATTTCGAATACAAAAGAAAAACAAGAAACCTCTCGTGAAAATGACAATTCACAGGACGAAAACATTCCTGAGACAAAGCTCGAAACCAGCTTTAAAAGTCAACAAACGACTCAAAAAATAAAAACTGAAATTGACACGGTAAGTCTGGATTTAGATGTGCTTTATGTTGTGGATAGAGGTTTAAACTCAAGTCACGTTCGGATACGTGAAGATGAACGAACGGCAGGTGTTCCTTTAGCCCAATATTACGATGAAGAGAATATTTCAAACAAAAAAGGTTCTCGTATTGCTCAAGCAACAAGAAAATTCTTCAGAAAAATTGGAAAAATATTTAAAAAGAAAAACAATTAATCAGCTTCAAATCATATTGTTATGAATAAAACGAATCACTCTTTTGTCAATTTTGGTTTTATCTGCGATGAAGATTTAAGCCAAATGCCCAAAACTGAAAAAGGGACACATTGTACGGCATGTAAAAAAGAAGTTGTCGATTTTTCGGTGTTTTCTTCCAGCGAAGCGTTTAACTATTTAAAGAAAAATAAAAGCGTTTGTGGTTCAATGTCTGCTCGGAAATTGGAAGAACTGAACACCTATACTGGCCTAAAACAAAGTCGCTCCTTTTCCCTAAAATCCATGCTGACTAGTCTTACTTTGGGCGTCTCTTCATTGGTGATGAGTCAAAAGGAAACCAAAGTGTTGTACGAAAATGAAAATCTGAAAGTCTTGGAATTGGCCACAGGAATCAATCCAGATTCATTGATTAACAATAAAATAATTGGAATTGTTACCGATGAGAACGGGGAGCCCTTGCCTTTTATCAGGGTGTTTTTGAATGACGCCAACCAAAAGATGATGACCGATATTGAAGGGAAATTCAATGTGTTGTATGATGCCGATATTCCTGGAAATATCCAACTTCAAATCACCGATATAAACGATATAAAGGATTCGAGTCTTGTAGCACAAAATTACGACAACAAAATGATTCAAATCATGATAAAAAACAGCTACAACGAAACCCCAATTTTAACTGGAATCGTTATTTCAGAACCCATTCATCCTATACAAAAGTTAGACACCAAGATACGTGCGATATATAGATACAATGATAAATAGGAGAGATTAGTCACTTCACCGACTCTCCTTTTCCATTCACCGACTTCTGGCATCAAAACCAATGACTGTGTCGTAAATTCGTTCAAAAGCTAGAAACTATGAACACATTATTATCCTTACTCGCGCTATTGTTTATTCTTCAATCTTGTGAATTTGATGAAGATTTTGACGACAGAAAAGATTACAAAACGCAGGTTGCAGCTATCAACAAACACGCGCGCTATGACGAAATTGAAGTATCTGGTGCAGCTGATTTAGTCATTCAGAAAGGCGATAAACACCGCGTTGTTCTGAAAGGCAATCCCAATCATTTCAAATACATACAATTCAATGCTGACGGAGCTGTTTTGCAGTGTAGAACGAAAAAAAATACCCCAGGAAATATAGATGTAACAATACATGTTACCCTCCCTACAATCAGAAGTATAGAGGTTAGTGGCGCAGGTGAAATCGAGATGGGTTCATTTGGCAAGCTTTCGGAATTGGAAATTGACCTAACGGGCGCTGGTTCTTTTGAATCTATCGGTATTCCCACGCAAGTTGGTCATCTGGAGATTTCTATTAGTGGTGCTGGTGATATAGAAGCTGATAACCTCATCTCACGTAAAGTTGAAGTGGACGTTTCTGGTGCCGGAAAAGCAGAAATTCATGCCACTCAGGAATTAAATGCTTCGGTAAGTGGTGTGGGTTCAATCGTCTACGAAGGAAATCCCAAAGTAAAGAAAAGAATCAGCGGAATTGGTTCTATTTCTAAAAAGTAAAGACATAAAAAAATCCCGATATCTACTAAAGCGGATACCGAGATTCTTCTGGGTTTTATTGCCTTTTACAAGAAGTAACTGAATTCAACTCGACGGTTGTAATCGTATGCTTCTTTCGTGTCTTTATCTATCATTGGAATATCTGGTCCGTGACCTTCGTCTTTGATCCGGCTCATATTCACTCCTTTATCAGACAAGTATTTTTTCACAGATGCTGCACGGTCTTTCGACAACTTCACATTTGAATCGTAATTTCCTGTTTTATCTGTGTGACCATGAACAGCAATTTTAACATCTGGGTTGTTGTTCAAAATCGTCGCTAATTTATCCAAATTTGAATACGCTTCAGACTTGATAACAGCACTTCCCGTTTCGAAATATAAATTTTCAATTTGGAACAATTGGTTCAAGTAATCATTCGGGTTGGTAATTTCTGACCAATGTTTCATAGATGAAGGCATGTTACCTGTTTTAACGCCATTCCAAGCACCGGTTTTCCAATCTACTATCAAAGGAATAACGGCAGTTGCGGGAATAGAAAAGATATCCGCAATTAACCATTTGTTTAAAATACCTTTCTTCATAGTGAACTCTTCCGTAACATATGATTGGTTTACATACTTCACGTTGTAATCTTTTGTTGCGTCAACTTCCATAGAAACAGGTGACTGACCAACATATTCTCCATTCACAAAAACCAAGGTTTTATCTTGTTTTGGCGCAAAATTAACGACTTGAGATTTGTCTTTACGCAAAATTGTAGCACAGCTATTTAGAAATAATGCACTGGAAATAAGTGCTAAAAAAAGGTATTGTTTTTTCATAATCAAATGTTTTGGTGTTGGAAAATTACAATATAAATATATTCAAATTACACATGAAATTATCATGTTTTGAACATTAATACGTTTGTATTGTAAAGAGGTTGCGATTTCCAAGAAATAAATGGAACACAAATAAGGAGTGAAGCTACTGTAAAATTGAGAATATCGTATTTCCCTGAATATCAATGTATCCCATCTCACCTTTTAAAACAACTTGAATAATCTCTGGTGTAATGAAAATCAATTTTTCATAAATAGCGGGAATAATTTCCTTACCATGACTATCGTATAGGCCGTATGTGGGTAAATCTTTCGTTTGAAAAAAGTTGGTCGAAATGGGTGTTATTGTTGCGTAACTGGGAAAGCTTTTCAATTGACCGTCTGTTGACATAAGCGTCCAAGCTCCATTCGATTTAACACAAGCCATACCGTTTTCAAAAGGTTTTGCCTCCTCAAATCTCTTGCTGATAACGATTTCTAAATTTTCATTCAAATACATGAATCTTCGGCCGGAAGCAAACAAACACATTCCATCAGTACATAATCCAACTGGCAAAGCGCTACTCGGTAATTTCAAGTCATTGGTTTCATTTTTCACTATTCGTTCTCCGTTCTCAACATACGTAACAATTCCAGAACCCAGATAATGAACATTTTTGACTGGAATATCAAATTGTGCATTCATGATGGTTTCGGTAAAGAAAAGGTTGGATTCTCTGCTTTTAATGAGCTGGATTGTTCCATCTTCATAGATTTTAAGTTTATCGTCCCTTTCTATGTTTATCACTAAAGTGTCTTCCATTAGAAATTGATCAGCTATGAAATAGTTGTTCTGATACTGATTGATTTTTCCAGCTAAAGGATGTTTTGTTTTTGCAAACGCATTATTCTGTTTATCATATTGTTTGATGGACTGCTTTGCTATCACTGCATATTGTTGCTTTATAGTGTTTGGTAGAATTTTTTGTCCCGATTTTTGTTTCAATAATAACTTGAAATCTCTGTCGTACAAACTTGTTCCTTCCTTCGTTGTTACCAAAAAATAATGAGGAAATTCCAAGATTTCTTTAATACCAAAGCCCAAAATTGTATCCCCGGAGGCATGAATTATACCTCGTTTCCCTTTCGATTCTACCAATAAAAAATCAGAAGAGAGAACCCGAACTGGTTTGTTGAAAGTTCGGCAAATCTCAGTTGCATTCCGGTCCAAAATGACAAATTCTTTTTTCTCTTTTAGCACCCAAAAATTGTCGTTAATCAACCGAGCATTTTTTAACTCAGTTTGTATTTCTTCTCCTTGAAAATACAACGCATTGTCTGCTCTGGTCGATAACAAAGCCAATTCGTTTTTCTTCTTTTCCAAACTCGCATAATCCGTTGTGATTTGAGTAAGATTGCTATCTAAAAATTGATACTTTTTACTTGGCTTTTGAACTATGAAAACCGTATCATTCCATGTCCGAACTCGTTTTATTTCGGAAAACTCAAAGGGAATTATCTCTTTGTCTTCATTCACAACGCCCCAGCCACCAGCTCTTTTCGCAATTGCTGTTCCTATGAAAAAATCATTGGCGAAAGTGAAAGGTTCTTCAAAACGATCAATTCCATTGGTGTCTAAAAAGTTCCATTTTGCATCTTTAATTTGCACTCCTTTTTCATACAAAGGATAATATTTTGTACCTTTTAAAAGGCCAACCCCCCATGGATTAAACGGGAGCCATTGACCGTAAGGCACTGTCTCTGCAGTATTTTTAACCAATTCTAGTTTACCTTCTTTTGCATAGGGTATCAATCTATTCACAGTAGAACTGATGTAATTTACCTTTTCCTTTTCGCCACTTTTCCAATAAATCTGGTGACCGCTTGTTGTGCTACTGCGATAAAAGTTTCGTCGAATACCATCATTTTGAGAAAAGCTCAAATAATTCTGAGCGTCTTCAAATTTCCCGCTGGTATAATTTATCAAATTATAGATCACCTGAGTTTCGTAAGAAATACCAATTAAACTAAACTTTAATCCTTTAAAAGTACTGTAGGAGAAAGGTGCATCTGGAACAAAAATGGGTGTGTAATATTTCGCCTTTGCAATAATGCTATCGCCTGACTTCAAACCCCATTTAGTGCTGTATTTAACGACAATTCCAATGGAATCAAAAATGGGTGTGCGCTCGTAAAACCAGCCCAGAGGCAAAAGTCGCTTGTCAAAAGAAAAGGCATCATTGGCAATTTTTTGTTTGGCCGTTATTGCGTTATCTAGGATAATGTCGGATAGAATTCTATCGTTTGCATCCAGCTTTATTATCCTTAATTTATCTCCCTTGTATGCCTTAATTAAACGATCCTTTACAAGAATTCTATCGTACTGGGTCGCTAAAATACATTTAAAATCCACAGTATATAACCCGCTCATTCCTATATCATTAAAAGTAAAGATAAAACTGCTATCACTGTAAATTTGGGTAAACTCGCAGGGAATTCTTAGTGAATAATTTTTATCTATTAATCCTGTTAATCCGCTATTTGTAACATAAAAATAATTCTGCGCAGAGAAGATGAGGTCATATTTCGCTGGAATTTTCAAATCAAATGTTTCGTTCAAAAGACCTTGCTTACCTTTCTTTGTTACGATATACCCTCCCTCGGGAAACGGCATTATACTCTCAAATGGCACACGCGCAATTTCTTCATCAGATAACAAATCAATAAGATGGGCCAATTTGCCATCAGAATAACTCAAATAAGGCTCTTGGACTCTGATGTTGGCTGTTGCCAGAGGAACTTGAATTTGTCGAGTATTGGTTAAAACATATTGTTTGTCGTCCAACACATATGGTAGCGCGAAACCATAATTTCGATTGACAGTATCCAGCTCAACTTGATTGCCACCTGGATCGAAAACATAGTATTTCAACGAATCTTGAACGCAAACCACTGAATTGTGAAAATAGCCGTAAGAAAAAAGATATGAATTCATGGGCCAACTTTGCCGCGATGGAATATGAAACAGGTTGGTGTCCCCATTTTGGTAATATCGCAAGTATTGCTCGTTGTAAAATTCAAAACCATTGATACTTGAACATAGTGTATCTCCGGTTGCTACATCCAAAACCCATTGCTTTTCCGTTTCGCGAAATGAAAAAAGTCCATTTCCCCAACTGGTCATTTCTTGGTCCTCACTTTGGTACAGTGCACGCCCGTTTGAATCCAAAATACCTTGACTCTTCTCATCCTCAAATAAAATGTAGCCTTTATTATCGAAAAGCGCCAAGGATGTATAAGAGCTGGGCAATACAATATTTGTATCTGAGCGGATAATCCACCAATTCCCATTTTTGTATCCCGGCAACAAAACCTGGGCGCTCCCCAAAAAAGCAAAGAGAACGAAACAATATGTCAGCAGTTTAGACAAGATTCTATATTAAAATATGCTTCTAGCAATGGCCGCGACGTCATTTCCATTTTTAGCAAAAACTCCAGTTGATTGCAATTGGAAAGTACAATTCGCTCGACCTCGTTGTGCTGCTATTTCTTTAAAGCCTTCATTTTTCATGATGTACACCTCATTGTTCGGCATTATCGCAATCAATCCACCTTTGTTTTTAGGCAGAAATCGGAAATTTCTATCTTCAACAGGACTGTATCTCATCACCACATTTGCTTCCGTACTGATGTAAAATAGGCTTGCCAATTCTGGATTTTTAGCTTTCTGACCATAATTAAAATCGGCATAAACTATCTGGGTATCGAAATTTTCCATAATTCTATCCCAGTTGTGGGTACCCATTTCTGTCAAAGCAATTGAACGTACAATTTTTCCATTGGCAACATCTTGATAGTATGTTTTCAAGGCAGCAAAATCTTCAAGTAATACCGTTTTCAATTCTTTGGTTTTGGACTGAGCTTCACCTAAAAGATAGGGTTCCACTCGGATTTTTGAGTTGATGTCTTTTCTTTTAAAGTCTAGAAAATAACTTTTGTCGTCTTTTTGCAACGTGAGTAAGGAAACATTGGTTTTAATCCTTCTTTTTTCATCTAAAGTCAGGTCTTCAGTTGCACGCCATGCGACTATGTCTTTTCCCTTCAATTCTGGAAATTGGCTGTATTCCAATTCGCAATCAATTAAAACGGGCGCTTTTTTAGGCGCTTCTTGTTCGATAGTTTTTATAGCTTTCCCCGCAATTGGCGTTCCCGTTTTCGTTGTTTTATAGGACCAATCACCTGTTTCTTCGTTCAATTTATAGAAATTGTAACAGGGTGTATCGTCAGTGGAAACCAAGTTGACCATCAGTTCTTTTCCATCAGCGATAGCTAATTTTTCTCCATTCTGATTGGCGTTTATCGTAAACATTCCACCGGAAACAAAGTCATTTTGCACACCCGCTGAATCATACTTCATTGGGATCCCGGACAACATGATATCGGTCAAAGAATGGAATTCGGCCCATTCCAAATTCACTTTCCCTTTGATCGGATTTCCTTCTAAATCCACAAAGGCATGTTCTGGAATTTCTATGCTTCCGCCATTCGGTAAATCTATTTTTGAAGCAATATCGGAAATGACTTCATACACCGTCGGTGGAATTTCCAAACCAGCGATAGGTTGAATGACAGATGTTAAGGATTCTTTCTCCTTTTGAACCCTTTCCGTTTTTTCCGGAGTAGATTTGCATGCCCCCACTATTAAAAGCGCGGTCAAAATGATATAAGTTGACTTCATAGGTTGTGTTTTCTTTATAATGTTGGAAAAAGAAAAAGGTAACAACATCCTACGAAAATTCTCACTTTTTTCTGAGTTCTCTACCCTTTATTCTTTAATAAACAAAATTGTTTTTGAGTCGTTAACATCTTGAAGGTGAACAAAATATACTCCCGATTGAAACTGAGACACGTCTAGAATATGTTGTGCCGTATTTTTTTCAACTTTCTGTACAATTCGTCCTTGAGCATCTCTTATTTCAAAGTTAAAAGCTTGATTTTCATCTACAGACTTTAACTCTAGCCATTCGCTTGCAGGGTTGGGCGAAAGTGTGATTTCAAAACTGATTGTTTTTTCCAACAAGGATAAATCGCTCAAAATATACACGGCTGACATTTCGCTGCAAGCATCTGAATTCGTTGCGACTACTGTATAATTGCCATTCGTTATCGCGGTATAACAATTGGAAGTAGCACCAGAAATTAATGTGCCACTTTCAAACCATGAATAGGTCAGTCCTGCAACATTGGCCACACATAAATCCGCACCATTTTGAGTTATTACAGGTAAGGCAGGTGCAGTGTTTACTTGAACAGCATTGGTAACGGAATCAGAACACCCGTTGATATCCGTGACGGAATACATTAAGATATGATTTCCTGAGCCTGCCTGCGATGGTGAAAAACTACTTCCTGTAATTCCAGGTCCACTGTATGTTCCAACAGCAGGCGTCCCATTCAGAATAATTTCATCCGCATCATTTTCACAAAAAGTGGTACTTATTGTTCCAAAGCTTGCCACAGGATTAGGGTTGACTGTAACATTGATATTCGTTCCAGTCGTTGAACACGCTCCATTATTGGCGATTACGTAATAGGTTCCAGCGGCATTTACAGTAAGTGAAGAACCCGTCTCTCCTGCTATTGCACCTGAACCATCATACCATTGATGAATAGTTGCTTGTCCATTATCTACCAATACAATAGAATCTCCGGCACAAAAAGCTTGACTTCCTGAAGGCGTAATATTAATTCCAGGACAATCTATCGCAAGTCGTGCTTCAATTCGGTTGGTTAAATTCATGGTGAATTTACTGTTTGGAATATCATGAACGGCTGCTGCAGGCACCCAAGGAACAGCGCTTCCATTCAATCTTGTTGCAATTTTTCCGTAAGTCTGTGTTCCCGTCAACAATGGATTTGTTCCATAATAATACGTCAAATCATAATTATACGAACCAACGGCACTCGCATATACGCCGTAATAATGATTTTGATCCAATGAATCCAAGGATGAAAGGGCTGTTGTGACCAATGGAGCTCCATCTACTCGATAAATATGTAACGTTTCAAAAATGGATGAGCTGACAACTTGCACGCTATCTGTCGTTCCATTATTTAAAGTGAAATTTGCTGTTCCCGCATAAGAATGGGCACTTGCATTTCCAATAGGCGCGGATGAATTTACCAAAGTCGCACCATTGGCAGTTCCTGTATTGCCATTCGAAGTTTGATCAACTACTGCACCAGAAACATCAAAATTCCAATAACCGGCCAAATTCGAATAATTAGGATGAGTTGACGTGACTTTACGGCATAAATAATCTCTCAATGTTGCTTGCGAAAGTGCGCTATTCCAAATTCGGACTTCGTCTATCATCCCATCAAAATATCTGTTACCACCTGGTGCATAAGTTGAATTGCCTATCGAAAGCGTATAAGTGGTAGTAGCAATTGCTCCAGCATAATTGGTTGTTCCGACTTCAATTCCATTTATATAAAGCCTCATAACTAAACCATCATACGTGCCAGCAACGTGATACCATTGTCCAGTTGACATAATTGGTCCGGATGTAACTTCGTGCCACCCTGGAACTCCATCACCCATCAAAAAAGATAAGCTTCCATTGGCCCCGCTTCTTAGAGTGTAACCATTTTCTCCAGTGGCCCAACCCTCTTTTGAAATAATGACATTTTGCCAAATATTCGTGGCCCATGTGTCGGCTTTGATCCATGCTTCTAGAGTGACGTTAGCCATATTCAAAGAAGCTGAATTAGGAATACTTACATTACTAGAATTGAAATCGTATGCCCTTCCAGAGCCTGAAACTTGCGTATAAGAAATGCCCGAAAAGAGAAGAAAAAATCCGAAAAGAGATGATAAATGTAGATTTGTTTTCATATTCAAAAATTTAGTTTTTCGATTATGAAAAGTAAGCAAATCTTTGAACTTTACCTAGTGTTTGTTTATAGCTGCAATGCCTGGCAACTCCAATCCTTCCAAATACTCCAACATCGCTCCTCCGCCAGTTGAAACATAGGAAACCTGATCTGCCAAATGAAATTGATTGATGGCCGCAACCGAATCTCCTCCGCCGATTAATGAAAATGCGCCGTTCTTAGTTGCTGCGGCTATGGCATAGGCAATGGCTTTTGTTCCTTCGGCAAATTTCGGCATTTCAAAAACACCCATCGGTCCGTTCCAGAGTATCAATCGCGATTTTGCAATGATTTCTTCGCAATCTTTTCGAGTTTGAGTTCCCGCATCTAGACCCATCCAACCATCTGGAATTTCATTGATATTTACTTCTTGTGTGTTCGCATCATTTGAAAAAGCGTCGGCAATAATGGCGTCAACCGGAATGTACAAATTGACCCCTTTTTCATCCGCCATCGCCATGATTTTTCTCGCGGTATCCAAATAATCGTCTTCGATTAATGAAGAACCAACCTTTCCACCTTTCGCTTTGACAAATGTGAAGGCCATTCCTCCGCCAACGATGAGGTTGTCCACTTTGTCCATCAACATTTCTATGATAGTGATTTTAGATGAAACTTTCGCACCACCTACAATAGCCGTCAACGGTTTTTCTGTGCTGTTGAGCACTTTATCCACACTTAATATTTCTCCTTCAATTAAGAAGCCGAACATTTTGTCGTTGGGGAAAAAATCGGCAATAATCGCTGTGCTAGCATGGGCGCGGTGAGCTGTTCCGAAAGCGTCGTTGACGTACACATCTCCGTGTTGGGCCAATTTTTCAGCAAAAGCGCGATCTCCAGCAGTTTCTTCTGGGTAGAAACGTAAATTTTCCAACATCATCACTTCGCCTTTTTTCAAGTTTGCACTCATTTCAAAAGCTTCAGCTCCGATGCAATCACCTGCAAATTTTATGGTCACTCCCAACACTTTTTCTGCATGCGCAACGATGTGTTTCAAGGAAAACTGCGTATCGGCAGAAGATTTTGGTCGACCCAAATGCGACATCAACACAACGCTTCCGCCACCAGCTAAAATAAAATCTATTGTCTTTTTGGCGGCACGAATTCGTGTGTCATCTGTTACTTCAAAGGTTTCTTTGTCCAAAGGAACGTTGAAATCTACTCGAATTAATGCTCTTTTTCCTTCGAAATTATAGATGCTGATGTTGGCCATTTTATATTGTTTTTGGAGTGGTGGCAAAGGTAATTAAATTTTGGATTTACGATGGTGGCGGTGTGGCGATGATGACTATTGCATAACTCTTTGGATTTCAAAACTCATTCACTATTTTGAGAATGATCTAATTTACTGCTGAATAGAATCGTAAGGTGGAAACTTGAATCTAACTAACTGAATATCAATGCTCGTTTGCCATTTTGCAAATTTGCAAATTTGAGAATTTTCAGAGTGAAAATGAGCTTGATTAGTACGGTGTCAAATCGTAAGGTGGATTCGCATGTCTAACTAATTGGATATCAACACAAATTCGCCATTTTAAAATTTGAGCATTTATACTTCTAAAGCGAGATAGATAGAGCTGAATCAAATCGAAAGGTGAAGACTTGCATCTAACTATCTGTATATCAATGCTCGTTTGCCATTTTGCAAATTCGCAAATTCGCAACCGACGAGGGTAGTAGAGCCGCTAAATAAATGGCTACTTCACTCAATCTTAATCAAAAATTATTCCCTCTATCTCTGAGAATTTAGCTAACTTAGTTATTCACCGTATATCAATGTTCGAAAAACAAATTTTCACCCTTCAAAAAGTTGTTGCTTCCATCAAGAAAACCATTGATGATCGCTATGCGCAAACCTATTGGGTAAAAGCAGAAATGCACAAGCTCAATCGTTTTCCGAGCGGACATTGTTTTCCAGAATTGGTGCAAAAAGAAAATGGGAAAATTGTGGCTCAAATTTCTGGTACGATTTGGAAAACGGTCATAGAAAGGGTGAACAAAAACTTTTTGAGCATTGCAAAAGAGCCCTTGAAAGAAGGTTCGACCATGTTGCTTTTGGTGAAAATTACCTTCAGCGAATTGTATGGTTTGAGCTTGCATATTCTCGATATCGACCCCAACTACGCCTTGGGTGAATTGCAAAGAGAACGGGAAGAAACCTTGAAAAAACTAGCGAAAGAAAATTTGTTGGATCGCAATCAAAAATTGCCCTTTCCACTTTTGCCCAAACGCATTGCTGTCATTTCTGCCGATACGAGTAAGGGCCTTTCTGATTTTATGCAAGTTTTAGAAAGGAATGATTACGGTTACTATTTTTTCACCCATTTGTTTCCTGCCGCGCTTCAAGGTGATATTGCTTCGGCCTCCATTCGCAAGCAATTGGCAAGAATTGAAGAATTGAAGGAACATTTTGACGCCGTGGTCATTGTTCGTGGCGGTGGTGGTGAAGTGGGTTTGACTTGTTACAATGACTATGAATTGTGTCGAGCGATTGCAACTTTTCCATTACCTATTTTAACGGGAATTGGACACAGCACCAACCTGACCGTAGCGGAAATGATCGCCTACACCAACGGCATCACGCCAACTGAATTGGCTGAAATGTTCATTCGCAGCTTTCATGAATTCGCAGTTCCGGTTGAAGACGCGCAAAAAACCATTGTTCGATTATCCGAAAGACTATTGAACGATTCCAAACAAGATCTGGCACACACCCAAAAATTGTTGCTCACTTTGGTGCAAAGTGAATTCACAGGACATCAAAAAAACCTAGCTGAAACGCAGCGTACACTCATACGGTCTTTTCAGGAATGGAATACCAGTGAAAAAACGCGAATTCAACACAACAGCGAAAGATTGCTGCGCGAAGCACATTTTTTGCTGAAAAGTCATGCCCAGAAAATGAATCAAATAAAAGAAAAATTGGCGCCTATTTCTGAGCGAGAAATCAAACGAATGGGTGAGAAACTAGCGCAACTTTCACATTCCGTTGAATTGTTGAGTCCTCATCAAGTTATGAAACGAGGCTACTCCATAACGCGCGTAAATGGCAAAGTCATTTCCAAAACGAATCCTGTAAAAAAAGGAGACAAAATTATTACCTTCACACAAGATTTTGAATTGGAAAGCGAAATTCAATCTGCGAAAAAAACACAAGAATGAGTAAAGAAATATCCTACGACAAAGCATTTGACGAACTACAACAAATCGTACGCGATATGGAAGAAGGAGAAATTGGCGTGGACGAACTTTCGCTAAAAGTAAAACGAGCTTCCGAATTGATCAAAATCTGCAAAGAGAAATTGAGTTCTACGGAAGAGGATGTGAGTAAGATTTTGAAAGGCTTGAAGTGAGTTTTTTAGCATTTCCCTAATTCCAATAATCATACGAAAAAAGAAATTCAAAGGTCTCAATTTGCTTTTTTGATATCCTCAACTGTTATTCGCGCTCCTCAGGTTTTTTGCTTAAGATTTAAAGGTTCATTCAATTTGGGTAGTGAATGGGTATTTTGTAATTTCAATTTATATCTGCGTACCACGTAACTTTGTCGCATATTATTTTCACTTGCCGATTTCTTTGCTTAAACTTGTCAAACCATGAAATGGTAGGCACTGAGTGATAAGTTATTCGACAAATTACCAGCGCGAAAATGGCGGATTCTGAAAAGCCACAAGAGTAAGACAAACAGACTTAATTTAAATCAATGACAAAAAACTTTACACTTTTAACCTTCTCCATTTTCTTTACAATTGGAGGCTTTTTTGCACAAGAAAAATGCTCTGCTCACAAATTGTACCTTGAAGCCGTTCAAAAAGACCCAAGCATTTTGATCAAACAAGCCAACTTTGAAAAAAATCTTTCGGAAGCTTCAAAAACAAAAGGTAATGTTCCTTCAAAAGGCGTAATTTATCAAATACCAGTAGTCATCCATATTATTCATGATGGACAAGCCATCGGAACTGGTTCGAATATAACGGATGCTGTGGCGATTTCGATGATTGATGTTTTGAATGAACAGTTCCGAAAACTGACGTCTGATTCCCTTTTACCAGGTCATCCTTTTTATAATTTGTCGGTGGATACGGAGATAGAATTTTGTCTTGCTCAACAAGACCCTGATGGCAATTTCACAACAGGAATTAACCGTTTCCAAGGTAGTCAAGCGACTTGGGAAGACTATGAGTTTGATTCAATAGTAAAACCTGCAACCATTTGGGATAGAAATGAATACATGAACCTTTGGTCGTGTGCGTTCACGAGTCCTACTCTTGATGGTTACGGAACCTTTCCTGATGCTACATCGGATACGACAGATGGAATCGTAGTAAGTTTCAATGATTTTTTGGCGCCAACAAACAATCAAAAATCTATTGTGGCAACGCATGAAGTCGGACATTACTTGAACTTACGCCATATTTGGGGTGATGCTATATGTGGTGATGACTTGGTTTCCGATACTCCACCAGCAGAAACAGATAATTCTGGCTGTCCAAACTTTCCGCATAACGCAAATAGTGTGTGTGGCTCTGACGCTAATGGTGAAATGTTCATGAATTATATGGACTATTCTGATGCTGTATGCACAATGGTATTTACACCAGAACAAACAACTCGCATGCGCACAACCCTGACAACAACTAGAAGCGGTTTGTTATCTTCTATCGCTTGCGAATCTGTTTTAGGCTTGGGTGAAATCCTTAAGAATACTAGTTTTACAATCTATCCCAATCCAAGTCAAGGAAATTTTTCCCTTCAGTTGAATGAAACGTTTAGTGGTGAATATTCGGTTCAAGTTAGTGATCAAGTTGGGAAAGAAATTCAAATTTTTACAAATATTTCTGCCTTTCCTTTTGAATTCTATTTGGAAAACATGAATGACGGAATCTATTTCATTAACTTGAGTAATGGGATAAACTCGGTGACGCAAAAAGTGATTGTAATGAATTAAACGTCTTTAATGTAACCATTTCAAAGGCACAAAAAATAAACTAATTTTAGAAGTCAAATGGATCTATGGTTCATTTGACTTTTTAATAATCGCTAAATGACAAAAATCTTTTTTATCTGCATCTTCCAAATCACGCTTCTCTCTTGTGGTCATGGGAAAAAATCAGTGCAAAAAACGGAAACGAACCAAGTTCAATCCGAAAATTATCGCTTTAGTGTGTCCTTCTATTCAATTGGTACGGGCATTAATTATAAAGCAAAAGAGGAATTTCTTGCTCTTGTTGCTGCATTCGAAAAGCGAAAGAAGGTTAATTTGCCATACGAAACCGTGCAATGGGGAAGAGAAGGTGAAACTAATTTGTGTTTCAATCTTGCTGATTTAAATGAAGAGCAACAAAAAACATTTATTGTAGAAAGCAAGGATAAGCTTAAAAATGCTGTGAATGTTCGTTGTTCGGAAAATACGCCTTGCAAATAAAAAGACTTATTTCATAAGTTCATTTAGGTAATCTATAATGTTTTCTTGACCATCAACTGATTCAATCTTCTTACGAACTCTGAATCGCTTACCTTCCACAGCGCGAACGGATGTATCAAGAAACACGGCAATTTCTTTGTTTTTAAATCCCAAAGACAAATAATAGCAAATCAACAATTCCGATTCCATAAATTCTGGATGCGCTTTTTTCAAACGATTGAAAAACTCATCGTTCATTTCATTGACAACATACAAGTGATCTTTTTCACTTAATTGATTCAATTTGACATTGATGTCTGTGTATACGTTTTGCAATTGAGTCCTTTGCAGAGCAGAACTTTCTTCTTTTGAAATATTCCTTATTTCCGACTTTATTTCTGAAATATAAACCTCCAATTGATTGACCTTAGTGGATAATTTCTGCTGTTGCTTTTTAGAGTGTAACGAATCCTCAATCTTGGCTTTCATGTTGCGAACAACACTTCTTATTTTTAAACGAAAAAGAACAATGAGGATTAATAATACAACAGAAAGTATGACCAACATTATTATATTCCGTTGATAGAATTTATTCTTAGACTTTACTTCATCCAAATTCTCACTAACTTTTACTAAGTTTTCGTTAGTCTTTAAACTTTCTTGAAGAGACGATTCGTGTTTCAGTCGCTCAAATTCTTGCAAAGAATCCATATACGCCTTCAACATTTCCGGTTTTTTGGCAACGCGACTGACCTCTATACCCAAAAGATAATAATCTCGCTCCTTAGCATAATCCAGTACGCGTTTAAAACGACCAACTTTGTTCAAATAATGAAAAGAGGAGTCCAGATTTTTCTGTCGAAAATGAAAATTCGCCAATTCATAATTCAAAGCCGTGACATGAAAAAAATACTCTTCTTCACCGTCAGCTTCAATAAACTCGAGTTTTTGAACAATCTTATAATATTTCAGCGCTTGGCTCAAACTGTCAATTTTGAAATAACTTGAAGCAACCAAATAATTGGCCACCAAATCAATCATTAAATTATCTGCTTTTCGAAAATCGTCAAGTTTCAAAAGGCTTGAATCTATGCAACGCCGATAATCCTTGTTCAGATAATAACTGTAAATTCTCGCCTGATTCACCTCCAGTAAACCATCTTTGTCTTTTACTTTTTTGAAATTGGTGGTAGCTTTTTCTAATAAATCATTATTTGAACGTTTCTCAATTTGCTGATGGAGTGTATAAGCTTCCACATACAATTCACCCGCAAATTTGAATTTTTTTTCATTCTCAGCATGCTTGGCAGCTAACAACATATTGCGATAGGCCAAACCGAAATTATCCTTGTGATAATAAGCGAAAGCCTTGCTCTCAAAATATTCTGCTACTTTCCCTTTAATGCTTTTTGCAAGGGGTTCAGGGATTTTTTTCAAGTACGATAAACTGCTGTCCGGATTTTTTTGAAGATATTTTGACGCCGAATCCAACAAGTTCAAATACTGATTTTGACCGAAACCACTGAAGGATGAAAGAAGACAAAAAGCAAACAGAAACGAATGAACCACCTCGCGATACCTTAGGGAAGTTACAGCAAATAAATACGTATGGAATTTTCTCATAAAATCTGAACGGAAAACCTCTGAATGACCGTGTAAAAGTTCAAAATTAAGGAAATTATCCTCTTGTCTAAGATTTCGTTGTTTTAATCAATTGATTGCAGTGGGTAGTTAATGGGTAGTTTAAAAAACCGCTTGTGTTTCCAATGCTTGTAGATTTGTTTCCAAAATTGAAAATTTGAAAATTAGGCTAGAATACCTATCCAAAAATTCAAGATTAGTTAGAAAATAACGTACATCAGGTGAAGTTTGAAAATCACGGTAAAAAACAAGGTGGAATCTGAAAAACCTCATGAGTAAGAAAAAAACGATTAAATAAATACATAATGAAAAAACTTTACGCACTTCTGCTCAGCGGTCTATTGATTTCCCTTGGAACGACCTTGGCGCAAAATCAGGAAAAATGTGCCTCGCACAGTGAATATTTAAAGGCGAAATTAAATGACCCTAGTATTCAATTGAAAGAATCGCAATTTGAGGCTATGCAAATGCAAAAAGGGAAAAAAGGTAATATCCCAACAAAAACTGGAATCATCACAATTCCTGTCGTTTTTCACATTATCCACAATGGGGAGCCATTGGGTACAGGCGATAACGTTTCAGATGCTACTGTTATGTATCAACTTCAAAGAATAAATGAAGATTTCAGAAAATTAAATGCAGATACGTTGCCATTTGGACATCCTTTCTACGCTGATCAAGCTGATTGCGAAATTGAATTTTGTTTGGCTAGTATAGATACCAATGGAAATCCTACAAGTGGAATCATTCGTTACAACATGGCAAGTACGGGTTACACAATTAATCAAATCGATAACCTTATAAAACCTCAAACCATTTGGAACAGATACAATTACATCAATTTCTGGTGTGTGAATATCGTTGATCCTTCTGTTCCTGGCGTAGATGGATATGCCACTTTTCCAACTGCAACTACTGACCAAACGGATGGTGTTGTGGTGTCAACAAGCTCTTTTGGCTACCTCAACGGTACGGACAAATCCATTACAGCTACTCACGAGTTAGGACATTTCTTTAATTTGTTACACATCTGGGGAGATGACCTTTGCGGAGATGATATGGTAAGTGACACACCAACGGCTGAACATCCAAACAGCGGTTGTCCAACTTTTCCATACAACGTTTCTGGACCTTGTGGCCCTGGTGTCAATGGAGAAATGTACATGAACTACATGGATTATAGTGATGCAGTTTGTGTAGTTATGTTTAGCAACGGTCAAAAAGCAAGAATGCTATCGGCTATTTCTACTTTTCGTTCCAGTTTAATGACCTCAAATGGATGTCAGCCTGCTGTGCTTGCATGTAATTCAACAATTTCAATGTCCGTTACAAATAACACAGGCAATGCAATTACAACTACTTGGACTCCCGTTCCAGGAGCAGGATGGTACGAATTCCGTTATAAAGAATCATCCACTTCAACTTGGTCCTTCGGTGGAACAGCTAATGGTACAACAACAACTAAGACTTTCTCTGGTTTAACACCAAATACATCCTACGATTTTGAAGCAATAACACACTGTCCAAATGGATCTGCGGGCTCTTGGTCAACTACATTGGTACTCTCTACAAATGCTCTATCAGGTTGTGCATTACCTCCAGCTGTGAGTGCCACAACGGTTACAGGAAATTCTGCAACAATCACTTGGCCAGCAGTTTCAGGAGCAGGATATTACGCATTCCGCTATAAATTGGCTAGCACTTCAACATGGATTAGTGGCGGTACTGCAGGGTCATTTGCAACAAGCAAAACCTATACAGGACTTGTTTCCAATTCTCTTTATGACTTCGAGGGTCGCACTATTTGCGCAAATAATGTGGCAAGTGCTTGGGGACCAACATCTTTCACCACTACCTCATCCATTGGATGCGAGTTGCCGCCAGTTCTTAATGCAACGGCGACTACGACAACGAGTTCAATTGCTATTTCATGGTCAGCAGTTGCAGGTGCAGGTTGGTACAGTTTCCAATACAAACCAGCCGCCTCTTCAACATGGATCAATGGTGGCACCGCTGGGCCATCTGCAACAAGCAAAACGTATACTGGTTTGGTTTCTGGAACGACATACGAATTTCAAATAAGAACGCATTGTCCATCTGGTGTGGCTAGCTCTTGGAGTGCCAATGGCGTGTATTCTACGAATCCCGACATCGCGTCGATCCAACCTACAAACACACAAACGAACATCTCTTCCTTTGCAAGTGACGATATGATTAAAATTTATCCAAATCCTACTTCAGATAAATTAAACATTGAAATTTTCACGAAGCGTTCAGGTAACACAACCATACAGTTGATGGATATGAGCGGTCGTTTGGTTCGTGAATTGAATATTGTTGCTGAATCAGGTGTCAATACAATTACGCTTGATATTCAGGAAGTTAATGTTGGTTTGTACAGCTTGTTGGTCTATCAAAACGAGGAACTAATTTCCACCAATAAACTAAGAAAAATATAAAAGGAAAACGGATTTTTAAAGATGGGTTGAATCATTTAACCCATCTTTTTGTCCGATTCCAATGAAAAGAAATACCTACTATCCCCTATTGTGAATTACGGTAAAAGTGCAGCTTTATGAGTTGCACTTTTTTTATATAGCACATTTCGATTTTTGCCTTGTTTTTAATTGGGCTGAAAATTACTTTTTGCCATCCATTTTGTTTTTCCTAAATTGCAGTCAAATACACTTATTACCACAATTATGAAAATATTTTATTCCGCTATACGACTTTTTCTTGTGATCTGTCTCACTACTAATATTTGGGCCATACAGGCAAAGTCAAGTGCTAAATTGTACGATCATCTTGTGGATGTGAACAAGAATTGGTCGAAAGTAGATCCAGCTTTTTTCCAAGAATATGTGCGTTTTCACAACGATATCGACCGTATTCAAAGACATTTACTTGAAGTGGAAAATCTTTTGCGTCGAAGTAATGTGAACTCCGATTCCCCAGAAGCCATGCAAAAACGTTCCCAAATGCTAGATGTACTTCACGTTTATGCCCTCAAGGGAAAATTCCCTGTAAATACACACCATTCTGCTCGTCAACCTTATTTTATCGACGAATTTGGAACGCATTGCGCTGTCGGTTATTTGGTCAAAGAATCGGGTTTTCCTGAAATTTCTTTAGCCATTTCCAAAACTCAAAATTATGCTTATGTTGCTCAAATTCAATCGAAAGAATTGTTGCAATGGTGTGTAGATTTTGGTTTTACTTTGGATGAATTGGCTTTGATTCAGCCGGGGTATCCGCCAACACAATCCTATTCTCAAGTTGGTGGAGGAACGAATGGCTCTGTAACGTGTTCCAAAACTCACTCCAATCGACTTTATATTGGGGGAAATTTTTCAGAATTGGATAGTCTGCCTTGCTTAAACGTGGGATTCTATGAAAACAACCAATTATCCTGTTTTGGAAATGGTATTTCCGGAAAAATAATTGGAATATCCGAATTTGGGGCAAATGGTGTTATCGTAGCAGGTGAATTTGAATCAAATGGCACAATTTATCCGATTGCAAAATACGATGGTAGCAATTGGTCGTACGTTGCTATTCCTTCTGTTCCCAATGCAAAAGCTACAAGCTTTGTGTGCACCAATAATGGACTTGACATGAAAATATCGGTCTCTTCCCCTTCTATTATAGGTGGTCAAGAAGTTTGGTTTTTCATTGGTTCATGGGTGAAATTAGCTTTTGTGCCCGGTATTGTTCATGCCATGAATTTTGATTATTCTTCAATATTTGGTGGTCATTTTGATTCTGTTCAAATTACAAACGCGAGTACCCCATATTGGGTTTCTGCAAATAATTTTGTTGTTGCCAACAATGGTAATTGGGAAAGTGCATCTACTTGGGTTCCTGATACCGTCTTTACAATTTTATCTCAAGGGAATTCTGTGTATTTAGGCGGTCATGCCGGCTCGGGCTCATACGGAACTGCACTTTGTAAATTTTTAAATGGTGTCGCACAGCCACTTATTTCCAATTCTACGACAAGTTCTCCTTTACCTTTAGTTGTTAAATGCCTTTCTAAGTACTCCGAAACAAAAATGTTTGTTGGAGGACAATTAGAGCCTTATCCATTATTTGGAACTTACGGTAAAAATTTGATGATGTATGATCTTTTTAATTCAACAATTACACCTATTGCATTATTGGACAGCACGGTTTTGACAGTTTCAAACGTCCAAGGACGATATTATTTTGGAGGTGATTTCACAAAGTATGAGCACTCTCCCTTATATTCTATGCCTTTGAATCACTTAATTGTCTTAGATGAAGCATTAGGTCTAACAGTGTTTTCAAAAATTAAATCAATTGATATATACCCCAACCCATCCCCAGGAAATCTCAAAATATCAGGTATTCAATCGCACGAACTAAAAACCATAGAAATTTTCAATACACAAGGAAAATCCGTCCTAAAAAGTGAGGATATGCAAATAGACGCCCCCACTCTTGAAGCTGGAATTTATCTCGTACGCATCAATCTCCAAAATGGTCAAACGGCACAAAAACGCTGGGTGAAACAATAAATTATTCTTTCAACTCCAAGCCAAATTCCTTCCCTTTATCCAGCGCAGGAACGCCATCAATCAACCAAACTGGAGCAGGAGCATCCATTAAATAGTAATCGAAGAATTGACGCATCCGTATGCTCAAATCGATACGATTGGCGTTTTTCATCAAGTTGTGGTCGTCGCCATTGTAGTTGAGCAACCAACAGGGTTTGCCCAAACGTTTCATACCCATAAACAATTCTATTCCTTGGTACCACGGAACGGCTCCGTCTTCGTCATTGTGCATGATTAAAAGTGGTGTTGTAACTCTCGGTAGGTGAAATATCGGTGAATTCTCGACATACAATTGTGGCGCTTCCCAAATCGTTTTTCCTATCCTGCTTTGGGTTCTTTCGTATTGAAACTGACGATTCATTCCACTTCCCCATCGGATTCCTCCATAAGCGGAAAACATATTGGAAACTGGCGCTCCGGCCATTGCAGCGCGATAACGTGTGGTCATCGTTACCAATTGAGCGGTTTGGTATCCACCCCAACTTTGTCCTTGCAGACCCATGCGCGTTGAATCAATGTTCGGATATAATTTCAGAGCGGCATCCGTTGAACCCATGATGCAGTTGAAAGCCGATTGAGCTGGATGGCCTTCTTTGTATCGAATGTCTGGAATCAAAACCACATAACCAGCCGATGCATATTCTGTTGGAAAAATGATAGATGCCGTTGGTTTCGGCGCATAGTGATTGTGCAATTCATCGGTGTACAATTCATAGAAATAAACCAACATAGGGTATTTTTTAGCAGCATCAAAATCTTCTGGTTTGTAGAGCAAAGCTTGAAGTTTCTGACCGTCTCTACTTTTGTAATCAATTAACTCAACTGTAGCCCAATTGTACTCCGATTGCTGCGGATTGGTGTTACTTATTCTTTTTTCGTTCTTGAAGTTTTTGTCTAAAAGAAATAAATCAGAATAGTCTTGCAAACTGGATTTGCGAATCAAGACCTGATCTCCATTCTTGCTTTTCTCAAGTTGACCAATGCTGTGTGGAGTTTGATACACTTTTACGATGTCGTTATGGTCACCGTGGTTGATCCACTGGTACACCATTTCATCCTTTGTTTTCTTGTCCAGTCCTTTCAAATAAACGTTTTCAGGAGAAAAATAAACGCTGTCATTGTCCCAAAGGCGCCCTCTAAATTTAATGCCGTTTGCTTTGCCTTCTTCATTCGTTATAGAAGTCAAAGCACCTGCACTCACCTCGAATTTCCAAATATCGAATTCCGACTGAATGTAAAGATTTTTTTCACCTCTTTCCCAACCAACTACACCATGGGGGAAGGGCGTATGCGGCATGCCATTTACATCTTCTTGCCAATTGACATTCTTGGCATTACAAGTGATACAAGTTTCTTTTTTCGTATTCAAATCTATTAAATACTCTTGCTGTGTTTCATGTGAGAAATAGGTGAAATAGTCTCCACTTGGCGATAAATTTCCATCCATGCGAACATCTTTCCGAATCAGTTCCTGGGTACCATCAATCAAGGAAACTCTGTAAACATCCTCACCCGTTGGAAATACCCAATTCGACATGCCATCGTACGGTAAACTGTTACTGGCAAAAATGTAATCGCCTTCCACACGTGAATCTGGTCTTGCTTTCACCGAATCATTTTCAAGACGAATTAGTTCAAAGTTGTCGAGATGAAGAACATGCAAAGTTGTTTCTTTCTTATCGCGCCACAACTGCTTCAACTGCATGGGTTGATTTCTTTTTTCTTGATAATGCCAGACGTCTAGTTTCGCTTGTTCACTTTCCAAAAGGGAATCTTCTGGCTCCTTCTTCATCGCTTTGTCTATCCCTAAATAAAGATATTTTTCATTTTCTGTAAAGATAAAATCTTGGTTCTCACTAACAGCAAAACCATTTTCAATTGACGCGCTGGTGCTGTCCAAAGAAATGTATCTTTTTTGAGCATGCAAATCATACAAAACAAGGGAACTGTTTACAACTTTACTGGTATCGGACGAAGCCAAATACGCTAAAAACTTATCGGATTTGCTCGTTGAAATATTAGAAATTGATGTTCTCGCTGTGTCAATATCAAATGATCTTTCAGCAGCCATGTGATATGCATACAAATTGTATTTCTCTATATCATCAATTTTCTGATGCTGGGTATACAACAAGTACTGGCCGTTTTCCGAAAAAGAATATTCCGTCACGTTATTGATTTGAACACACGACTCGTTAGTGGGTTGGAACAAAAACAATATTTTACCGTCGGTGGAAACTTTGGGTTCTTTTTTCTCAGGCGTTTTTTTCTTGAAGATTTTTTGCCAAAACTTTTTCTTCGGTTCTTCAGCTTTGGGTTCCGCGTAGGTGCTGTCAATCAAATACGCCATCCAATTGCCTTTTTCGGCAACAGCTGAACTTTTCAACTTGGGGAAAGATTTGATGTCTTTATCTTGTAATCGATAGATAAACAAGGAATCTTTCGGCCATTTTTTCTTGTCTACTTTCTTCAATTCGCATTGGCGCAAAGTGTCAAAACCTGCCGTAACGGTGAAAATCAAGAAATCACTTTCCTCAGAAAATTTTGCTTTTGTTCCTCTTGGAAATGAATCTAAAGTAGCCGCTTCCTTGTCATAAACATATAAATAACCATCTCCTCTGTGTGGTGTAATTTCATACGACAGAAATTTTCCATCATTCGAAACTTGCGCACTTTTTAAGGATTTCCAATCGTTGTAAACGGTATGATCTAAAGGTTTTTTTTGAGCGTATGTTACAATACAAAACAGGTTGAAAATAATCGCAATTTTAAATTTCATAGATTCTATAAGGTTGAATAGGCTAAAAATACGGGTTTTTTAGTAAACCAATATTACCTATTCCCATATTAAGGAATCTAATCCTACTTGTGAGATCGTGAAGTCTACTTCGTTTTCAAAGCAACATACTGATAAGGACCATACTTCTCTTCGTTATCAAAATCGCCAGAATATTCAGGACCTTGAACGATGGCTTCTGTAATTTCGATGATGATTTTGCCACGATTTGGATTTCCTGCAAAATAGTTCAACAAGCTGTTCTTAATGTTCTCAGCCCTTTTTTGTGCCAAGAGATCATTGTTTTTAAATGATGTGGTTGGAACGGTAGATGCTGATGCATAAATTTGAATGGTAATGTTCGGACGACCTTCTTTCAATTGTCTCGAAATGTTCTCCAAGAAAATTTTCAAATCACCTTCACTTGTCAATAATTGATTTTTATTGAAACCTAAGTATTGTTTGAAATTCAAATTCACAAAGTCTTTTGGAGCTGACCTTTCCATTTTCTCTTCTACAAGCTTCTCTACTTTTACAGGGACTTCAATTACCTTTTCTTCGATAACTTCCGCAATTTCAATCACCTTGTCTTGAGGAATTGCAGCGGTATTATCCGCATTCATACGCAATTCCTTTTTGATAACTTGATAAAGAGAATCACAAGCCGTTTGGAAAGAATCGCGGTAAACGGCTTTGGAAATCGACAAGTTTTGATATTCAATCAGGTAATTTCTACAAGGCTCTAAACCCGATAAATAAAATCCATCACGTGCTCTTGGATAAACCACTCGTTTCGTCTTGGTTTCGCAATCCAAACAAGTGACATTAACTACAATGACAACCTCTTCATCCAAAGCCGAACCATTTTCTGCTGTGATATGACCTTGCAAAATAGAATAGTTTTGAATGCCCAAATAGTCATTCTGAATTTCATAAATATCCTTTTCACCATACCCATTATTTCGATAGGAGGTAATATTTCCTTTCAACCCATCCACTGTGGTGGTATAAAAAATATCATCGTCAGTAGAGTTAAAAGGATAGCCCAAATTGATGCTTTCTGACCAGACACCACTAGTTCCAAGTTCAGATTTTAGAATGTCAAATCCGCCCATACTTTTCGGGCCATTGCTTGCGAAATATAAGGTTTTGTTGTCGATAGAAATGAACGGTGCATCTTCGTCATAAGGCGAATTGACATTGGGTCCCATATTGATAGGTGTAGACCATTCGCCATTTGGCATCATCGTGCAATAATAAATATCTCTGCCGCCAAAACCACCCGGTCGATCTGAAACAAAATAAAGCGTTTGCTTATCTTGACTGATCATACAATGCGTTTCCCAATACTTACTGTTGATGTTTTTAGACGTTAATTCTTGTATTTCATCGAATCTGGCTTTGTAGAAATCAGTGAAGTAAATATCGCCGCCACCTGTAGAATCCATGTAAAGGTAAATTCTTCTTTCATCCGTACTTACAGCAGAAGTTGCTTCATTTCTTTGCGCTTGACAAAATGCTAAACGAATAGGTTCGGTCCATTCTGAATCAAAATCCAAATACGAAACATATACATCCTCTGGCGGCTGATTGTGCTCTATGTCATTAAAACCATAGGTTAATCCATCTGGCCAATCTCTTCTTGACGTAAAGTAAAGTGCAGAACCATCTAATGATACCACTGGACTATATTCAGGTGCAGCTGTATTTATTTGCGAACCAACATTTTTCAACTTCACAGGGACTGGAGCTCCCATCAACTTTTTAGCCTCAGCACATTGTAATAGTCTCAAACTTGCCAAAGGCTTCAATTCTGACTTTTTCTTCGACTCGTCCAAAAACCTTTGATACATGGTCTCTGCCTTATCGATTTCTTCGTTTAAATGGTAACATGTTCCCAGATAGAAAAAAGCATCCGCTGGTGCACTTTCTTCTTTCGTCGAAAACATATCATAGTTGTTGTTGATTTTGGTTATTGCTTTTTCAAAACGCGGAATGGCATCCAAATAATCATGGTGCACCATCAAAGCTGTAAATCCTTTTCTGTATTGGTAGTTGCAACTTGAAGGTTTTATCTCAATCAATTTATCCACCATCAAATCCGAAATGTAAAGATAACCCTCCATCAAATAAGTTGAGTTTTCTGTCACCAACTCAGCTTCACTAGCAGTTTGGATAAATTGTTTCGCTTCTCGAGGCGTCATTTGAGAAAAAGCCAAAGCATTGAAAAAGAAACACATATATGCAACTTGAAAAAGTTGCTTCAAAGGAGAAATGGAGATCTTCATTGGTTTTTAGTTTTGTAAAACTGGTTTGTAAATCAAGCGAAATATTAGCGTTTGTTACTATACGCAAGAGTTGTGGAAAATGTTTCTTGTGAAACATTTATAGCTTATTTTTAAACTCAAGCTTAATTATACCATAAACAGCTCAGAAGCAATATAATCAGCCATCAACCAACCTTCTCCTTCTAAATGTAGGCTGTCATCTTTTTCCGAAACCCATGCTCTTTCTTTGAAGGATGCGAGCTTACTTATAAATTCAGTAGTAAGTGGCAGAAGCTTGTTCAGGGAGTGCAAATTCACACCCCATTTCGTGCGCAAACCTGTCATTAAACTTTCGTTGAATTTTTCTTTGTTCGATAGCCTTTCTATTTCAAAGTAGTTTTCGCCAGAATTTAATTGCTTTATGTAAATTTTATTGTTTGCCACATTACTTCTCCGTGATGCGCCATCAAAACTATGCGCCGACGGTCCGATACCCATATAAGAAACTCCTTTCCAATAGGAAGTATTATGACGCGCCTCGGATCCAGGTAAACAAAAGTTGGAAACTTCGTATTGCTCGTAACCCGATTTCTTCAAAACATCCAACAAGGTTTTGTAGTGCGAAGATTGCTCATCTTCATCCGCAGGAATGATTTCTCCATCCTTCACTTTTTTCGCCAAAACTGTTCGCTCCTCAACCGTTAGACAATAGGCTGAAATGTGTTGAACTCCGTAAGCAATTACGTTGTTTATTTGCTTTGTCCATTCGGCTTCATTTAACTCGGGTAATCCATAGATTAAATCCACCGAAAAATGCTGAAAACCAGCATCTTTAGCCAATTGCAAACAGTGTTTCGATTCTTCGGCAGAATGTGCCCTGTTCATCCATTTCAAGTCTTTTTCTCGAAAGGATTGAATTCCTACGCTTAGACGGTTAATTCCAAGCTCCTTCCAAGCACGTAAATTGGAAGTGGTCATATCATCAGGATTCGCTTCTAGCGTGATTTCAGGATCAATACTTACGTCGTAATTTGAATATATTTCTGAAAGTAAAATTTGTAAATCTTTGGGCGAAATTAGGCTTGGAGTTCCTCCACCAAAATAGATGGTTTCAATTGCTTGTGATTGCAGTTCTGGAGCTCTTTTTTTTAACTCCAAAACCAAACTAGAAATCATTTCTGAATAATAATTTGAATAAGAAGTGCTAAAGTGAAAATCACAATAAGTACATCGCTGTTTGCAAAAGGGAATATGAATATAGATGCCAGACACTTTGCAATATTATAAACAAATGGTTAAATCCTTCAAAAAGATTTTGTTAAATCAAATTTTTCTATACCTTGCATAGTAAATAAAGGTAAAGTTATGTCAAACTTTAGCGAAAATAAGGATGATTTAAATCGTGATTTGGAACAATTCATCAGCACGCTTGGTACACTTCTTCCTCGTTATTCTTTATTACTCAAAAAGAAAAATCTAGAACCTGTTGAAGTTAAAGAATTGGGTGAAATAGAGCATTTCCTCATTGAAATCAATTCCAAGATTACTGAAATCAAAAACATGCTTGAGCATGATCTTTTCGGCTATTCCTTGGATCACTATTACGAAACCAAGCGACTGGCAAAAAATGGTGATTTTGAAGCAAAATTAAAATTGGAAAGACTCAGAGAAGCATTCAACGAATCACTGAAAGGTGATACTTTGATGAATTGGAATTAGTTCACCGTGCTGGTAAACAATCGTTTGCGTGATATTCCTTTGTCATTCATGCAAACTGCATTGACTGAAAATTCAGTACCAATTGGCAATTCCATGAGTCTTTGCATGGCTTCTTCCGACAAAGTATTTCCGTTTCCCGATGCAATTACGTTTCCATTGTACTCCACTTCCCAAGACGAAATTTCCTCAAGAAATTCGAAATAGGCAAATGCTCCATTCTTTAAAACCATTCTAGGCTCTTTTAATGAAAATTGACCATCTTTTGTAGCGAATTGCAAAGTATTCTCTGGAATTCTGCTGGTCTTGTACTGAATACGATTCAACTCCAAACCATCTTTATCCTTTACTATTAATTCTGGATTTTTTTCTGAATTCGTAACTTGAAGAATATAAATTCCTTTTGGGTTGTCTGCACTAATCTCTTGAAATACTTGAATTTCCCCTCCTGTAAATTCCAATTGAAAGGCTCCGTTTTGATTCAAATCATCCGTTACTTGAATGACATTGTCCATTCCTCGGAATAACATTCCGGCAGGCGCATTATTCGTAAATGCAACAGTTTGTGCGTTCATTCCTAGACAAACGATAATCGATAAGGTGGTTATTAATGCTTTCATGATCGAAAATTACAATTTATTTTTTTACCAGACAACGGCTATTTTTCCAGTGCTTTGTCCACTTGCTAATAAAGTAACGGCCTTGTCAAATTCCGTTACAGGAAATTCGCCTCCAACTTGAGGTTTCAATTTTCCCGAATTATACAATTTGAATACTTCCGCAAGGCATTCTTCCAAAACTGCAGGTTTGTTGTCGGCTATTTTCAGCATGTTGACACCCAAAACACTTTTCGAGCGCATCATAAATCCTATCGGTAAAGGTCTTCCCATTTTTAAGATAAAGTTGATGGCTGATAAAATTCCATATTTGCCGCCTGTTAGTTGTGAACCTCCGAATAAAAACAAACGTCCAGCCGAACCCAGTAACTTGAAATCTTTTTTAAACGTATCACCTGCAACTGGGTTGAAAGAAATATCCAATCGAGCTTCACCCAAAATTTTTGAAATTTGTTCCGTATAATCGCTTTTGGAATAGTTGATGACATAATCGGCACCTAATTCTTTTACCAAACTTTCTTTTTTGGACGAACCGATTTTCGCGAAGACCTCAGCTCCTTCATTTTTACACATTTGTATGAGCAAGGTTCCAACACCACCCGCTGCAGCATGTACCAAAACGCGCTCACCTTTCCGAACTGGCGAAAGATAATGCGCCATATAATAAGCTGTCACGCCTTGAGTGCACAAAGAAAGTGCGTCAACTGCTGCCATATCATCAATTACAACAATCGCGTATTTTTCTGAAATCACGTGTTTGGCATAACCTCCAAAACGACAAAATCCTAAAACTCTTTTCCCAACTAAATGTTGGTCTAGATCAGCTCCAACCTCGATGATTTTTCCAACCACCTCATAACCAACTACGCAAGGCATTGGCGGCGCTTCACGATACAAACCTTGACTCGCCATAACATCGGCATAATTCAAGCCAAATGCCTCGCTTTCAATCAATATCTGTTGCGAATTTATTGCTGGAATCGACCATTCCTTTCGCTCGAAAGTTCCCGATGGTTTTCCTTTTTTTGTTAGAACTATTGCTTCACTTTTCATGATATATTGGCTGTTGGCTATTGGCTGTTGGCAGCTCTCTTTCCAAGAGCCAAAGGCCAACCGCCAAAAGCTATTTTCTACGATCTTCTTTTTTGTTCTTTTTTATTTCTTCTTTAGAAATACCTTCTATGATGATAACAATCTCACCTTTTGGCGGATTTTGCTCAAAATACACTTTCAATTCTTGTGCTGTTCCTCGATGATAGGTCTCAAACATTTTTGAAATTTCACGCACAACGCATACTTTTCGTTCGGCGCCCATGAATTCCTCAATCTGAGCCATGCATTTTGCCAATCGATGTGGTGATTCATATAAAACGACCGTTCTATCCTCCTTGGCTATTTCCAAAAATTTAGTTTGTCGTCCTTTTTTGTGGGGCAAAAAACCTTCGAACACAAAACGGTCACAAGCCAATCCACTGGCGACAAGCGCTGGAATTATTGCTGTTGGACCAGGCAAACATTCCACTTTGATTCCAGCATCAATACAGGCTCTAACCAAGAGAAATCCTGGGTCGGAAATGCCTGGCGTTCCTGCATCCGAAACTAACGCTACCAAATTACTCGATTGAATTTTTTGGACCACATTCTCCAAGGCTTTGTGTTCATTGTGCGCATGAAAAGCCACCATCGGTTTTGATATTTCAAGCAACTTCAAAAGCTTACCGCTCGTGCGTGTATCTTCCGCCAAAACGAAATCACATTCTTTCAATATTCGCAAGGCCCGAAGTGTAATGTCTTCTAAATTGCCAATTGGAGTTGGGACTAATACTAGATGCGCCATTTGACAAAGTTACAAGATGCAAGTTACAAGTTGACGAGTTAGACAAAAAAACTGGATAACTTCAAACTCCACGACCTGCCACTTGTCGCGCTTGATTCTTATTTAAAATCATTCTAAATTAACCTCTATCCCCCATTCTGACAGTAAAATGACATTTCTCTGACAAAGTGAAAGTACCTTTGTTTTATAGAAAATAGCATGTACGCACAGTTTCAAGTTATCGCCTTTACGCACAGCAATTTAGATGTTGCTGAAATCGGTCTGCTTCACATTGAGGAAGAAGAAAGAAAAGCGCGTTTGGGTGAAATAAAGGCTGAAATGAACTGGTCGGAGCTACTTTTTCTTTCTACTTGCAACCGCGTTGAATTCTTTTTTTGCGGAGAAACTGCCGGTAGTGAAGAAAAATTAACCCTCTTTTTTCGATCTCTTTATCCAAAACTTCCAGTAGAAAAAATTCAACTTTTTGTCGATAATGCGCACCATGTGCAAGGCGAAGATGCCATGGAACATTTACTGTGTGTTGCTTCATCTATAGATTCTATGGTGATCGGTGAAAGAGAAATCATCACGCAAGTTCGCAAGGCATACGAAGAAAGTCATAAAAATGGTTTAGCGGGCGATTTTATCCGTTTGGCCATCAAACAAACCATTCAAACTGCGAAAAAGGTGTACACAGAAACTTCGATTTCTAGAAAACCTGTTTCCGTTGTTTCTTTGGCTTATCATCGTTTGCGCGATTTGAACATCCCTTTGGATGCACGAATTGTAATCGTTGGGGCAGGAATGACCAATACAACGTTAAGTCGTTTCTTGAAAAAACACGGGTATACCAACTTTGTGGTTTTCAATCGTACACTTAGCAAAGCCCAATCTCTAGCGGCCGATTTAAAAGGACGTGCCTTTCCGCTAGAAGTTTTGTCAGAATACCAAGAAGGTTTTGATGTGCTGATTTCCTGCACAGGGACTGATAATCACCTTGTTACACCTCAAATCTATTCTGATTTACTCGTTGGCGAAACAGACAAAAAAGTGGTTATAGATATCGCCATACCTCAGGATTTAGATCCAGAAATATTAGAAAATCATTCTGTTTTTCACATCTCCGTTTCCATGCTACAGAAAATTTCTGAAGCCAATTTAAAAGAACGCTCCAGTGAAATCAGTCACGTGGAAGAAATAATTTCTTGGTCACTTACACAATTCAATCTTTTGCAAAAAGAAAGAAATGTTGAACTCGCCATGCGCGCCGTTCCCCAAAAAGTAAAAGAAATCAAGTCCATGGCCATGAACGAAGTTTTTAAGGATGAATTGGCAGAATTGGACGCTAACTCCATTGAATTGCTTCAAAAAATTGTGGGCTACATGGAGAAAAAATACATGAGCATGCCCATGAAAATGGCAAAAGAAATCTTATTAAAATCAAACTAATTCATGTCGAAGGTAATTATTGGTTCCAGAGGTAGCGACTTGGCTCTTTGGCAGGCACATCATGTGAAAAAACAATTGGAAGACCTCAATCACGAGGTGGAAATCAAAATTATCGTTACACAAGGAGATGCAATTCAAAATTTGAGCTTCGACAAAATGGAGGGAAAAGGTTTTTTTACCAAAGAAATTGAAAGCGAACTTCTGGCAGGAACCATTGATTTAGCGGTGCATTCTCACAAAGATTTGGAAACCAATCCTCCAGCAGGATTAAAAATTGCCGCTGTTTCGGAAAGAGAAAATCCCGCGGATATTTTGTTGATCCGCAAAGAAGCTTTTGATGCCACGCAACTTTGGAAATTGAAAGAAAAAGGTAAAATTGGCACCTCTTCGGCTCGCAGAAAATCGCTTATTCATACTTTCCGTCCCGATTGTTCCATAACGGATTTGAGAGGAAATGTTCCGACAAGAATTGAAAAGTTGGCCAACAAACAGTATGATGCGATTATCTTGGCAAAAGCTGGTGTTGACCGCTTGAAATTAGACCTTTCTGCTTTTGAAGTGCACGTTATGGACACCACGGAATTTGTTCCCGCGCCCGCTCAAGGTGTTTTGGGATTACAAATTCGAGAAAATGACGATCGCATGGCAGAAATCATGAAACCTTTGCACAATAAGGAAGTCGATTCACGCATACGTATTGAAAGAAAAATATTGAATTTGTTGGAAGGAGGCTGCCAATTACCACTTGGTGTTTTTTGTGATGTAGCTGGAACAGTTCACGTTTCTCATGCTCCATCTGCCAATGATGCAGCAAAAATTTACCATTTCGAACACAAAGGCGCTTTCGACATCGCTGAAAAAATTGTCGCTCAACTCAAAGAAAACGCATGACAATTTATATCTCGAAAACTACCGAAGATTCCCTTTGGCTTGCCGATTATTGCCAAGAACAAAAGTGGAATCTTATTGCTGAATCGATGATAGATTTCTCCGAAATGGCTTTCAAAGTGCCTAAAAAGGCTGAAATCATTTTTTTTAGTTCCAAAAATGGCGTGCGTTATTTTTTCAATCAAAATGAATTGCCAAAAGGAGTTGAAACAGCCTGCGTCGGAAAAGAAACAGCGCGCGTTTTGAGAAAACACAATATAGAACCAACTTTCATTGGCGAAAACAGTGGAGATCCTGAAGCTGTGGGAAAAGAATTTTTGCAATTCATTGGCGACAAACATGTGTTTTTTCCCACCAGCAACGCGAGTTTGCATACCATTGCCAACCTACTTCCCGAAAAACAAAAAACCATCGCTTCTATCTACGAAACGAAAACTTCTGCGCAGAAAATAGCTCCTGCCGACATCTATATTTTTTCTAGCCCAAGCAATGTAAAAGGGTTTTTGGAAGAGAATACCATTTCCAACGACGCCAAAGTAATCGCTTGGGGATTGGTTACAGAACGCGCTTTGATGGATGCCGATGTTTTTCCAGAGTACGTTTTGGAAACTGGACAGAAAGAGGAATTGCTAGAATATTTGGCGACAATTTGATTAAAATTGTTAGGTTTATCAGTCAACAAATATAGTTTGCCCAATTTCACTTTTATTCAATTCATTGTTTCCCAAAAATTCGTTGGTTTACCCCTTGGATTTCTCCTTTTGCAATTTGCCTTTTCTTGCGAATCATCCAATAAGACAGGTAAAACGGGAAAAAAATCCAACACAATTGAAGTCGTAAATTCAGTTGATACCACCTCAAGAAAAATTCCTGTAAAACAAACCCAAGACTTTGTTCCAGAAGGCTATTTGATTCAAAAAGAAATTTTCGGCGATTTAAACGGAGATGGTTTTGCTGATTGTGCCCTAATTTTAGAAAAAGAAAATGGAAAGAGCGACCTTCGAAGCGTTCGAATTCTTTTGCATGACGATGAAACGAAGTGGAAGAATTTTGAAACTGCCTGGGATTTAATCAGCAATGAATATAATGAGGAATACAAACGAAACGAAAGCGAAGATTATTCTATTAAAGAAGGGGAATTGGTTTTAGAAACGTTTTGCTACGGTCCTTGTGGCAATGACTTTCTGCATTTTGCCTTTGAAAAAGACCTGTTTATTCTCACCTATTATTCCTACTATTTCGCAGGTGCAGGTTCCCATTCATTTTTGGAATATGAGCGAAAAAACAATAGGGTTTCCTACGATGTTACCAATACCATGCTCGACGATATGCCTACGGAAACTGAAGAAATAATATTCAACAAGCGCATTCGTTTTGAATCGTTGAGTTTGGAAAAAGTGCAGAATACATTTTAAAATTCTATAATAAATCAAACATTGGTGTGACTATTTCATGTCCAACACGCGAAATTTTGCAATTTGCAAGACAAGAATAAATCTTCTCCGACATAATTTTTCGTATTTTTACCTTTCATTAAAACAGAAATATGGGTTGTGCTAGTTGTAGCAGCGGAGATGGAACTCCCCGCGGATGTAAGAACAACGGTACCTGTAGCTCTGGCGGTTGCAATAAATTAGCAGTGTACGATTGGTTGGGGAACATGAGTCTTCCAGCGGGTCAGGCATCTTACGATATAGTAGAAATTCGTTTCAAAAATAGTCGAAAGAGTTTTTACAGAAATGCAAGTAATTTAACCCTTTGCGTGGGCGATGTGGTGGCGGTGGAAGCAAGTCCAGGTCACGATATAGGAGTCGTTTCAGCCCAAGGGGAATTAGCCAGAATACAAGTAGCGAAAAAATCTCCAGGTTTGAAACCGATGGAGACAAAAAAGATTTACCGTGTTGCGACACAAGACGATGTCGAAAAATGGGTAAAAGCACGCGGTTTGGAGAAAGATGTCATGTTTCAGGCACGAACTTTGGCCTTGAAAATTGGTCTTCAAATGAAGATTTCTGATGTGGAATATCAAGGCGATCTTTCAAAAGCCACGTTTTATTATACAGCAGAAACACGTGTGGATTTCCGTCAATTGATCAAAGACATGGCGGATAACTTTAAAATCCGTATTGAAATGCGTCAAATTGGTTCGCGTCAAGAGGCATCTCGTTTGGGAGGAATTGGCTCTTGTGGTCGTGAACTTTGCTGCTCAACTTGGTTGACAGATTTCCGATCTGTTTCTACTTCAGCTGCTCGATATCAACAACTTTCTTTGAACCCGCAAAAGCTTGCAGGTCAATGTGGTAAACTAAAATGTTGTCTCAACTATGAGTTAGACATGTACGTTGAGGCCATAAAATCATTCCCAAAGGCGGACACCAAATTGCACACAGCAAAAGGTATGGCCTACCACGTAAAAACAGATGTTTTCAAAAAGCAAATGTGGTTTGCATATGAACGTGGTGTTGAAGGTGGTGGCTTAGTCGCTTTGCATCCAGATCGTGTTCGCGATATAGTCGCCATGAACAAAGAAGACAAAAAACCCGCGGATTTGAAAGAATTCATGGAAGTGGTTGCCATCAAAGAACCGGATTATTCAAATGTAGTTGGGCAAGATAGCTTGAATCGTTTTGACAGTTTGAACAAAAAGAAAAAACGCAAGAAAAAACCTTCAGGAAACAGACCTCCAGGGGATAATCGTCCGCAGGCAAATCGTGAGCCTAAACCAGTGAGCAACAATGGATCTGCAGAAAAGCCTAAAACGGAAGGTGAATCACCTGCTAATGCCAATAGACCCAATAAAAACAAAAGGAGACGACCTAATAATAAAAATCGTGGACCTCAAGATAAAAAAAGTGAAGAATAATTGGGTAATAATAGCAGTTTTGGGCATGTTGCTTTTTGCATCTTGTGGAGAAACGCCGCACTTTGATAAAACATATGCCTTTAAGAATAAAACTTGGAGTCAGCGAGTAACACCTAAATTTCAAGTGGAAATTAAGGACACAACGAAAGTCTATGATTTCGTTGTAACACTGCGCACAACCACCAGTTACAGTTTCAATAATCTCTGGGTGTTTTTAAACTCAAAAACACCGAGTGGTTTGACTGCCAGAGAACCGTATCAAATTCACATTGCCAATGATGAAGGCACGTGGATAGGCAGAAAATCTGGGACAGTGATAGAAAATCAATTGATATTCAAGGGTCGAAAGTTTCCTGTAAAGGGTATATACACATTCGCCTTGGAACAAGGCATTACAGATGAAACCATAGATGAGGTTCTAGATATTGGACTCAGATTGACAGAAAGAATTTAATCTATTTTTTCTTTTTCTTATTGTCTTGCTTTTTTGAGGCAGAGCTTTTGTATTTTCGAGTAAATGAAAAGGCAATAATGTGCTCATATTTCGGAGAAATCAACGAAAATCCGTACATATATTTCAGGGAAACATTGAATGGTCCTAACATTTCAAAATCAACTCCAGCAGCGATGCGCACTTTATTCATGATAATTCCATTATCATTTTTAAAGAAAAACTCTGAGGAAACTACAGGGGAAATATAACTGTTGTTGATGTCGTATAGAATTTCCGGTTTCAAACGTATCCCAGGAGCCAAATCTGAGAAGCTTGACTCAGATGATCGCACACGTGTCAACGTAGTCTGCGCTCTGGCCCTAAAACCGAGTTCAAACCGTTTATAATTGGTGCCAAAATTTGCATTTAAATTGACGCGCTGAGACATGTGATAATTATTGAATTTATTTCTTTCCGAAACAATCCGATAATCAATCGATGGTTTGAACCATTTTGTTACCTCATATTTTCCCGTAAATTCAGTGAAAAAGGTATTTAAAATTACAGGCTCCATTCTCAAATTAAGCTCGCCAGATAAATCCAATTTCTTAGTTAAACTGTATTTTACTCCTCCCGACAACCACATTTCGTGATCCACTTGGGCATTCGCTTTTTCTGCGCTATAAAAAGCTAATAATGAGATTATGAAAAAGACTCTCATCAATCTACAACTTCAATTGTTCCAATATTCACCGTTTCTTTCGCTTTTGTTACTTCAATAGTTTTCAAAACCACTTGGTCACCGGAAGCACAAGAAGCACATTTTTCGTAGGTATATATCGTATAATTTCCCTTTTCTAAAAATTTGAATTCAAAATTTCCATCATAACTGGTTTCGGACTTGTCATCATGGACTGTTCCTTCACCGTAAATAATATATACATCGTAATTCTGGGCATCATAGGTAGCAATCGTAACACCTGCACTATTCTTTTTATTGACTATAATTTTACCCGTGATGGTTGACGTACCACCTTCGCCTTCCACTTTTTTACAAGCAGAGACAAGGAAAATGCCAAAAGTAAGTATGGCTGCTAGTAGGCTTAATCTTTTCATAACTATTTGATAATTTTAAGTTCAAATGTACAAATATTTCGTTTCTATAAAATAATAAAAATTGAGCCAACGATTTAAAGAAAACAACGTCTATATTATAGAATTACACGGAACAACAAAATTAAATTGTTATTAAACATTTTTAATTTGTAATTTCAACTTGCTTAAATAAATAAAAAGAGTTTATCAACTATGAAAAGAACGGTAATTGCAGCCTTATTGCTAGGCTTATGCAGTCTTGCCTCTGCGCAAGTCGTCATCAATGAATATTCATTCTCCAATTTCAATGGTCCAACAGATGCATTTGGGGAGAATGAGGATTGGGTTGAATTATACAATCCCACAGCATCTCCAGTAGATTTAACAGGCTTTTATTTATCTGACAAAGCCGGAAACTTGACCAAATGGCAAGTTCCAAGCGGAAATGTTCCAGCAAATGGCTATACCATGGTCTTTTATTCGAAAAGAGGCACTGTTTCAGGGGCTGAAATTCATCCCGATTTTACCATGAGTCAAACGCAAGGCGAATGGATAATTTTAGCCAACGCCGTTGGGAATGTTGTCGATTCGTTAAAAGTACAAAAAGTGACCAAAGAAAATCATTCCTACGGTCGCCAAACAAATGGCAGCACTACTTGGAAACTCTTTTTATCGCCAACTCCAAACGCTGCGAATACTGGCGGGATTGATTATTACACACCCAGACCTATTTTAAGTGTGGCGCCAGGTTTTTATACCACTGCTCAAACTGTATCGATTACTTGTCCCATGCCAGGTGCCACGATTCGTTACACTTTGGATGGGTCGGCGGTCACTTCTGCTTCTCCTGTTTATTCAACTCCACTGAATATTGCGACAACAACTGTGGTGCGAGCTGGGGCGTTTAGTGCGACTAACGAACCTAGTTTCATGGAAACGAACACGTATTTCATCAATGTGAATCATACCATTCCTGTTGTCTCTGTTTGCGGAGCAAATGTTTATACGCTTATTGCCAACGGACAGCAAGGTGGACCAAGTGGGCCTAACAAAGTGGGACATTTCGAAATATTCGAACAAGACAAAAGCTTTATCGATGAAGGTCAGGGACATTTCAATAAACACGGAAACGACTCATGGGCATACGCGCAAAGAGGATTTGACTTTATTATGCGTGATGAAATGGGATATAATAATGAGGTTCATCACAAAATTTTCCCGGAAAAAACAAGAGAAGATTTCCAGCGCCTCATGTTAAAACCTGCCGCTAACGATAATTATCCATACGGTGGTGGTGGTGGTGCACACATTCGTGATGCTTTCGTTCACACGCTTTCTCTACGAGCAGATTTAAAACTCGATGTTCGAACGTGGCGACCATGTATCGTTTATTTGAACGGGCAATACTGGGGTGTTTATGAACTGCGTGAAAAAGTTGATGATAGCGACTTTACAGATTATTACTACCAACAAAACAAATTCAATATCGAATACTTGAAAACTTGGGGTGGTACATGGACGGAATACGGAGCTCCCAATGCTCAACCCAATTGGAATTCCTTAGTAGCTTATGTTGCTGGAAACAATATGGGGGTTCAAGCTAACTTTGATTATGTTGATAGCCTTTTAAATTGGAAATCACTGGTTGATTATTTTGTTTTAAATTCTTACGTCGTTTCCCAAGATTGGTTGAATTGGAATACTGCTTGGTGGCACGGTTTAAATCCAGCCAACGACAAGAAAAAATGGCGATATACTTTATGGGATATGGATGCAACTTTTGGACATTATATCAACTATACTGGTATTCCTGATCCTTCGGCAAATGCAGACCCATGTAATGTGGAAAACTTACCAAATCCTGGTGGACAAGGTCATACTCCAGTTCTTCAAAAATTGATCAATGAAAATCCAATTGTTGAACAATATTATATCACCCGTTATATTGATTTGGTTAACACAAGCTTCTCTTGTCCTTCAATGCAGCAATTACTGGATAGTATGATTGCAGAGATTCAACCTGAAATGCAAGGTCAGGTAACCAGATGGACTGGAGGTTCTTACGCAGGATGGCAAGCAAAAGTTCAAGAATTAAAAGATTTTATCGATATGAGATGTACTGCTCTAACACAAGGAATGATTGACTGTTACAATTTAACAGGCCCTTTCCTTACTACATTTGATGTGACGCCAAATGGTGCTGGAGAAATTAAAGTAAATTCAACATGGGCTCCATCCGATCCTTGGTCGACGAGCTACTTTGGAGGAATTGTTACATTATTAGACGAAAAAGCTAATCCTGGCTTCGTATTCGACCATTGGGAAGCAGACAATGGTCCTCTGGATAGCATAGCCACGAATTCCCAAAATTCAATTAGTGTAACTGGTCCTGGAACAATTATCGCGGTATTTAAGGTTATAACAACACCTGTTCCACCTCCACCACCAGTAAGTAATTTGAAAGGAATTCAGTTTCCTACAGCATTCTCGCCAAACGAAGACTCAAAAAATGAAGGCTTCCAGCTTCATGTTGGAGGGGATGTTCGTTCTTTTACATTCCGAGTTTGGGATAGATGGGGAAATTTACTTGTATCGACAGACGATCCTGAATTTACTTGGGATGGAACATATAAGAATAAACCATTACAATCTGGCGTGTACGTTTATCAGTTAGAGACTGAATTCAAAAACGGGACAAGCGAAAGCACATCTGGTAATATAACTATTGTACGATGAGAAAAAAAATAGCCCTTTTCGTACTAGCAGGAATAAGTAATTTGGGAATAGCCCAAGATTTGCATTTTTCTCAAATTTCACAAAATCCATTGCTTTTAAATCCTGGTGCTACAGGCATGATGGATGGTGATTTTCGAGCAAGTTTACAACACAGAAATCAGTGGGTGGGTTCCAATGGCAAATACAATAGTACAATGGCTGCTTTTGATATGAACTTTCTCAAAGACGAAGCTTATAGTAAGGGATATTTCGGCCTTGGTGCATTCTTTTTTAATGATGCTGCAGGAGATGGAAATTATGGAAAACAAAGTGGTGCACTTTCATTAAGTGGCGCTATTCCAATGGGACGAGGAGGAAATCATACGCTCTCCTTAGGTCTTCAAGCCGGCTTCGCTAGTACAAGTATCAATGGACAAAACTTGATTTTTGAAAATCAATGGGATGGAACAACCTATGATCCAACAATTTTATCAGGGGAAGCTATTGTTCCATCATATAGTTATTCGGATGTAAGTACAGGGTTATATTATACAGTGGATGGATCAAATAGCTCCTTCGCAGGAAAAACGAAGTCCAAATTGAATTTGGGTATTGCCGTGTTTCATGCCAACAAACCAAAACTTCGATATATCATAGGAAGTACAGAAAGACTCGATAGAAAAATCGTGGTTCATGCCAACTATATTAAAGAAATTGCTGGCTCAAATATTCGCCTATCTGCAGATATTGCACAATTCATGCAAGGAAAAAACAGAGAAACTATTTACGGCGGGATGTTTGGTTTGAAGCTAGTTGACAACGCAAACTACCCAGGTGGTTCCACCTATCTTGGTTTGGGTCTTCATTTTAGAACATTCGAATCTATGATTCCTTCTTTTATGATAGATATGCACGGTTTCCGATTTGAAATTTCCTACGATGCTACCTTATCTTATTGGCGAAAAGCAGCCGGAGGAGGATCATTAGAATTATCGCTTGTATACACCCACTTCGATTTGGGTTTATTCAAAAATCAAAAGGTGAAAAAGAAATCTTAAGAGCGCAAAGCCCGGAAAAAAGAGAAAATACGTTTTCTGAAAAGAAGAAACAGCAAAATGTAAGGTATTGCCATTAGGTAAAGAATTCCCATGTTGATATTAGATCCGAAAGAACCCTCACTAAGCTCTGATGATTGCTCAACCACCATTTTACATTGGGAACATCCTTGTCCAAATGAATAATTTACTAGGAACACGATGCTAGCTAAAACAATACTTTTTTGCCATGGTTTCATGTTGCAAAATTACAACCTTTTCTTTTCATAAAGAAAAAATTAACGTTTGACTGATATATTTTACAGCAAATTCAGCTCCTTGAAAGACCAATTTTCTCTTACATTTGCTACATGAAGAATTTTTCTCATTTTAGTGCCTTATTTATATTAGGGTTTTTAACGCTAACAAGCTGTAAATCAGACAATGAAAAAGTTAAACCTGTTTCCGATAATATCGACACTCTAGTTGCTCTTTATCCTGACAGTGTTCCTGTTTTGTTACGACATGGTAAATATTATTTCGGAAAAATGCGTTTTGACAAAGCCTTGCCTTCAGCTACAAAAGCTTTTCGTTTGGATTCGAATAACATGGACGTTCGCTTGCTTTATGCCGAAGTATTGAATAATGACCCCAAAAGAACTTCGGAAAATATCCTTTCCGCGCAGCGACATTTCGATTTTATTCTCAAGAAAGAACCGAAAAACACTAAGGCCCTTGTAGGAATGGCTTCTACTTATACATTTATGCAAGATTTTGATCGTTCCTTTCAATATATCAATGAAGCCTTACGCATCGACCCGAAATTTCGTGACGCATATGTAATGAAAGGGACGAACTACCTTCAATTGAACAACATGGCTTTAGCTAAATCATCCTACGAAACAGCAACGCAACAGGATCCTGAATTTTTTGAAGCCTACATAGCACTGGGTGACCTTTACAATTCCGAAGAAGACCCGATTTGTATTCAATATTACACGACAGCTAGTCAACTTCAGCCGGATGACATAGGAATTATGTACAAACTTGCTTATGCATATCAACAATATGACAGATTAGATGAAGCATTGGCTGAATATCGCGCGATGTATCAAAAAGATGCAACCTTTGCTATGTCACTATTTCAACAAGGCTATATCAAGCATATCTATATGAATGAAATTGACAGCGCGATGATTTATTATAATCAGGCCCTTGTTGTTGAACCTAAATTTGTTGAAGCATGGCATAATTTGGGCATGTGTTACGAGGCACAAAATAATATCCCAAAAGCCTTAAAATCTTATTCTCAAGCACTGAAGTACAATCCTGGCTTCGAAAAATCAAGAGAAGCAGCCAACAAACTTCGTTAATGCAAAAATATTCCCAATACTGTGCTGAGGCTATCATTCCTTTATTGGGTTACTATTATTGGAACTGGGGATGGTATTTTATACTCTTATTTATCATTTTGGACGCCGTTGCAAAAGAAGCTGTTTTGCATCTGAAATCTAAAAAAATCTACGAAACACAAGGCGGTGGTGAAGCCTTGTCTATTTGGAAAAAAGAAGGAATTAAAAGTGCGGCTATGAGTTTAATTGTTCTTTTTATGCTCCACGGAATGTATTATATGAGCCATATAAATGTGGATTTTTCAAGTGAACTTTATTCTTTCTTTTCCTATAAAGAAATGGGCATTGCACAAGGGTGGGTGCTCGTACCACTAGTTTTCTTAAATGTCTGGGCCCAATATAAATTTACCTTTTTGAAACTTGGTCTGCACACGAAAACACAGCTTTCTCAGCTTTGGCTTCAACACGTGAAATACAAAATATTTATTCTAATCCTGGTTGTCGTCGGAGCGCTTATTCACACTTTGATTCACCTCGATGACCTCTTATTTGTTTGGATATTAGTGCTCTTGCCTTTTATTTATATGGTAATTACTCGACGGAAGGCATAAGTACGATTCGAGCAGTTTCTCTTGTCTTTTGCTCCAACAATACCTTCTTATCCTGACAAACAAAATCTAAGGTTTTCTGATCATAATGTCTGATCGTGACTAATTCCAAATGCTCATTAAACTTAACAGTATATGTATTCTCAAAAATTTCTAAAATTTTATGGATGTCAGATTTGTCTTCGTCCAACAACACCGAAAAGTTCAGGGCAGAATTCTGCATCAAATTAATTTTGGCATTGACACGAGCTAAGCGATTGAATATGTCACTTAAGTTTTTTTCTACGATAAAAGAAAAATCACGGGGCGTAAAGGAAAGTAAAACCTGATTCTTTTTAAATATAAATGAAGGAACAAGGTGATCTTTGTCCGATTCTTCTTGGATTATCGTTCCTTCGTCCAAAGGATTAATGAAGGACTTAACATATAGCGGAATTCCTTTGTTTTGGAGAGGTTTCACGGTCTTTGGGTGAATGACTGAAGCTCCATAATAAGAAAGCTCAATTGCCTCTCTAAAAGAGATTTTATCCAACTTAATCGTGTTTTCAAAAAAACGAGGGTCGGCATTTAACATCCCAGCCACATCTTTCCAAATAGTCACACTTTCTGCATTCAAGCAATAGGCAAGAATTCCTGCAGTGAAATCTGAACCTTCTCTTCCCAAAGTTGTGGTAAAACCATCTGAAGTGTGACCAATGAAACCTTGACAAATTGCAATGTCTTTTTCTTCGAATACTGTATTTATTTCAGAGGAAACTAGTTTCTCTGTCACTGGCCAATCCACTTCTGCTTCTCGATAAGCATGATTTGTTCGTATCATTTTCCGAGCATCTGTCCACTGAACCTTTTTACCTTCGCTCTTTAAATATTCAGAAACTATAGAGGTTGAAATTACTTCGCCAAGTGAAACCAATTGATCATACTCTAAATTGAAACTCCATCGCTCAGAATTAAAATATCGATCTTGAATTCCAGCAATTATTTCATCTAATTGTTTTTTAATTTCTTGACTTTTCGTTCCAAATAGTTCATCGATAATGTTGTTATGAAAAGCTTTTACTTCGTCTATTTTTGCTTGAAATTCATCTTCATTTCGATTCCATAGGGCAAGAACGATTTCCTCAAAGGCATTCGTCGTTTTACCCATGGCTGAAACCACCACGACAATTTTTTCTTCAGGAAATAATCCCAATATTTTCGTCACATTTCTTAATGCATCTGCATCCTTAACAGACGCACCACCAAACTTAAATACCTTCATATCTATTATGTGAGTTTATCAGAAAGAATACGCATTTCGATAACAGGAGCAATCTTTTCATAAATAATATTGTAAACCGCTTCAATTATCGGCATTTCCACCTGAAACTTTTTATTAATTTCCATTACACTTTTCGTAGCATAATATCCTTCGGCAATCATATCCATCTCCAATTGAGCCGATTTAACGGAATAACCCTTACCTATCATAAATCCAAAGGTTCGATTTCTTGAAAATTTGGAGTAGGCTGTTACTAACAAATCACCCAAGTAAGCACTTGATTTTACATCTCTATGTATTGGACTGACTTCGTCAATAAAGTTTTCAATTTCGATGATGGCATTGGAAATCAATACAGCTTGGAAGTTATCTCCGTATCCCAAACCGGCACAGATACCTGAAGCTATGGAATAAATATTTTTTAAAACTGCAGAAAACTCTGTTCCAAATAAATCATCAGAAACCGTGGCTTTGATGTATCGACAACGAAGTGCTTCGGCCATTTTTTCTGCGTGTTCTTCCGTTGACGAGGCAATCGTCAAATAGGATAAGCGCTCTAGAGCAACCTCTTCAGCGTGACATGGGCCACAAATTATTCCAATATCATCGTAAGGAATACCAAAAGATTTATGAATGTATCGAGCCGGAATAGCATTATATTCTGGTATGATCCCTTTCACGGCAGAAAAGACTTTTTTTCCTTTGAAAATAACAGGATCAATTCCTTCAAACATATCGTTTAAAAAAGCCGAAGGAGCTGCAATAATTATGGTATTTGCATTTGATATTGTTTTAACCAAATCATTACTAACGGAGACTTTGTTCAAGTCAAACTCTACAGATTGCAAGTACTTGGGATTCTTCTTGTACTGTATCAAATGGTTGACAGTTTCTTCCGTTCGCACCCACCATAATATCGAATCAGAATTATTGCAGAGAATTTTCACTAAGGCTGTCGCCCAACTTCCTCCACCTATTACGGATATTGTCTCTTTTTGCTCCATAGTCTATGGACACAAAAATAAGGAATAAATTAGCAACCTATGGAAACTAGCTGATTACATTCAAGGTCAATCTACCTTTATCATCCGAACATTTTCAATTCCTTGCGTATGTGTCAATCGCACAAAGTAAACTGCCGCCTCAAAACTAGAAATGTCCAAGGTTGCGGCTGAGTCAACTATCTCATTTTCAACCAACACAAGTTTACCCTGTGCATCCAATATCTCTATTTTAGTAACTTGTGCTGAGTTATTCCAAGAAAGGTTCACCCAATGATTGCTCGGATTTGGTGAAAACGTGAGCTGTAAACTATTCAAATCATCCAATCCTGCCTGATTAATTACAAAGCATGCAGAAGTATCGACACAACCATTATTCGTAACCTGCACAGCATATGAACCAAGCGTCAATGTTGGGGTGAATATGGGTGAGGTAGCTCCTGGAATTATAGCATAATTGTTCGAACACAATAGCCATTGATAAGTCCCTATTGGTTGCAATGATGACAGCTGATTCCCGTTTTGTGCGACATTTAAATTCAAGTTTGTAACCGCAATTGTTTGGTTTGCACATACCGCATTTCCAACACATCCACCCGTTCCTCGAACAAAGTACGTTGTATTAACAGAAGGGTTAACATTCAAGCTTGTGCCTGTTCCTATGGCAGTGCCTTCGCAAGATCCAGTATACCATTGCCATTGTGTCGCGTCATTTAAATTGCCCGAAGCAATAGATAAAGTTGCTGCCTCTCCTCCACAAATTACACTAGGTCCTGCAATTACCGGAACATCTGGGAAAACACAAGGTGATGCTACGATACATACTTCTATTGACCAAAATTGTAATTCTCCTCCGTCTTGATTGGCTGCATCAATAATTTCTAAAGTCCAATTTCCTGTAACGGGTGCCCCTATAAAATTGGATAAAGAACCATCTGGCTGATAAACAAAGCCGCTGGTTGGAGGACAGGGTATTGCGCCAGCTGGAGCTGCATCATCAAAACCTAAATTAAAATTATCATTAGAACCACAAATGCCGCTGAAAAGGGTTACCGATCCGCCTCCCGGTGCCAAAAGGTTAATCGTCAAATCTTCAATATAGGTATGAGTACCTTGGATTTTTGGTATCCGAATTGAACCAATAAAACCTGTAAATGGAATATTGATGTTTGACGTTACTGTATTTGGCCCGCCGGAAGAAATCGTAACGGGTACATTTGGTGAAGATACTGTGAAACAAGCGCCAGTCGTATAGTTTGCTTGAGAAAAAGGGGACGTTCCACAACCGTTCGCTGCATTAACTCTCCAATAATATTGTGTATTTGGATTCAACAAAGCACTTGTATAGGAATTATTCGTTAAACCCGTTGCTTGTTCAACAATCGTAGCAAAAGTATTAGAAGTAGAAATTTCAATGCTGTATGTTGCCCCTGATATTGCACCCCAAATAAAAACGGTTGGATTGGCTTCATTTATGGCGCCATTGGCTGGAGAAACCAAGTTTACGCCTGTTATAGAACTCGATTGAACGTCGAGAACCACAAGTAAATTATGAATGTTTCCTCCGCTATTTCCTTCAATTGTTATGGAATGAGTCCCAGATGGAGCATTGGTTATCGTTAAAACTGATGATTGTCCTGGATTTATTGTGCTCGGCACAAAAGTAGCTGTTGCACCTGCTGGAACACCTATAGCTGTTAAATTTACAGGAGTAGAATATCCGCCAATTGATGAAGAAATAATGTTAAAAACACCATCTGAGCCTTGACAGATATTTAAGTTACTAGGTGTAACAGATAACACATAATCAAAAGTTGATGCCGTAATTTCAAAATTATTATCTGAAATATCGAAAAAAGTTCCAGCTGACGAAATAACCATAATTCTTGCAGTTGTTGTTGCACTATTTGGAACCAAAATGGATTGGCTCCCATCATTTGGAGTTCCCGCTAATAATAACGTGGGAAAAGTAAGTCCTCCATCTGTTGACAAATAAATGTCTACCGTACTTGCTGAAATCGGGGCAAGGTTGGTGTTAGCTACTGACCATGTTACCGTCTGGTTTGAAGAACCTGCCCATATAATTCCCGTTGTACTCGGATAACTAACGATAAACGGGCCTGCCGAAGCAACTGTGCTGACAGTAACATTTTCAAAATCTTGACATCCACCAACACCTGGCGAATTATCACGCACTGAACATCTAAAATTCATGGTTCTAGACACAGAAGGTACAACCTCCCATGTAAAGGGGCCATTGGAAGCCAAAGAAGACAAACTTGGAAAATATCTCGTTGGATTTGTTGAAGAAGGATTGCTTCTGAAATTAGGACCGCCAGTGGAAGTAGCAACGGGTGGTTGCGTACTAACTTGATTATTCGTTTGTTCCCAATTATACGTTAAAGGGTCACCTTCCGCATCTGTTGCGATACAAGTTAAAGCAAAAGGTGTATTTGCCGGAACGGACACATTTCCATTCGTTCCTGTAATGACTGGTGCTGTATTGGTCAAAGTTGTTTTTACTGGACAGGTATGGTTGACATTTGTTATCAGAGTTGTCATTTCGCTTAAGCTTATACCATGAAAATGGTCATCACTATTACTTTGAACATTTGGTGTGCAAATTCCAGCATATCCCATTATTGTGCTCGCACTACCCGGTTCCACAGCAGTGGCATTATTACGATTACAATTGTTATTCTGCGTATGATTGGCATTGAATTGATGTCCCATTTCGTGCGCAACATAATCAATATCAAATGGATCCCCAACTGGTGCATTACTTCCAGTTACACCCCTAGCCTTATTGGATCCACAAACTACACCCAACCCAGCTAAACCTCCGGAGTTCGTGCCGAAAACATGTCCTATGTCGTAATTACCAGAACCAATAACTGCATTACAATTTGTTACATTTTGAGTAATCATTGTGCCAGCATTACCATTTGTATATGGGTCCGTACTGGCATTCGTATAAATTAACAAATTATTATTCGCTATTATTGTCATAGTAATAGCGATATCTTTTTCGTAAACGCCATTAACACGATTCATCGTAGTCACCTGGGCTGCCAGAGCTTGAGCAACAGTACCACCATGAAAAGTTGTGTACTCTGCTGTGGCTGCCAAAGCCAGTCGATACGTGCGCAACTCACAACTGCCATACTCTGGAGAACCATCTTTCGATTTGATTAACTTTTCTGTTTTTTCCTCTTGAGACTCAAATTCACACAGCATTTGCTTTTGTGTAAAAAAGTCCTTTTTAAAATATACCATTACCTTTTCAGGCGAAAGGCTATTTATCGGGTCAATGAAAATCGTCGATTGATCTGGATTAGTTATCATGGCATGAAAACCTTGTGGAGTAACATCTAACTTCACTTTCTCCAAAACATTTGAGATATTCACCCCGTCGAATGTTAAAATTTCAGGAAAGAGTGCGTTCAAATCGGGATGCATGGTTTTATTTCTTGCCACCTGATAGGTATTGAATCCACCACGAAGATTCGGTAACTCTACATAAAAAATAGATGAAGAAATGGAAACATCCTCACGGTAAGGTGCCAATTTAATGTTGTTGGCCAATGAAGTCAGATTGACTATGAAATAATTCGCTTGATTCGCTTTAATAGCTTGATTCTGAACCTCATGTTTGGCTGGATAAAAAGGCTGGAAAAAGTTTTGAGCGTATGATTTTGTAGCTAAAAAAGCACAAAATACCGTACACAGTACTAAGGTAAGTTTTTTCATGTTTCTGGTTTAATTGTTCCAAAAGTAGCATTTTATCCGAACAAAACAAAAACAAAAACGGGGCTACAAAATGCAGCCCCGTTTGATAGTTTTATAGAAACTTATTTCTTAGTGCTTCTTAACTTTAGATGTCATCAACAAATTATTATCAGCATACACAAACAAAGTGTACATACCTGAATTTAAATTTGTAAGATCCATTTCCAATGCATTTACACCTTCAACTGTTGTGATATTGATTTCACGAACGATACGTCCGCTCATATCCATCAATCTAACTGTAGTGTTGCTGTTTGCCGATTCAACTGTAAATTCAACATTTACTTTATCAACTGCAGGATTTGGATATACCGAAATTCCTGCTTCCTGGATTGACGTCAAATTTTTCGTTACAACATCGGTTTTTGCAGTGTTGTTATTGTCTAAACCAAAAGCAACCGCTCCAGTTGTAAAGTTCGTTGTTGCACTCCATGCACTCGCTATTCCATTCGGACAATATGTTCTTGCCTGAATATCATATGTTGTGCTCAAAGCAAGTCCAGACCATGTTTTAGCTGTTGCTGCAGGACCTGCAGTTCCACCATAAATCCATGTTCCTGATGCGCTTTCTTTGTATTGGAATTCATACCATCCAGCACCAGCAACTGCAGTCCAGTTGATTGTAGCCGTTGTACCCGTAGTACCAGCAACTGTCAATGCTGGAGGTGCAGAACATCCGCCAGCGACTGGTGTTGTAAACGTTTCAGTAGCTGACCATAAACTTGGTGAACCGTTTGGACAGAATGTACGTCCTTGAACATCATAACTTGTGCTTGCCGTCAAACCTGTGATAGTTTTCATCACTGCCGCAGGGCCTACAGAACCAGCACTTGTCCATGTTCCAGCTGAACTTTCTTTGTAACGTAACTCATACCAAGCTGCTCCTGGAACAGCTGTCCATTCGATGTCAGCCGCAGTTGCTGTAGCACTAACTGGTGAAGTAATTGACATTGGCACACCACAACCAGTTGTGATTGTAGTAAATGTAACTGAAGCACTCCAAGGTCCCTCACTTTGACTTGAACAATGACGTCTGATTTGCATCTCGTAGTTTGTTCCAGAAACTAAGCCTGTAATTGGTTTCATTGTGGCATTATTGTTAGCCGTTCCAGTATTTATCCATGTTGGAGCTCCAACTACTCTGTAACGCAAACTGTACCATCCAAAAGAAGGAGTAGTTATTGTACTTGTCCATGTTGCATCAACTGAAGAACCAGTAATGTTTGTTGCTGCCAAATCCGCAACGTTAACTCCTATACAAGAAGGCATCGCTGTGAATAAATGATCCCCACTAACATTTGCAACTGTTGTCGTTAAAACCCAACGTGTACCATTCCAGTTTAAAGAATCACCCAATGAAGGAGAAATGGTCCAAGATGTGAATCCTAAGTCCGTATACATTAATCTGAAATTTGCTTTGTTTGGATCGGCATTATTACCTGTTAAAGGCAAATTCAAGGTTCCAGGTGCAAATAAATTCCAATCGTCAAAATCTGATTGTTCAAAATACATTGTTAATCTACCTGGACCGTCGCTTGTTGGAGCATACGCATCATATTTTCTACCCATATAAAATCCATCAGGATTAGTGCCAAGAACCGATGAAGCTCTTTCAGAAAGAGATTCGGTGTAACCCAAAACATTTCCTCCTGGAGCATCTTGAACTGTCGACATAATTGAACAACCGTCAACAAAAGTGAAGGTTGCTCCGTCAACTATTGTTCCATCTGACAACGAAGAGAATACTCCTGTGTTGATCGTAGGTGCAGAAACCGTTACAGTTGGTGTTCCTGTATTTCCAATTCCTAAATATCCATTGTTGTCCGTAACTGAAACCAATTGGTACGTTGAAGTTACTGCTGGAGAAACTGTAATTGGATTCCCTGATGTGTATCCTGCTTCAGTGAAATAAGTTCCACCGATTTTGTAAACAACCGTGTAAGGACTAGCTCCCCCTGTAATTGTAACCGTTAAATCTGTCGTCATTCCTGTACAGATAGATGCTGCTCCTGCTAAAACTGAGGAAGTCGGTACATCTGGTGTGGAAACAGTAATAGGGAAATAAGCACTAGTTACACCACCTGTTGGACAATGTGTTCTTCCCTCAAAATCGTAAGAAGTATTCGGTGTTAAACCTGTGAATATTTTAGAAGTTGCAGCAGCTCCAGCCGTACCAGCTGGAATCCATGTTGGTGAACTTGATTGTTTGTATCTGAAACTGAACCAACCTGCACCTGAAACGGTAGCCCAATTCAATGTAATTGATGTTCCAGTTAAAGTTCCAGCAGTTAAAGTTGGAGCAACCTCACAACCTGTAACAACTGTGGTAGTAAATGGCACTGGAGTCGACCATGCAGTAGAAGAAGGTGACCCAGAACAAAAAACTCGTCCGCGAACTTCATAATTTGTGGTTGGTGCCAAGCCCGTTAAAACTTTCATTGTAGCTGTGCCACTAGCAGACCCACCGCTTGTCCATGCTGGTGCCCCAATAACTCGGTATTCAAAAACGAACCAACCAGCCGTTGGATTCAAAGGCCACGTTAAAGTGGCGGTTAAACCAGTTGTTGCAATTGGTGCATCAAACACAATTGGCGCTGTACAACCTGTTAATGGCGAAGAAACCGACAGGTCTCCGTTGGCAGCAGCTAAAAGCTGACCGCCCGCAAAAATTGAAGATAAAACTAAAAAAGCAGCAAACAAATTAGTCGCTATTCTTCCGTTTAATTTCACAATTCCTAATTTGAAAGTATTACTTATTTTCATAATTATCAATTTAAATGAATTTGTATTAAATGTTAAATTTTTTTCATGCCGAAAACGCAAATGTAGGCCAATAAAACCAAAACCGACAACTTTTTTTAAATTAAGCTGTTAAATTTTTGTTATGACATCCATGTAAATCCTTATGATTCAATTGGTTTTCACTTTATTCATTAATTTTACCCTTACTTATAGTCTATCAATTTTATTTATTAAAATAAGTTTGCCTTCTTGATATACGAACAAAGTGTACATTCCAGTTTTCAAAGTTTCCAAATTCATTGAAAAAGAATTGACCGAGCCCAGAGAAACAAAAGATTGCATCTGTAATTTTCTTCCTGACATGTCCATCAACACAACTGTTGTGTTTTCACCCTCATTTTCTAAAAATATCTCAACCGTAATCTTGTCTGTTGTAGGATTCGGATAAACACGAATAGATTGTTTTGAATCCTGCAATGATTTCATTTCTTCTGAATTATGTTTTTCGGCGCTGTTCAATATTAATGCGGAACTCCCTTGAGTTGAAAATTGACCCGTTGAACTCCAATTTCCAGGCACATTGTTTGAACAATAAGATCTGGCTTGAAAATCATATTGTGTGTTTGAATTCAAGCCATTGTATGTTTTAGCAGTAGTCGCTCCACTAGCAGTTCCTCCAAAAATCCATGTGCTGGAGCTACTTTCTTTGTATTGAAAGCTGTACCAGCTTGCGCCAGGAACTGAAGCCCATGAAATAGTTATGCTAGTTGGAGTTGCATTTGGCGATATTAAAATCGGTGGTAAGGAACAAGGAGCAGAACCTGTCACACCAACCACCGTATTTGACCAAGAACTTCCATCTCCATTTGGACAATAAGTTCTTCCCTGTATGTCATAACTTAAGCCAGAAATCAAACCAAAAATAGTTTTGCTGGCAGCAGAACCTCCTATTGTCCCTCCAAAAATCCAGGTAGACGAGCTCGACGGTTTATATCTAAATTCGTACCATCCTGCACCCGCAACTGCAGACCAAGTAACTGTAACATAATTATTTCCTGCAACCACACTGCTATTTAAAATCATAGGCGATGAACAACCACCGGAAAGAGTTGTAAAAGGCACCGAAGCACTCCACGCCCCTTCACTTTGGGACGAACAATGTCTGCGGATTTGCACTTCATAATTCGTTCCAGATAATAATCCGTAAAGGGGTTTGCTTGTGGTCCCATTATTTGATGTTCCTCCAAATGTCCATACTGGTGAACCTACTATTCTGTATTGAAGGCTGAACCATCCATGAGTAGGAAAAGTGATCAAATTGTCCCAAGTTAATAAAGCACTCGTATTCGTTATATTTGAAGCTTGTAAATTGTTAACATTAACACCAACACAAGACGGCATTGTGGTAAAGTCAAACGTGGCATTTACACTGGTCATTGTGACTGTATATTCCCAATCTGTGCCGTTCCAATTTAAAAAGCTTCCTTGTGGAGCTGATATCGTAAAGCCAGAACCATCAGTTCTTAATATTCTAAAATTATCTTTAAGTGGATCAACATTGTTTCCGGAAGTTGGTAAGTCCAAAAAGCCGACATTATTTGCATTGTAGTTATCAAAATCAGCTTGGGTGAAATAAAAGGTAACTACAGCCTCCCCGTCACTATTCGGAGAAACAGTATAGGATCGTCTTCCATACAGATAACCCTCAACATTAGGGGTGGGAATAGCAGTTAATAAGGTCGAACTCACGTTCGTTCCACCTAAAACATTTCCGCCTGCAGCATCGGATATAACACCTATTAAATCACATCCTATCGATGAATAAATTGCACCTCCTCCATCTGTTATCGTGTTTGATACAGCATAAGTACCAGCTACAACTGGAACGGTAGGTGAACATGTAGGTACAAGACAAATGTTGATTTCCCAAGCCGTTAATACACCTCCATCTTGATTAGCGCCATCGGCAATTTGAAGAACCCAGTTGCCATTGCTTGTCTCACCAGCAAGGCCACTCAAACTTCCTACAGGCTGATAAACAAGCCCTGACGTTGGTGGACAAGGAACTGACGTTAAGGGCGAAGCATCGTCAAAACCTAAATTGAAATTATCCAATGAGCCGCAAATTGGCGATAACAATGTGGTACTCGTTAAATCTGGACTAATTAATGTGAATGTTAAATCTTGAACCCAAGTATGGGTTCCAGTAACATTGGGAACCGTAACCGAAGTAATAGTTCCTACTACACCAAAATTTATTGTTGATGCAATCGTAGGTGTTCCGGAAAGCGATATGGAAATTGGAACGTCTGTAGCGGATACTGAATAGCAAGTTGCGGTCGTAAAGCTCGCTGTTGTATATGGCGTTGTACTACAACCATTTTCAGCATTTACTCTCCAGTAATATGTTGTGCCGTTTGACATAGCTGGTCCTGTAAAACTAGCTGTGCCGAGGCCAGTTGCTTGTGCAAAAATACTTGAGAAACTTGGAGATGTTGAAATCTGAATGGAATAAGATGCTGCGGGTATTGAAGCCCATGTAAAGGTAACAGGTGCAACAACTCCAGTAGCCGCATTGGCAGGAAATGTCAATGAAACCGCCGGTAAGGAACTAGCAACAACATTAACCGCCACAGTGGTATTGTTGTTAATAGAGCCGCTGTTACCAGCAACTGTTACGTTAAAGTTGCCTGCAGGAAGATTCGACAATGTCATTGTAGAAGATTGTCCAGGGTTGACAGTATTAGGAGAAAAATTAACCGTGGCGCCAACAGGAACATTGCTCGCCGACAAATTTATAGGAACACTATACGATCCAATTGCGCTAGTTGAAACAGTATAAACAGCATTACTACCTTGACAAATAGATTGGCTTGAAGGACTAGCAGTGATTGTATACCCCAAAGCCGCTTGAACAATAGTAAAATTATTATCTGAAATATCGAAAAAAGTGCCCGCAGAAGAAATTACCATTACACGTGCCGTAGTGGTATTAATATTGGGAAAAGAAACGGCTTGTGAACCATCATTTGCAGTTCCCGACGTGAGAATAGTTGGGTAAGTCAGACCACCATCCGTAGAAAGTAGAATTCTGACCGTCGCAGCAGAAATTGGAGCGGCCGATGTATTGGCAACAGACCATGTTACAGTGTGAGCGGTGCCTCCAGATAAAGTTATCCCTGTTGCACTGGGGTATGTTACCACGAAAGGTCCTGCTGATGCAACTGTTGTAACTGTTACATTGTCGAAATCAGTGCATCCTCCCCCTGAATGATTATCGCGTACAGAAATTCTAAAATTCATGGTCCGCGCAACAGACGGTAACGACTCCCAAGTGAATGGACCGTTGTTTGAAAGGTCAGTCAAATTTGGAAAATACCTTACAGAGTCTGGACTTGAAACATAACTTCTAAAACTCGGTCCTCCAGTTGCTGTAGGAACAGGAGATTGCGTGCTAACGGCAACATCCGTTTGTTCCCAGTTGTATGTCAAGGCATCGTTATCTGCGTCAGTAGCTATGCAATGTAGGGCAAAAGGCGTACTAATTGGAACAGAAATATTTCCTACTGTACTCGAAATTTGAGGAGCCACATTTGACAAAGAAGTTACTACGGGACATGTGTGTCCGGCGCTGGTAACAAAATTGCTTATTTCGGTTAAGCTCACTGCATGAAAATGATCTATTGAGTTTGAACCAACATTTGGTGCACAAATTCCAGCATATCCCATAATTGTAATCCCACTTCCTGTTTCCGCTGCTGTACTATTATTTCTGTTGCAGGCGTTGTTTTGAGTGTGATTGCCAGCAAACTGGTGACCCATTTCATGTGCCACGTAGTCTATATCAAAAGGGTCACCAACTGGCGCACCGCTTCCGGTAACCCCACGAGCCTTTTGTGTATTAATGCACACCACACCCAAGCCTGCAAGTCCGCCTGAATTTGTTCCAAAGACATGTCCAATATCATAGTTGCTTGACCCGATCAAATTGGTACATTGTGTTTGATTTTGGGTGATCATAGTTCCCGGAGTACCATTCGTATATGGGTCCGTTCCAGCATTCGTGAAAACCAATAAATTATTATTGATCACTATGACCATAGTAATGGCCATTTCACGCTCATAAACACCATTAACTCGGTTCATTGTTGTCGCTTGGGCAGCTTGAGCGAGTGCGACCGTGCCACCATGAAAAGTGGAGTATTCTCCGGTTGCCGCAAGTGCTAAACGATAAGTTCTGAGTTGACAAGAACCATATTGTTTAGTTGGAACATTGTGTCCACCTTTTATCAATTTTTCAAAGTCTTTTTCAACTGGCCCAACATCGCAGCTCATTGATTTCTCAGTAATAAAGTCTTTCTTATAATAAGCCATTATTTTATTCGGCTGGTTAAAATGATGGATTGGATCAAAGAAAATTGTAGAATGATTTGGGCTATAAATCATGCCATGAAAGCCTTGCGGTGTTATATCAAATTTTGCTGTTTCGTATGGATCATTGATATTGATGCCGTCGAAAGTAAGAATATCGGGAAACAACAAATTCAATTCTGGATGCATTGTTTGATTTCTTAATACACGAAAAGTGCTCGTTCCTCCTTTCATATTTGGAAGTTGGAGATAAAAATTAGACTCATAAATATTGGCGTTCTCTCTGTACGGCGCAGCCTGTAATTCTGATTTCAAGGCATTTAAATCCACCTGAAAATATAGTGCTGACGTAGTTTGAATAGTTTGAGCATTTACCTCAACTTTTGTTGGGATATAAGATTGAAAATACGTTTGAGACCACCCAGTACTTGCTCCGGAGAATAGTACAATAACGAAGAAAATAAAGATAAATTTGTACATAACTAATAAATTTGAGTAAAAAGATAAGAGTTATAACTTGAAATACAAACTCTTAACTCTTTAAAACAAAAAATGGCACCCAATTTCTGGATGCCATCTTCCGATATGCAGTTAGTTTAATCTGCAAGCACGGGTTGGCTTGCAGGACTAAGAGCTTCTTTAATTTTATTTTCTAATTCATCCATTAATTCAGGATTATCAAGAACCAATTGTTTAACAGAATCTCTACCTTGTCCTAATTTTGTTTCTCCATACGAAAACCACGAACCACTTTTATTGATGATATTCAATTCAACACCCAAATCAATAATTTCTCCAACTTTTGAAATCCCTTGTCCGTACATTACATCAAACTCAGCTTTTCGGAAAGGAGGTGCCACTTTGTTTTTCACAACTTTAACCTTCACTCGGTTACCCGTGTTTTCATCACCATCTTTAATTTGTGACGAACGACGAATGTCAATTCGGACAGATGCATAAAATTTCAATGCATTTCCGCCAGTAGTTGTTTCCGGATTTCCGAACATCACACCAATTTTTTCTCTTAATTGGTTGATGAAAATACAGCAACAACCTGCTTTATTAATGGAACCTGTTAACTTTCTTAAAGCCTTCGACATCAAACGAGCTTGCAACCCCATTTGAGAATCACCCATTTCACCCTCTATCTCTGCTTTTGGTGTAAGTGCCGCAACTGAATCGACGATTAACAAATCGACAGCCCCCGAGCGTATCAAGTTGTCTGCAATTTCCAGCGCTTGCTCCCCGTTGTCCGGTTGAGAAATGATTAGGTTATTAATATCGACTCCTAAATTTTTAGCGTATTGTTGATCGAAAGCATGCTCTGCATCAATGAATGCAGCTATTCCCCCTTGTTTCTGACATTCGGCAATTGCATGAATGGCCAAAGTTGTTTTGCCTGACGATTCTGGGCCGTAGATTTCTACAACTCTTCCTTTTGGATAACCATGGATACCCAAGGCTAGATCTAAGGTTAAAGACCCCGATGGAATAACCTCTACGGCTACCACAGGACTGTCTCCTAATTTCATTACGGTTCCTTTACCGTAAGCTTTGTCAAGCTTCTCCATTGTTAGTTGGAGTGCTTTCAATTTTTCTGCGTTTACTTCTTTAACTGACATATCGGTTTATGTTTAGTTTTCCACCTAGGCGGAAGGGTTTAATTTATAATTGAACGATACAAAGATTATGTCTGAGATCGTAAGGTATTTACGTTGTACTATTTTTTGTTGAAAATTTCTAAAATTTCTTTGGTATGCTCTTTCGATTTAGGCTTTTCAACTACCCCTGTTAAAATACCTTTTTCATCTACGAGAAAAGTGGTTCGGTGAATTCCATCAAAAGTTTTACCCATGAATTTTTTCTCTCCCCAAACACCGAATAAATTCAACATTCTTTTTTCCTCATCTGCAACCAAAGTAAAAGGAAGGTCAAATTTCTCAATGAATTTCTGGTGACTTTTTTCAGAATCAGCGCTAACGCCAATTACTTCAACCCCCGCTTTTTTAAGCTCGCTCCAATTGTCTCGTAAATTACAGGCTTGAACAGTGCATGTAGGTGTATTGTCTTTCGGATAAAAATAAATGGCTACTTTTTTTCCATTAAAATCTTTTGCGCTAATTAAATTGCCGTTTTGATCTTTACCTGACCAATCCGGAACTTTATCTCCAACTTCTAAATGTTTCATATTTTGACGAATTCTTAATCAAATGTAATGTTTATTTTTTAATCAAAACAAATAAAATCGAAAAAAGTTTTTAGCACCCAGCAAATAAATAATGAATTGAATAGGATTCTTAGATTGTTGAAACAGTTAGTTAAATATATGACTAACTGTAGTTTAAATCACTATTCTGTCGTCTTCGCGAAACGCAAAAAATAAATAGTTTGAATTAAAATACCCCCCATGTGCACTACGACTAAACTCAACAAAACTGGTCGAATTGGTCCCATTCCGGTATAATAAATATACACGCACAAGGCTAAAAAAGCTAAAATTTGAAAAACTGTGGTGCTTAAAAAGCGATTGATGAATTGTCCTTTTTTGAAAGCCAAATGCATTATTTGTATCCCTAACATCAGCGAAAGCCAACTGGCAAAAAAGGCAAAAAACAAAGGTCGACTAACTAACTCTTCATTCACTTTGATGCTAACAAAAAACGCCCCAATAAAATAAATGGTTAAAGAAAGGGCATTATAAATTGCCCACTTATTCATCGTCTTTACTGTTTTGAATCACTTCTTTAATAATAAGATATAGTGCCGCCGTAACCCCACTTAAAGATAGGATAATGGTCCAAAGTTTTCCTGTATTGTATTTTCCATCCAAAAAAACACCTAACCATGAGAAAAGACCAATGATAACACCCATCTGAATAACTATTCCAGAAAAACGAGCGTATTTCCCCATAGGAGAAGAGGACTTTTTCATCTAATAAACGATATCTTCAGGCTGATTTTTGGCTTGTTGAATTGGTTTTGAATTTGACGCAGGTGCTGCGCCACCCATTGCACAATTGCCCAAGAAAACTGCGCCTTGGTGAATCTCAATCCGGTTGGTAGAAATATTCCCTTCAATTCGGGCTTTTTCACGTAAAGTAAGTAAAGTGTCTACTTTCATGTCCCCAACTACTTTTCCTTCAATGTCGGCTTCGTTACATGTTAAATTCCCTTTAACCAGAGCATTCTCACCCAACAAGACTTTACCCGCACAAGTTATATTGCCAACAACTTCGCCGTCAATTCGAATACTTGAATCCGTAATCAATTCACCAATGATTTTTGCTCCTTCCACCAAACGATTCAATCGGTCTGGGGCTTCTATTTGACTGTTGTTGTTCTTTTTTCCTAACATGTTAACTCTCGAAAAGGATTAATAATATTCAACACAAAATTCTTCGTACTCCTTTAATTTTTGCGTTTCAAAAAGTGTTTTTAAGTTTTCTTGAGTAATGAGAATGGTTTTAGCGTTTTGAAGCTCAAATAAATGCTTTCTTGTTGCCTTAAAGGTCCGCATATATTCCTTGGCATCCAAATCATTTTCAAATTTGTCAATTAAAATAACGCTTTTATCATCGCCAAAAATTTTCGAATTAATCTTCAATTTAGCTCTAGAGTAAAATTCTTTATTGAACTCACTGACCTTTGTTTTGGATAAACTAGAATTATCTCCTTCTGGCAAGAATATCATTACGAAGTGACTTGCAGCATCATCATAAACGTATAAGGACTTTTTGTTAAAATCAATTTCTTCATTTACAGAGAATCCATTTTTGATTATATCAATCATTTCTTTCGCTCGTATTGACTCAGGAGTGTCTGGGAACTCTGATACTAACATATTCAAAGTTGGCAATAGCGTGGATTTATCTTCATTCAATTTTCCCTGACACATAGCCTTGAGTAAGATGTATTTTGAACGAAATTCGTTTTTAGGTTCGTCTGCAATAACGCTTTCCGCTCTGGTAAGCGCAGGATAAAACAACCCTTGTCGATAACGATTCAACGCTTCTACGTACTCTTTTTCTGCTTTTGCATCAAATTCTTTTTTCTTAACAAAGCAATCAGGATCTCGTAAATAGCAGGCGTAATCGGAATTGGGATAATAATTTAAAATATAATTTTTATGAATATCTGCCTCTGCTTTGTTTGACTTTTCATACATGGTATACATCTGGTAAGCCGACATAACCTTGAAATCATTTTCAAATTTTTGGTCGACAACAGCATTGAATTGTTTGCTAGCTAAAGCCTCTTCATTCAACTGATCTTTATAAATGATTCCGGCTTTATACAAAGCTGCGACTAAACGTTGTCTCGAAGCATTCATTGCAGAATCGCCTTTTGGGATGTTTTTCGCCAAATTTTCAACTGCAAAAGGATCTTTCACTTCAGGAGCTTCTACTTTTACGCTATCCTCGACCACTTCCCCATCTTCTGTAACTGCGTTGATAGTTGTTGTAATCTTATCACTACGCCTCCAATCGTCTTCGTTTTCACGACTGCCCCAAAGACGTTTAAAATCATCAAACCCTTTTGCTCTTGCCTTAGCATTAGAAAAAACAAAGGTGTTCCCTTTTTGATTTTGATTCAAAGCAGCGTCATTTTTCTGTAATGCCAATAACTTTTCAGCTTCTCGTTTTTTGCGATCGGCTTCTTGTTTTTTCAAGTTCTCAGCAACATCTTCCAAAAATTTCGCTTGATCCTCATCACTCATTTCGGCAATTCGCTGAACGCTGTCCTCAAATTGAGCTGTTTCCACGGCTACAACTAAGTCCTTTAATTTACCTGCTTTGTTACGGATGGCCTCAGCATTTGGGTATTTGTCATTGATAACTTTCGCGCATGAATCATAATATTTTTGTGCTGGAACATAGTCTCGTTTCGCAAATCGCAAATCGCCCATTTTCTCATAAGCCATTCCTTTTTGGCGCGTATTTGTTGTAGAGTAAAACGCGGAGGATGTCAAATATTCAACAGCCTTTGCTTCATTACCGTTTGACAATTCAATGTTGGCCAATGCGTAATAAATTTGATCCTTGAATTCAGCATTTTTAGCATCCTTCAACATCTTATTTAAGTCTTTTATCAGCTTATCGCTGCCGCTAAGATATGCTCTTTTCAATCGAGCACTGAATTCCATTTCAAAAGGGGCATTGCTTTTAATCGTTTTGGAGTAACTTGTGATAGCCCCTGGAAAATCACCTGACTCTTCTTTTAACTGGCCGAGAATAAAATAAATTCGTGCTTTTTTAGTCTTAGGCCGTATAATTTTGGCCGCTTCTTGAAGATTTTTAATCGCATCTTCTTTTTCACCTCGTGCTAGATTCAGTTCTGCTTTTGTCAAATAATAATCCGGCATAATTTCTTTTGGAAATGGCGCAGGTTCATTCTCTTTGTCTTTGGCTCTAGCTTTTTTCGACTTTTTCAAATTACGCATAAAGGTTTTGAAGTCTTTGTCTTTTTTTGCTTCCGCCTCAAGTTCTAGCGCCTTGTCTAACTTGTCCAAATTGAACCCAGCATCTGTATACTTGCCTTGGGCGATGTTCGTTTTGGCCATCCATAGTTCACCTATATAATTAGACTGATCATTGGTATAAAACTTTTTGATGAATTGGAAGTTTTTCATCGCTGCATCATAGTCTCGGCGAATGAAACTGGCTCTACCTATTGTGGTCCAATTTTCATCTATGTAATTGTTGTTTTCCTCTTTTTTAAGATTTGGTCGCGCACTGCCGGGCATCGAATGATTCTGTATCACTTTCGTACACTTCGCAATGGACGTATCAATTGCAGGGTACATGTTTCGAACAGCCGCTGTATCTGGATAAACTTGAAGTGGTAGAAGTGTATAATAGTCTTCTTTCAAATTTCTTCTGTATTCGTCCAGTGCTTGGTCCAATAATAAGTTGGCATTGAAATAACCGTTGTAATGAGCAGTGGTGGTATGATAAGCGCGATTAATAGCCGTATTCTTCGCAGGGTTGCATGCCCCAAGAACAAAAAGGAGCACTACTGCTCCCCATAGGAATCCGGAAATATTTTTCATTCTTTTTTTCTTAACGTACTCCATTAACGCAAAAGGCCGCGTTTATTGTACGAAAGGCTAAATTTAGGAATTCTAAGATTAAATTCTAGGCAATGTTGGTGAAAACTTGTTGGATGTCATCATCATCATCGATTTTATCCAAGAGTTTTTCGATGTCGACCAATTGCTCTTCTGTATACTCAACAGGTGAAGTGGGGATTCTTTCTAAGTTGGACTTTAATGGCTCAATTCCTTTTTCTTCCAAAGCCGTGGCCAAGGTTCCGAAGGAAGTATAGTCACCATAAATCACCAGCTTGTCATCCAAAACTTCGATTTCATCCAATCCTGCGTCTATCAACTCTAACTCTAGGTCCTCGGGATCAACACCATCTATTTTTTCAATTTCAAAAACGCATTTGCGGTTGAACATGAATTCCAATGAACCCGTTGCCACAATTTGTCCATTTGCTTTGTTGAAATAGGCCTTAACATTGGCAACTGTACGTGTTGGATTGTCCGTTGCACATTCCATGAAAACCAAAACACCATGCGGACCTTTTCCTTCGTATATAATTTCGTGGAAAGACTCTACATCTTTTTGCGTAGCGCGTTTAATGGCTGCCTCAATATTGTCCTTCGGCATGTTTTGGGCTTTCGCATTTTGAATAGCCGATCGCAATTTTCCATTCATTGCTGGATCATCTCCACCTTCTTTGGCGGCCATCGTTATGGCTTTCCCCAAACGCGGAAATAATTTCGACATTTTGTCCCAACGTTTCTCTTTTGCGGCTCTTCGGTATTCAAACGCTCTTCCCATTTCTGATTCTTTTTTTCAGGGCAAATTTAAGGAGAATTCTGTTTGACTTGTTCAAATGAACAATTGAATCAGAAAAAATTACCTCTACGACAAAAAGCCTAATTGGAAATTGGAAAATTGTTTGGACCAAAAAATTTTCGTCCAGACTAATTTAAGTCACCTCGACAACAGAACTCATGTTAATTTATACTTTTGTTTCATGAAAATATTGGTTGTTCGTTTCAGTTCCATAGGTGACATAATATTGACTACACCTGTATTGCGTGGCCTGAAAGAACAAATCACGAACTGCGAAATTCATTATCTAACCAAGAAAAAGTTTGCTTCGCTACTGGAAAACAATCCACGAATTGATCGATTGTGGACGATTGAAGACTCTATAGACGAGGTGCTTTCTGAATTGAAAAAGGAAAATTTTGATCACGTCGTGGATTTGCACCACAATGTTCGAACGTTGGCGTTGAAGAAAAAATTGGGTCGGGCGAACACTTCTTTTCGCAAATTGAACGTAGAAAAATGGATGTTGGTAAACATGAAAATGGACAAAATGCCAAAGGTTCATATTGTTGATCGGTATTTTGATACAGTGCTTAGCTTAGGTGTGAAAAACGACGCTTTGCCTTGCGAATTTTATATTTCCATCGAAAACAAAATAGATGTGGCCGCCTCATTTTCCTTGGAAAAAAAGAAATACATAGGTGTTGCCATTGGCGCTCAGTTTGCGACCAAAACCTTGCCGACAGAACAATTGATTAAAATTTTAAGGCAAATAAATGCACCTATTGTTCTGCTTGGTGGACCAGAAGATGATACGAAAGCCCAAGAAATTCTCGCTGGATTACCGGTCAATAAGATCCAAAATTTTTGCGGAAAATTGAATTTGCAACAAAGCGCTTCAGTTGTTGAACAAGCTGCTGTTCTGTTGACGCATGATACTGGTTTGATGCACATTGCTTCCTGTTTTGAAGTGCCCGTCGTTTCTGTTTGGGGCAATACGGTTCCTGAATTTGGCATGTATCCTTACTTTCCACAAAAACCCGAATTGTTTTCCATACACGAAGTGAAAGATTTGTCGTGTCGACCTTGCTCCAAAATAGGTTACCAAACTTGCCCGAAAAAGCATTTTAAATGCATGATGAAGCAGGATTTGGGCGGGATTGTTGATGGTTTACGCGAAATGATGGAACGCGGATGACACTGATTTATAGGATAAAACGGATCTTATTTCCTGTTGTTTAAATCCGTTTCATCTCTGAAGTCAAAAAAAATCGTTGAAAATCCGTCCAATTCGTTCAATCCGTGTTCAATTCTATAATTCAGTTTCCCAAATATTAACACTTCGAACAAAATAAAACCCTCACTTGTTGGTTACTAAGGCAATTACCAATAAATTTGCATTGAATACAGGAACATGAGTACATATCAAGCCGGACCTTTTTTAGAAAAAATTAATCTTCCTGAAGATTTACGGAAAAACTTTACCCACGACGACTTGCCGCAAGTATCGGATGAATTGCGTCAATATATCGTTGATGTGATTTCTGAAATTGGCAATTCGCATTTTGGAGCGAGTTTAGGTGTGGTGGAAATGACCGTGGCACTGCATTATGTATTCAATACACCTTACGATCAAATTGTTTGGGACGTTGGTCACCAAGCGTACGGACATAAAATTCTTACTGGAAGACGCGAAGCTTTTCATACCAATCGCTTGAAAGGAGGCATCTCTGGTTTTCCAAAACGATCTGAAAGTGAGTACGATACCTTTGGTGTTGGTCACAGTTCAACTTCTATATCCGCTGCTTTGGGTATGGCGGTTGCCAACAATTACAAAGGAGAACCGCAACGTCAGCATGTCGCTATCATTGGTGACGGTGCCATGACTGCTGGTTTGGCTTTCGAAGGGATGAATCATGCTGGTTTTGAAAAAGATGCCAATCTCTTGGTGATTTTGAACGACAATTGTATGTCTATCGATCCAAATGTTGGGGCTTTGAACCAGTATTTGACAGATATTACGACTTCTCACACCTACAATAAAGTAAAAGACGATGTTTGGAAACTCTTGGGGAAAATATCCAAGTTTGGTCCAGATGCGCAAACTATAGCTTCTAAAATTTCTAGTGCTATGAAAACTGGTTTGCTGAAAAATAGCAACTTGTTTGAATCCTTGAACTTCCGCTATTTTGGTCCAGTTGATGGTCATGACGTAATAGGAATGGCAAAAATATTAGAAGATTTAAAACACATTCCTGGTCCGAAATTGTTGCATTGTATCACTCGAAAAGGTGCAGGCTATAAATTTTCTGAAGAAGGAAACCCTACAAAATGGCACGCTCCTGGTGTTTTCAATAAGGAAACGGGCGAAATCGTTAAAATTGTTCCCAAGCAACCAGAACCACCTAAATATCAAGATGTTTTTGGTCATACAATAGTCGAATTAGCCGAGAAAAACGATAAAATCATGGGTGTCACACCTGCGATGCCTTCAGGTTGTTCGTTGAATATCATGATGGAAGCGATGCCAAAACGTGCTTTTGACGTTGGTATTGCTGAACAACATGCTGTTACTTTTTCTGCTGGTTTGGCAACACAAGGTTTGGTTCCTTTTTGCAACATTTACTCCTCTTTTATGCAACGTGCTTACGATCAAGTTTTGCATGACGTAGCACTTCAAAATTTGAATGTTGTTTTCTGTTTGGATAGAGGTGGATTGGTCGGTGCAGATGGTGCAACACATCATGGTGCATACGATTTGGCTTATATGCGATGTATTCCTAATATGGTGGTTTCTGCACCAATGAATGAGGAAGAATTGCGCAATTTAATGTTCACAGCTCAGCTTGATAACAAAGGTCCGTTCAGCATACGTTACCCACGTGGAAACGGTGTTATGACTGAATGGAAAACTCCTTTGAAAGAAATAAAAGTTGGAACAGGTCGCAAGGTTACGAACGGAGATGATTTGGCGATTTTGACCATTGGTCATCCCGGAAATTTTGCTGTTAAAGCGATTGCTGAAATGAAAGAATTAGGTTTGTCTGTGGCGCATTACGACATGCGTTTCGTGAAACCCATCGATGAAGTTATGTTGCACGAGGTTTTCTCAAAATTCAAGAAAGTGATTACTGTTGAAGACGGTTGTGTGATGGGCGGATTTGGTTCGGCTGTTATCGAATTTATGGCAGATCATAATTATTCGGCGCAAGTGGTACGATTGGGTATTCCTGATTTGTACGTGCATCACGGAACACAAAAAGAATTGTGGACAGATTGCGGATTTGACGCTGCTGGGATAATTAAAACAGCGAAAAAGTTGTTGAATTATTCGGAGAAGGCTGTTTCTGTGGAGAAGGTTGGGTAAGTTCTTATCTGATTAAATACATTTTATTAAACATTTAGGAGTTAAGGTCACTGCGTGACTGCATTAAGGTGTGGTGGATTCTTCTTAATTACATTGAATTGGCGCAATCAACCTCAATGCCCATCACGCCTCCTTTTTCACAACATCCTCCAACCCAGCAATCAAATTCGTTAAATACACAAATTGTTCGACGGAAAGTCGTTCGGGGCGAAGGTTGAAAATTGGGTCATCCACCACGTTTCCTTTTAGCATTCCTTTTACAGAATTACGTATGGTTTTTCGGCGCTGATTGAACGAGGCTTTCACCACTTGAATGAACAGTTTTTCGTCGCAGTCTAGTTTGTCCGTTGCATTTCGTGTGCAGCGTATAACGCCTGATTGAACTTTTGGCGGTGGATTGAACATTTGAGCATCTACTGTAAAACAATATTCAATATCGTAGAAGGCTTGTGTCAAAACGGAAATGATCCCGTAAACTTTCGTTCCTGGTTTTTCAGCGATGCGTTCAGCCATTTCTTTTTGAAACATGCCCATGATTTCAGGAACTAAATCTCTGTTTTCAATGCACTTGAATATGATTTGTGAAGAAATGTTGTAGGGAAAGTTACCCACTACGCCAAAAGGTTCACCGTCAAATAATTGTGTGATGTCTGTTTTTAAAAAGTCGGAAGAAAAAATATGGCCGTGCAGTTCTGGTTTGTTGGCTTCCAGATATTCCACGGATTCGGCATCAATTTCCATTACTTTAACCTTCAAGTCACCTCTTTCCAACAAAAATTCTGTCAAAGCGCCCATTCCTGGACCAATCTCTAAAACATTTGTGCACCCGAAATTAGCTTTGTACTGTTGGGCAATTTTCCGACACATGTTTTTGTCTGTGAGGAAATGTTGTCCAAGATGTTTTTTAGGAGTTACGCTCATTTTCTAAATTCTTCTACAACACTTAAAAAAGTGCGAAATGCTGCGAATTTTCCTGCCCACATTTTGTTAAATTCATCTCGCAATGCTGGAGCATGTTTGGCTTCGTATTGATCAAACGTTTCTTGGTCGGGACATACATAAGTTGTCGCAAAGGTCATTCCACCTTCTTCTTCGCCATGCACTCGACACAATCTTGCTTCCAAAAAATGGCCCGTTTCCATGACTTCTGGAATGTGTTTTTCACGCATGTATTTTAGCCACTGCTCACCTACTGTCGCGTCAATACTCACTGTTACGTTGTACAATATCATGCTGCAAAGCTACGGAAAAACCTCGTGTTTTGATGATGAAAATGAAATACTTCCTACGGCTTAGAACGAAATTGCTTTCGGCTTTTCGGGCTAATTTTCTTCAAGCACTATACGTAAACTGAACACACCTTTTTTTAATTATCTTCGCAGAGATGTTACAGTGGTTTACCGGAAATCGTCCTATAGTTTTGCTTCTTTTGCCTTTGATAATTGGGTTATTGGTTGCTTTGAATTTGTGGTCAGGCTACTACGAATATGCATCCATGACCAACTTGGGAATATGGGGAAGTGAATTTAAATTTCCGCAATGGCTGACGCTAACCATGGGTCCCTTGTTCGCTTTGGGAAATGCAATGTTATTGAATCTCCTCTTCAACAGAAATGATTTCATCGATCGAAATAGCTACATCACATCTTTAATCTATATCGCCTATTTCGCTTTTTATCATGCTTTTTATCAGCTTGACGGACTATCCATTTCTCATTTTCTATTGATCCTGGCTCTTTTTGAAATCTTTAAACTTGCTCAAAACGAATCTGGAAATAAGGCCGTTTTTAACGCTGGTTTTTTAGCGGGATTGGCTTGTACTTTTCATCCTGCGGTTTTACTATTCTTCCCATTTTTGTATTTGATGGTAGTTGCGCTTCGTCCATTTTTATTGCGCGAATTTATTTTGTTGTGCGTGGGTTTCGGAATCCCCATCTTGTATGCTTTTATTTTCTCTTGGTTCCAAAACAATCCAATGGATATGCGATTACTCAAAACTTCGACGAACTATAATAAAATTCAAATCGACTTCTTGGTAACGGCCGGATTGGTAATTTGTACTGTCATTGTAAGTTTTCTGGCCCTCAATCAACAAAGTCAAAAAACGTCCATTCGCGCTAAAAAACTGATGCGGGCGCTGGTTCTTTTTTCCGTTTTTAGTCTAGTTTTGGGTGGACTCGATTATGTTTTCTTTAAGCAAATCGAACGTTTCAGCTTGTTATTTATTCCCATTAGCTTTTTTATGTCCTTCGGTTTATTGAACAAAAAATACCAAGGGTTCAGCAGCTTTTTGGTGTATTTGATCCTAATCTACAGTGTCGGAAAAATCTTTTTTGCCCATTCTTAGGCTTTCTGGAAAACTTTCACGAACTCGTCGTTTTTTTCGACGTCAAAATGAGTAATTTTACAGCAACTTTACAAGCATAAAAAAATGACATTTGGTGTTGTAACCTTTCCGGGTTCAAACTGCGACGAAGACATGGTCTACGTGCTAGAAACCCTTCTCAAACAAAAAGTTGAACGTCTTTGGCACAAGGATACTGACCTCAAAGGGGTTGATTTCGTCGTGCTTCCAGGAGGATTCTCCTACGGAGATTATCTTCGCTCCGGCGCAATTGCTAAACTTTCTCCTATCATGGGTTCGGTTATCGAACACGCAAAAGCGGGAAAATACGTAATGGGGATTTGCAATGGTTTTCAAATTTTAACCGAAGCTGGTCTTTTGGATGGTGCTTTGTTACACAATGATCAACAAAAGTTCATCTGTAAAAATGTTTATTTGAAAAAAGCGACAGACAATACGGCTATTACAAAAGGTTTATCTCCTGAAAAAAGCTATAAAATTCCTATTGCCCACGGCGAAGGTCGTTTTTACGCAGACGATGCAACCATCAAAAAATTGACGGACAATCAGCAAGTTCTTTTCCAATATGTTGATGAAAACGGTGAAGTTTCAGACGAAGCGAATCCAAATGGCTCTATCAACAACATCGCTGGAATTTGCAACGAGGGTAGAAATGTCTTCGGAATGATGCCTCATCCAGAGCGAGCAGCTGACCGAGATTTGGCCAATGAAGATGGTCGCGCTTTTTTTGAATCTATTTTGAAATATTGTTAAAATTATGAAAGTACTACTATTGGGATCCGGTGGAAGAGAGCATGCTTTAGCATGGAAAATTGCACAAAGTTCCATTTTAGAAGCTTTGTTCATCGCACCAGGAAATGCTGGAACGCGAGCTCACGGACAAAATGTTTCTATTCAACCAACAGACTTCGATGCAGTTGGTGCTTTCGTTATTGAAAATGAAATTGACATGGTCGTTGTTGGTCCTGAAGATCCTTTGGTTCTTGGTATTCACGACTATTTTTTGGCCAATCCAGCCTTGGCAAAAGTGGGTGTAATTGGTCCGCAAAAACAAGCTGCTCAACTAGAAGGAAGTAAAGATTTCGCCAAACAATTCATGGCTAGACACAACATTCCTACAGCAAAATATGGCGCATTTACACGTGCTACTTTATCTGAAGGATTAAAGTTTTTGGATAAAATGAAATCTCCATACGTTCTAAAAGCAGACGGGCTAGCCGCTGGAAAGGGCGTTTTGATTTTGGACGATTTGCAAGAAGCCAAATTAGAATTAACCGAAATGCTGCAAGGAAAATTTGGAGAAGCCAGTAAAACAGTGGTTATCGAACAATTTTTGAGCGGTATCGAATGTTCTGTTTTCGTTATTACGGATGGAGATTCCTATAAATTACTGCCAGAGGCAAAAGATTACAAACGAATTGGTGAAGGCGATAAAGGTTTGAATACTGGTGGTATGGGAGCCGTTTCTCCTGTTCCTTTTGCAGATGCCGCCTTTATGGACAAAGTAAAAAATCAAGTTATCGTTCCAACGGTGAAAGGCTTGAGAACCGAAGGAATTCCTTACAAAGGATTTATTTTCTTTGGATTAATTAGTGTAAAAGGCGAACCATTTGTGATTGAATATAATTGCCGAATGGGTGATCCTGAAACGGAAGTGGTTATTCCTCGTTTGAAATCCGACATCCTTGATTTATTCGAAGGTGTTCAATCAAATACACTATCGGAACGTGATGTGCAATTCGATGAAAGATGCGCTGCTACCGTAATGATGGTTTCGGGAGGATATCCAGATGCTTATGAAAAAGGGAAACAGATTTATGGTTTGAACGCTATTGCCAATTCCATTGTTTTTCATGCAGGAACTAAAGCTGACGGCCCTGCAGTGACTTCGGCTGGAGGTCGTGTATTGGCAGTTACTTCCTACGGAAAGAATTTGGAAGCAGCTTTGGAAAAATCCTACGATTCCATTCGTCAAATTGATTTTGAAAAATCGTACTATCGCCAAGACATTGGTTTCGACGTAATTGATGGCAAAAAATGATTATCTTCATCCATATATAAATGGACACCTCGTTTCTGATTATTGTTTTTACTTTGCTATTCTCTGCCTTCTTTTCAGGCATGGAAATCGCATTTATTTCTTCCAACCGATTGAAGGTAGAACTCGATCGCTCAAAAGGATCCATCGTAGGTAGAATTTTAGGTAATTTCTACAAACAAGAATCTCGTTTCATTGCCATGTTGCTGTTGGGCAACAACTTTGTATTGGTGCTTTTTGGTATCTACGCAGCCATGATTCTTAATCCTATTTTGTCTTCTTGGGGCATCCGTGAAGCAGGCTTGATATTACTTCTTCAAACTATCATTTCTACTATTTTGGTGCTGATTTTAGCAGAATTTTTGCCAAAAGCTTTGGTTCAAATTAATCCTAATTATTTCTTGCGTGCGGCCGCAGTGCCCATGTATCTTATTTATTGGATATTGTACATTCCAACTGAAATCATTCTTTTCCTCAGCAACATTTTCCTGCGCCTCTTGAAAACGGAGGGGGACACGGAGGAAAAGGTTTTTTCAAAAGTTGACTTGGAACATTATGTTCAAGACCTCAATGAACGCATTAAGGAAGAGGAAGATTTTGGTAACGAAATGCAAATCCTGCAAAATGCCTTGGACTTTTCCAGCTTGAAAGCACGTGATTGCATGATCCCACGAACGGAAATTATCGCCATTAATGTTGAAAAAGAAATTGATGTATTACACAAGCTTTTTGTTAAAACGGGCTTGTCAAAAATCCTAGTTTACCGCGATTCTATTGACAATATCATAGGGTATGTCCATTCTTACGAAATGTTTAAAATGCCGACGAGTATCAAACAAATTCTCATGCCTTTGGCTTTTGTTCCCGAAGCCATTCCCGGAAAGGAATTATTGGAATTGTTTACACAGCAGGCTGGTAATATTGCCGTTGTTGTTGACGAATACGGCGGAACATCAGGTATCATTACGATTGAAGATGTCATCGAAGAAATCTTTGGAGAAATTGAAGATGAACACGATACAGAAGATTGGATAGAAGAGGAAATAGGCGAAAATGAATGGCGTTTTTCCGCACGTGCCGATATCGATCATTTGAATGATAACTACCATGTCGGTATTCCTGATTCAGATGAATATGACACATTAGGCGGTTTGATTATTCATCATCTGGAATCCATACCCGAACCAGGCGTCGTACTTGAATTGGACAAGTTCTTTTTTACAATTGAAGCCGGAAGCGATAGAAGAATTGAAATCGTTAGAATCAATAAAAAATGATGCGTCTTTTTATTTTCTTGCTTCTTACTGTATCCTGCACTGCTCAAACGGAAGTCGGTTCGCTTTCCAAAGAACTTAAAGAAATTTCAGGCCTGGTTTTCATCAGCGATGACTTGATGGTGGGAATCAACGATGGTGGAAATGATGCAAAATTATACTTTATCAATCTCAAAGGGGAAATAACGCGTGAAGTAGGCGTTAAAGATGCTGAAAATGTAGATTGGGAAGACATTGCGTTTGATGGAAAAGACAACATATATATTGGCGATTTTGGCAATAATCAAAACAAACGTGAAGACCTTTGCATTTATGTCGTTTCTTTAAAAGAGGCGCAAAAGGAAAAAAAGGTGTCTTCCAAAAAGTTGAATTTCGCGTATTCCAATCAAACCAGTTTTCCACCAAAAGACAAAAATCTACACTTTGATTGCGAAGCCATGGCCTATTACAATGACTCGCTCTATCTTTTTACAAAGTGCCGAACAGAACCTTTTGATGGCATGAGCTATGTTTATTCGATAGATCCGAAGGACAAAAAGCAAAAAGCAAAATATATAGGAAAACTTTATGTCGGGAGTGTTGGCTGGTGGCAGGATGGTATCACAGGGGTTGATATTCAGGGTGATATCTGTTATTTGTTGACCTACAACCGTTTGATGAAATACAAAATTGTTGATCAAAAATTAGAATTCATCCAATGGACGTACCTTACACCCATTACCCAAAAAGAGAGCGTCGCAGTTAATTCAAAAGGTGAAATTTATGTCGCAGATGAAGAGGCGACAGGTCTCGGCGGAGGCTTTTTGTACAAGGTTGTTTTTCTCGCTAAAAAGTCGAACAAAAAGAAAAAATGATAGACCTTCAAAAATACAATGCGGTCATTTTTGACATGGACGGCGTTCTGATTGACTCCGAACCGCTCTGGAAAATTGGCATGCAAAAGGTTTTCGATTCTTTGGGTTGTAACTTGACTAAAAAAGATTTTCAACAAACTGTAGGCCTGCGAATAGACGAAGTCATTGCTTATTGGTACACTGTTTCACCATGGAAAGGATATTCCTTGAAAGAAGTCGAAACGCAAATCATGAGCGAAATGGTTGGTTTGATTCATGAAAATGGCAAACCGCTGCCCGGTGTTGTGGATACAATTCAGTTTCTTCGTGAAAAAGGGATGAAAATCGGCTTGGGAACCTCGTCTTTTACGGTTTTAATTGAAGCGGTTCTCAATACTTTGAAATTGACCGAAGCCTTTGATTTTGTTCACTCAGCAGAATCAGAAGATTATGGAAAACCTCATCCAGCGGTCTATTTGACTGTAGCTAAAAATCTCGATGTTAATCCCGTGGACTGTTTGGTCATTGAAGATTCTTTGACCGGTATCATCGCTGGTAAAGCTGCACGTATGACCGTTGTTGCCATCCCAGAAAAAACACATGAACCCAATCCAAAAATAAGTTTAGCGGATTACGAATTTGAAGACATGGAGTGCTTCCTTCAAGCTATACAATGAAACGCTTTTTTCTCCATCTTAGTTACGACGGAACGCGCTACAGAGGTTGGCAAAGGCAAACTGGCGTCTTAAGTGTTCAAGAAATAATCGAAAGCGCTATTTCTAAAATTTTCAAAGAAGAAATTACCGTTTATGGTTGCGGTAGAACAGATGCTTTGGTGCACGCCAGTCAGTACTTTGCTCAATTTGAAACCCAACAAACCTGGGATTTTGACTTGCTTTTTCGCTTGAATAAAGTATTACCCGACGATATTAGCATACACGATATTATTCCAGTTGGGGAAACAGACCACGCTCGTTTCCATGCCACAGAAAGACGCTACCAATATTTTCTACACACGAAAAAAATGGCGCATTTGGCAACGCGTTCCGCATTGTACATGCAGGAGCCTCTCGATTTTGATCGTATGAAAGCAGCTGTAGAGTTATTGCCAAATTATTCAGATTTTATTGGTTTTTGCAAGACACCCGATGCGCACCCTTCCACCCTTTGTGCGATAAAAAAAGTATCCTTTTCAAGCAATTCCGACCAAACACAGTTTTGTTTTGAAATCACCGCTAACCGTTTTTTACGCGGAATGATTCGAAACATCATGGCGAGAGTTATCCTCGTTGGAAATGGCGAATTATCCCTAGAGGATTTTGAAAAAGTGCTGAAAAATGAACATTCCGACGATCAATTACCGATTGCAGCGCCACCGCAGGGATTGTATTTGTCAAAGATTGTTTATCCTTTTTTGAGGTTGGAGCCGGTTTTTGATGCGAGGAAAACCCATTTTTCCGATTAAATTTACTAAATTATCTCAACCTGTGATTAGCACAAAATTTGTTTCAGGTTCAATATATTAAGCCAAAATACAAGTTTACTCCATTTGGATTTTGAATAGCAAATGTTAAGTCACAGTTTTTAATCACCTCTATATTTTGAATATCAAGGACTTTCAAAGATTACTTTATCCTGGACGAAAATTAAATTTTGAAAAATCATTTTTTTAGTTTTGATTTGTATGGTTGAGGACGAAAGTCCAGATTACTAACTTAAACTTATGAAACGATGAAAAAAACAAAATTCATTTTCGCTTTTGCTTTGATCACTATTTTTTCAGGGCTAAACTTTGCGCAAGTAACAAATCCACCACCTGTATTGCACAGGGAAATCACATGGGCATCGCAAACACCCGAGGGGCCTGCTGTTTTTGAAGCAGTGAATCTTTTTGTTGGAGAAGACGAACCAACGAATCAAACAGAGAGTGGAGAAGATTGGTGGTACGATACGAAACCAATTTACGAAAACTCTATACACACAGGTTATATTGTTGTCGGTTTTACGACTTACAAGAATATGTACTTTTCCGAACACCAACTGAGCCCACCAGGTTTTGAAAATTTCATGCTAGCACCTTTGGTAAAAGGAAGCGAAGGAGGGAATACAGATGATTGCCCTCGCTTACTTAGCAATGGAGAAACAATTTCTCAGTATCGACAAGTAATCGCACGATTTGATTTGAAAGGCCGAATGGTGTGGTGTAAACCTCTCAATTACGGATTATCCCTAAACAGTGTGATTCAGCATCCAACAAATGGAACCTTCTATGCAATCGGTGAAACAACTTCGGCATATAAGTATGGCGACGTTCCGCAAAAGTATTTGTATAATCCTACACAAGGAGCTGCAAATCAACCTTTAGTGGATAAAATTAACCCTGTTGATATTAATGACCCAGCAGATGCGGTTAAATATCGCAAACCTCGAATTTTATTGTATCATTTTGATGTAGATGGTACAGTTTTGTGGTCGAATTTATATGGTTCAAAAGATATATATGACTTATCTGGTCCAACAGATCCAAATTTACTGAACAATTCAAACACACTGAAAGATATGCAAATTGATGGGGCCGATTTAGCATTGAATGTTACGGGAACAGAACTAATTATTTTAGGCTAGTATGAGGACAAATCAAACGGTGGAAATCCGAATAAAGAGATTTTTTTAGCAAGAATAGACGCTTCAACAGGCTATCTTCTGCAAAAACAACTATATTCTGATAGTTACAGTAATTATACAAAAGCCATCAGTTGCATTGGCGGCAGTTGTGTTATTGTCGGAGGTAGAGATAAACCAAATCAGTCTTTAAATGATGGTTTTGTTTACAAGATTAATGCTTCAGATTTATCAATTGACAATACGGTTTCTTGGCCAACAAACCCTATGTATTATAGTACCAACGGCTATACTAATGCCTCGTCTTTATTTGATGTTGAACTGGAATCCAGTGGTTCTGTTGTGGTTACTAGTTTTAGTTCTATAAATGGAATAGGTTTATATGGAAGCACATTCAATAAAGGCAATGGACATATTGGACGAATTGATTTACAAGGTAATTTAACTACCACTCCAATTGGGATCATAGAGGCTTATGACTTGCGACTTGGGCTTACAAAAGCGACAAATAATAGATTTGCTGTAGTAACGAGTGTTAGAGGTCAAAATGAAAATTATACAATTGGCGCAAATTTTACTGCCTTGCAAACATATTCCAATTCCATTTCAACTTCCTCATGCGTTAACAATGGTCTAATTCCGGTGGAGCCATACTGGAACACGGATACCTACGTTGCAAAATTCGATCAAAACCTGAGCAAATTATGGGAAACTTCATTTGATTCTGATGATAACGCTCCAAAAACTGTACCTGGTGATCTAAAAAAACAGGAGTGTATGTACCGCATAGCAGAAGCGGCGGATGGAAAACTGTTTGTTGTCGGTAATTCATCGCACAATGCGGACGATTATTACGCTGCACTAATTGAATCAGATTGTCAGCAATATATCACTTATAATTATCCAGCCATAACAGCTCCTGTATCGTTTGAAACTGTGATTCAAAACAATACAACAACTGATTGGACAACCAACCTACAAGTAAAAGGTATTGTGAGAATAAAAGCTGGTGCTGTGCTTAACATTTCAAACGCCACAATAGAAATGGCGAATTCCGAAACGGTTGGTATGCCTACAAAATTCATTGTGGAGCCAGGTGGACTTTTGAATGTTTCAAATTCTACTCTAACCTGCATTCAATCTTGCGGAAAACAATTTTGGGACGGCATTGTAGTGCTTGGCGATAATTCTGTGAGTCAAAGCTCTGGAGGTCAAGGTAAAGTTGTCTTATTAAACTCAACAATCGAATATGCGAAAGAAGCAATTATTCCGGGAGATTATCATGATTTCACTAAAAATGGAGCTATTATTAATGCTACGGGTTCTATTTTCAGAAACAACAACCGTTCAGTTCAATACTTACCGTATCAGAATATTGTCAATTCATCGGGAACAGAATCCAACAATATAGGATTCTTTGATAATTGTTCATTCTTATGGGATGATGATTTCTTAAAAGATGCGCCGCAACCTGCTATTACCATGTGGGGCGTAAAAGGGATTAACATACGCGGATGTAATTTTGAAGATGAAAGAGTAAATACCACTTTGTTGACAAATAGAGCACGAGGAATTTTTACAATAGACGCGGGCTATACAGTTCGAGGAAAAGGCATTGGCAGTCCGCCCAATCATGATTATTTCTTAGCCACAGGTTATGATGTAGGTGAATTCATTAATCTCTACCGAGGAATTGAGAACTTGCAAGCTGGCTCCTTGAAACCCTTTGTAGTAGACCATGTGCGTTTTAATGATTGCCATGAAGGCATCATTGTTTCGGGTACGGACAAGCCTTTTATTTTCAGAAATGAGTTCAACTATACTTCCAACTCCCTGTTGCCTTTATTCAAACGAAGAGAACTTTCTATTTTGGGTGCTACGGGTTATCAAGTTGAAGGAAACCTATTTAAAAACGAAAACGGCGAGTTCACTTACGGCGCCAGTATTGACAATTCGGGAATTGAAGAAAATCTGATACGTAAAAACAAATTTTTTGACCTTAGATATGGGAATTATGCACAGAGAAGAAACAGAGATGCCAATGTTTTCAGTGTAAAAGGTCTTCAGTTCTTGTGCAATACCCACGAAGATAATGTCTTGGATATGCGAAATTTATCCGTATCAAATACCGATGGAATTCGTTTGGATCAAGGGGCTGCCGCAAAAGCCACTTTGAATGAAATTTCTCAGAATTTGAACCCAGGACAATATAATTTTGTAACGGATGATAATGCGTCTTTGAGATATTATTACCTTGGTGCGACACAGGATCCCATAACCAGTGGCTTGGTCAATAAAATTCCAGGTGTCGATTTAGGCTGCCCATCCCGTTTCTCCTATATCAAATTGGTATCCACCAGCACTGTTTTGTCTGAGAACATGCGTCCTTCCGTTGTAGACGATTTGGAGGAGGCAATCGACAACAAAAGTCTGCTTGAGGTAGCTTACTTGTCTGATTTGGCCGATGGTGATGATCCATCTTTGTACACCTTGGTCGCGAATCTTAATTTGGAAAATGCCGCGGCGGTGTATAGTGAATTGGAGAATCTTTCTCCGTACCTCTCTCTCGAATTAATGACTGAACTAGGCTATGTGTCGTCTGAAATTTTCGATGAAAGTTGGTATGTGCAATTGATCAAAGACAACATCGAGTTGTTTGAAGATGCCCCTTTTAGAGACTTTTTGGTGAACAAAGAAAAGCCGCTGACTTCACTGCAAATGGAAGATTTATTGGCGTATAGCCAATCGCATTCAACCGTTCGAGGCACTGTACGATCCAACATTGGCATTTATACGGCTGAAATCGAACATTTACAAAATGTGCTTTTGATGGATCATTTAGTGTCAGAAGAGGAAAGCGATCAAGTGGAGATCCCAACTCTAATTACAGAAAGAAATCATTATACCAAATTGGCAGAACTGGCAGATTATTATTTCGGCTTGGGAAATCTTGAAGAAGCTCAAAAAAGTGTAAATGATTTATCCAGTGAGTTGCTCAGCATGCCCTTGGCGAATGTCAATGAAGAATTGGAGGATTTTGTCACGCTCAAAAACTATTTAATCTATAAACTTTCGAATGATCCCAATTTCTATGCAAATATCACTGAAGACGAAATAGGAGAATTGGTCATGATGCGAGACAATTTTAGCGGAAAAGCATACGAGCAAGTGAACAATTTACTCTGTTTCCATACAGGTGATTGCCAAGAAACCATCTGGTTAGAAGAGGAAAACAGAAACCCGCTGGCATCTCAAGTAATAGCTGAATCAACCGTTTTTGAAAGCGTATCCAAAGAATTCATAGTGTATCCCAACCCCAACAAAGGTCAATTTACAGTGAGTTCTGAAAATGGAAAAGAAATTGCTTCCATTCGTGTTTGTGATATCCAAGGAAAAGTGATGAAAGAGAAAATTCTGGCTACAACATTAAATAGTTTGGAGTTGAACCTTAAGAATATGGAGAAAGGCATTTATTTGATCCAGATCACCTCACCAGATGGCAATTTAGAAACTATCCGAATGATGAAAAACTAAAAATAACCTGTAACTTTATGAAATTCGCTGCAATACAACTTATTGTGGCGAATTTCGTTTTTAAAATGATATTGAAAAAAAAGCTATACATATTTCTAGTTTTTGTTTTTGGATGTTTTCAAGCCGAAAGTCAAAATACATTTCATAAAGTTTATAATTTCAATGACTCAATGGGTATAATTTCAAATGTTAAAATTAGCGGTACAAATTATGTTATTGGATCTAGCACAGGAAAAGCCAGCAGAGAACAAGCCTCTGTAATTACTATAGATTCTATTGGTAATGTTGTCAGTAAATATTCGTTCAAAGATAGTAATCGAAATGAATCAATTGGCTTCGGTGCTTCAAAAATCCAACAGACTTCAGACGGTAAATTTTGGTTTTTGTACTCCTCTCGAATTGCTGATAGTGGTTGGAAAATACTTCCAAAAATTTTGAGGTTTTCCTCAGCCAATGGTTTTGAGAGCAAAGAAGAAGACACCCTGATAAAGGGTTATTTTCAGTGCATAGATAATTCTAAATTGTATCTAGATGAACTTAATGATAAATATTACGTAGTTGAAGTCTATAACTATAAATATCTCATAGATACTGCAAGCACATTACCTCTAGATGTTGGTACGTTTATTTTGTGTTATCAAATGTCAACGGATAGTCTTTTATATATCAGAAGATATAATTTTTCTACTACTATGGTTGAAAAGCCAAGGAGGGTAATGGTTAATTTTTTACCTTATTCAGATGGAACTTTTTTATTAGTACTTTGGCAAGACCAACAACTTCCTTCAGAATATTGCCGTATCCTTTTTTACCATTTAGATGAAAATTGTGAAATAACACAAACTAAAATAGTACAAGACACACCCTACAGTTTCCCTGGCTTCGGTTCCACCTTCCTCAACAACCAAAAAGACCTGCTCATCAGCTATACCAGTTCAGAACTGATTACCCCGCCCAACAATACCGCGTATTGGGGTTTGACCCCCTCAGTGGCACGCTTAGATAGCAACTTTAATATCATTTGGAAAAAGGAATTGGGTGGGATTCAATTTAATCCCTATCAAATTGCATCCAAACATTTGTTCAATAAATTTTCAATTGTTGGGGATACAGCTTTTGTCGGAGCGCATTTTCGTGTTTTTTACCATGATGACGATACACTTACTGCACACGGTACTTTGCGTGTAATGAACGCACGAACCGATAATGGGGAAATAAATTGGTTAAGAGATTACAATTTCTTTACTGATAGCTCTGGATTAGAAAATTCACTTTATGAAGTGAGGGATATTGAACAAACAAGCGATGGTGGTTTTATAATGGTTGGCGAAGTGCTGAACTACGATTCATTGAACGTTGGCGCTCCCGGCCAACTCGGCTACGTGCTCAAAACCAATTGCCTAGGTTTTCTAGGCGACCCCCAAGCAGGTTTTACAGCGGTACCTGATGACAGCATGGGCATCCACTTTACCAATACAAGTCTGATGGGCGGCAGTTATTTGTGGGATTTTGGGGATGGGACAACTATGCAAACAGGTGAGTTCGACTCCGCTGCCTTCGACTCCGCTCAGGCTGCGGTTTTTCACACCTATTCAGACACAGGAATATTTGAAGTCACGCTGATAGCTTATGGCTGCAATGGGGCGAATGATACGCTTAGAACAACGGTTCACGTTTCCAAAAATGGGCCAGTGGAACCCGTTAATCCGAATATTACCAATTACATGGCGATTGGACCCAATCCGGTGAAAAGTGGGGAAAGCATTGCGGTTTATGTGGGGAATTTGCCGAGTGAAAATTGTACACTTTCGTTTTTCGATGAACGAGGAAAAGTGGTTTTGGAACATCGCATAACATTGAGCAATAGCACGAATATTATTGTAATACCCTTTTCATCAGGGGTATACCAATTTGTACTTCGTGACGGTAGCAAGGAATTGGAGATGGAAAAGGTAATTGTAATCTAAGTTGTGGCACCCTGAGCCTGTCGAAGGGTCCCTTTTCGGCGGGGGTGTATCAGGCTGTTTTGCGTGATGGGGAGAAGAAATTGGAGGTGGAGAAGGTTTTGGTATATTGAGCATTCTTTTTTTCAAATCTCAAAGTAAGAAATTTGTAAATTGCACCAATCCTTTTTGATAATTCATTCGAAAAACATGAATTAATCGCTCAAAAAATGGATGACGAAAGCTTGTCTGTTATCGACGAAAATAAATTTAACAAATTAAGAGTTTACTATGACAACAAAGGAAAAACTGCTTGAATTAAGGGATAAGATTTTAAAGGGTTTGGAACTTACGTACGCTAAACTTTTAGAATTTAAAAAAGAGAAAAAAAGTGTCCTGGTAGTAATGGAAGGAGAAAAAATTGTGAAAATAAAACCCGAATAATTCCAAAAAATAAGGATTGTTTTACTACTCTTCGAACCTGATTTTTATCCGTATAGCTATTATCCCAAAATGAAAAAACGAATTGGCAGTTTTATCTTATTCTTTACCCACCTATTTTCTTTTGCACAAGATTTTAATGCTCCTATTTCCAATTGGCAACAAGATGGCCCTCTCACACCAAATTTCAACGGTCAAACTTTTCGCGGATGGGTCGATGCCATTTGTGTAAATAAGAACAATCCCAACGAAATGCTGATTGCAACACGCACCTCGGGAATTTTTCGAACGGACAACAAAGGTGAACATTGGTATTGTGTCACAGATAGTCTTTCTGAAAGTTTTCCCGTTTTAGGCTGTCGTGCCATGATAAGCTTGCCCTCCGAACCCAATCGTATACTTGCCGTTACAGGATTCAATGCTATTGATGGAGGAGTTATTTACAGCACAGATTTTGGACGAACATGGCACAGTATTGAGCAAAAATTACCGACTTTTCGTTCGATTGATTTTCATCCCAGCAATCCTGATTTGTTGTTTGCTTGTTCGGACAAAGAAGCATATTACAGCATCGACAAAGGTATGACGTGGCGATCACTCGGCTCACCTTCGGACACAGATTACGCCTTGAATGAAATGTTCAAAGTCTTCGTTAAAGAAAATTCTATCAGCCTTATTTCGAAAGCGCGTTGGAACGCTGAAGCTTTACTGCATGAAGTAACTTTTGTCCCTGTTGCCAAAAGGAATAAAATACAACATTCGGCTTGGTCCGATAATCTTGCACCCAAATATTTGGAAAATGAAGGCGACAAAATCATTTTTATGGATTTTTCCAATCGGGCGGGAAATGTACATTATTTTCAGTTTGAAACGACTCGAAAACAAAAGCTTACCTTTCAAAGTTCGAATGGTGGTTTGACCTATGCTCCTTTAAATCTAAAAAATTTTCCCGTTGGTCATTGGTGGAAAAATGAGCTCATTGCCTCCCCAAGCGATTCCAATTTCGTTTATTGGGGGCAAATTGGCGTCATGCGGCGTTACGATAAAAGAACCCAAACAAGCATTCCTATAAAAAATGATTCGCTTCAACCAGGACATCATGACGATTATCGTTCTTCATTCGTAATGAGTTTAAATGGTGCTGATCTCCTCGCCATGGGTCACGATGGTGGTGTTGGACTGGTCAGAAACGGGCTGGCAGATTCTCCAACAATAGTCAATGCCAACGGCGATTTGTCCATCAATTTGATTCATGCTTTTGATGTACATGAAAAAACGGGGAGAATTGCTTTTGCGTATCAAGATGGACCCATGTTTTATCGTGATAGAAACGGGGAATTTTCAGAACCCTTTCTTTGGGAAGGCTCAGCCGCCATGATTCAAAAAGAATTTCCCAATGACATTGTCGGAGAAAATGCATACACAGGAATTTCGGACAAAGACGAACTGATTCACCCCATTGTAAAGGGAGTTTTGGGTCAAGGTGGTTGTAATTTAGGCGGGTACTTTGTTACCTATCACCATTTCCCCAATCGTTTCGTTCGCGGATTACGTAACGCACAAATTGCTATGAATCGTGATGTAAATGTTTCAGAAATCTCAACTATCCCCAACACGAAAAGTGAGGTTGGAGCCGTGGCAGTTTGTGCTCGTAATCCACAATTTATGTATGCGGCAACTACTTTTCCGGATGACGGAAAATACAAATTGCATCGTTCAACTGATGATGGAAAATCTTGGGAAAATTTGACCAACTCAACGGTGGTTATTGCAGGAAACAAAAGCGAATTGAATGAACGATTGAATTGGTCGTATATCAAATCCATTGCAGTGGATCCAGATGATGGTAATACGGTTTTTTGTGGCATGGCAGCATCGTACGTTCCTTTTGGCGAAATCATTAACGAACGATTCCGTGTAATCAAATCGGTCAATGGCGGCAAAGATTTCAAGGATTATTCTGCGGGTTTACCCTACGGTCCCGTTGATGAATTATTAGCCGTTGAGAGTGATGATGGTTTATTGTTTTGCGCCACGGTATATGGTGTTTTCTATCGAACTGAGGACATGACGCGTTGGGAACCTTTTTCCAATAATTTACCCAAAGTTGAAATAACAGGCTTGAAGTACGACTACTGTAACAATGTGCTGTATGCTTCAACCTATGGACGTGGTCTTTGGAAAACAAAGGTTGGATTTGCTGTATTGAACACTTTTCAAGAAGAAATTTCAAGAGATACAGTTTGGGAAACGAACCGAATTTTATGCGATCACGTTCTGGTAAAATCTGGCGCAACCTTAACCATCAAAGCCAAAGTAGAAAAGTATAAAAACAAAGAAATCATCGTTGAGTCCGGAGGACAACTGATTATTGAAGGCGGAAAAATATCTGAATATTGTTTGTGTGATGACTGACTCTTACTTCAAAGCCTCCTCAACCCACGCTCTACCCCATGTTTCTTTTTCTTCAGCGGACCAAATTGATGGGAAGAAAACCCGCATTTGAAACCTTGGAGGAAGGTATTTTTGCCAGTTGGTCCCGCCTGTAGCATTCACATCACCCTCTTTCGTTTGTAAATAGCGTACTGCACTTTTGTAATGAGAAAGTGGCCAATTTACATTCACAGCTAAATCCAATTTTTTCAATTCCTCAATAATCGCTGGGTTTTTTTGGTCGGCTTCAGGCAAGGTTAAATAGCACTGCCACAAGTTGCTGTTTTCGTGTTTTTGAGCGTATTTCAAAAAAGTCGAGTCGTATTCTTCTTCAAACTGAATCAGTGTCAAGGTCTTTTTTTGTGTTGTCAAATCCTTTGCTCCCTCTTTCCAATATACATTTTCATACAAAACCTCAATATCAGTTTCTGCCTCTAGCTCTTCGCGTTTGTGAACTGAAACCAAATTTTTCACGTCTGTACAATGAAATTCAATCAATCGATACTGCATAGACTGAAATCCACTTGCAGGCAACAAGGCCATCCGGAACTTCATAAATTCTTTGTTGTCCATTCCCTTCGACATGATTTCAAAACTTTCAATCAATGCACCAAAATAGCGTGTAATTCGTTGCAACCTTTCCAAGAAAAACTGACCGTTTCTATTTTCTGTTTTAGAAATTAGTTTGAGTTCATTCAGAGAAAGTTTGAAATATAACTCTGTGATTTGATGATAGATAATAAATATTTCTTCGTCAGGAAAATTTGTTCTTGGTTTTTGCAAACTCAACAAAGTATCCAACTCGATGTAGTCCCAATACTTGACGTAATCTTGATACAATAAGCCATCGAGATATGCAAGAATATCTTGTCCATTTGCCGAGTATTTCTCGTTCAACAATTTTAATTTGCTCGCTATCTCGTTGGTAATTTCCATCTTGTTTTTTGCTTAATCCTACCAAATATACTAAATCCTGAGCGTTGGAATCACGACTGTTAAATTAATCACACGAAATAAGTCAAACTGTGATACTCTTTTCCTTTTTCGAAATTTTGACGTATCTTTCTGCCATTCAAACACTAATAGATTCTTATGCGTACGTTTTTTTCCATTCTATTTTTCTTTTCAACTTGTATAAGTTTTGGACAAACTACATGGAGTAGTGAAGTTGCATCTCTTTTTTATGATAAATGTGCAAAGTGTCACAATCCGAATGGAATTGCACCTTTTTCTTTGGTGACTTATGCTGAAGTAAGTCCAATGGCCGGCGCGATATATGATGCTGTTAATCAAGATCGTATGCCGCCTTGGCCACCGAATAACGACTATCAACAATACACGCACAATCGCGCTTTAGATGCGGTTCAAAAAACAACAATATTAGATTGGTTGACCAATGGCGCTTTGGAAGGAAATGCCAGCCAAACGCCACCACCTCCTGTTTTCCCATCTGGTGCGTTACTTGGACCTGGTGATTTGACTTTACAAATTCCTACCTACATGTCAAAAGCACAATCTGGTCAAGACGACTATGTTTGCTTTTCTATTCCTACAGGTCTGACTCAAAATCGAACTATAAAATCGATAGAAATCATTCCTGGAAACAGAAGCATCGTGCATCATGCCTTGATTTATATTGATCCTTCAGCCACAGCGGTAACAGACACTGTTGGCGGAGATTGTGGTGCTCCAAGTTCTTCCAATTCAACCCTTGTAACGGGTTATACACCAGGTGCTACACCAATGACTTTGCCAGCTATTAATCCGATGAAGTTAGGAATACCTTTGCCTGCCAATTCAAATATTGTATTCGCCATGCATTATCCCGACGGGTCTTATGGAGAATATGATAGCACCAAGGTCATTTTCCATTTTTACCCGGCGAATGAAACTGGAATTAGACAAGTTTATGCTGCCCCATTAATTGCCAATTGGAATTTCTTTTTGCCTGCCAATCTTGTACAAAATGTCTCTGCAACTTATCCCAATCTTGGAACAACTTCAACGGATGCATCCTTGTTGAGTGTATTCCCGCACATGCATTTGTTAGGAACAAAAATTAAGGCATATGGATTAGACCCTTTGCAAGATACAATTCCTTTGATTGACCTGCCACATTGGGATTTCCATTGGCAAGATTTCTATTTTTTCAAAAATCTTCAGCATGTTCCTCCTGATTCAAAACTAAAAGCTGAAGGGACTTATGACAACACTACGGCCAATCCTCACAACCCAAACAACCCGCCACAAACGGTTTCGCCTGAGTTGAACACAACGGATGAAATGTTCTTGGTTTATTTCCATTTCATGGCTTATCAAGCCGGTGATGAAAATTATGACATGCAAGAATTGATGACTGCAAGTTTAGCAGAAATTCCTGAGGAAAATAATGGGATGACAGTCTTTCCAAATCCTTCATCGGGTGATTTCCACCTTAGCTTCACCGAGCAGGCCAACGCTAAAGATTTCTCTATTCGAATCTATGATACACAAGGTAAAATAGTAAGAGAATGGACATCTGTCGAAAGCGCACAATCTTGGACATGGGATGGGAAATTAAAAGACGGAACAGATTCAGGCAAAGGTGTTTACTACCTTTCCGCGAACGTTAACGGTGAATTTTATTCAAGCCGTTTAATCCGTTTTTAAGGTTTTCGCATCATTTTATTGACGATGACCTGTACTTCGTTATCGGTTTGATTGGTGATAAAATAATATCCGTTTTCCAACCAAATTTGACGGGCAATTTCTGCTTTCAAGGTTTTGGCAATTGCTTTTTGACTCTTGATCAGGCCATTCGATGAGTATGGAACGGCAAAGTTCTCTTGTGCATAATTGGCAAACTTTCTGGTCAAATCACTTCCAATATCGAAGGATTTTGAGTAATTTTCTATATTTGGCCATTTGTTTCTTTTACCGTTGACAAAATCAAATGCGAAACCTTGCACCGCTCCAGAAAAACGGAGCTGATTGAAATAGTCCGTATAATCTAAAGTATCCAAAGGTATGAAGATGTCTGGCATTATTCCACCGCCGCCGTATACCGTCCTACCTTTTCGTGTTTTGAATTTTAAAGAATCGACAAATAAACTGCTGTCTGGTTTAAACAATTCTCCATTGTCCATTCTGTCCATGGCATCGGCATAATAATCTTCCATGCTCCCATGATATTCCTTTTGTATACCTCTTCCTGAAGGCGTGTAATATCGGGCAACTGTCAAGCGAAGATTACTTCCGTCTCGTAAGTTAAAGTCCCCTTGAACCAATCCTTTTCCAAAACTTCGTCGGCCATAGATTAAAGCTCTGTCGTTATCTTGCAAAGCGCCGGCTAAAATTTCACTGGCTGAAGCAGAATATTGGTTGATTAAAACCGCCGTTTCTATTCTTTCCAGCAATCCTCCTCGCGTTGAAGTATACATTTCTTCACGTGTGTTTTCGCCTCTCGTTTCAACAATTCGCAATCCGGCTGGAAGAAACTCATCAGCAATTTCAATGCAGGAACCTAAAACTCCTCCACCGTTATTCCTCAAATCCAAAATCAATTTGGTCATCCCTTGTTGCAATAAACTCAAAGCAGCTTGACGAAATTCATTTGATGTTTGAATAGAAAATTGTTCAATACGAATAAAACCAACTTTCTGATTCAACATGATTGCGCTGGTAACAGAAACGATAGGAATTTCTCCTCGAACAACGGAATAGGTTTTCTTCGTTTTACCTCTTTGAATTTCAACTTTTACGTCCGTTCCTTCTTCTCCTTTGAGGTACTCCATTACTTTTTCGTTGGTGATCTTAGCACCCGCTGTTTTTTTGCCATCTACAGATATTATTCGGTCTCCCGGCAAAATACCTGCTCGTTGAGAAGGCGAATTCTTAATTACGTTAGTAATACAAATTGTATCCCGAAGAATATTGAAACGCACACCGACGCCACCAAATTTTCCTTCAATTCCTTCTTGGGCTAATTTCAAATCTTTTGCAGGAATATAGTTGCTGTGCGGATCCAACTTGTGCAACATGTCAGAAATAGTTTCTTCGAAAAGACGCTCTCCATCTACCTCATCCACATAACGTTTGTCTAGAACAGTTAGTATGTCTTGAATTTTCTGATATTTCTCCCCTTTATGTTCTGCCGCCGTATAGTCGGTATGTGGTACCAAAAAATAGCCCAAACCCAAACCAATTGCCATAGCTACAGCCAAGCCTATCGGTATTAAATAATAATTTTTCGGATTACTCTCCATGTGTTGACGTGTCTAAAAGTTGAATTTCTATGTTCGCTTCTTTCAAAAAATCTATTCCTGAACAATCTTTATACTCATTGCCATAAACGACTCTTTTGATTCCTGCCTGCAATATCAATTTACTACAATCTTTGCAGGGAGATAAAGTTAGGTATAAGGTTGCTCCTTTGCAATTGTTCGTCGATTTGGCTACTTTCAAAATGGCGTTTGCCTCAGCATGCAAAACATACCATTGTGTATCTCCATTCTCATCTTCGCAACAGTTATCGAATCCAGCTGGAGTTCCATTGTAACCATCGGAAATAATCATTTGGTCTTTCACAATGATGGCGCCCACCTTTTTTCTGGAACAATGTGATAAGTTGGCCCACTGTTCCGCCATACGTAAATAGGCGAGATCGTATCGTAATTGTTTTGCTTCTTTCATGTGCATGACAAAAATAAGATTTTGGGTGATGAAGAAGCTTGGTTTTCACAGAAATTAGCAGAAATAAAACCTTTGATTGTTTCAAATTTACCTGTTCCTTTCATCTCTTTTCCTAATTTTGATAGTAGAAGGAAAAATATGGATTGGATTACCTACTTGGATGGTGTCGGGATTTTTGTGTTCGCTATAAGTGGAGTGTTGACAGCTATTGACAAAGGTTTTGATGTAATTGGTGCAACAATAATTGGTTTCGTTACGGCCTTGGGTGGAGGAACGGTAAGGGATGTGATGATTGGTGAAACTCCAGTTGCATGGATGACAAACAGTAATTATTTGATCATTATTTGTTGTGCTGTAATCTGCTCGTATCTTTTCAAAAGTAGAATTATGCAGTTGAAGAAGAGCATGTTTGTTTTCGATACAATCGGCATTGGTCTTTTTACCATACTCGGTCTGCAAAAAACTTTAGCCATTGGTCTTGATGCACCAATCGCCATCATGATGGGAATGGTTTCTGCCGTTTTTGGAGGTGTAGTTCGAGATGTACTTTGCAATGAAATACCCTTGATTTTTAGAAAAGAAATTTATGCAACAGCGTGTCTTGCAGGAGGAATTATCTTTTTTGTTCTCGGTAAATTAGAGGTTTTATTGGAATTGAATATGGCCATCTCCATTTTGCTCGTATTTGTCATTCGTTATTTTGCCGTGAAAAGAAAATGGTCCTTGAATTTTTCGACCATTAACAAGCCAAACACCTGAAAGTTTTTGTAGGCTATTTCAAGGCGTAAACTTATACCCAACACTTCTTATCGAATGAAAATACTGAGGGTTTTTCGGGTCCTGTTCAAACATTTTTCGAAAGGCCAAAATATAATTGTCGATGGTTCTGCTGGTGGGAAAACTTTCGGTTCCCCATAATTTGTCTAATATTTCGTCTCGAGAAATAACCTGTCCCTCCTTTTCACTGAAAAGTTCCAATAATTCAATTTCCCGCTTGCTCAATGTTTTCACCTCACCGTTTTTGAAATGAACGTTATACGTAATCAAATTAACTTGATTATCACCAATAATCAATTGCTGCGAACTCTCCGTTTTTTGTGGAATAAGATTGTTGACGCGAAGCAGCAATTCTTCTAAATCGAAAGGTTTGGCGAGGTAATCATTTGCGCCTAATTTGAGTCCTTGAACGCGGTCAGACGTGGATCCTTTTGCCGACAATATCAAAATAGGAACTTGGGAAGTTTTGCGAACTTCTTGACAAATTTCTAATCCGCTTTTCTCGGGCAGCATAACGTCTAAAATCAATAAATCTGAGGCTAAAAGATCAGCAATATTTTGCAACGCTTTGCCACCATGATTGAAAAGTTGAACCTCGAAATTTTCCATTTCCAGATTCATACGCAATAACTCGCCTATGCTTTCTTCGTCCTCAACAATACAGATTCGATTCATGATTTTAGCCTTGAAACTATAAAAATGCATAAAAGTAGCTGATTTCCTGTTTTTTATTCGTGAAATTCTAAGATTCCCTTCTCTTTTAATCAGATTTTCTAGGTAAATTTGCACCTCATTTCACATGCATGAATTCCGTTAAAAACATACACTCCGCGCTTATTTCCGTTTTCGATAAAACTGGACTTGGTCCAATCGTTGAGTTACTCGCAAAAAACAATGTTGCTATCTATTCCACCGGTGGAACACAAAAATTCATCGAAGAGATGGGTGTTTCTGTTATTCCCGTTGAAGAATTGACCTCTTATCCTTCCATTTTGGGCGGACGAGTAAAAACATTGCATCCGAAGGTTTTTGGTGGAATTTTGCACCGTCGTGAAATAGATGGTGATTTGGCACAAATTGAAGAATTTGATATTCCATCCATTGATTTGGTAATTGTTGATTTGTATCCTTTTGAAGCGACAGTTGCCTCAGGAGCTAGTCATGAAGACATTATAGAAAAAATAGATATCGGTGGAATCTCACTGATTCGTGCTGCAGCGAAAAATTACAAGGATGTTGTCATTCTTCCTTCGCAAAAAAGCTATGCTGAATTTGAGGCAATTTATAGCCAAAATGGCGAAACGACTTTGGAAGAACGCAAACGTTTTGCCATGCAATCTTTCGCTGTAAGTTCACACTACGATACCAAAATATTTCAATACTTCAATGACGGTTCAAGCGATTTGTTCAAACAAAGTATAAACGAATCATCTATTCTTCGCTACGGTGAAAACCCGCATCAAAAAGGTGTTTTCTATGGGAATATGGATGCTGTTTTTGACAAATTGCACGGTAAAGAGTTGTCCTACAATAATTTACTGGATGTCGATGCCGCAGTTAATCTAATGGCTGATTTTCAGAACGATGAACCAACCTTTGCCGTTTTGAAACACAATAACGCTTGTGGCTTGGCTTCACGACCAACTTTGAAAGAAGCGTATGAAGCAGCTTTAGCCGCAGATCCTGTTTCAGCATTTGGTGGAATTTTAATCGCTAACACCACAATAGATTTGGCAACGGCCGAATTGGTGAACGCGCTTTTTTGCGAAGTAGTTATTGCTCCAGGTTATCATGAGGACGCAAAAGAATTGTTACAATCGAAAAAGAACCGTATCTTGCTCGTTCAGAAGATATTTGCATTTCCAGGAAAACAGTTTAGAACCATCTTGAATGGTGTTTTGGAACAAGACAAAGACGACTTGGTAGAAACAAAAGCTGAATTGAAAATAATTACAAAAAAAGGGGTAACTGAATCGGAAATAGAAGATCTGCTTTTCGCTAACAAACTAGTGAAACACACAAAATCAAATACGATTGTTTTGGCCAAAAACAAACAACTCTTAGCAAGTGGGACGGGTCAGACTTCACGCGTTGATGCTTTAAGACAGGCTATTCACAAAGCCAAATCATTCAACTTTGATTTGAACGGTGCTGTTATGGCTTCCGATGCTTTCTTTCCTTTTCCTGACTGTGTTGAGATTGCTCACAATGAGGGAATAGATACCGTAATTCAACCGGGAGGATCCATCAAAGACGATTTGTCGATTCAATATTGTGACGACAACGGAATGGCCATGATGATGACTGGCAACAGGCATTTTAAGCACTAAAGAATAAAAAAGAACAGAAAATGTAACCATTTTTCTGTTTTTACGAAGAAACAAGGTAATATTACAATACTTTACAGGAGCCAATAAAATACAAAATGGGATTATTTAGTTTTCTAACACAAGAAATCGCAATTGACTTAGGAACAGCCAATACGCTTATCATCATGAATGATAAAGTGGTAGTAGATGAACCATCTATTGTCGCAAAAGACATTCAAAGCAATCGAGTGGTTGCTATTGGAAAAAAGGCACAACAGATGCATGGTAAAACCCATAAGTTGATTGAAACCGTTCGTCCTTTGAAAGATGGTGTAATCGCTGATTTCCAGAGCGCCGAGCAAATGATACGTGGATTCATCAAAATGATTAATCCGGGGAAAAGTCTTTTCAATCCTTCTCTTCGTATGGTAATTTGTATTCCTTCTGGAATTACTGAAGTAGAAAAACGTGCCGTTCGCGATAGCGCTGAACATGCTGGTGCAAAAGAAGTTTATTTGATTCATGAGCCTATGGCCGCAGCAATCGGGATTGGTATCGATGTTGAGGAACCCATGGGAAACATGATTATCGATATAGGCGGTGGAACTACTGAAATTGCCGTTATCGCATTGGGCGGTATCGTTTGTGATAAATCCATACGTATTGCTGGTGATGATTTTTCATCGGATATTGAGGAGTATATGCGTCGTCAACACAACATTTTGGTGGGTGAGCGAACGGCTGAACAGATTAAAATTGAAGTTGGTTCTGCCTTGACAGAATTGGACAATCCGCCACCTGATTTCGCTGTTCGTGGACGAGATTTGATGACAGGTATTCCAAAAGAAATTGTTGTTTCCTACGCAGAGGTTGCTCATGCTTTGGATAAAACGATTTCTAAAATTGAAGAAGCGATTTTGAGTGCATTGGAAATGACGCCACCAGAATTGTCTGCTGATATTTACAAAACAGGAATTTATTTAGCGGGTGGTGGTTCAATGCTTCGTGGTTTGGATAAACGTATTTCTGCTAAAACGAAATTGCCAGTTCACATCGCAGAAGACCCATTGAGAGCAGTAGCACGTGGAACAAGCATCGCCTTGAAAAACATCCACAGATTCCAATTCTTGATCCGCGACTAAGTCGAAATAAATCAAACGACATAGTTACCCTTTAGCATGAAAAATCTAATTGCTTTTCTTAGACGCTTTCGAATTTTCCTGCTTTTTGTTGCTTTACAATTTGTGGCGCTAACCACTTATTTCTCCTATTTGTCGTTTCCGAGGTCGCAATATTTAACCACTTCGAACAACGTAGCTGGAACAATGATGACGGCCAGAAATTCATTCACGAAGTTTTTGCACCAAGATGAAACGAACAGAGTTTTATTGAACGAGAATAAAAAATTACGCGACAAACTTCCCGAAAATTATATTCGTAAAGGCTCCACCGAAATTGTTGTGAATGACAGCGTTTACGAACAACAGTACACCTATACGCCGGCCACGGTTATCCAATCCACTTTTGACAAACGTAATAACTATTTGACCATCAATATTGGGCGTGCCCAAGGAATAAAAAAAGGAATGGGCGTCTTTTCTGATGGGGGAATTGTCGGACAAATCTTTCACGTATCGGAGCATTTTTCTCTTGTGAAAAGTGTCCTTTCCTCGGATGCCAATGTGGTGGTAATGATTGTTGAAGACGGCTCTTTTGGCTTTTTGAAATGGGAAACCCAAAATGCGCGTTTGGTTAATTTAACCGGTATATCCAACGACAAACCTATCACTAAATGGGGACATGTAATTACGCGCGGAGGACAAATGTTTCCGAGAGGTTTGGAAGTGGGTAGAGTTTTTACCGCCAAACCTATTGAGGGTCGAGCACAGTGGAATATTGAAATTCTTTTGGGTGCTAATTTTAAGAAAATTCAAAAAGTTTATGTCATTAAAAACTTATTGAAAAAAGAGCAAGAAAATCTTGAATCCATGATTCCAAAAGACCCAATCGTTGAATAGTATTTTAACACATAGCATCCGTTTTGTTCTTTTCGTTTTGGTTCAGGCATTTATACTCAATCAATTGGAATTCGCTTGGGGCATACTCATCATGGCCTATCCACTCTTTATCTTTTTATTGCCTCGGGAAATGAATGTCATCTTTTCTATGATCGTAGCTTTTGCTATGGGGTTTGCTATAGATGCGTTGAGTAATACCTTTGGACTCCACGCTTCTTCTTTGGTTTTGTTTGCCTACCTAAAACCAGCCGTCTTAAAACGTTTCGCATCAGATGAAGATTACGAAAACAAAAAAGAGGCAAACCTTTACACCATGGGAACCACTTGGTTCATTTATACCTTCGGAATTTTACTCTTTGTTCATCATTTGTGGTTCTTCCTCTTCGAAATAGCCAATTTTGGTGAAATTGTATACGTTTTACAGAAAACAACACTCAGTCTTATCGTTTCATTTTTGTTTAGTGTCGGCTTACAAATTATCTTTGTACCAAAGCCAAAAGACCGATGAATTTCGATTCCCGAAAAATTGTAATAATTACCTTCATTCTTATCATAGGAGGTATTTATAGTTTTCGATTATTTTACATGCAAGTAGTGGACGACACATGGACTTTGCGTGCCCAAGAAATTGCTGAGAAAAGGGTTGAAATTACCCCGCCAAGAGGAGTCGTATTAGATCGAAATGGGAAAAAAATAGTTTCCAACGAAACGTATTACAATTTGATGATGCGTGAATCTGAAATAACGAATTTGGACACTGCTGCTTTTGCGAAACTAATCGGTTGGACGCCACAAATGGTCAAAAATCGATTTTATGATATAAAAAAAGGAGAAGGAACTTTCTATAATAAACACACCAAAAAACGAACTTCTAATTATCAATCCATTCGGAAGTATCCGTTTTTAAAAGAGTTAACGGCAGAGGAAATGGCCAAGATTGCACCCTATATCAATCGATATGATGGTTTTAAGGAGGAACTCACGAGTATGCGGAAATATCCCTATAAAAGTGGTGCGAATATATTGGGATACATTGCCGAAGTGAACCGAGAGGATATTGACAAGGATCATTACTATCGTCCTGGCGATAATATGGGTCGAGCTGGACTAGAAAGATTTTACGAAAAAGAACTGCGCGGGCAAAAGGGGATAAAGTACATCGTTACCTCAGCCATGAATAATGCGCTTGAATCTTTCGCTGGCGGAAAATACGATACGACAGCTATGCAGAGTCCAACGACAACGCTCGGATTAGACATAGAATTGCAAGCTTACGGAGAATTGTTGATGCAAAATAAAAGAGGATGTATCGTTGCCATTGAACCTTCATCAGGTGAAATCCTTACCATGGTTTCCGCACCTTCTTATGACCCAAATTTGTTGGTCGGCAATAGAAACATTCAAGAAAATTATCCGAAATTGGTCTTGGATGAGAATAAACCTCTTTATCCTCGTCCCGTAGCTTCTGAGTATCCGCCAGGATCTATTTTTAAATTGATTCAAGCATTGATTGCCATGCAAGAAGGTGTTATTACGGTTGAAACCGGATTCCCTTGTAATAAGAGTTTGGTCGGCTGTCACAATCACCCTTACCCAAGCGATGTTCGAAAAGCGGTT
>JBGSIB010000017.1:0-41198 GCA_041751955.1 Crocinitomicaceae bacterium
TATAACAAGCGGCTATCCACCACTCAACCGTAGATTTAACCGTTTAATTCTACGTTTAAATGAATTGCTTAAATTTATAAAAACCTGTAAATCAATCTTATATCCAATTGTAAGTACTTGTAAACGAATTGAGCTCTTGGATTAATTATGAAGTTTTCAATGAATCAAAAATACGTAAAAAATGATTGGATGCACAAGTTTGATTTGTGGAGTTTTCCAATGCAATAGACAAAACTGAAAAAACGAGCTTAAGCCTCTACATGCACCACCATCTTCGTCTCAAAAAACTCGGTCGGAAAATAATCGTGCAACTGGAAATAATGCACCTTGTTCTTCACTTGTGCCATTTCTTCTTTCAAATCGCCGCCTTTAAGATAAAGTATGCCGTTTTTTAATTCGTGTTGGCTTTTGGATTTGTTTTTGTTCTTCACCCATTTCATGAAATCGGGCATTTTGGTCACGGCGCGGGAAATGATGAAGTCGTAGCTGACGAGAATGTTTTCGGCTCTGTCGTTGATGGTTTTGACGTTTTCTAGTCCCAAAGCTGTGGCTACTTCGTTCACTACTTTTATCTTTTTGCCAATGGAATCCACCAAAGTAAATTTCGTTTCAGGGAATAAAATAGCGAGGGGAATACCAGGAAAACCGCCTCCTGTTCCAACGTCTAGCACCATGGACCCCGGCAAAAAAGGCTGAACTTTCGCAATGCCTAAAGAATGCAAGACATGCCGTTCGTAGAAATGTTCTGTGTCTTTGCGCGAAATCACATTGATTTGATTGTTCCAGAGTTGGTACAAATCGTAAAGATCAGCGAATTGCTGTTTCTGTTTAGCGCTAAGATCGGGAAAATGGTCGTAAATGAGAGAAACGTTCTCTTTCATTTTATAGGGTGTGTTTCTTGTTTTCCATCATGTTGGACAAGAAATCGCGAGCGCGGAACAATTGCGCTTTTACGGTTCCTAGGGGCAAATTCAGTTCGTCGGCAATTTCCTCGTAACTCAATTCTTCGAAGTAACGTTTTTCAATCAATTCACGGTAACGCGGTTTCAATTGGCTTACCACTTCACGCATGGCCATCACTTTTTGCTTTTGCATCATGTGTTCGGATGGATCCAAGGTTTGCGATTCCGCCTCAACGTACAAAACTGTTCCGTCTGCGGTGCTGAATCCTGTATCCATGGAGGTCACTTTGATTCTTTTCTTGCGGATGAAATCGATACAATTGTTGGAAGCGATTTTGAACAACCATGTGCTGAAGGCGAAGTTGGGCGAATATTGGCCGATACGGTTGAAGGCTTTTCCAAAAGCTTCTATGGTCAAATCGTCAGCGTCGTCTGGATTTTTCACCATTTTCAGCATGGTGTAATAAACGGATTCACGGTAACGCTCCAACAAAAGCGAATAGGCATGTTGATCTCCGTTTTGAGCCTTCTCCACCAGCACCAAGTCTTCTTGGGCTTTCTTTGAAAAATTTTCGTTTATTTCCATGTGTCTTTCCTATTTCTTTCCGTCCGGTAAAAAAGATAGGGCAAGAGCGCAAAATATCCAATTTCTAAAAAGGGTAAAAAAGCGATGAACTTTTTCTCCTTCAATTTCTGATAAATTATACCTTGAACTATCCATTTCAATACAAAAACGAAGGCAAATGCACCAAGGCACCACCAACGATATTGCTCATTGAATAGCAAAGTAACGAAAGAAACAAGCAGAATCAACAGGCTTAAGGGGTAGATTCCTAACATCCATTTTTTGAAAACCTTGTAATATTTGCTTGTGGAATAATGTCGTTGTTTCTGTGTAATCCAATCTTGCCACGTTTCTTTGGCTTCGGAATAGCAAAAAGTGTCGGGATGTAGACAGATTTCGTAGTTGTTTTTTTTGGCTGCATCTTGAATGAATAGGTCGTCATCGCCAGAAAGTACAGAGTAATGCGATTTAAATCCTTCGACACGATGATACACACTTTGTGCATACGCCATATTTCTTCCTACGGCCATGTAAGGCATGTTTCTGCGAGCAGATCCTAAATAATTCATGGCAATCCATGTGGTGTCGAAGCGAATTATGGCATTTAAAAATCCTTTAGTACGATAATAAGGACCGTAACCGATGACAATTTCCTTTTTTTCAGAGAAACGAGATGCCATTTCTTTTAGCCATTGATTGGAAGAAGGAACGCAATCGGCATCGGTGAAAAGTAAATGCTCGTTTTTTGCTCCTTTTATCCCAATGGAAATCGGTAATTTTTTTCCCACTTTTTGGTGGTGATTTTTTTCCAATTCGATGACTTTCAAATGCGGATATTGCTCTTTGAAGTTGATTAAAATGAAATGTGAATCATCGATAGATTGATGATTGACAACGATAACTTCAAAATTGGGATAATCTTGTTCGAGAATGGAAGCCAGATTTTTTTCCAAGTTCTGTCCTTCGCTTCGTGCTGCAATTATGATGCTAACAGGCGGATAATGAGAAGATTCTGAAGGTTTATCTTTCTTGAGTAACGAGCCATGCACCCAGATTGTAAAATACAATTGAATGAGTGCTGCTATTCCGAAAGTGACCAGCAAAATAAGGCTCAGCAATTTCAACTGCTCGGGCGAAAAATACATGTACCGTAAACTTTCGGCAAAGATGGGGCTTGTCGTCAAATATAAATATCTTTGCAGCGTTTATTTTTCAACATTTTATGCACTTCGATTTACTTCACACAGATTCCAAAAGCAAAGCCCGAGCAGGTGTTCTTCATACGGACCACGGACCTGTGGAAACGCCAATTTTTATGCCAGTGGGCACTGCTGGCACGGTGAAAGGTGTCCATCAAGAGGAATTGAAGTCGGAAGTTCAGGCGCAAATCATTTTGGGAAATACCTACCATTTGTACATGCGGCCAGGTATGGAAATCATGGAAGCAGCGGGTGGTTTACATCAATTTATCAACTGGGATAAGCCGATTTTAACCGATAGCGGTGGTTATCAGGTCTATTCTTTGTCAGGTTCAAATAAAATTACCGAAGAGGGCGTTCGTTTTCAATCGCATATCAATGGAAGTTATCACTTGTTTACACCAGAACGATCGATAGAAATTCAGCGACAAATTGGCGCGGATATCATCATGGCTTTCGACGAATGTACGCCTTATCCTTGTGCATACGACTACGCGAAAAATTCCATGCACATGACGCATCGTTGGTTGAAAAGATGTTTTGCTTACATGAATGAGTCGCAACCCTTGTACGGACACAATCAAGCACTTTTCCCTATTGTTCAGGGAAGCGTTTATAGAGATTTGCGCGTTGAATCAGCCGAAGAAATTGCCAAACACGACGCCATAGGTAATGCGATAGGTGGACTTTCTGTCGGCGAACCAGAAGAAGAAATTTACGAAATGACTGATTTGGTTTGCAATATTTTACCGAAAGACAAGCCTCGTTATTTGATGGGCGTTGGAACACCAGCAAATATTTTAGAATGCATTGCCTTGGGTGTGGATATGTTTGATTGCGTGATGCCAAGCCGAAATGCTCGTCACGGAATGTTGTTCACCTCCGAAGGAATTATCAACATCAAAAATCAGAAATGGGAAAAAGATTTCAGTCCAATTGATCCGAATGGAGTAGCGGGAACGGATACTTTTCATTCCAAAGCTTATTTGCGTCATTTGATTATTTCCAAAGAAAGTTTGGGCTTGCAAATCGCGACCATACACAATTTGGCTTTTTATTTGTGGTTGGTAAAAACAGCAAGAGAAAAAATCAAAACCAATGAATTTTCCACTTGGAAAGATGAAATGTTGCCCAAATTGAGACGTAGATTATAATGCTGAACATCCTCGATAAATATATTATCAAGAAATTTTTGAGTACCTACTTCTTCATGTTGGGTCTCATCATGTTGCTGGCTATGGTATTTGACATCGCCGACCGTTTGAGCGAGTTCGTTCAGAAACAAGCCACTTTCTACGAAATCTTCACGGAGTATTATCTGAACTTCCTAATTTTCTACGGCAACACATACACTTCCTTGATTGTCTTTTTGTCTGTGATTTGGTTCACCGCAAAAATGGCGCAAGAAACAGAAATTATTCCCATACTGAACAGCGGAAAACCCTTCAATCGTTTTCTTAGACCTTACATGATAGGGGCTACAATCATCATGCTACTGACACTTTTTATGAATCATTTTGTATTGCCCAAATCCAACAAAATTCGTTTGGGTTTTGAAGAAAAGTATTACAGAGATGCCAAACACGTGGACAGCTATCATGCTGAATATCCGGGAAATAGAGTCGTATATTTCGATTCTTACAGTGGAGCTGAAAATTTAATTTATGACTTTGTTTTGGAAAAATACAATGATAAAAAGGAAATAATCTACCTACTAAAAGCTCGCACTGCTCAAAATACTTTGGGAACAAACAAGTGGGTTATGGAAGACTATTTTGAAAAATATTACTCCAATGACGGTGACAAAATTCTCGAAGGGAAAAAGAAATCCTTCACCTACGATTTCAATTTGGAAGATATCGCCACTCGTGAAAATGTTGCTGAATCACTCACATTCGTAGAGTTGAAAAAGTTCATCAAACGAGAGTCAGACAAAGGCTCTAAGAACATCCCGATGTATGAAATAGAGTTGTATCAAAGAACCGCTTTGCCTTTTGCGGCCTATGTTTTGACTATCATAGGCGTTTCCGTTGCAAGCCGAAAAAAGCGCGGTGGAATTGGAGTGAATATTGCCATAGGTTTAGGTATGGTTTTCGTTTACATTTTTGCCATGAAAGTGATGGCGGTCGCCGCTGTGAATGTGGGTGTTCCGTCCATTATTGCCGTTTGGGTGCCTAATTTATTGTTTAGCGTTTTTGCTTATTTACTTTATCGGAATGCGGTACGTTGATGGATTGCTTCGCTTTTGGACCGGCTCCGCCTGTTGGATTTTGGATCGCTGGGCTGATGGACCGTCCCGAAAAGGTTCGGGACTGCTGGATTTTGGACAGAAATTGATACCAAATCCATCAGCGCAGCGATCCATTCTCCATCAGCGCAGTGTTCCTAAGTCCATCAGCGCCAGCGGTCCCAAATCCAACAGCGCAGCGTTCCATACTCCAGCAGCGCAGCGTTCCATTTTCCATATCCTAATTCTATTCATTTACTCAAATTCCTTCACACAAGTAGTAAACATAGAAAACAGCAGAATCTACGACGACACAACAGGTTGGTCGGGTGAAGTGAGTGGTTTGTTTTCGGCACAACAGAATAATGACTTGTTAGTTTCCGCAAATTTGAGACCTAGAGCACAGTTCAAAACTAAAAAACAAAATATCTTCTTCATTGGTGATTATCAATATTCTAAAGGAAAAGATCGCGTCTATGCCAATCAAGGGATGTTCCATTTTCGCTACGCTTATCGCATCAACCAAAGCGCCTGGAAATGGGAAGGTTACACGCAAATTCAGTACAACGAGCAACTGGACCAGCGTTACCGTTTTCTTGCTGGAGGAGGAATTCGTGTAAAAATGTACGACAAAAAAGGTTGGAAGTTTTTCGCGGGAACAAGTGCATTTTATGAGCAAGAGCAGTACGTGAGTAACAATCAAATTGTCGAAGATGTGCGATGGAGTAACTATTTGTCTTGGTATATTGATCCTAAAACCTTTTTCAGTTTTTCTGCAGCAACCTATTATCAGCCACTCTTAGCAGATTTCAAAGATTATCGCATGCTTGGTCAATATACTTTAAGCTTTAAAATCACCAAGCATTTTTCCATCAAAACCAATCTCAATTTTTTTCACGATTCTCGTCCGCAACCCGATGTGAGAAAAACGTTTTTTGCCACCTCGGTGGGCTTGGGCTATTCTTTTAGATAGACCGTCCCAAAAGGGTTCGGAACTGCTGGATTTGGGACAGAAATTGATGCCAAATCCAACAGCGCCAGCGGTCCATGTTCCATCAGCGCTAGCGGTCCAAAATCCAAGAGCGAAGCGGTCCATGTTCCATCAGCGAAGCGGTCCAAAATCCAAACTCATTGAACAAAAGAAAGTTTCTACAAATCCATCTTTACCTACAAAAAAAGGCTCGACAATCCATGAGTCGAGCCTTAATAGAATTGGTAAAAACGATAAAACCTAATCAAACACGGTGACTGTCTTTAAACAATCAATTGAGTCTTGCTTCGATACGCAACTCCAATTACTATTAAATAATTCTGGAGAGCATCCTGTTGCGCTTTTACAAGTAACAATTCTTTGTTCAAGAAAATAAACTTTACTCTTTTCATTCGAGGATTTGATTAAAATTGCACTAACCAAATTTTTATTTTCATCAGTCAATTGAATATATTGATACTTTTGATTCGTTCCAGAATCGGTACCTGTTAATTTTTCGACTTTAGAATAATGAACCGATTCATCCGATAAGTTCGCCAAACTCTTGATTTGTTCTTTGAATTCTTCGCTATCTTTAGAATACTTATATTTCTTCTCTTGAATGACGAAGGTAGATCTACTAATTGAGGAGCAACTTGCCAAAAAAATAAGCATAAACGCAATACTTGTTTTCATTTTTTTAATTTTCAATTTATGTAAAAATAAGTGTTTTTTTGCTCTTATAGAGCTTGCATAAATCGACTAGTATTAATTGTAACTGATTTTGTACAATCTAACCCACAACCATGTGTGCAGGTCCATCCAATTTTATCTACCCATAAAGGATTGCAACCAAAAGAGCATCCTGTGCATGTCACAGAATTTGTATTGCTGTTATTAAGCATCAAAATATTATCTTCGTTCGATAACAGAAATGCAGAATTTACCGACTTATCCTCATTTTCAATCAATATGTAGTAATAGGTGGTTTGAGCCTCAGAATCAATACCTTCCAGCACATTCAATTTGGTATAAACTGTACCTTCTGGGTACATTGAGTTTAGTCGAGACAAAATTAATTCAGAGTTCAATTCCGTTACTATTTCGCCATCTTCAATTTCTCCGATTTGTACGCTTTCCTGACTAAATGAGAAACTTCCGACAGTAAGTAAAAAAAATATTATTAATCTTTTCATAATTTCAAATTTTGAGTTTTAGTGATTAACGCTTCGGATTGTTGGTGTCTATCTTTAAAACAGTTGAAATTATTTGGTTAATGCAAATTCTTTTTTTGGAAACCATTTGCCAACTGTTAAAAATAAATTAGAGATTTTCTATAAATAGGAGGTCTTTTTTTTTACTAGTGTTCATACTTTTGGTGTTTTGATAACACGCCAAAAATAAAACCATTAACTTCAATTGCTTAGTAAATTCTTTCCTGATTCAGTAAATATCTAGTTAAGTTAAGTAGAATATTTCATTGAACAGTAGATAATTGTTGCAATCTGTTTATAAAAAAACTTAATGCTTCATGAAGGTAATTATAATTTTTAGTCAACAGGTGAAACATCAATTCAGGGCACAAAACTCAACTTCTCCAAATCCACCTTCATTCGCATAAACCCAAACAACACCGTCACATTCTCTCCCTCAATACTCTCTACCGTACCGATTTGACGAGTCGCAATCAATTTTACTTTTGAATCTACTTTAATTTTGTGGCGTTCGTGCTGATCTTTTTCCGGAGCGATTTTTTCACGGTTTTCTTTTTTGACGACGGCGACTTTTTTCTTTTTGACTTCCTCCGTTTTCGTTTTTTCGACGGCCAAATATTTTGCGATTTCATCAATTAAAGGCTGATTGACACCTTTTTTTCGCGTATTTGTTTTGAACTTTTCAATGAAACCCAACATCTTCATACCTGAGCTCAAATATTTGTTGTTCTTCTCAATATTCAATTGCTGAACGCGAAGTTTATCTTCGAATTGCGTTTTCTTTTTTTCGTATTCCAAACGGGCTTGTTCTGCTTTTTCTTGTGCCTCAATATGCTCTTTATTCAAACGTTGCAAGTAAGTTTTTTCTTTCTGCAATTCGCTGAGCAATTTGTCCATACGAATTTTCTTTTCATCCGTTTTCAGCTTGGCTTCTTCAATAATTTCCTTCGAAATACCATTGATTTGTGCCACTTCAAAAGTGAAACTACTTCCCGGTTGACCAATGGAAAACTTGTAAAGCGGAGCCAATGTTTCCGTATCAAAAAGCATGCAGCCGTTGATCGCATTGCGCAGTTGGTCGGCTTTTAGTTTGATATTGGCGTAGTGGGTTGTGATCACGCCAAAAGCTTTTTTATTGTACAATTCTTCAAAGAAAACTTCGGCCAAAGCGCCACCCAAATCGGGGTCGGAACCTGTACCAAATTCATCCAATAAAAGCAAGGTTCGCTTGTTGGTCACGGTCAAAAAGTAGTTCATCCTTTTCAAGCGATACGAATAAGTACTCAATTCATTTTCAATCGATTGATTGTCGCCTATGTCGGTTAAAATCTTCTGGTAAAAGAACATTTTACTGTTTGGATTGACAGGCACCAGAAGTCCAGATTGAAGCATAACTTGAAGTAAACCTACTGTTTTCAAGGTGATACTTTTTCCTCCTGCATTCGGTCCAGATATGACCAACATCCGACTGAATTTGTCCATTTTCAGATGTTGTGGAAGCGTTGGCTTGCCTAAATTTTCGTTGTTTTTTCTCAGAATCGGGTGGAAAGCTTCGATCAATTCCATTTCGAAATCTGAATTGATATGCGGTAAACAAGCCTTCATTTCCAAGGCTAATTTCATTTTAGCATGAATGAAATCCAGGGAAGTAAGTAGCTCTTGATAGGCTGAAATCAGCTCAGAATGCTCAGATAATTCTTTGGTCAGAGCTTTCAGTATGACCAAAATTTCTTTCCGTTCTTCATCCAACTGAATATCATATTCGCGATTCAATTCCACGTTGACTTGTGGTTCGATAAAAGTCAAAGAACCCGTTTTACTGGAACCCATGACATTGCCTTCCAACTTTCGTTTGTGGGTCGAAACTACGGTTAAAACCCGTCTGTCGTTCACAAAAGCTTCACGCGTATCTCCAAGAATATTTTCCTTGGAAAGTTTACGCAGCTCTTTCTCAAAATTCCGATTGATTTTTACCTTCAAGGCCTTAATATCCGAACGAATCCGCGACAAATTGACGGAAGCATCATCTTTTATTTGACCTTTTCGATCAAAAACTTTATCGATGGCTTGTATTATTTCTTCTGTAAAATGAACAGAATGCAACAAAGCTGAAAGTTCTGGAAATTCCTTTTCACGCTTGTCGAAAAAAACAATGATCCGATTGACAATGTAGGAAGCTTGAGCAATTCGCACAAAGCCATCTTGCGGAAGTATCGAATTTTTAATGGGCAAAAGTTTAAGTTCCACCAATAATTCCTCGTAATCGAGAGCAGGAAAAGTTTCGCCTTGTGTTCGAATGGAAAGATATTCGTTTACTTGAATCAAAGCAACGCCAACTTCTTCTCCGCTAAAAGATGGGGACAATTTTTCAAGTTTCCCTTGAGCAGTTGGTCCTATTGCATAAGCACTGAGCCATTCTCGGAGAAGGGAAAATTCTAAATCCTTTAAAGTTTGTTCGTCTGCTGTTTGCATGGCTTTCTTTCGCTGACAAAGGTAACACAGAGAATGTGAATTTGTTTCTTCAATTCATTTTTACACAAATTTCATTTCTCCTCAAACTGCCTCTAGCCTCAGATTCAATTTTATAAACGTAGGTTGAGCGTTTGCGAAAACTGCCTTCTAGAACTGGTTCTCAAATTAATCGCAGGTTGAGCGTATCCGAAACCTGAATTATTCCTCGATTACCTCCAATTTCACCTGAGCCAAACCATCACGAATGAAATTCAATTGTTCCGCTCCTGCTCGTGAAACGTCTATAATTCGCTTTTTGGAAGGCAATCGGTCGTTTATTTTCAAGACAACGGTAGAATCATTTTTAAGATTAGTCACTTGCACCATTGTGCCCATAGGCAAGCTTGCATGTGCGCCGGTGAGGTCACGTTTGTCGTATTTTTCACCTGAATACGTTTTCTTACCATGAAATTTGTCGGCATAGTAAGATGCTGTGCCTGTTTCGGTGAAGGTTTGATACCATCGAAAACTCAAACTGAGAAACAAAACAAAAACAAATAAATAGGTATTGCTTTTCATATCACTAATATAACGAATTGTTAGTAAATGTGTTACGGTCAAATTTCATACCGTTTTAAGAACAGCGAGCATAGAAAAGATGTCCGATAGTGAAAAGTAAAGATATTTTTCTCCATTCTCGGCCATCTTTTCGCTATTCTCTTTTAAAGTGAATGGCTATTTTAGCTACTTCAAATTGTAAAATAAAATGACCCAACTAGAATACGTCAAAAACCAAGTTTCCTGCTCAGAAAAATCGATAACGAATACCTTAAATTTATTCGAACAAAAAGGCACAATTCCCTTTATTGCTCGCTATCGGAAAGAAATGACTGGAGGATTGGATGAGGTTGAAATTGGTCAAATTCGAGACTTGGCCAAACAATATGATGATATTTTAGCTCGACAAAAAACAATTTTGGCTTCTATTGAGGAACAAGGAAAATTGGATAGTTTTCTGAAAGAGAAAATTGAAACCTGTTTTGAAGCACAAAAATTGGAAGATTTGTACTTGCCTTACAAGCAAAAAAGACAAACCAAAGGCGACAAAGCTATTAAAGCAGGACTGGAGCCATTGGCAAAAATGATCATGTCCCAACGAGGTGGCGATCCATGGCAAATGGCTGAGCGCTTCGTGAAAGGCGAAATCATTGATGAAGACATGGCTTTGGCTGGAGCGCGGGATATTATTGCTGAATGGGTGAATGAAAATGCCAGTTTGCGGGATAGATTGCGGGAAATGTACCGAAGAAAAGGTCAATTACAAAGTAAATTGGTGAAAGGAAAAGAAGACGAAGCGCAAACCTATAAAGACTATTTCGATTTCTCTGAACCTTTGTACAGATGCGCCTCTCATCGTTTTTTGGCGATTTCTCGGGCGGACAAAGAAGGCGTTTTGAAAATGAAAATCGGGATTCCATCGGAGGATGTCATTCACACCATTGAACGCTTTTTTGTAAAAGGTCAAGATGAATGTGCCGAACAAGTTGCCATGGCTTGTAAAGAATCATTTCAACGTATGCTCAGCTCGTCCATTGAAAATGAAGTTTTGAACGAAGCAAAAGAAAAAGCAGACAAAGATGCTTTGAAAATATTTACGGGTAACTTGCGACAATTACTCCTTGCATCACCTTTGGGTTCTAAACGTGTTTTAGCGATCGATCCTGGTTTTAGAACCGGTTGCAAAGTAGTCGTTGTCGACGAAGCAGGAGCATTACTGACCAACACGACTATTTTTCCGCATCCTCCGCAAAAAGAGGCAAGTGCTGCGAAAAGTAAATTGGCACAATTGGTTCAGGCCTATAAAGTGGAAGCAATTGCGATTGGCGATGGAACGGCTGGTCGAGAAACCGAAAGCTTGATAAAAAGCATTCATTTCGACCGCGATTTGAGCGTGTTTGTCGTCCGCGAAGATGGTGCTTCGATTTATTCAGCAAGTCCCATTGCGAGAAAGGAATTTCCGGATTATGACGTAACGGTTCGCGGCGCTGTGTCTATTGGTCGACGATTGATGGACCCTTTGGCAGAATTGGTTAAAATCGATCCGAAATCTTTGGGCGTTGGCTCTTATCAGCATGAGGTGAATCAAACTTTATTAAAATCGGCCTTGGATGATGTTGTCATTTCTTGCGTGAATGCCGTTGGTGTTGATGTGAATACAGCCTCACCTTATTTGTTGCAATATGTTTCTGGTTTAGGTCCCACGTTGGCTGAAAATGTCGTGAAATACCGTTCAGAGAATGGACCCTTTACCTCGCGAAAAGATTTGAAAGATGTTCCCCGAATGGGCGATAAAGCATACGAACAAGCCGCAGGATTTCTTCGTGTTCGAGATGGAAAACAGCCGCTAGACAATAGCTCCGTTCATCCAGAATCGTACAAAGCAGTTGAAAAAATAGCGAAACAAGTGAAGCTTTCCGTTCCCGAATTAATTGGAAATAAAGCGGTATTGCAAGATTTGAAAAAGCAAGATTTCCCGGAAATTGATGGATTTACTTTTGATGATATCGTTGCCGAATTACAAAAACCAGGTCGTGATCCACGGCAACAAGCCAAAGTACTCACTTTTGATTCTCGAATCACGAAAATTGAAGATTTAATTGTGGGCATGCTTTTGCCCGGAATTGTTACCAATGTAACGGTTTTCGGTTGTTTTGTGAACATTGGTATCAAAGAAAACGCATTGATTCACAAATCGCAATTGGCTGATTTTTATGTAGATGACCCGTCGACTGTTGTTTCTTTGCACGAGCATCTGGAGGTGAAAGTATTGGAAGTTGACATCGCTCGAAAAAGAGTGGGGTTGAAGAAGATGTAGTGGGAATTAAGAATGATGAATTAACAATTAATAATAAAAAGGAGCTTTGACTTTATCTGAATATTATGAAATCGACCAACTGCAGACCAATAAAAATCGGGAAGTGACTATCTGCCGCGGCGGATTAGTCTTCTAAAATTCTTGAATTCTGAAATTCTCGAATTTTGTAATTATAGGTGACTCGAGTAGGTAAATTTTATCTTACAATTTCAGTCAATCCTTTTTCCTTAAATTTGACTCTCAAATCAACAAAATGAAATACCTTCTTTTAATTAGCCTACAATTTTTCGCCATTCACTTTACAATAGCGCAAAAAAACAATCCGCCAAAACTTGTCGTTGGAGTAGTCGTCGATCAAATGATGTACGATTATTTGTACCGCTATCAAGCTCGATTTTCGAAAGGTGGATTTGTGAAATTGATGTCGAAAGGAACCAATTGCCGAAATACGCAATACAATTACGTACCAACCTATACTGGACCTGGACACGCGGCCATTTATACAGGTTCTACACCCAGCGAAAATGGAATCGTTGGAAATTCTTGGTTTGATAGAACGGCTGGAGCATCGGTAAATTGTGTGACGGATTCTAACTATTTTTCTGTGGGAACGGAATCCAATTATGGGCTGAGAGCACCAACTTATTTGAAATGTATGACCATTACAGATCAATTGAAAGCTACGTATGCTCAATCAAAAGTGATTTCCATTTCCATAAAGGATAGAGGTGCAATTTTGCCTGGTGGACACATGAGTAACGGTTCATTTTGGTACGATTACTTGACAGGAAATATGATTACCAGCGAATTTTACATGAAAGATTTGCCACAATATGTGAAAGATTTCAATGCTAAAAAAATTCCAGATGAATCTGTGAAAAAGACATGGAACACGCTTTATCCTATCTCAACTTATACCGAAAGTGGACCTGATAATTCACCCTACGAACAACTTCTTCCAACGAAAACAGAACCGACATTTCCCTATGATTTTAGCCTAATGACAGGTGGGACAATCAATCCATTGTCTTTATTTACAATTACGCCATGGGCCAATACATTTTTAACGGACTTTGCTATTTCTTCCATGCAAAATGAAAATTTAGGTAAAGGACAAAAAACTGATTTTTTGGCTATTAGTTATTCAACACCTGATATTGCAGGTCATGCTTTTGGACCGCATTCGGTGGAGATGGAAGACATGTATTTGCGCTTGGATTTAGAAATTGAACGTCTGCTCAATGCATTGAAAAAACAAGTCGGAAATGATTTTGTGATTTTCTTGACGGCAGATCACGCTGTTGTTCCTGTACCGCAATGGTTGATAGATCACAATTGTCCGGGCGGATATGCTTTCATCGAGCAAAATTTGTCCGAACTTGGACTAAAGTTAAAAGAGAAATTTGGTGAAAATTTGATTTTGACGGAAGAAAACGATCAAATTTATTTGGACGAGGTACAGATGGAGTTTCTTGGTTTGAACCGAAATGAAGTTGAAAGATTCGTAGCCGATGAAATCAAACTTTGGGACGGTGTGAAATACGTATACACTTCTTCCGAAATGTCGCGTTCAAATGGCGCTGATGGACTGACTGAAATGATCAGAAATGGTTACGAACCGAAGCGAAGTGGCAATGTGATTTTCGTCTTAGAATCAGGTTATTTGGCTAAAAGTAATGACTCAGAAGAGGCAAGAAAAGGAACAAGTCACGGTTCACCTTTTAATTATGACACGCACGTTCCGCTGCTATGGTACGGAAAAAACATTCCGAAAAAAGAAGTTTTTGAGCGAGTTGAGATTATAGATATTGTTCCAACTTTGGCTCAAATTCTCAATTTGCAAAATCCAAGTTGTACGATGGGATTGCCTATTTTACCTGTTTTGACAAAATAAAAAGAAACTTTCATGTCTCAGTTGACGAAGCTCATAGCCGAAGGCGAGCACCAAACGCAAGATTTCAAATTCGCCATTGACGATCAAAAGAAGATTGCGCGAACTTTGGCTGCATTCGGTAACACGGATGGCGGACGTTTGCTGATTGGTGTGAAAGACAATGGAAAAATTGCCGGTTGTAATCCAGAGGAGGAATTTCACATGATACAGGGTGCCGCCGAAATCTATTGCAATCCACCGATAAAATTCGAAAGTCAAATTCATCAGGAAGGTTTTCGCTTGGTGCTGGAAATCAATGTTGAAGGAAATCCAAAACGTCCGTTTAGAGCGCCAGATGAGGAAGGTCGGTTGAAATCTTATTTCCGAAAAAATGACCATACGGTTTTGGTGAATAAAATCCTCTATCGGGTATGGCAAAATCAAGAAAGAAGAACTGCTAAACCGGAAACTTTTGGAGAGGAAGAATTGAGTCTTCTTCGGCTGTTTAATGATGATAACGAATTAACATTGAGTCAGTTGTACCGGAAATCTGATTTACCCATGAAGAAGGTTGACCACTGGTTGGCGCTTTTTGTTTCTTGGGGTCTTATTCACATGGAAATTGGTGAAACTAGGACGACTTATTTGGCTCAAAAAGCTTAGTTATTCTTGAAATCCTTTCTTTCACCAAAAGTGAGTAATTATCACAATAAAGTCTAAAAATGAACAAAATTCTCGTATGTTATGTTATATTTAGGACAAATTTTAGTAATAATAGATTAACAGTAAGAAATGGGTAGACCAGCAACAAAACCAGCGAAGCTTAAGGATGGGTTTTACATTGAAGTAAAAAATCAAGGCAGTTCTGGCGTTTTAGTTAGACGGGACACCAAAGAACAAATGCTTATGGCGGCAGAAGATTACGCTAGAACAAAAGTAGTGAATGTACTTGGTGAAATGAGAAGCGAAAAGTGGATCAAGGAAAAATAATATAAAACGATTAAAATAAAAAAGTCTCGTGCCTTGTGGTGACGAGACTTTTTTTTGAGCTAATTTTAAAACAAATCGAAGTTATGATAAAACGTTTTGGTCCTTGGATAGTGTTGTTCGTCTTACTGCTTGGAAGCATTCCAGTTTTTATAGTTCAGGAACAAATTGGTATCGCTAAATTCATCGGATTTATAACGATTGTTGGCGTTACAATTGCCTTATGGGTATGGAGAAAACAAACCCAGAAAATGTCGGACAAAAAACCGCGCATTATACTGAATTTGAATGATCGCTTTTGGTTGGAACACCATATTCCTTTTTATAAAAAGTTGAATAAATCAGACCGAAAATTGTTCGAAGATCGTGTTGGACTGTTTCTTTCAGAAATTATCATCACCGAAATTGAGAAGGAAGTTCCGGAAAAGGAAACTTGTTTTTACGTTGCCTCCTCAGCGGTTATTGCCTATTGGGGTTTGCCGTATTGGAATTACGGAGATTTGTCTGAAGTGCTCGTTTATCCTCAAAACTATCATCCCGAAGGTAAGATTCACGCCTCTGGAACACACCAAGGTCAAGTGCATCACGGTGGATTGATGGATACAACAATGATTCTTTCTTTACGTTCTTTGAAACAAGGATTTAGCAATCAAACCGATAAGAAAAATGTAGGTGTTCACGAATTTGCGCACTTGGTCGATAAACATGGTGGAGAAATTGATGGTTTGCCACATGATATGGAGGAAGATGAGGAGAAAATTTGGATGCAATTGGCTGAAATAGAGATAGAAAAAATCCGAAAAGGTAAAAGTGACATCAATCCTTATGCCGGTACAAATTATGCCGAATTTTTTGCTGTGACAGTTGAATATTTTAAGGAAAGGCCGGAGTTATTTAAGAAAAAGCATCCGAGATTGTTTGAGATTTTGGATGGTTATTTTGATGATTGATAAAAGGGAAAGGTATTTTTTTCGAGAATGATTAGCTTCTAGCCCTTTAATTATGGCAGCTAAATAATCCGCTTCGGCGGATTAAATTTTCATCAAAATTAGATGATGTGATTGAGCATTTGCTACCGCCAATTTTCCCATCTTCAATCCAACCACCCAAACGATTTTCTCTGCATCCTCAACCACCAAAACATTCGCTTTTTCACCCGATGGTACTTTTGCATCCTTGATGATATCAGAAACCAACTGTGAACCTTCCATGCCAAGCGGTGCAATGCGATCTCCTTCTTTCCAAGTTCGTATCGACAATTCGCCAACAATTTTGTCTGCATCGGCATAATACGAATTTTTGTCAAAAACCTGCGGCAAAGCATCGATTCTTTCAATTTGTAGTATCGGAATTTTAAAGTCTTGTTCATCTTCCCAAACAAAAGCAGAACCGTCATTCCATATTTTGACACCATCCTCTTGAACAAAGATGAATTTGGATTTTTCGCTATTTCGAAGTTCAGTCAATCGCTCTATTTCACTGGCTTTTAAGGATAGATTTTTACCGATTAAATATTTTCCTTCGGTGTCCACAAGGTCGAACGAAGCGAAATTCCATCGCCCAGATTTTTGAATTTCTTTTATCAGAGAATGATATTTTTCTTCCAACAAAAGTCTTTCTTTTTGGAAAGCTTCAATCAAAATTCCGACTTGCTGCGACAATTGAGGGAGCTTTTTCTCCATCAAAGGAATCCAGACATTTCGCCATTGGTTGCGCAAATATTTGTTTTCAGTGTTGCTAGTATCTTCACGAAATTCCAGGTGATTTTCCTTCGCATACTGATACAATTCTGTTTTCCGAAAGCCCAAAAGTGGACGCCAATGATTGTCATTTTTTTCCGCCATGCAACTCATTCCAGCTATTCCCGATTTCCGAGTCAAATGCATGAAAAAAGTTTCCAGCTGATCATCGAAATGATGGGCCGTCATTAGAATATCCTTTTCGGTTAGGTGCTCATTAAAAAAAGTGTAACGGACTTTTCTGGCTTCAGCTTGTAAATTACCGCCATTTTTAGTGAGATATTCTTTCATGTAAAAATCACATAATGAGACATTTACAGAAAGCTTGTTTGCAAATTTGCAAACATGTTTTTGATCCTCGATTGAATCCTCTCCCCGCAAGTGATAATTCACATGCAACAAATGAACTCGACACCCCGCCTTCACCAACAAATCCAACAAAACCATCGAATCCACACCACCACTAATTGCCAAATAAACCAACTGACCCTTAGCAGGAAGCAAATGTTCTGGAATATGTACTTGGGGTTTGTTCATTGTTTTTATTCTTTCCAAAAATTATTCCAGTGGAAGAGGGATTAAAGTCCAACAGTCCGTCTTGTCTGCCGACTGAGGCAGGACAGGGCGGACGTTCCAAAATCCATCAGTCCCGAACCCTTTCGGGACGGTCCATTATTCATTCATCCCATCCAAAATCCGCTGCACCTTCGTCAAGCATTCTTCGTATTCCTTCTCCGGATCCGACTGAATTGTAATCGCTCCTCCAACATCGCAGGTCATTGTTTTTTTTGCCTTGTTATAGAATAAGGAACGAATCACCACATTGAAATCGAAATTGCCATTTGGTTCGATGTAACCAATTGAACCTGAGTAAATTCCTCGTTTGAAATCTTCGAATTCTTCAATCAGTTTCATAGCACTTACTTTCGGTGCTCCGGTCATGGAACCCATGGGAAAAGTAGCGCGAAGTATTTCCTTTAGTGAGGTGTTTTCTTTTAAATTGCAACTAACCGTAGAAACCATTTGATGCACCGTTTCAAAAGTATAGATGCCACAAAGTTCATCCACTGCAACGCTGTTTTTTGTTGCTACTTTGGATAAATCGTTTCGAACCAAATCAACAATCATTACATTTTCCGCTCTTTCTTTCGGATCAGCAATCAAAGCTTGTTTTAATAATTCATCCTGGTCTTTATCTGCATTTCTTTTCGCTGTTCCCTTGATGGGTTGTGTCATCAATTTGTCACCCGTTTTCTTCAAAAACCGCTCAGGTGAACCACAAAATATAGTGTAATCGTCAAATTGAAAATAACTGGAAAACGGAGCTTTGGTAATATGATTCAACTTGAAATAAGCGTCCATCGAAAAGTCGATGTCAACGTCTTTTACCATAAATTCCTGGCAATAGTTGATTTCGTAAATATCGCCTTGTTGTATGTGTTCTTGCAATTTTATCACGTTTTCCAAATACTTTTCCTTTGGAATAGTTGGTTGAAAATCAAGCTTGTAAGAATGAAAGTTTTGATCAGTTTCTTCTTCTAAAAAAAAGTTCAAAAATTTATAACTCTCTTTGGTTTTATCGCCTTGAACGAATTCAAAATGTTCTCCTTGCAGTTTTACCACGTATTTCGGAACCCAAAAAAAGAGTTCTGGAAAGTCCTTATTGTCTTGATTATGAGAACTTAAATCCTCAATTTCATTTTTCAAATCGTAACTGAGATACCCGAAAATGTATTTCTTTTCATGATAATTTACGAACAATTGTAAATCATGCAGAGCCGAACCGCTTTTTAAAGCTATTCGCTCTCCTTCGCCAAAAGCGAGCAAGCCACTTCCGTCATTACTGTTCAAATAGGCAACTGGATAGTCATTCATGCCGCGAATTTATCCTTTCTTCCCCGAGCACCAAAATATCAGGCGTAAAATCTGTCAAAATCAGTAATTTCGTTTCGAATATGTTGTACCGCATTTTAAAATTAGTCGTCGGATTAGGCATTCGTCTTTACTATCGTGAAGTGCACGTGAAAGGACGAAAAAACATTCCTACTGACGCTCCCATTATTCTCATTGCCAATCATCCCAATACACTGATGGATGCCTGGATGATTGGACATGTTTGCCCGCGACCCATTCATTTTATGGCAAAAGGAACACTTTTCAAAGGTAAATTGAAAATGAAATTGCTCCGCTCTTTGAACATGATTCCCATCAATAGAATAGGAGAGGGACGAACAAGTGGTGTTTCGAATCAAGATTCTTTCAACGCTTGCTACGAAATTTTAGAAGAAGGCAAAACACTCGTTATTTTCCCCGAAGGAACGAGTTTTCAAGAAAGGCATCTTCGCGAATTGAAATCAGGAACCGCCCGAATAGCCTTGGAAGCAGAAAATAGAAATGACGGCAAACTTGGAATTCAAGTAGTGCCCATTGGACTCAATTATTCCCAAGCCGAAAAATTTAGAAGTCGCGTTTTGGTGGAAATCGGTGAACCACTTTCGGCACAAGATTTTTTGAAAGATTATCAAACCAATTCCTCCAACGGTGCTCGAAAAATGACGGAACAATTTCGCATTCGTTTAGAAGGTTTATTGGTCAATTCCAACACCAAAGAAGAACAAGAACTCATCGATAGAATTGCCGGTATTTTGCAATCACGTTACACCAAAGAAGGGCAGGAGGATGTTGAAAGTGAAATGAATTTATTGAAGAAAATTCGCGACCGACTCGACGATTTCAAAGTTACTGAGGCATGGAAAGGTGAAGAGATTCGACATTTGGTAGAAGCCATCGAATGGGAAAGCAATAAATTGGACATCCAAGCTGATTTTCTCGACAGAAGATTTCGATCCACCATGTTCCTTCGACAAGTCATCTTTTCCGTCCTGTTTCTCTTGCTCGCCGTTCCAATTTTCCTCTTCGGTATGGTACACAATTTCCTTCAGTTCAAATTGATTGACAAGCTCATCCCAAAACTCACCAAAGACATCGAATATTACGCTCCTTTGGCCGTTCTTTTGGGCTTAATCATGTATCCTTTAGTTTACGGTTTGTTGGTTCACTTTGTGGGCAATGCCTTCCATCTCACCTTTTGGCAAAAAGCTATCTATTTCACCGCCATGCCTTTAACCGGACTTTTCGCTTATTTCTTCAACCGCTACCTCAGCCACATCGGCTACAAATGGAAATACATCTTCCTCATGATTCGGCAGAAAGAAGTGGTACTCAGTTTGAAGGAGAAACGGGAGAAATTGCGCGGGTATTTTGGGAAATAATTGGCAGATCTGTTTCGATTAATTCAAGCTGTAAATAACATTTTCAAAAAATAAAATCTATATAAGGCCAGCAACTTTTATCATCAAAATTTCAAACAACAATAGGTACATCCAAAACATTTTTTTGAACTTAAATACCTGATTTCCATTTTTTTTCGAATGAAAAAAGCTACATTCACCTTAGTTAAAAAGTAAAACAACAAAAAATGATACTTTCCCATAGAATTGCTGTATTCGCCTTATTGGTTGCAATAAATATTTCGTGTAAAATTGACTCTTCAAAAGAGGTGAAACTACCTGAACCATTAATGGAAGGACAATCTCCTGAAACGCAAAATTCAGTCAGCCAAAAAGCCAACTTCGGATATTTGTCCTGTAAAATGGATGGAGTTGAAATAAAGGCAATCCAGACTGGTGCTATGATGCTATATGTTCCGGACAAAAAGGAAATAAATATTTGGGGTAAAACCGACACCGGAATGATTTCCATTATTATCGACAATGTAGAAAATACAGGGACATACACCATAAAAGGGAATTCTAAAAATGGCGCTGGCGTAATGATTGGTGCCAACATGTTTGAGGTCAAAAAATCAGGAACTCCATTTGACGTTACCATCGAATCTTTTGAGGAAATAAGTGCGATAAATTCCCCAAACGCCAGAGCCATACGTGGAACTTTTCAAGGAAAATTGATGGGACAAGACGGTAAAATTGTCGAAATTACAGAAGGAAAATTCAGCACACAGTGATTTCTATCGTTTCTATCTGATTCGGTATTTTTTAAAATTTTGAACATACTTTTGAGAGATAACTATTTGAAAATTTATAAGTTCTCGTCTTCCTTTTGCCTGAGATAAAATGCTCTTACCGTTAATTTTATATTCTACCGACCAAGAATGCCCAAATTCAATCCCATAACAATCACCCTCAAAAATCAAAAACTCGTCATCATCCGACAAGCAGAAATGGCCGATACGGAAAACTTACTGAACTGCATCAAGAATTATATCCCACAAAGCGATTTCATTCCAAAACTTGACAAGAAATAAAACTCACGATTGAACAAGAAAAGAAGTAGATCAACTCGTTTTTGACAAACCAAAATTCCAGTCTACATTTTCCCTTTCAAAATGACCGAAGAAAATATGTTGTCACACGAATACGTTTACCAAACCAATCCGGAAATAAAAGATTTTTGGCTCAACCTGAAACCTGGCTACGAAAAATTTATCACCAACAAGAAAGCCCTCACCCTCAACATTGAACCAAACGGTGATTACAAATTCTAGTCCCAAGCAAGGGCACAGCTCTTAAAATGTGACATATTTAACCACACCTCCGAAGGAAGCAGCGAAGCTAAAGAACACAAAGAAGGCGCAAAGTAACACAAAGAATAATTGGCGGTTTAACCAAAAAGTAGGCCCACCTCCGAAGGAAGCAGCGAAGCTAAAGTTTCACTAAAGAAAACCTCTCCGCGAAACACCTAAGCAAAACCACCTCAGCCTCTTTGCCGTAAAAATTCTCTACGCAACTCCACGGTAAAAAAAAACTCACCTCAGCGCCTTGGCGTCATTGCGTTAAAAAAAATCTCCACGCCCTCCGCGATATATCTCCGCCTCCCTGCCTGCAGTAGTCACGCAGGCAGGTCCCCGGTATAAAAAACAAGCAACCCTCTCAAATCTCCTCTAAATTCTCCTACCCTCCAAAAATCTCACTGCGCCCACCGCGAAATCTCTCCGCGCTCCCAGCGGTTAAAATCCTCCGTGCCTTCTTTGTTCCCTCCGTGCCTACTCCAAAAACCGAAATAACCTTATATTTGTAAAAAAGCAAAAATTCAATGGCAACAGCTATTTCAAATAAGAATACCCAAGCAGTAAAAACCGACAAAAAAGTCCTACTCGAAGCCTTTCGTTTGATGTCGACAGCCAAAACCATGGCTGAAAAATACGAAGCAAACAAAGAAATCACTTCGAAGTATGTACACGCAACTTCCCGCGGTCACGAGGCGATACAGCTGGCAACAGGCATGCAACTTTTGCCTCAAGATTGGGTTTCACCGTATTATCGTGACGACAGTATTTTGCTCGGCATCGGTATGAAACCGGTGGAATTGATGCTGCAAGTTTTTGCTAAAAAAGACGATCCATTTTCAGGAGGCAGAACCTATTATTCGCACCCTTCTTTAAACGACGACGACAAACCAAAAATCATACACCAATCCTCTGCAACAGGAATGCAAGCTATTCCTACAACAGGAATTGCGATGGGTGTCCAATACAAAGAAAAACAAGGATTGGCCGAAGATTACGATGACAAAAATCCAGTTGTTGTTTGTTCTTTGGGCGATGCTTCGTGCACAGAAGGTGAAGTTTCGGAAGCTTTGCAAATGGCAGCTTTGAAACAATATCCGATCGTGTATTTGGTGCAAGACAACGGTTGGGATATTTCAGCGAGTGCTGCTGAAACACGTGCCCAAGACATGACAGAATACATGCGAGGATTCAACGGTATCGAAGTCAGAACGATAGACGGAACCGATTTTGATTTGTGTTACCAAACTATGCAAGAGGTCTTTGATATCGTTCGAAAAGAGCGCCGACCATTTGTTGTTCATGCAAAAGTTCCATTATTGGGACATCATACTTCAGGTGTTCGAAAAGAATGGTACCGTGATGATTTGGAAGAAGCAGCTACCCGAGACCCTTTTCCAAAATTAAAAAATGCTGTTTTGGAGGCTGGAATTTCGGAAGAAATCATTGAAAAAATAGAAGCTGCCATTTTAACGGAAGTTGATGTAGCCTACGATGAAGCCAAAAATGCACCAGATCCTGAACCTGAAGAAGTATTGAATCATATTTTTGCGCCTACTCCCGTAACGGAAGAAAAAGGGGAACGCGAACCAAAAGGAAAAAAGAAAACCGTCATGGTGGACAGTGCTTTGTTTGCTGTTCGTGAATTGATGGAAAAACATCCCGAAGCTTTGCTTTACGGACAGGATGTTGGTGGACGTTTGGGTGGAGTTTTCCGCGAAGCGGCAACTTTGGCTCAAAAATTTGGCGACAATCGTGTTTTCAATACACCTATTCAAGAAGCCTTTATTATAGGAAGTACAGTTGGAATGTCGGCCGTGGGTCTGAAGCCTTTCGTCGAAGTTCAATTCGCTGATTACATTTGGCCAGGACTGAATCAATTGTTCACAGAAGTTAGTCGAAGTTATTATTTGTCCAATGGAAAATGGCCAGTCAGCGCGGTAATTCGCGTTCCAATTGGAGCTTACGGTTCTGGTGGACCTTACCACTCATCGTCTGTAGAATCAGTTTTGACCAACATTCGCGGAATAAAAATTGCGTATCCATCAACAGGAGCTGATTTGAAAGGATTGATGAAATCTGCATTTTACGACCCAAATCCAGTGGTTATGTTGGAGCATAAAGGTCTGTATTGGTCCAAAATAGCTGGAACAGAAGGAGCGATGTCCATTGAACCAGATGAAGATTATATTTTGCCTTTCGGTAAAGCGAGGGTCGTACAAGAAGCGGATCAAAAGTGCATAGCTAAAGGAAGTTCTTGTGTAATTATCACCTACGGAATGGGCGTTTATTGGTCGCTGAATGCCGCTAAAAATTTCCCAGGACAAGTTGAAATCATTGACTTACGAACCTTGAATCCTTTGGATCACGACAAAATGAACGAAGTTGCCCAACGCCACGGAAAAGTCATGTTTGTAACGGAGGAATCGGTGGAAAGCAATTTCACTTTAGGTCTAGCAGGACGATTGCAACGCGATAATTTCAAATTTCTTGATGCGCCAATTTCTATTGTTGGTTCCATTGATACACCAGCCATTCCTTTGAATTCAGTTTTAGAAGCTACGCTTCTGCCCAATGCAGAAAAAGTGAGTAAGGAGATAGGGAGCTTGTTGAAATATTAACCGCCGAGGACGCGGAGAATTTTCGCGGAGAGAAGAGAGATTAGAGTTGGTTGACTACTCTTCGAATACCGTTCTTTAATCTAAATTCATTGAAATTCATGAGAAGACCAAGTTTGTAATTTCCAAGTTTTAGATAAGTGAGTATTTGTGCCAGATGAACGTCGTTTAATTCAATTACGCTTTTTAATTCGAGCACTACTTTGTTTTCGACTAAAAGGTCTATGCGGTAACCACAATCCATTTTTACTTCTTCAAAAACAAGAGGCATCATTTTTTCTTTTTCCACCTTCAAACCAATCTGTTTAAGTTTGTAAAAAAGACATTCTTGATATGCACTTTCTAGTAAACCAGGACCCAATGCAGTATGAATTTCAATCCCTGCACCGATAATAATCCCCGCTAATTCATTCTTCGTCATAACTTTTTTCTATTTAAGTTACAACAAAAGTTCGTTTTAAAACATACAGAATAAAAAAATGAACGCGAATAATTCGAATCGTGTCTGACTTATTAGAATTTCTTAACGCAAGCCACTATTTATGTGTATTAGGATTTTTTGGTGTTAAGAATCTTGTGTATTCATATTTCTTTTTTAAATTCTCATGCGCCCTCCGCGAAAATTCTCAGCGTCCCTGCCTGCCGAAGTCACGCAGGTAGGTCCGCGGTAAAAAAAAAGGAAACCCTCTCGAATCTCCTTTTCAACACCATAAAACTCTTAATTCTTTGCGAACTCTTTGCGCTCTCCGCGGTAAAAAAAAAAGGAAACCCTCTCGAATCTCCTTTTCCTATTCATGAGCATAAAACACTGAGCGCCCTTTGCGGTCTCTTAGCGTTCTCTGCGGTTATTTTTATTCTTGAAATTATATCTTAAAACGGCAAATCATCATCTGCTGAGTCATTGCTCAAATTGTCAACTGTCGCTGCGTTTGTGTTCATTTCCATTGGTGAAGGAGCCGAAGATGGAGCTGCTGCACCCATTTTCTCAATTCTCCAAGCCTCAAGCGTGTTGAAATATTTTACTTCGCCCTGTGGAGATGTCCACTCACGACCACGAATATTGAAAGAAACTTCGATTTGATCATTCGATTGGAATCCATCGGCCAAAGAACATTTGTCTTGCGTCAATTGGAAAGAAATATCTTGAGGATACATGCTGGAAGCATCTGTCAATACAAATTCTCTTTTCTTAAATTTATCGGAGATGACCTCTTCATCTTTGATCACCTTTACGATTCCGTTGATTTTAAACATAGGTTATTTTATTAATTGTTAAATGAGAGAAGGCTCAACCAAGCTTCCTCAATTTTATTTTCTATTATCAATGCCTTCGCCCGATTGTGGAGTTGCTGCTCCAATTCTAAAGGCTTGTCTTCTAAAGATACAAATAAATCACTTAATTCGATCAATTTATACTCATTTACTTCTGTTTCATTGGGCAAAATTTCTATACTCGCCAATATGCCTAAGTCGTTGCCAGTCAAAATAGTACTGTTTTTTACGTCAGCTGGAATTGCATCAAATCCAATACCAATAGTCGTCAATGGCTTTTGTACTTCGAACATCGAATTTTCATCTGCCCGACAGTACCAATTTCCCCCCATGCGCGAAACCAAATCAATCTTCTTTTGGTCAATTAATCCTTTTTCATCCAAAAGGCTCTCGTCAATATGAAATTTAACGACTTCGCAAATAATTAAATTTCCAGCACCACCTTCTGTGCCCAATTCTCTAACATCAATTACTTTGCATTCGAATTGAACAGGCGATTCAGCCACACGTTTCGGTTTGACCAAATCAGCATCCAAAGGTGTAAATCCAGCTTTTATAAATTCGTCAACTTCCGGTCCGTATGGCGAAGAACTCAAACTCATTTGTTGAACAATGTCGTAATTCACCACATTGATGACCACCTCTGGCACTTTCTTTACATTGTTATACGTATCCTTCGTTTTGTTTTCTCTCCCACTTCGAGCAGGAGAAAAAATCATTATCGGCGGATTTGCGCTAAAAACATTGAAAAAACTAAATGGCGACAAATTATTCACGCCATTTTCATCCACAGTAGCCGCAAAACATATCGGACGTGGACCAACCGCCCCCAACAAAAACTGGTGCATTTGAGGAACGGGAAGCTCTTTTGTGTCGTATGTGCGCATATTTTTCACGAATGGCAAAGGTACAGGGATTATCCCTTTTCTTTGGAAAATTCGGCAGGAAGTTTTACACAAGTTTTGAAATATAATAGCATCTTGAAATTATTTTCTTCCAATGTTTTTCTTTTCCATAAAAACCAATTATCTTTGCACCCGCCTTCGAAAGGTAGGCTCCGTTTCAAATATGGATTAAACGAAATCCTAGAAACACAAATATGCGGATGTGGTGGAATTGGTAGACACGCTAGACTTAGGATCTAGTGCCGCGAGGTGTGAGAGTTCGAGTCTCTCCATCCGTACAGAATTTAAAAAAATGGTATGAGCATCCCTTGTACCATTTTTTGTTAGTCAAAGTTTAAAAAAAACGACATGAACGTTATCCGTCAAGACATTGATGCATTGAATGCACAATTGAAAGTAGTTGTCAGCCCTGATGATTATCAAAACAAAGTAAAAGCTTCTTTGGAAAAATACAGAAAAACAGCCAAGATTCCAGGATTTCGTCCGGGACATGTGCCTGCTGGACTAATCCAAAAACAATTTGGTAAATCGGTTTTGGCTGAAGAATTGAATAAGATTGTTAACGACGCTTTGTACAATTACTTGGGAGAAAATAAGGTGGATATCCTTGGAAATCCTATTCCAAATGAAACAGATGAAGTAAAAGGTGATTTCGAGAAACCAGAAACATTTGAATTTACATACGACATCGGTCTTGCTCCAAAAGTAGAAGTGAAATTGGATGCGAAAAGTAAATTTGACTACGTAAAAATTAAAGTAGACAAAGATTTGGTTGACAAACAATTGGAAGACCTTCGTCGTCGATATGGAAAAATGACATCTGCTGATAAAGTGGAAGAAAAAGACCTTATCATGGCGCAGTTTGTTGAGTTGAACGATGATGAATCTATCAAAGAAGGTGGAATTTTACATTCCTCAACGATTTCAGCTGAGTTTTTGAAAGATGACGCAACCAAGAAAAGTTTACTCGGCAAAGCTGTTGGTGAAAAAGTTATGGTTGATCCTTCAAACGTATCTCGTGGTGGAAAAGATACAGCAGCAATGTTGGGCATCAAAGAAGAAGAATTGGCTGAAACTAGCAACAAATTCCAAGTTACCATCAACGAAATCAAACGTATGGATTTGGCGGAGTTGAACGAGGAATTCTTTGATAAATTATACAACGGTGAAGTGAAAAACGAAGCGGATATGCGTCAACGTATTTCTGCAGATTTGGAAAATATGTTCGTTGCAGATTCTGATCGTTTGTTAACACGTGCAGTTTACGAGAGTTTGTTAGAAACGACGAAAATAGATTTGCCGAACGAATTCATGAAACGTTGGATTCGTCTTTCAAATGAGAAGCCAATCACTCCAGAAGAAGTGGAAGAGCACTACCCAAGTTACGCGAAGAACTTGAAATGGCAGTTGATACAAGGAAACATTTTCAAAACGAACGATATCAAATTGGACAACGCCGAAGTAATGGATTATACCAAAGCTTTATTGGCGAACAATTATGCGCAATATGGTATTCTTGCTCCAGAAGATGCAGAATTGACACAATCTGCAATGGAAGTTTTGAAGAACCGTGAAGAATCCAATCGTATTTTTGATATGATGGCTGAACAAAAATTAATGATGTTCTTCAAAAACACGGTGAAATTGAACGAAAAACAAGTTTCATACGATGAGTTCGTTGAAATGGCAGGCGCTTAAATCATAAAATTATATTTATACGAAAGGTCAATCCGATAATATCGAGATTGACCTTTTTTTTGGGCTGTTAAAAAACTTTTATTTTCTTAAATTTTGAAATAGTTTTTTCACTTGTGGCATAGACTTTGATTCTGATTTTTATTATTCATTAATTCACTATAATCATGAAAAAAGTTACTTTAATTTTGGCGATGTTCCTGGGGTTCGTCGCTTTTGGTCAAGACAAATTAGCACGAGTTGAAAACATGAGTGACCTGGATGTTTTCGTTATGAATCAGCCTGTTGCGCAATACAAAATTGTCGTTAGAATGAAACCAATAAGTTTGGCAAATTTGAATTTGAAAACCATCGTCACGGGTGGAATAATCCGTGAAACAGCTTCTGATAAGATGAATCAGTATGTGAACCAGGTCCTTCGTCAAGCGGATAAGGAAGATGTTCACGTAGATGCCGTCATTTATTCGGGAGGAAAAGGTGCAGTAGGAATTGAGTATATTTCTGAAGCCGACCAAGGAATTGCAAAAGTAAAAGCAATTCAAGGAATCGATGTGTATGCCTTTTGCACGCCTTTGGAAAAATTCGATGTCGTTTATTCGAAAAGAGCAACATCTGGATTTTGGGTAGCCAATGCAACATATGGTATTATCGATTCTTCTATCGATCGTGACATTATCAAATTGGTAAAAAGAATCAAAAGAAAAGACAGAAAATTTGCTACTAGTGCTACTATGTACAACGCCGGCAAAAAAGGAGAAGGAATTACCTACAAATAATTTGTAAAATCTTTTCAGAAAAGAAAGGTCATACCCGAAAGCTGTCGAGTTTGACCTTTTTTATTGTTCATTTTCAAAGTATTTGTATATTCATTTCAAACTTATCAGATATGGAAGTACAGCAAAAGGAAGAAGAAGAGAAAGGACAATTTTACATTGAAGTTGAAGGATCTGTCCTCGCGAAAATGACTTACGTTTGGGCTGGAATTGACAGGATAATCATCGATCATACCGAAGTAAACGACCTTTTAAAAGGAAAAGGCGCTGGGAAACAAATGGTACTGAAAGCTGTTGAATTTGCTAGAGAAAAACATATCAGCATCGTACCTCTTTGTCCATTCGCAAAAAGTGTATTCGATAAATTTCCAGATTTACGCGACGTTCTTTAGGAAAAGAAGTGTTACTTTTTTACTCCGGATTAATCGTGTATGGCGATTCGTATTTTTCCATGTAATCGTCAAAAGTTATAGGCTTCAATGGATCATATTGATGAAAATACTGAACAATAGGATGAAAGTCTTCTTTCGTTCTGTAACCTGGTAAGGCTTGAAATATTTGCATATCTCTGTTCAAAAATACCACTGTCGGATAAGACATTTTTCCCTGCATCAATTCTGCTGCTAGTTCGTGATAACCTCGTCTGCCGTTTTCAATGAATTTGTATGTCCGTCCTTTTACGGTGATTTCTTCTTTTTGCTCGGCATTAAAAGAAACAGCATAATAGTTTTCATTCACGAAAGCACCAATTTTAGGATCAGAAAAAGTTGTCGCTTCCATACGTTTGCACCAACCGCACCAGTCCGTCCAAAAGTCTATGACCCACATGCGCGGTTCTTTTTCTTGCAAAACAAGCGCTTCTTCAAAAGTCAACCATTTTATTCCAGCTTCAGTGTTAGCTATTTTTCCACTTTGTTTAAGGCTTGTATTTTTTAGGTTCGTTGCCGATATTAAAGTAAACGCTGCTGCGCCAAATGCACCAAAAATCAAGGCGGTGAGAACTTTTTTTGATAATTTCATTCTGTTTAAATATTGATGCTCTAAAATTAAGAATACTTATCTAACTTACAAAAAAAGTCTTGTTAAAATTCTGTTATTGAGCAGATTACGCTTATATCGCGAAGATCTCAGTATTGCCTAAAACACCTGAATCGAAAAATTCAGCGTGGATATAAATCATTTTTTGTGGAAATCCGTAACTTTCATCATCTCTAATAGAAAAAGGATATGTTTAAATTCATAATTGCCTTCGTAATTACCTTATTGGCATTGGGCTGTGCGACCTCCTCAAATTTTCCTGATAACGGGAATGATGAAATTATTTCAGGATCCGAGCCAACCGTTATAACCCTTAAGAATGGAACTCCGAGTATGGTAAAAGGTACCGTGCGCGATGAATCGGGTGTAGAAATGCTGGGTGCAAAAGTGATGTTGATTCAAAATGGAGCGATAATTACTGGCGCAATGACGGACTTTGAAGGAAAATTTGAAATAAACAATGTTGTCTCTGGCATCTATGACTTGGAGGTTAATTATTTGGGATATACGCCAAGATTAATTCAAAATGTGAAGGTAGAATCGTCAGTGATTATTAATTTTGAAATGATTAAAATGGATGCGCCACGTCCAGTTTCCCTGAAACCAATAATATATTTATATCCGGAAAAAGAGACTAATATTTCGGTTCGCCTTAATTATATTGGAAATCTGACGCATACATATCCCAACTATCCCACACATGGTTGGAGCGTAAAAGCGCAACCGGACGGCACATTGTACGATGAAAACGGACAAGAATATTACGCTTTATTTTGGGAAGGAATACCTTCGAATCCTATAACTCCTCAGGATGGATTTGTTGTCAGCGGAGAAGAAACTGTTGCTTTCCTCGAAGAAAAATTAGCTGAATTAGGGCTGAATAGGAGAGAAGCGAACGAATTCATCATGTTTTGGCTTCCGCAAATGGAAAACAATCCTTACAATTTAATTCATTTTGCATCAGAAGATTACGATGCGCAAGCTGAATTGCAGATTCTTCCAAAACCTGAAACGGTCATTCGCATAATGATGATTACTAAGCCTTTAGCAAGCGAAATTGATTTCCCACTGCAAGATATTTCGTCTTTGAAAAAGTTAAGAAAAGGATTTACGGTTGTGGAGTGGGGTGGCAGTAATTGGAAGGATAAGGTCAATTAATTAACCAACAAATCTCCGTATTTGACTTCACCATGCCTTTGTGCCTTTGGCAGACAGGTCAGTCTTCGAATTGTCTCTACGCTCTATACTTTATTCAGGAGCATTCCACTTAATACCACACCCAATACTCGGTTTCTGCAATTCTATCGGTTCATTTCCTGCCAATAGCATATCAAGCGCTTTACGCATGTCTTCTCCTGAAACAGGAATATCATTTCCAGGTCGTGAACTATCCAATTGACCGTGATAAACCGATTTCAAGTCTTCATTGAAAATATAGAAATCAGGAGTGCAAGCAGCGTCATAAGCACGCGCTATTTCCTGAGTTTCATCATACAGATAGGGAAATGGATAGCCATGTTTTTTCGCGTGAACTGCCATCAATTCTGGACCATCTTGGGGATGTGTCAACACAGAATTACTACTGATAGCAATGAATGAAATTCCTTTGTCCTGATAATCTTTTGCCAAACGAACCAATTCTTCATTGACGTGAATCACAAACGGACAATGGTTGCAAATGAACATCACCACCGTTCCATGCTGTCCTTTTTGTTCGGAAAGTGAAACAAAATGACCAGAAACTGTATCCAATAAATTGAAATCGGGAGCTAATGTGCCGGTTGGAAATGGATGAGAAGCTGTAAGTGCCATTTGACAAAGTTTTTCCTAAAGATAAGGAAATCCTACTTTTCAGCCTTTGATCCAACTGAATTTTCGATTGTCGAAATCTATTTTAATTTAATAGAAATTGGTATTTGCTCGTTTTCTGTACCGAACAATAACTCTTCAAACGGTATGGAAAAAACGACCGTATTGTCATCCGAACCTTTGCGCATATAAAGACCTTTAAATGATTTTACCTTGCGTTCAAAACGAAATTCTATCGAATAAGTATTGTCTGCCATAAACATTTTAGCCATTTCCAATTCCTCGCTAGATTCTTGCATGCTCGCTCGTAAATCCTTCAGATTGAGTTTCATGCTAAATTTCTTTTTCGCCCCGATTAAGTTTTTAAAATTATTTTGCTGAAGCATTTGACTGATATTACCTTCATCATCTTCACTTTTTTTGTTAGTGTTCCATGATACATTCAACGCTGATAAATTAGAAAATTCATAAGTTGTAGAAAAAACATTACTCGATTTATCATAAGAATTTTTGGCATTTGTAATACCAGGAATATCTGCGTACTCACTCTTTTCTTTGGCTTGTTCCACCATGGCATCTTGGAGACTATCGCCTTGAAGTTCATCCATGGATTGCATCATTTCAATTATGCCATTCATATCCATATCCAACTGATAACTTCCGCTTCCGTCATTTTTTATGTAAATCTTTTCATTCACATTCACACAAGAACTCAACAATATGCTGAAGGTCAATCCTAAAAAAAATATCTTTTTCATTTCGCCGTTTTTTTCAAATATAGACCAAATTTTTATCCTGTTTTCATTTTAGGTTATGGAAATTTTAAAGCGTTTGAAATTTTCTTGTCTACACAATGTTAGTAAAAACATATGTAATTGATAAACAATAACTTGTATAAATATTGTAACTTTTTTGAACTTCGCTAGTCTTACTTTCAAACAACCCCAAAAACAAAATATTATGAGAGCAAGTGTCAAATTATTAGCCGCAAGTTTATTTTTAATCAGCAGCATTTCTTTCGCTGGAAATGGAGAAAGAACCTTCCGAAAATTAATCAATTCTAAAATCATGTATCCGCTTCATTTGAGCCAAAAAGTGGAAACAGAAGTCTATGTGGAATTCACTGTTTTAGAAAATGCAGAAATCCGTATTGATTCTATTGCATGCCCGAATGAAGAAGTTTGTTCTTCTATTGCAGATCAATTGACGAGTCTGAAATTTGATGCGAACAACAAGGAAATCATCAACAAAACTTTTGCTTACAAATTCAAATTGGAAGTCGAGAAATAAGATTATTTGAACTTAACCCCAGTTTCTCCTGAGAATAAGGTCGTTTAACGTTGGTTGGATGACCTTTTTTATTTTCCTTCTTTAAACTCATTCTAAACTTTCTTTGCTCCATTTTGTTCACTTGTCTAAGCCCAAGATTTACCGTAAATTTGTAACAAGAATATTTCACACTATGGAGCAAAAATTCTCTCTTGAAGAATTGGAAAAAAGATTCCAAGACAAAATAGATAACGACATTCGCATCGAGCCAAATGATTGGATGCCAGATGCTTATCGTCAAACTTTAATTCGCCAAATATCGCAACACGCGCACTCTGAAGTGGTTGGAATGTTACCGGAAGGAAACTGGATTACGCGCGCACCCAACTTGCGACGTAAAGCTGTTTTGTTAGCGAAAGTGCAAGATGAAGCCGGTCACGGTTTGTATTTGTATTCCGCAGTAGAAACTTTAGGAGCAGATCGTGAAGAAACCATCGATGACTTACATACAGGTAAAGCGAAATATTCTTCTATTTTCAATTATCCAACACTTTCATGGGCCGATATGGGCGCAGTGGGTTGGTTAGTCGACGGTGCAGCGATCATGAATCAAGTTCCTTTGTGCAGATGTTCCTACGGACCTTATGCGCGTGCGATGGTTCGTGTTTGCAAAGAAGAATCTTTTCACCAACGTCAAGGTTATGAAATCATGATGACTTTGTCCAATGGTACACCAGAACAAAAAGAAATGGCGCAAGATGCCTTGAATCGTTTTTGGTGGCCAGCTTTGATGATGTTCGGCCCAAGTGATGGAGATTCTCCACATTCTGCGCAAAGTATGAAATGGAAAATCAAACGTTATTCCAATGACGAATTGAGACAAATGTTTGTAGACGCTACTGTTCCGCAAGCTGAGTTAATCGGTCTTAAAGTTCCTGATAAGGATATCAAATTCAACGAAGATTCGGGTCACTACGAATTCGGTGAAATCAATTGGGACGAGTTTTGGAGCGTTGTAAAAGGAAACGGTCCATGCAATGAAGAGCGTGTGGAAACTCGACGCAAAGCCAAAGAAAATGGTGAATGGGTGAGGGCTGCGGCTATTGCTTATTCAGAAAAAAAGAAATTAAAAGTTGCGGTATAATTCTCGCTAAAAAGATACTAAAATGAAAAATTCAGATTGGCCTCTCTGGGAGGTTTTCGTTCGAAGCAAACAAGGATTGAATCACAAACACGTGGGAAGTTTACGCGCTGCTGATGCGGAAATGGCCATTGAAAATGCACGTGATGTGTACACACGACGTTCAGAAGGAATTAGCATTTGGGTCATTGAATCTAAAAACGTTCACGCTTCCGATCCTTCGGATATGGATTCTCTTTTTGAACCAGCTAACACAAAAGTTTATCGTCACCCAACGTTTTATGACGTTCCTGACGGAATCACACACATGTAATCGTGAAAAATGAAAGAACATTTGTTTGAATATTTGCTCCGATTGGGAGATGATAGTTTGATTCTCGGACATCGCGTTTCTGAATGGTGTGGTCATGGGCCTATTCTCGAAGAAGACATTGCCATGACCAATATTTCTTTGGATTTAATTGGACAAGCTACTTCCTTTTTGAAATATGCAGGTGAAATCGAAGGAAAAGGAAGAGACGAAGATAACCTGGCTTTTTTGCGCATAGAGAAAGAGTACAAAAATAGTTTGTTGGTTGAACAAAATAATGGCGATTTTGGCGTTACCATGATGCGTCAGTTTTTGTTTGATGCCTATCGCTTGCCATTGTTTGACGCTTTGCAACATTCTAAAGATGAACAGCTTGCGGCTATTGCTGAAAAATCTCTAAAAGAAACGAAATACCATTATCGTCATTCAGCCGAATGGATTATCCGTTTGGGAGATGGAACTGAAGAATCGCATGAACGCGTTCAAAAAGCACTCAATTCACTATGGCGTTTTGCCGCTGATTTATTTCAAGCGGATGAGGTAGAAAAAGCTTTGGAAGAAGCCGGTATTTTACCAAATATGGCCGACGTAAAATCAGAGTGGTTGAAAAATGTTCAAGCTGTAGTTTCTGAAGCAACGCTTTCTTTCCCAGATAACAATTGGGAACAGCATGGCGGTCGAAATGGAAAACATACAGAATACCTCGGTTATTTATTAGCTGAACTGCAATATATGCAACGTACCTATCCAGATATGGAATGGTAAAAGAGCAACAAATATGGGAATGGTTAGAGGATGTTTTTGATCCAGAAGTTCCTGTTTTAACAGTTGTGGATTTAGGTGTTGTTCGGAAAGTGAATGTTTCTGCAGAAGAAATAAAAATAACCATTACGCCAACTTATAGCGGGTGTCCTGCTATGCGCGTCATCGAGGAAGACATTCGGAGAAAACTTTTGGGTGAAGGACTGATGAATTTGACGATTGAAACTGTTCTCAGTCCTGCTTGGACAACCGATTGGATTTCGGAAAATGGCAGACAAAAACTCAAAGAATACGGTATTGCACCGCCTGAGGATGAAGTAGATAAAAGTCTCTTATTCGCCAAACCTTTGATTGTGCCTTGTCCCAACTGCGGCTCAAGAGAAACAAAAATGATTTCTGAATTTGGAAGTACAGCTTGTAAAGCACATTATAATTGTTTGTCGTGCAAAGAGCCTTTTGATTATTTTAAATGTTTAAGATAGTTAAACTGTAACTTTTTGGCCTAGTTAATTCTTTTACTGCTAGGTCATCAATATAATAGGATGTACTTCTGAATTATAAAAAGCGCTACATTTGTGTCCCAACAAAAAAATGAAATGGAAAATAATAACGAGAACCAAGTAAATATAGAGTTGACGGAAGATGTAGCATTGGGCGTATATTCAAATCTTGCTATAATCACACATTCACCTGCTGAAATTATTAGTGACTTTGTGCAACTAATGCCAGGAATGCCTAAAGGGAAAGTTCGTTCAAGAGTAATCATGACGCCGCAAAATGCAAAACGTTTTATGCGTGCTCTTCAAGAGAATCTTGCGAAGTACGAACAAACTTTTGGAACAATTGAGGAAAAAGATGGTCACCAGATGCCACCAATGAATTTTGGACCTCCGACAACCCAGGCTTAAGATTGCATTATTTACTAAACACATAATTTGAATTAATTAAATTTTAAGATATGAAAAAAATCATTTTTGTATTAGCAGTTTTAGGAGCTGCTTTGGCTTGTAAGAAAAATTCCTCTCCAAAAAAGATTGATAGATTGATCGTTGGTGAAAGCTGGAAAATTGGAAAATGGATTGACAATAACGTGAATTATACGGATGTTTTTAAAAATTACGTCTATACAGCTAATAAAGAAAAAGAGTTTATTTCTGCAGGACCAGATTCCATTGTTCGTGGATCTTGGGATGCTCAAGACAGAAAAAATCCTGCGGTTTTTATTATAAATTTACCAGCTACGGTGAAAGATTCATCTTTGGGTGACGATTGGAATATGGTTTTCTTGTCCAAAGACGAATTCCGTTTAGAACGAGTTAATGAACAGAAACATCCGAATGACGAATTGATTTTTAAGAAGTTGTAATTCAATCTTTCTAGAATTTAAAAAGCCCTTCTGTCCCGATAATTCCGGTCGAAGGGCTTTTTCTTTTGTTCTATATTTGAATGATATTAAATAGAAAGAAGAAGTATGCTTATTGAAAATATAATCAGCAAATCAAACAATACTATCCTCTTCATAGAAATGTTTTTAATTAATAAATACAGTACCACCAACCTTGAAATAAATAGAATTGAAAAAGCTGAAAAGAAATAAATGGAAAGTGGGTTGATAAGATCAACAAATTTGAGTTGAATAAGAGATTTAAAATCCCGTGTTATTCCGCAGGTTTTGCACAGGTAATTATAATGCTCTTTGTAATAACAGTGCACAGTTTCCTTTGAAACCAGAAGGTACAAAATGGCCAAAATAAATACAGCTATCAACGAAATATTGACAATTCGATAAGGGCGGTTATATGGCGACATATTATACTAATTCTAGTGTAAAATTGCTCACTAAATTATTACGCATAATGCCGTCGTAGATTTGGTTTTGGTGCATTATACTTTAGCATTATCAAAGGTAAAACGGTTTTATTCTAAGGAATCCAACTCGTTTTGCAATTCCTCCATTTCACGTTCGCGTCTAGCTTCTCGCTCTTTTTGGTCTTTTTGAATTTCATCTATTTGCTCCAGCCAGGTTTTATTCGATCTTTCAGCGTTCTTGATGGCCGTTCCAGCAATTGTCCATTGAATTAGGGCAACTGCTAATGCAACTGAAGACAAGGCAAGACCAGCAATAGTTAAACCTTTTTCAAAGTTTCCTTTATTGGCCATATACAGTCCGATTATGCTCAGAACAAGACCAATAATAGCAATAAACAGGGCAAACATTCCAAAACACGGAACAAATGAAACTAATAGGGCAATTATTCCAATGACTAAACCAGCTATTCCCAATGCATTTGTCGTGGATCGGTCAGAATCACTTCCCGTTCTTTTTCTATTGTTGTCATTAAAATCCCCGAAGTCGTTAAAGTTGTTTTCTTGCGTCATTGTTTCGTTTTTAGATAGAAGTACAACTCAAATATAATAGATATTTTCTGCCTACAATGGATTCTCTATATAATTGATTATTAATCCATGCGACTAAACTTTATCTTATTTTGAAACAAATCAATTTAAATTTGTGAATCACGAAAAGTTAATTTTATAGCTTGCGTCAGAAATGTTTTGTGAAGAGGATTTTAGTCTATTCTATCTTAACCACAAAACTTTCCATTGTCTTATTCCCACAGAAATCAGTGGCTACTATTTTCATTTCATACATTCCGGGCGCAGTATCCTTCAATTCAAAAAAGGCAAAATCTCCTTTGGATTCATAATCCAGCACTCTCCATTCGTCATCTATCCAAAGGCCATAATTCATCAGTCCTGAACGATAATCACCCATTTTCCATACCAAACGTGAGGTTTTTTTCGAACTAACAACATTTGCAACATTGACAGCGGTAATGTAGGGTCCTACCGTATCTATTTGAACACTTATTTCGCCGAAGTATTTCGACTGGGCTTCCAAAAAGTCTCCAACGACCGTCGTTTTGAGCGCGGACCAATAGCTAGTTCGTTTAACAGCCAAATATTGTTGTGTTTTGGGAACTTCTGGAAGCGATTTCAGTTGAACGGTGAAAGCTTGTTGAACAGGCCATTTGTCTGCTGAAACGAAAAGCGAACTACCATTCCAGCTTGCAGATTTTGGAAAAGGCTCAAAAGCACAAGATTCTGGTAAAATGAGCGATGCGCCTTCCCAAGAATTCTTCCAACCTTTTCTGGGATCAACATAATTTTCATCTTGCGCAGCACTTTCAGCTGAACTGATGGATCCTTCGCTAACATCCAATATAAATTTTACAACTGATTTATTTCCAGCATAATCAAAGGCAATGTATTCTATCGAATAACTTTTGCCCGGTACTATTTTCAGAATCCCCCTGCTTTCCTTCTTAAAAACTTCGAGAGGATTGATGATGGAGTGGAAAGCTTTATGGTATTTTTTCCCACTCTGAAAAGCTAAATAATCGGTATAAGCGTTCAAATAGCGTGTGTTGGCAAATGCAACTCTATCTATCATTTGATGCATCAAAGTGTCTCCATCGACAAGTACTGTGGTACCATAAAGTCCACATTTATTTTCGGCGGCATTGTATCGATCTATTCCGTTTAAGGCAAAACCAATTCCACCATTCTCATGAGCAAAATCGGCTGGAATTTTAATACGACCTGTGTCCAAAGTCAAGGCATTGTTTTTTCCTTTTACACTCCATTCTTTCGCTTTATTCGGAAATAAAAATCCCAATTCGTCAAGGGCATAGATTTTAATGCTAAACAAATTTGGAGGACGAGTATCTTGGATATCAAATCCAAATTTTAAGGGATTAAGTGCTTCTTCGGAATAAGTATCTCGAATTTCAAAATGCAAATGCGGACCGTGAGACGCCCCAGTATTTCCAGAAAGACCAAAAACTTCGCCTCTGGCAACAGGAATTTCATTGGGTTGAAAATAAATGTCAGCCTCTGAATTTTGGACTTGCATTTGAAAAGCTTTTACTCTCTCTTCTAATTTACCCGACAATCGCTGACAGTGTGCGTAAACACTGGTTATTCCACCTGGATGATTGATATAAACAACACGTCCGTATCCGTAAGGTGAAACGTTTACACGAGCAATATATCCCTCATCAATGGCATGCAGGGTTAATCCTTCTCTACCTTCTGTTTTAAAATCTAAACCCATGTGGAAATGATTGGAACGCAACTCGCCAAAATTTGCGGCCAAAACGAGTGGAATGTTCAAAGGAGGATGATATTTTTCAGTGCTCGCTTTTGAGCTTAGAAAAAAGGGTTGCCAGTTTAAAACAAACACCAAAGCGAAACTTATCATTGAAATCATTTACCAAAAATAGCCAAATGAAAAAAATCTAAAGGGAATTCAAAAATAAATCTTGATTATATTCAATGACTATGCTATTTTTGTACAAAGTCAAAAACCAAATGACGGACAGCATTCAGAGCATTATATCTCAGATTTCACACAAAGCCAAAGGATTACACAATTTGTTGGTTGCTGAAAGAGAAACAAATGCAGTTTTGTCTTCAAAAAATCAAAGTCTTCAAACTGATCTGGACCAAAAATCAGCTCAAATTGAAGAGTTAGAAAATAAAATGAAAGTGCAAGAAGAACGTTTAATGGTTATGACTGAACAAGATTCAGGTTCTGCGGTAATCCCAAGTTTGGGCAGATCTCAGGAAATTGATGAATTGGTAAAGGAAATAGAATACTGCATTAGTCAGTTAAGAAAATAAAGAATGGAAAAAAAGTCCTTATCATTAGTAGTAGCAGGAAGAACTTACCCCTTAACGGTGGCTGCAAACGAACAAGAAAAGGTACTCAGTGCTGCTGAGGATATCAACAAAGCCATTCAAATTCTCAAGGAAAACTACGCAGTAAAAGATATGCAAGACTTGCTAGCAATGGCAGCTCTTCAGTTGGCAACAAAGGCAAAATCAGGTTCGGCTCCGGTGGAAACGAAGACCAATTTGCCTGCTGATTATTCTGAAATTGAAGCTTCACTCAGTGATCTAAATACTGAATTGGACGGCTTGAATTAATATTTCTTCCTTTACTTTTATCTCCTGTTTTTTTGTTCGTTTGAATAAAAAAATATACTATGCAATTGATTATTGGAATTATTGTTGGAGTAGCTGGAGGCGGTATTATTGCCTTTATCCTTCAAAATATGCTCATGAAAAAGAAACATGAGCAAATCGTAAAATTAGCCGAAACAGAAGGTGAGGCGCTTAAAAAAGAGAAAATTGTTCAAGCGAAAGAACAGTTTCTAAAACTCAAAGAAGAACACGAATCAAAAACCAAAGAAACCGATAAAAGGATTCAGTCTATTGAAGACCGAGCGAAAGCTAAGGAGAAAACCCTTTCTCAAAAAATTGAAGAAGCGGCTCGAAAAGAAAAAGAGTATTTACGCAAACAAGAGGTTTTAGATAATAAAATTGAAGTGGCTGATTTGAAACATCAAGAACTTGAAAAGGTGCAACAAAAACGTGTTCTTGAATTATCCAAAATCAGTGGTTTAAGCCAAGAAGATGCTAAAAACATGATGATGGATGCGATGAAAGACGAGGCGCGAACAGGGGCCATGACGCACATCAAAGAAATCATGGAAGAAGCAAATTTGAATGCTACGAAAGAAGCGAAGAAAATTGTTATTCAAGCCATTCAACGTGTTGCTCAAGAGCAAACCATCGAAAATGCCGTCTCTATTTTCAATATTGAAAATGATGATGTGAAAGGTCGAATTATCGGTCGTGAAGGACGAAATATTCGTACCATTGAAGCTGCAACAGGTGTTGAAATTATTGTCGATGACACGCCTGAAGCAATTATCCTTTCTTGTTTCGATCCAGTGAGAAGAGAAATCGCTCGTTTGTCTTTACACCAATTGGTTTCAGATGGTCGTATTCACCCCGCCCGCGTGGAGGAAGTGGTTGCGAAAACAAGAAAGCAGTTGGAAGAAGAAATCGCTGAAACGGGTAAACGAACGTGTATCGACTTGGGTATTCATGGTCTACATCCTGAATTAACGCGTATGGTGGGACGAATGAAATACCGTTCTTCTTACGG
>JBGSIB010000018.1:0-52288 GCA_041751955.1 Crocinitomicaceae bacterium
GGTAAACCTATTGCGCAGTTTCAGGCCATTGGTTTCAAATTGGCAGACATGGCAACAAAAATTGAAGCTGCTGAGCTGCTATTGAACCAAGCTGCCTATTTGAAAAACACAAAACAAAATTTGACAAAAGAATCAGCAATGGCAAAATACTACGCTTCTGAAATAGCATGTGAAGTAGCCAATGAGGCCGTCCAAATATTTGGAGGATACGGCTACACAAAAGACTTCCCAGTTGAGAAATTTTATAGAGATGCAAAACTCTGCACCATAGGTGAGGGAACGTCTGAAATTCAAAAATTAGTTATTTCAAGAGAAATTTTAAAATAGATATTGTTTTTTTGGGAAATAGGCGTACCTTTGCCGTCCAAAAAAGAATTTAAAATAATTATATCATATGTTAATAGTACCTGTTAAAGAAGGCGAAAATATTGAAAGAGCCTTGAAGCGTTACAAGAAGAAATACGACAAAACTGGCGTGATGAGAGAATTGCGTAGCCGTAAAGAATTTGTCAAACCGTCAATTACGGGTCGTCAACAACGCATTAAAGCTGCCTACAAGCAAAGAATGACAAGTGCAGAAATGTAACATATTGTAAGAAATTACGTATTAAAAGGAGGCTTCGGTCTCCTTTTTTTATGCTCGAAAAATTCATTCAATATCTTAAAGTCGAAAGACGATATTCCGGTCACACCTTGGTGGCGTACAGGAATGATTTGGAGCATTTTCTGAATTTCGCTGAGTTACCATCTGAGGCTAATTTCAATTCCGTTTCTTCTCGAGATATTCGACAATGGATCATGGAGTTGAATCATGAAGGATTATCAAATCGAAGCATCAATAGAAAGATATCCTCATTGCGGGCATTTTATAAATGGCTGAAAAAAGAAAATCGCGTTGCTTTGAACCCGCTGGCTAAAATCAAAGGACCCAAAATGGAGAAGAGACTTCCTCATTTCGCGAAGCAAACCGAAATGGATAAGTTGGAAATAAATGAAGGGCAAAATGATTTCGAGTCTTTTCGAGATCGCGTTATTTTTGAACTATTCTATCAAACTGGAATTCGATTAAGTGAACTAATTGATTTAACGGATCAACAAGTTCAGAGCAGCTACATTCGAGTGATTGGTAAAAGAAATAAAGAGCGTCAAATTCCCATTTCAAAGGAACTTTTTGAATTGGTAAAAGGATATCAATTTACTCGAAATAACGAGGGGCTCGAGGGCGATAGACTTTTCGTGTTAAAAAACGGTAAGAATCTATACCCAAAGTTTGTGTACCGAAGAATAAATTTATACCTTAGTGAGGTAACGAGTTTAGATAAGAAAAGTCCTCATGTTTTACGCCACACATTTGCAACGCACATGTTAAATAACGGAGCAGGATTAGAAACATTAAAAGAACTATTGGGTCACGCCAATTTGGCCGCTACTCAGATTTATACGCATAACTCGTTCACGCAGTTGTCAAATATATATTCACAAGCTCATCCACGTGGGCATAAAACAAATTAACTATGGACATTCAAGTGCACTCCATTCATTTTACAGCCGACAAAAAATTATTGGGATTCGTAAATGAAAAAGTAAATAAATTAGAATTATTCTTTGATAACATTATAGCCAGTGAAGTATTTTTAAGGTTAGATAAAAGCACAGCAAAAGATAATAAAATAGCGGAGGTCAAAATATTGATTCCAGGGAAAGAGCTTTTCGCTAAAAAACAATGCAAAAGCTTCGAGGAAGCAGCGGATTTGGCTGTGGAAGCACTTCGCAAACAAGTGAAAAGAGAAAAGGAAAAAAAATAATTGAATCTTAAATGCTTGAAAAGGTGGTTTTTGACCACCTTTTTTTATGTATTTATTTTTTTTTCATAAAATTTCATTCAATTTGCTTGTGATAAAAGATTTCTTGCGTACATTTGCAAACCCAAATATGGGGTAAATACAAAAGTTCTTTCAATTATTGACCAATAAAAACATGTGCCGATGTAGCTCAGTTGGCCAGAGCAGCTGATTTGTAATCAGCGGGTCGGGGGTTCGAATCCCTCCATCGGCTCAATTAATTTTTTGGGGGTGTCGCATAGTGGCTATTGCAGCAGACTGTAAATCTGTCACCGGAAGGTATCGTTGGTTCGAGTCCATCCACCCCCACACATATTTTTATAATTATTTAAGCGGGAGTAGCTCAGTTGGTAGAGCGTCAGCCTTCCAAGCTGAGGGTCGCGAGTTCGAATCTCGTCTCCCGCTCAAAAAAATTGAAAGAAAGTTGCCGATGTAGCTCAGGGGTAGAGTGCTTCCTTGGTAAGGAAGAGGTCACGAGTTCAATTCTCGTCATTGGCTCTGGATAGTATTTATATAGTAAAAATCACCCAGTAAGGGTGAAATTTGGTATATACGAAAGTTTGTTTTTTTTATTAACTAGTAACAACATAGAATAATGGCTAAGGAAAATTTTGATCGTTCCAAACCGCACGTTAACATCGGTACAATTGGTCACGTTGACCACGGTAAAACTACCTTGACGGCAGCAATTTCATCTGTATTGGCTTCAAAAGGTCTTGCAGCAGTTAGAGATTTCTCGTCAATTGACAATGCACCGGAAGAGAAAGAACGTGGTATTACAATTAACACATCTCATATTGAGTATCAAACATTAGTGCGTCACTACGCACACGTTGACTGTCCAGGTCACGCCGATTACGTAAAGAACATGGTTACGGGAGCGGCTCAAATGGACGGTGCAATTTTAGTAGTTGCAGCGACTGATGGTCCTATGCCTCAAACACGTGAGCACATCCTTTTAGGACGCCAAGTTGGAGTTCCAAGAATGGTTGTATTCATGAATAAAGTGGATATGGTTGATGACGAAGAGTTGTTAGAATTAGTTGAAATGGAAATTCGCGAATTGCTTTCTTTCTATGGATACGATGGTGATAACGCTCCAGTTATTCAAGGTTCTGCTTTAGGAGCTTTGAATGGTGAAGAAAAATGGGTAACAGCTATCGAAGAATTAATGGATGCTGTTGATACATATATCGAACTTCCTCCTCGTGAAGTTGACAAACCATTTTTGATGCCAGTTGAAGATGTATTTACGATTACAGGTCGTGGTACAGTGGCAACAGGACGTATCGAAACAGGTGTAATCAACTCTGGTGAAGCAGTTGATATCCTTGGAATGGGAACTGAGAAATTGGTATCTACAGTTACAGGGGTTGAGATGTTCCGTAAAATCTTGGATAGAGGTGAAGCTGGTGATAACGTTGGTCTTTTGTTGAGAGGTATTGAAAAATCTCAAATCAAAAGAGGAATGGTTATTTGTAAACCAGGTTCTACAACACCTCATACTGAATTCAAAGCTGAAATTTATGTTTTGAAAAAAGAAGAAGGTGGTCGTCACACGCCATTCCACAACAAGTACCGTCCTCAGTTCTACTTCAGAACAACAGACGTTACAGGTGAAATCTTTATGACTGATGGTCGTGAGATGGTAATGCCAGGTGATAACGTAACAATCACAGTTAAATTGATTGTACCGGTAGCGATGGATAAAGGTCTTCGTTTTGCAATCCGTGAGGGTGGTAGAACAGTAGGAGCTGGTCAGGTTACTGAAATTATTGCGTAAGCAGTATAAGAATATATAAATGAAAGGGGAGTTCGCTCCCCTTTTTACACGGGTGTAGCTCAGCTGGTAGAGTAGTGGTCTCCAAAACCATTGGTCGTGGGTTCGATCCCTACCGCCCGTGCTAAAATTGATAGAAAGTGTCAAAAATTAAAGAATATTTTAGCGAAACGGTTACCGAAATGGTACACAACGTTACGTGGCCAACATGGAAGGAATTGCAAAGTAATACAATCATAGTAGTGGTTGCATCAATAATTTTTGCTCTTTTAATTTTCGCAATGGATTTTGCCTTCGGAATTACGGATGCAAGTTGGTGGAAAGGTGTATTGGGATACGTTTATAAGCTTTTTTAAGAGATGTCAGAAATCAAACAACGTTGGTATGTTGTACGTGCCGTTAGTGGCAAAGAGAAAAAGGTGAAAGAATATCTTGATCTTGAAATTGCTCGATTGAAACTTACGGACTATGTGAATCAAGTATTGATTCCTACAGAAAAAGTATTTCAAATTCGTAATGGAAAAAAGGTAAGTAAAGAAAAAGCCTTTTTGCCAGGATATGTGTTAATTGAAGCAGCTTTAGTTGGTGAAGTGGCACACGTTATCAAAGGAATTCCAAATGTAATTGGTTTTCTTGGATCGGTAAAAGGTGGTGAACCTGTTCCAATGCGTCAAGCAGAGGTAAATAAGATACTTGGAAAAGTAGATGAATTACTAGAAACAGAAGAGGAAATGAAAATCCCTTTCGTCGTTGGCGAATCTGTTAAGGTAATTGATGGTCCTTTCAATAATTTCTCAGGAGTAGTTGATGAAATCAATGAAGACAAGAAAAAATTGAAAGTAATGGTAAAAATCTTCGGACGAAAAAACTTGTTGGAGCTCAGCTACATGCAAGTGGAGAAAGAAGGTTAAGATTAGTATATTAACCGTAGGAGTGAAGAAAGCGATTAAAGCTTCCCGCAAGTATTCATGTTTGACTACATAATTTATAGATAAATGGCTAAAGAAGTAGCAGCGTTGATCAAATTACAGATCAAAGGTGGTGCTGCCAATCCAGCTCCACCAGTAGGACCCGCTTTGGGTGCAAAAGGTGTGAACATCATGGAGTTTTGCAAGCAGTTTAATGCGCGTACGCAAGACAAAATGGGAAAGGTAACACCAGTAGTTATCACCGTTTATGGTGATAAATCATTTGATTTTGTATTAAAAACTCCCCCAGCGGCAGTCCAAATTTTGGAGCAAACGAAAATCAAGAAAGGATCAGCAGAACCTAATAGGGTGAAAGTTGGAAATATTTCTTGGGATAGTATTCGCACCATTGCAGAGGATAAAATGCCTGACCTTAACTGTTTTGTTGTTGATTCAGCAATGAAAATGGTAGCAGGAACAGCAAGAAGCATGGGTATTACAGTTAAAGGTGGTGAAGCACCTAAATCCAAATAATGTAAAGCGATGAAAAGAATTTCTAAAAAAAGAAAGGAAGCATTGTCCAAAGTAGATTTGAACAAAGCTTACACGTTGGCAGAAGCATGTGATTTGGTGAAGGCGATTTCAACCACGAAATTTGATGCTTCCGTTGATGTTTGTGTACGTTTGGGTGTAGACCCGCGTAAAGCAAATCAAATGGTGAGAGGTACAGTAGCATTGCCACATGGTACAGGTAAAGACGTTCGCGTTTTGGTATTATGTACTCCGGATAAGGAGGAAGAGGCAAAAGCTGCAGGTGCTGATCACGTTGGTTTGGACGAGTACATTGAAAAAATCAAAGGAGGATGGACCGATATCGATGTTATCATCACTATGCCATCATGTATGGGTAAGGTTGGAGCTCTAGGACGTGTTTTAGGTCCAAGAGGTTTAATGCCAAATCCAAAAACAGGAACGGTTACGATGGAAGTCGGTAAAGCTGTTGAAGAAGTAAAAGCAGGTAAAATTGATTTCAAAGTTGATAAATACGGAATCGTTCATTCGGGAATTGGAAAAGTAAGCTTTTCTGGTGATAAAATCCGTGAGAACGCTAACGAATTGGTTCAAACCTTGATTAAATTGAAACCATCTTCAGCGAAAGGTACATACATGAGAAGTGTATATATCAGTTCAACAATGAGTCCAAGTATTCAAATTGATACTAAATCTATAGTAGCTTAAAATTCAGTAACATGACACAAGAAGAAAAAGCGAAGTATATTAGTGATTTAGCAACAGAATTAACTGAGGCAAACATCTTTTATTTAGCTGACACCGGAGAACTTACTGTAGATACAGTAAACCAACTCAGAAGAAAATGTTTCGGTTCTAAGATCCGCATGCGTGTTGTAAAAAACACCTTGCTTGAAAAAGCAATGGATCAAGTAGAAGGGAAAAATTTCGGAGACTTGAGAGAAGTATTGGCTGGTCCAACTTCAATCATGTTTGCTGAGGTAGGAAACGTTCCGGCAAAATTGATAAAAGAGTTTCGTAAGAAAGGTGATAAACCAGTTCTCAAAGGTGCTTATATTGATGAAGCGGTATACATTGGTGATAACCAATTGGATGCGCTTGTATCACTTAAGAGCAAAGAAGAGGTATTGGGAGATATCATCGGATTACTCCAAAGTCCAGCGAAGAATGTAATTTCTGGACTGAAAAATTCTGGCGGCAAAATCGCAGGAATACTCAAAACGCTCGAAAACCGAGCATAGAAACAAATTATTTTTAAGAACCTTTATTTAAAACACAATAAAAATGGCTAATTTGAAAGAAATGGCAGAAGCGTTAGTTAACTTGACTGTAAAAGAAGTTAACGAACTAGCAACTATCCTAAAAGACGAATACGGTATCGAACCAGCAGCAGCTGCAGTAGCAGTAGCAGCAGCAGGTGGTGGTGCAAGTGCAGAAGCTGCAGAAGAGAAAACATCTTTTGATGTTATCTTGAAATCAGGTGGAGCAAGCAAACTTGCTGTCGTTAAATTGGTTAAGGAATTAACTGGTAACGGATTGAAAGAGTCTAAAGACTTAGTTGATGCAGCACCTTCAACATTGAAAGAAGGAGTTACTAAAGACGAAGCTGAAGGACTTAAGAAGTCTCTTGAAGAGGCTGGAGCTGAAGTTGAAATTAAGTAATTATTTACTTCATTAATAGGAAAGGCACGGCTAGAAATAGCTCGTGCCTATTCCTGTTTTAAGCTTTATTGTTCATTTACGCTCACATTTTAACAAAATCTTTGGATCTTGGCAACAACAAATAATACTTCGAAAAGAATAAACTTTGCATCAAGCAAAAGTCAATTTGAGTATCCTGATTTCTTGGATATTCAAATCCAATCCTTCCAAGAGTTTTTCCAATTGGAAACGACTCCAGACAACAGAGACAGTGAAGGATTGTTTAAAGTATTCTCTGAAAACTTCCCTATTTCGGATACGCGTAATCAATTCGTGTTGGAGTTTTTAGATTATTTTATCGATCCACCGCGTTACTCCATCGAGGAATGCATCGACCGTGGATTGACCTACAGTGTTCCACTGAAGGCAAAATTGAAATTGTATTGTACTGACCCTGAGCACGAGGACTTCGAGACCATCGTGCAAGATGTGTATTTAGGTACAATTCCTTATATGACGCCGAAAGGTTCATTCGTAGTTAATGGTGCAGAACGCGTAATCGTTTCTCAGTTGCACCGTTCTCCGGGTGTATTCTTCGGACAAAGTCGACACGCTAACGGCACTAAATTGTATTCAGCGCGAGTTATTCCTTTTAAAGGTTCTTGGATAGAATTCGCAACGGATATCAATAACGTAATGTATGCTTACATCGACCGTAAGAAAAAATTACCAGTTACCACTTTGTTCCGAGCAATCGGTTACGAATCAGATAAGGATATCTTGGGTATCTTTGGTTTGGCTGACGAAGTTAAAGCGACGAAAGTAAACTTGAAAAAAGTAGTTGGTCGTAAACTGGCGGCACGTGTTTTAAAAACATGGGTTGAAGATTTCGTTGATGAAGATACTGGAGAAGTTGTTTCTATCGAAAGAAATGAAGTTCTTTTAGATCGTGAAACAACGATTGAGGCGGATCATATTGACTTAATTGTTGATTCAGGTGCTAAGAATATTATTTTGCATAAAGAAGATATCAATAGCGCAGATTTTACGATTATCTATAATACATTGCAAAAAGATACCTCAAACTCTGAGAAAGAAGCAGTTGAGCATATCTACCGTCAATTAAGAAATGCTGAGCCACCTGATTATGAAACAGCGAAAAATGTATTTGAAAAATTATTTTTCTCTGATACTCGTTACGATTTAGGTGAAGTTGGTCGTTTCCGATTGAATAAAAAATTGAACATAGATGAGACTGAAACGTCAAGAGTTTTGACGAAAAACGATATCATCATGATCATCAAGTACTTGATAGAATTGATTAATTCCAAAGCGGATGTCGATGATATCGATCACTTGTCAAATCGTCGTGTTCGTACCGTTGGTGAACAATTATACTCTCAGTTTGGAGTTGGTTTAGCGCGTATGGCTAGAACAATTCGTGAGCGTATGAACGTTCGTGACAATGAGGTATTTACTCCTATCGATTTGATTAACGCGAAAACTTTATCGTCTGTTATCAATTCATTCTTCGGAACGAATCAATTATCTCAGTTCATGGATCAAACGAATCCACTTTCTGAGGTAACGCACAAAAGACGTTTGTCAGCACTAGGACCTGGTGGACTTTCCAGAGAAAGAGCAGGATTTGAAGTACGTGATGTTCACTACACACACTATGGACGTTTGTGTACGATTGAAACACCTGAGGGACCAAACATTGGTTTGATTTCTTCATTATGTGTTTTTGCCAAAGTAAACAAACTTGGATTTATCGAAACACCTTATCGTTTGGTTGAAAATGGTAAAGTTGCTTTGGATAAAGAGCCGATATATAGAACAGCAGAGGAAGAAGATTCTCAAACAATTGCTCAAGCGAATGCGAAGGTAGATGATAAAGGTAAATTCTTGACTGAAGTTGTAAAAGCTCGTTATGAAGGTGATTTCCCTGTGGTTGATCCGAAAAACATTACTTTAATGGACGTTGGAGCTAACCAAATTGCGTCGATTGCAGCCTCATCTATTCCTTTCTTGGAGCATGATGATGCCAACCGTGCCTTGATGGGATCAAACATGCAACGTCAAGCGGTTCCATTATTGAAACCACATTCTCCAATCGTAGGAACGGGTATTGAAAGATTAGTGGCGAGAGATTCTCGTGTTTTAATCAATGCAGAAGGCGATGGTACGGTTGAATATGTTGACGCAAATTCAATTGTGATTCGTTACGATTGGTCAAAAGAAGACAAACTAGTTAGTTTCGATACTGAAGTAAAAACATACTCTTTAACGAAATTCGCTAAAACTAACCAAGGAACTTGTATCAACTTGAAACCGATTGTTAAACACGGTGATAGAGTTGAAAAAGGACAAGTTTTATGTGAAGGTTATGCAACTGAAAGTGGTGAATTGGCTTTAGGTCAAAACTTGAAAGTTGCTTTCATGCCTTGGAAAGGATATAACTTTGAGGATGCGATTGTGATTTCAGAACGAGTTGTTCGTGATGATGTTTTCACTTCAATTCACATCGATGAATATTCTTTAGATGTTCGTGAAACAAAACGTGGTATGGAAGAATTAACTTCTGACATTCCCAACGTTTCTGAAGAAGCAACAAAAGACTTGGACGAGAACGGATTGATTCGTGTTGGTGCCGAAATCAAAGAAGGTGATATTTTAATTGGAAAAATCACACCGAAAGGGGAGACAGATCCATCTCCAGAGGAGAAATTATTACGTGCAATCTTCGGTGATAAAGCGGGTGATGTTAAAGATGCATCTTTGAAAGCTGGACCTTCTCTTAGAGGAGTTGTTGTTGAGAAAAAATTATTCTCAAGAGCGATTAAAGACAGAAAATCAAAAGCACACGATAAGCCAGTATTGGAGTCGTTAGATTCTGACTACGAAAAAGATTTCGCGAAATTGAAAGAAGTTTTAGTTGATAAATTAGTAGCTATAGTTGGCGAAACGAAATCGGCTGGAGTATTTAACAATTTCAAGGAAGAAATCATTAAGAAAGGAACTAAGTTCAATTCTAAAAACTTGATGGCAATTGATTTCAGTATTGTTAATCCAACAAACTGGACAGCTGATTTGGCGTTGAATACTTTGATTGGAAGAGTAATTCACAATTTCAATATCAAGGCAAATGATATGCTAGGTACCTATAAACGCAAGAAGTTCCACATTTCTGTGGGCGACGAATTGCCTGCAGGTATCATCAAAATGGCGAAAGTTTATGTTGCCAAGAAAAGAAAATTGAAAGTTGGAGATAAAATGGCGGGTCGTCACGGAAATAAAGGTATTGTTGCCAATATCGTTCGTGCTGAAGACATGCCATTCTTGGAAGACGGAACTCCTGTTGATATAGTGTTGAACCCACTTGGGGTACCTTCACGTATGAACTTGGGTCAAATTTATGAAACAGTTCTAGGTTGGGCTGGAGAGAAATTGGGCGTGAAATTCGCGACACCAATTTTCGACGGAGCTCATCCATCAGAAATTGATGATTGGACTGAAAAAGCTGGTGTTCCTCGTTCTGGTAAAACATACTTGTACGATGGAGGAACTGGAGAACGTTTTCATCAAACAGCAACAGTTGGAGTCATTTATATGTTGAAATTATCACATATGGTTGATGACAAAATGCATGCACGTTCAATCGGACCATACTCATTGATTACGCAACAACCTTTAGGAGGTAAAGCACAATTTGGAGGTCAACGTTTTGGAGAGATGGAAGTATGGGCATTAGAGGCATTTGGTGCTGCTAATATCCTTCAAGAAATCTTGACCGTTAAATCGGATGACGTAAATGGTCGTGCTAAAGCCTACGAGGCAATCGTTAAAGGAGATAATATTCCTGAACCAGGAATTCCAGAATCCTTCAATGTATTGTTGCATGAATTGAGAGGTCTATGTTTGAATATTTCATTAGACTAAACGAAAGTTGTTGAATTTTTAGAAAAGCAAGAAAATGGCTTACAGAAAAGAAATACCAAGTAAACAAAGCAGTTTTAACAAGATAACTATCTCTTTGGCGTCTCCAGAAATGATTTTGGAGAATTCAAGCGGAGAAGTGTTGAAGCCGGAAACAATCAACTATCGTACATATAAACCTGAAAGAGATGGTTTATTTTGCGAGCGTATTTTTGGCCCGGTAAAAGATTACGAATGTCATTGCGGTAAATACAAAAGAATCCGATATAAGGGAATCGTTTGTGATCGTTGTGGAGTTGAAGTAACGGAGAAAAAAGTACGTCGTGAGCGTATGGGGCACATTTCATTGGTTGTTCCAGTAGCACACATTTGGTACTTCCGTTCTTTGCCTAACAAAATTGGTTACCTATTAGGTTTACCAACTAAAAAGTTGGATCAAATCATTTACTATGAGCGTTATGTAGTTATACAGTCAGGAATTGCTGTAATGGCTGACGACTCAGAGATTAAAAGATTGGATTTCTTAACAGAAGAGGAATATCTTGATATTTTAGATACTCTTCCAAAAGAGAATCAATATTTAGAAGATACGGATCCAAATAAATTCATCGCTAAAATGGGTGCTGAAGCAATCTATGATTTGCTAAGTACCATGGATTTGGATGAGACCTCGTTCAATCTTCGTCATCAAGCGAATACTGAAACGTCTGTTCAAAGAAAGAATGAAGCGTTGAAGCGTTTGCAGGTGGTTGAATCTATGCGCGAGTCCAAAGACCGTATTGAAAACAGACCAGAATGGATGATTGTGAAAGTTGTTCCGGTTATTCCACCTGAATTGCGTCCATTAGTTCCATTAGATGGAGGTCGATTTGCAACTTCGGATTTGAATGACTTGTACAGACGTGTTATTATACGTAACAATCGTTTGAAAAGATTGATCGAAATCAAAGCACCAGAGGTAATCTTGCGGAATGAAAAACGTATGTTGCAGGAGTCTGTTGATTCTTTATTCGATAACTCAAGAAAAGCATCAGCTGTAAAAACAGAATCTAATCGTCCTTTGAAATCTCTTTCTGATTCATTGAAAGGTAAACAAGGTCGTTTCCGTCAAAACTTATTGGGTAAACGTGTGGATTATTCAGCACGTTCAGTAATTGTTGTTGGACCAGATTTGAAATTACACGAATGTGGTTTGCCGAAAGATATGGCTGCAGAGCTATACAAACCATTCATCATTCGTAAGATGATTGAACGTGGAATTGTTAAAACGGTTAAATCTGCAAAGAAAATCGTTGATCGCAAAGAACCAGTTGTTTGGGATATCTTAGAGAACATATTGAAAGGACATCCAGTACTTTTGAATCGTGCACCAACTTTGCACCGTTTGGGTATTCAGTCTTTCCAACCAAAATTAATTGAAGGAAAAGCAATTCGTTTGCATCCACTAGTAACAACTGCCTTCAACGCCGATTTTGATGGTGACCAAATGGCGGTGCATTTACCATTAGGAAATGCTGCGATTTTGGAAGCACAATTGTTAATGTTGGCTTCACATAATATTTTGAACCCTGCTAATGGTGCACCAATTGCTGTACCTTCTCAGGATATGGTACTTGGTTTGTATTATATCACGAAAGGTAAAGTAACGAAAGGTGATGACATCGTTAAAGGTGAAGGATCAGTTTTCTATTCTCCAGAAGAGGTTATTATTGCTTACAACGAACGAAAATTGGACTTACATGCTCACTTAAAAGTGAAATTGTATGACCTAAATGAAGACGGTGAATCAGTTTTAACAATGAAAGAGACAACTTGTGGACGTGTTTTGTTTAATGCAAACGTTCCAAGAGAAGTTGGATATATCAATGATGTTTTGACTAAAAAAGCTTTACGAGATATTATCGGTAAAGTATTGAAAATTTGTGGGACGTCTAAAACAGCTAAATTCCTTGATGATATCAAAGAATTGGGTTATGATATGGCCTTTAAAGGTGGATTATCTTTCAACTTGGACGATATTATCATTCCTAAACAAAAAGTGGAATTAGTAATTAAAGCTGAAGCAGATGTTAAAGAGGTGATGGCCAATTATAATATGGGTCTTATCACTAACAACGAGCGTTATAACCAAATTATTGATATTTGGACGCATACGAATTCACGTTTGACAGCTACATTGATGAATCAATTGCAAGAAGATAAGCAAGGATTCAACAGTATTTATATGATGTACGATTCTGGAGCTCGTGGTTCGAAAGAACAAATTCGTCAGCTTTCTGGAATGCGTGGATTGATGGCGAAACCACAAAAATCTGGTGCTTCGGCTCAAGAGATTATTGAGAATCCAATCTTGTCCAACTTTAAAGAAGGACTATCGATTTTGGAATACTTCATCTCTACTCACGGTGCACGTAAAGGATTAGCGGATACTGCCTTGAAAACGGCCGATGCAGGTTACTTGACACGTAGATTGGTTGACGTTGCACAAGATGTAGTAATTAATAGTTATGACTGTGGAACGTTAAGAGGTCTGGTAGCTACGGCATTGAAGAAAAATGATGATGTAGTTGAACCTTTAGTAGACCGTATTGTTGGAAGAACATCTGTTCACGATATCTTCCACCCTGAAACAGAGGATTTATTGGTTGAAGCAGGAGAAATAATCACTGAGGAAATTGCTGCAAAAATTGAATCTGCAGACATTGAGGAAGTTGAGATTCGCTCCGTATTGACCTGTGAAATGAGACGAGGAGTTTGTTCAAAATGTTATGGACGAAACTTGGCAACACATCGCGATGCCCAGTTGGGAGATACTGTTGGTGTTATTGCCGCACAGTCTATTGGAGAACCAGGTACACAGCTGACATTGCGTACATTCCACGTTGGGGGTACAGCTTCTAATCAAACGGATATTTCTGATTTAAAAGCCAAAGCAAATGGTAAATTTGAAATTGAAGAGTTAAGAACGATTGAGAAGAAAAATCCTGATGGAACTACAAAAATTGTAGTTGTTGGAAGATCAGCTGAGGTGAAAATCACAGATGAAAAGACGGATATAGTTGTTCAAACTGCTAATATCCCTTATGGGTCAGAAATGGTCGTTGGTAATGTTAAGAAAATTAAGAAAGGTGATGTTATTTGTAAATGGGATCCGTACAATGCGGTAATCGTTACAGATGTACCTGGAGTTGTAGTTTTCGATAGTATTATTGATGGAATCACTTACCGTGAAGAAGTCGATGAACAAACTGGATTTACGGAGAAAGTGATTGTAGAATCGCGTGATAAAAAGAAAAATCCGGCCATTCATATTGTTGACAAGAAAACAAAAGAAGTTTTAAGAGAATATTCATTGCCAGTTGATGCGCATATTTCTGTAAAAGAAGGTGAAGCCATTGATGCAGGTGAAATTTTGGTAAAAATTCCTCGAGTAGCTGGTAAAACTGGAGATATTACAGGAGGTTTACCACGTGTAACCGAGTTGTTCGAAGCGAGAAATCCTTCAAATCCTGCAGTTATATCAGAAATTGACGGTATCGCAGAATATGGAAAAATCAAAAGAGGTAATCGTGAGATAATTATCACGACGAAAACTGGAGAGGTTCGTAAATATTTAGTGCCGCTTTCTAAACATATCTTGGTACAGGAGAATGACTTTGTTCGTGCGGGTAGTGCATTATCTGATGGTGCAGTAACTCCAAATGATATTTTGAATATTGAAGGCCCAACGGCTGTACAAGAGTATATCGTTAATGAGATTCAAGAGGTATACCGTTTGCAAGGTGTGAAAATCAACGACAAACACTTTGAAGTCATTGTACGTCAAATGATGTTAAAAGCGGAGATTATCGATGCTGGAGATACGCGCTTCTTAGAAGGACAATCTGTTCATAAGGCAGATATCATGGAAGAAAATGATGCCATTTATGGAATGAAAGTCGTTTTGGAAAAAGGAGATTCACCTACGTTGAAAAACGGTCAGATTATTTCCGCTCGTAGATTGCGTGATGAGAATTCACAATTGAAACGTACGGATAGTCAGCCAGTAGAAGCTAGGGATGCTGTACCTGCAACTTCAACACCATTGTTGCAAGGTATTACAAGAGCATCACTTCAGACACAATCGTTTATTTCTGCGGCATCGTTCCAGGAAACAACGAAAGTTTTGAATGAGGCTGCAATTTCTGGTAAAGAAGATAATTTGTTAGGCTTGAAAGAAAACGTGATTGTAGGTCACTTAATTCCAGCTGGAACAGGTATCAGAAGATTCCAAAAAATGATTGTAACTGGTAAAGAGGAGCTTGCTACTCTTGAAGCAGAAGCTCAATAAAAAAAACAAATAAAAGTGAATGGGAGTTGAGCAATCGACTCCCATTTTTTTTGCTTCAGCAATTTTTGTTTTTGGCACAAAAAAAACGGAACCATAAAATGATTCCGTTTAAAAAGAAAGTATTTTAATTAACCTAAGAACGGATATTTATAGTCTTTTGGTGTTACAAAAGTTTCTTTGATTGTTCTTGCGGAAGTCCATCTCAAAAGATTCATTGCCGCGCCAGCTTTATCATTTGTTCCAGAACCTCTTGCTCCACCAAAAGGTTGCTGACCAACAACAGCGCCAGTTGGTTTGTCATTGATATAGAAATTTCCAGCTGCATTTTGCAGTTTTTTCATAGCATGATTAATCGCATAACGGTCTTTTGACATGATACAACCTGTTAATGCGTAGTCAGATGTAGAGTCAACTATATCCAACATAGCATCAAAATCTTTGTTATCGTATATGTAAATTGTCATAACAGGACCAAAAATTTCTTCGCACATTGTTCGAAATTTAGGATTGGTTGTTACAACAATTGTTGGTTCAATAAAATAACCTACTGATTTGTCATAATTGCCGCCTATGATTATTTCTGCATCCGGTTGAGTTTTAATATCGTCAATGTAGGACGCAATTTTGTCAAATGCGCGTTCGTCGATTACTGCATTGATGAAGTTTGAAGGATCTTCTGTTGTTCCCATTTTAAAAGAACCAACTTGCTCAAGTAAACTAGCTCTAACGTCTATCCACAAAGATTGAGGAATATAACCTCGGCTAGCAGCAGAACATTTTTGTCCTTGGTATTCAAAAGCACCTCTGGCAATTGCAGTTGCCACTTCTTTAGCATCCGCCGATTCGTGAGCAACAACAAAATCTTTTCCTCCAGTCTCACCTACAATTCTAGGATAACTTCTGTATTTATTGATATTGACGCCAATTTCTTTCCATAAATGTTGGAACACTCCAGTAGAACCTGTGAAGTGTAAACCAGCCAGATCTCTGTGTTTGAAAACGACTTCTCCTGCCGTTGGTCCATCTACAGTTATCATATTGATTACACCATCCGGTAAGCCAGCCTCTTGGAAAACTTCCATAATTACCTGTGCAGAATACACTTGAGATTCCGCGGGTTTCCAAACCACTACATTCCCCATCATTGCTGGAGCGGCGCTGAGATTTGCGGCAATAGCAGTGAAATTAAAAGGAGTTACAGCAAAAACGAAACCTTCAAGCGGCCGATATTCCAATCTATTCCATAGACCGGCTTGAGATCCTGGTTGCTGAGCATATATTTCAGTCATGTATTGCACATTGAACCTTAAAAAGTCAATTAGTTCACAGACAGAGTCGATTTCTGATTGAAATACATTTTTAGACTGCGCTAGCATGGTCGCAGCATTCATTTTGTATCGATAAGGACCAGCTAATAAATCAGCGGCTCTTAAGAAAATGGATGCACGATCTTCCCAAGGCAAATTTGACCAATCTTTCTTAGCTACAAGAGCAGCCTCTATAGCCATTTGAACATGCGATGCATCTCCAAAATTGAAGTGACCTAATATTTTTCCATGATCATGCGGTGGTGACATCGTTTTTTTATTTGACGTCCTAACCTGTTGATTTCCAATATACATTGGAACATCTATAAGTTCTTGATCATACATTTTTTTATATTGAGCTATTAAATGTGCCCTTTCTGTAGATCCAGGCGCATAACTATAAACAGGTTCGTTCTGTGCTGTAGGCACTCGAAATATTGCATTTGACATAGTAATGTTTGTTTTGTTGCAAAAGTACGCAATGTTGCTTATCCTTGCAATGTGGACTTTTGATAATCTAATAATTAAAAGACTTATGAAACAAGGGTTACTTATTTGTATGTGTTTGGCTGTCGTTTTTGTGGGCGCTCAGAACAGTTCATTGGATTTTTCGAAGGATAAAAAGAGATATTTTCAAGAGAAAGATTGGGTTAGGAAGGCTGAAATGCTAGAGGAATTTGTGCATAATGAATTAGATTTTAGTGAAAGCGAGATGTTTCAGACAGAGTTGAATAAATTGCGTATTTATTCAAAAAAGTCGAACAACGAATTTTTGATGAATTATTCTAACTATTTGTCAATTCATTATCTGGTGAAAAAAGAGAGTTTTCAAGAGTCTTTAAAAATACTTAATAGATTAGAAAAATATTTTTTCACAAGTTCTGAATGCAGATTCATGGGCTTTATTCATCGATATAAAGGAATATGCCTGAATGGATTGGCTCGGGATTTTGAATCTTTAAGTGAATTCGAAAAAAGTTGTAAATATTTTGAATTGTGCAAGAATTATACGGAAAGTACACATAGTAAAACTCTTGGAGCCGTATCATTGATAAAATCAAAACAATATGAAAAAGCTAAAAAGATTTTCGACAAAGCAATTCCGATAATGATACAAAACAAAAAATATAAAACTGTTTTTGATTATTATAATATTTTATCAGATATGTATTCAGATATGAAAGATACTAACATGGTAAAATACTGTAATAAAATGAGTTATGAATTCGCGTTAAAAAGCAAGAATTTAACGACAATAGCTTTAGCACAAAATAATTTAGCCATAACACGGTTTTATGAGGGTGACATTCAAGAATCATTGGAGCTTTTTAATCAAGCATTGGAAACAAGAATAAAGACAGGTAAAAAAAGACTAGTTTGCGAGAGCTATTACAACATCGCCTCGGTTTATCAAGAGATAAAGAATTATCAGCAATCTGAATTTTATTTTCTTAAATCCCTTGAACTTGCAAAAAAGAATAGTTTGTTGATGGAGGAAGGTGACGCATACATTGCGCTAGCACAAATTAATAAGGAAATTGGAAATTATAAAAGTGCCAATGAATTCAATGAAAATTACATTAAGGTTCAAGAAAAAATACAAATTCAGAATTTAAAGGAAATGAACACTAATTCAATCATTTCGGAAACCGAGAATACTTTTGAATTTTCTGAAAACTCTTCTAGAACAAGTTGGTTTAAAATGTATTCAAGTTTATTTGTTCTCGGAATGGGTTACATTGTTTTAATACCAATTTTGTTCAGGGCATACAAGAATCGTCAAAAAGCTAATTCAGTTTAGGCGGATAGTTCAATTCAAAGCTTGGAACATGGACTTGAAAATGCACTTCTGTGCCTAAGTTTATGAAGGTATAATATCCGCGCATATAACCAATTTCAGAAATTAATTCAACGCCAGAAGTATAAGAGAATTTTTCTCCAGGTAATAATTGGGGTTGTTCGCCAACCACACCTTCACCACTGACAAAATTCGCCTCGTTCATCGAATCGAAGATATACCAATCTCTATGTAACAATTGAATTTTGAAGCTGTTACAATTCTCAATTAATACGCGATAATTATAAAAATAACAATTGTCCTTCAGTCTAGACAAGTCTGGCCTGAATTGGGAATAAACTGTCACTTTTACCCCTTCTGATATTTCGGTATTCAAATTGATTTTCTATCTTTTTGTTGTTCTAAAGTAACTTATTATTTTTAGTTTGCAAATTTTCAATATGTTTATATTTCAGATTGACCGAAATTAGTGCTCCACGACTTTATTTAGAATCAATCTAAATTATTATTTTGCGATAGGCTTTTGTGCAGTTAATGACTTGTTAATCCAAGTATTTAGTAATTTTGCGCCATTAAAAACAAACGCTTTTTAAACATGTCGAAGACAGTTAAGCTTAAAAAAGGACTGGATATCAAGTTGATAGGTGAAGCCGAAAAGGTAAGTTCGGAGTTCATTCTTCCTAAGTCCATTTCCATTGCGCCATCAGATTTTCATGGTTTAACACCGAAAATGGTCGTAAAACCTGGTGAAAAAGTTCTTGCTGGGGAAACTTTGTTCTATAACAAATACGAAGAATCAGTCAAATGTTCCTCGCCGGTTAGTGGAACCGTCAGGGAAGTTGTCCGTGGTGAGAAAAGAAGGATTCTGCAAGTTATTGTTGATTCGGATGGACTTCAAACTTATAAGACATTTCCAAGTGTTGATTTAGAGACGGTAGAAAGAGAAACATTAAAAAAGCATCTTCTTGATTCTGGTTTATGGATGTTCATCAAACAAAGACCAATTGATATAGTTGCAGATCCTAATGTTACGCCAAAAGCAATTTTTGTTTCAGCGTTCGATAGTTCGCCACTTGCACCAGATTACGATTTTATCTTGCATGGTGAAAATGCTAATTTCCAAGCAGGATTAAAGGTTTTGACGAAGTTAACTGATGGAAAAGTTCATTTAACACTAAACGGATCAAGTCTGGCGGATTCAACTTTTAGTGAGGCAAAAGGGGTTCAAATCAATAAAATTAGTGGCAAACACCCTGCAGGAAATGTTGGAACTCAAATTCACCATATAGATCCAATTAATAAAGGAGAAATGGTTTGGGTTTTGAATCCTCAAGATGTCATGATAATTGGTAGATCAATCCTAACAGGAACGTTTGATACTTCAAAAATGATTGCCCTAACAGGTTCTGAAGCCAAAAACAGAAAGTATTATAAAACGATTATAGGATCGGATATGGCTTCTTTCGTTAAAGATAATTACGAAGGCAATAATGTGCGAATCATAAGTGGAAATGCTCTTACAGGAGAAAAAAGTTCAATCGATGGTTATTTAGGATATTACGCCAATCAGATTACTATTCTGCCTGAAGGAAATGAATACAAATTCTTTTTAACGAAAGGATGGCTTGGACCTGGATTTGATAAATATTCGAACTCTAGACTTTTTCCAACTTTCTTATTCCCGAATAAAAGGAAACGTTTGGATACCAATACAAACGGTGAAGAAAGAGGATTTGTAGTTACTGGTGAATTGGAAAAAGTTTTCCCTTTTGATATATACCCAATGCAATTGGTTAAAGCTGCCATTACCGATGATATTGATGCGATGGAAAATCTAGGAATATATGAAGTAGCTCCTGAAGACTTTGCATTATGTGAATACGTTTGTACATCCAAAATAAATATTCAAGATAAAATCCGAACTGCACTTGATTTGATTCAAGAAGAGTGCATGTAATTCAATTCGAATATAGATGAAGTTTTTAGAAAAGCAATTACACAAAATGGAACCCAACTTCGTTAAAGGCGGAAAATGGGAAAAGTGGAATCCATTGTTTGAAACCATGGCAACTTTTGCCTTTACACCTAAATTGGTTACGGAAAAAGGGTCCCATATTCGCGATGGTGTCGATTTGAAAAGAACGATGATAACTGTCGTTTTTGCGCTCATACCTTGTTTGATATTTGGTATATATAACACTGGACATTGGGGAATGGTAGCCGAAGCAGGTTCTCGTGACTTAGCTTACACTGCCGATATGGGAGCTAAATTCCTTTTGGGCTTGAAATACGTTTTACCAATTCTGATTGTATCTTATGGCGTTGGGCTTGGAGTGGAATTCCTTTTTGGGATGCTACGCGGACATTCTTTGCACGAAGGGTATCTTGTATCAGGAATGCTTATCCCTCTATGTATGCCAGCGGATGTACCCTTATGGATGGTGGCTGTTGCAACCGTTTTTGCGGTTGTGATTGGAAAAGAAATTTTTGGTGGAACTGGCATGAATATTTTGAATGTTGCTTTAACAGCAAGGGCATTTTTATTCTTCGCCTATCCAACAAGTATGTCAGGTGACAAGGTATGGATGGCTGGTACTGAATCTTCAGTAGATGGATTTACAGGTTCGACGGCCCTTGGTGATTTGGCATCTTTTATGAGTGATAAACCCGTCTTCCAAAATTTAGATGCCTATGCCAATAATTATAGTTTGTCCGACTCCTTTTTTGGTATGATTCCAGGTTCAATTGGAGAAACTTCTACTCTGGCTTGTCTGATTGGAGCTGCCATTTTAATTATTACAGGAGTTGGCTCATTGCGAATTATACTGTCATTTTTTGCAGGCGGACTAATTATGGGAGCTTTGTTGAATTTGGTAGGAGGAAATCCTTATCTTGATTTACCAAGTTATTATCATTTAGTAATAGGTGGTTTTGCTTTTGGAGCAGTATTTATGGCTACAGATCCCGTGACTGCCTCACAAACCTCCATGGGAAAAATTTGGTATGGTTTGTTCGGAGGTATTGTTGCAATATTAATTCGTGTATTGAATCCAGCTTATCCAGAAGGGGTTATGTTAGCAATTCTTTTCATGAATGTTATGGCTCCAATCATTGACCACTATGTGGTACAAATGAATATTAAAAGAAGATTATCAAGACTAAAAACAGCGTAAGATGGCATTGAATAAAGAAAGTAACGGCTACACATTTGGCTTCGCGATAACGCTCGTCGTTGTCGTAGGGACTATTTTGGCACTTTTGTCAATGGGTTTGAAGGATAAGCAAGAACAAAATGATGTCGTTAAAAAGAAGATGGATATCCTGAAAGCAATGTTACCTAAAGCGGAAGGGGATAATATTTCAAGAAAAAATGCAGACGCCCAATTTGATAAGTACATTAATTTGGAAGATGCATTGGTTTTGAACTATGAAGGTAAAGTCGTTGAAGGAGTTGATCCTTTCGAAGTTGATATTCGTAAAGAGTATAAGGATAAGACCTTGGCTGAAACAAAACGTAACTATCCCTTGTTTGTAGGTAAGAGAAATGGTAAGACAGTTTACATCGCACCAATTGTTGGCAAAGGTCTTTGGGGGCCAATTTGGGGTAACTTCAGCATTGGTGAAGACATGCGGACAATTACAGGCGCATCTTTTGGACATAAGGGCGAAACGCCAGGTTTGGGTGCTGAAATCACACAAGCATTTTTTGTTGATCGTTGGATAAACGAAACCATTTCTGATGAAAATGGAGTAGCAACAAAATTTGAAATTGTAAAAGACGGTTCAGGTGCAAGTAAACCTCAAAAAGTCGACGGAATAACAGGAGGTACAATTACTTCCAAAGGAGTTGAAGAAATGACAAATCGTTGCATGGAAGTATATGCTGCCTATTTTAAAACATTAAAAAACTAAGCTGAAGCAATATGAGTGAAGTAGCAGTAAAAACAAAAGAGCCAAAAGAGCCTTTGTTTTCTAAGAAAAACAGAAAATTAATCACAGACCCTTTAACAGACAATAACCCGGTAACCGTTCAGGTATTAGGTATTTGTTCAGCACTAGCTATTACAGTGCAAGTTATGCAAGGTGTGGTAATGGGACTTTCGGTAATTTTCGTTACCGTGATGGGGAACTTGGTGATTTCTATGTTGAGAAATTATATTCCATCAAAAATTAGAATTATTGTTCAATTGGTTATTGCAGCATCGTTGGTTATTATTGTAAACGAAGTTTTGAAAGCTTACGTTCCAGATGTATCTGAAAAATTATCCGTGTTTGTAGGATTAATCATTACGAACTGTATCATTATGGGCCGTTTTGAGGCTTTCGCGATGGCGAATAAACCTTGGCCATCAGCATTGGACGGATTAGGAAATGGTTTGGGTTATGCTGGTCTATTGATTATCGTTGCAATATTCAGAGAACTTTTTGGCTCTGGAACGTTATTGGGGTATGAAATCTTCGGGAATTATATCACAGGTTCAGGATTGTACTCAATTGGATATGTCAACAATAACATGATGATTTTACCTCCAATGGCCTTAATCATTGTAGGTATTATCATTTGGATACAACGTTCAAGAAACAAAGATTTAATCGAAACACATTAATAAGAACAAAATGGAAAGTACATTAGATATTTTTATAAAAGCCATATTCTCTGAGAATATGATTTTCGCCTATTTCTTAGGTATGTGTTCGTATTTGGCTGTTTCTAAAACAGTGAAAACTGCGGTTGGATTGGGAGCTGCCGTAATATTCGTATTGGTTGTTACCGTTCCAGTCAATTATTTATTGGAAAATTATTTATTGAAAGAAGGAGCATTAACCTGGTTGGGACCTGAATATGCGGCAATGGATTTAAGTTTCTTGTCTTTTATCATGTTTATCGCCGTTGTAGCTTCAATAGTTCAATTGGTGGAGATGTTGGTTGAGAAATTCGCCCCAGCGCTTTATGGTGCTCTCGGTATTTTCTTGCCTTTGATTGCTGTTAACTGTTCAATTTTAGGTGGTGCCTTGTTTATGCAGGATCGTCAATATTCAACATTGTTGGATGCGACAGCATTTTCCTTGGGATCTGGGATAGGTTGGTTCATCGCTATCGTTGCTATTGCTGCCATTCGAGAAAAAATTCGTTATTCAAAAATACCAGCACCTCTTAGAGGTTTAGGGATTACGTTTATTTTGACAGGTCTGATGGGAATAGCATTTATGAGTTTTTCTGGAATCAAATACGGTAAGGACAAACCTAAAAAAGAGAAAACGACAACAGGTATGCAGTCTAATGCATCGACAAAAACAGCCTCTATCGTTTCATCAAATAAAAACTTAAAAGATTAGTCATGGGATTAGGATTAACACTAGGAATAACTATTGCAGCATTTTTGTTGGTCGTATTGGTTCTTACGTCCATGCTACTTTTTGCGAAAGCAAAATTGTCACCGAAAGGTAAAATCAAAATAACAATCAACAATGATACAGTAATCGAAGTTGACGGAGGTGGAACTTTGCTTTCTACTTTGGGAAATAACGGAATCTTCTTGCCATCAGCTTGCGGTGGAGGTGGAACTTGCGTTCAATGTAAATGTATTGTTGAATCTGGAGGTGGAGGAATTCTTCCAACAGAAGAGCCACACTTTTCAAGAAAAGAGATTGCTGCACACTGGCGTTTAGGATGTCAGGTGAAAGTGAAAGAAGACATGCATATTGAAGTTGAAGAAGAAGTTTTGGGCATTAAAGAATGGAAGGCCAAAGTTGTTTCGAATTTCAATGTTGCTACTTATATCAAAGAATTTATCGTTGAGATTCCAGAAGACATGGATTACAAAGCGGGTGGTTATATTCAGATTAAAATCCCGAAATGCGTCGTTAAGTTTTCTGATATGGATATTACTGCGCATCCAGATGATCATCCTGGAGAACCGAATAAATTTGTTAGTGAATGGGCGGAAGGTCCTTTCAGAATGTTGGATCTAGTCATGAAAAATGACGAGGAAGTTGTTCGAGCATATTCAATGGCGTCTTACCCAGCGGAGGGGCGCAGAATTATGTTGAATGTTCGTGTCGCTGCTCCTCCATTTGACAGAAATGCAAACCGTTGGATGAATGTTAATCCGGGAATTGCTTCTTCTTATATATTCAATTGTAAAGTAGGTGATGAAGTAGTCGTTTCGGGTCCTTATGGAGAGTTTTTCATCAACGATTCAGATGCAGAGATGCTTTATGTTGGAGGTGGAGCAGGTATGGCGCCGATGCGTTCTCACTTGTATGAGCTTTTCAAAACAATAAAAACAAATCGTAAAGTTACGTACTGGTACGGTGGTCGTTCGAGAGCAGAGTTATTCTACATTCACTATTTCCGTGACTTGGAAAAAGATTTTCCGAATTTCAAATTCTACATGGTTCTTTCTAATGCTTTGCCTGAAGATAATTGGGTTGAGAAAAAAGATATGGAGGATCCAAATGGAGATGGATTTGTTGGATTTGTGCATCAGGCAGTAATAGATCAATATTTGTCGAAACATGATTCACCAGAGGATATTGAATTTTATTTCTGTGGTCCTCCAATGATGAATCAGGCTGTTATCGGCATGTGTGATTCATGGGGAGTGCCTCCTGAAAACGTGCGATTCGATGATTTCGGTGGATAAAAATTAATTTGTAAAATAAATGAAGCTCAACTTTTCGGTTGAGCTTTTTTTTATTGATAAATTAAGGACTTGATGTTCAATTCGTTATATTTGATAGAATTCAAATGTACGTACTATGAAAAAAATTACTCTATTTATTATTGCCTTGATGGGAATAGTGGTCTCATTTTCTCAGACTACGCTAACGATTGGTGCTCCAGCCAATACTGGAGGTACGACAACAGCGAGGGCTCCAAATGGTACCACAGCTCATACTACTTTGAGAGGGCATATCATCATTACGGCAGCAGAAATGTCATCTATACCATCTGGTAGCTCTTTCAGTGGCTTAGGATTTCTCTATTCCATTGGGGCAGATATACCAGCATCTGGAAATATCATGTTTTATCTTGAGAATACATCAAACGCAACGAATTTGAAATCAACAAATTGGGCTACAGCAATTTCAACAATGACTTCTGTATACAACGGCCCATATACTATACCAAATGTTGCAGGAGCAACAAGCGTAACTACAACTTCACCTTTTACCTATACAGGTGGTGGTTTATATGTTGCGTATGATTATTTGGGATCAACTTTTTCAGCTACGGCCGCAACGTATTTGTGTGAGTATCTTGCCGTGCCTGGTGGAACAAAAGTTGCCAATTCTGCAACAACAACTGCTCCCACAGATTTAACAGCCAGCTCTAACTGGCGACCTGAAATACAGTTTTCTTTTACCAATCCTTTTAGTAATAATTTAGTTGTAGCTGGAATGTTTCCCGCTCATGGGCAAGATAATTTCCTTATGGGGTTCACGCAAATCATAGAAACGGTTATTATTAATTCTTCAAGTACAACGGCAACGAATGTGCCTGTCTCCTTGAACATCACAGGTGCAAACCCGTATTCAATAACTCAAACAATTGCATCTATTGCCCCGGGAGCAACATCTGTAGTGAATTTTGCAGCTGTTCCAAAAAACTTCCAAGGATCACAAACTGTCGTAGTTTCAGTACCGCCAGATCAACAAACATCAAATGATGTATTTTCACTGACCCAAAATATTTATTGCGATACGGTAGGCTATGCTTTTGGAGATTCCATAACAGGAGGCTTGGGCTATAACACGGGAAGTGGTATTCTTGCTAATTTACTTGTTGCTCCAGCCGGACCACCAGTTTATATTCTAAAAGTAGTTCCAACTTTATCTGATGCTCCTGAATTGGTCGGCAACACAATAAAAGGGGTTTTATTAAATTCAGCTGGTGTCATTATTGACTCCACCGCCAATCATATCATAACTGCGGCTGAATTAGGTCAGCGAGTAACTTTAACATTCCAGAGTGGATTCGCAGATATTTCAGGAGATTCCGTTTATTTTGGATTCAGACAAGTTGCAAATACCACAACTGGATATTTTCCTCTAGCTACTCAAGATATTTCTGGCTATGTTCCTGCTGATTTATTCTGTGGGTTTAATGCATTTGGAGGAGGTTATGCTAACTATACGACCTTTGGAACTTTTCTGATTTCTGCCGTAATTTCCCGTACTTTCGGTAATTTCAAAATAACATCCAATGCTGTAAATGGTAATATATGTGAGGGTGATCAGTTAAATTTAACGGCCTCTCCTGGATTTAGTTCTTATGTTTTTACAGTTGACGGGGGGCAAGTTCAAAACAGTGCTGCAAATACTTATGGATATACACCTGTAGCAACGACAACGGCAACAGTTAATACCTCAATTGGGGATTGTCTTTATTCAGCGACTATAACCGTCAATCAAATTCAAGCTTCATCTTCATCAATGGCCGCTACGATTTGTCCCGGAGATAGTTATCAATTTGGTGGACAAACCTTGACCTCTGCAGGAGCTTATACTAACACCATACCAAACGCTGCTGGTTGTGATAGCGTCATTACCTTAAATTTAACTTTAAATAGTCCAGTTTCTGTGGCTGTGACACAATCAGGGTCTAATCTTACTGCAACTGCATCACCAGCAACTGCATCTATGCAATGGGTTGATTGTCCTGCATTTACATTCATCGCTGGAGAAACAGGTGCGACATACAATCCAACAGCATTAACAGGTAGCTATGCAGTTATCGTAAATTCAACGGATGGCTGTGCAGACACATCAGCATGTATAGCGATTGACCAAACCGGAATCGATGAGTTAGGCAGGGCCAATTATATAAAACTTTATCCAAATCCGACGACAAATGTGGTTAATCTGATTTCTGAAATTGGTCGTATCAAGCAATACATTGTCTATGATGCTCAAGGTAGAATTGTATCAAGCTCTGAAATCAAAAGTAATTCGAATGAAGTCTCAATTGATATATCTAAATATGAGGCAGGAAGTTATGTTATAGAAATTAGTACAGAAAAGGGAAAGATTATGAAGTCTTTCGTAAAGAAGTAGCAGGTTTTTAAATTAAAAAGGGGCGCTCGATTTTTCGTAGCGCCCCCTTTATATTTATAAGATTTTTTATTTATGAATGGCAATTCCAACAGTAGAAATTCCCGTAGAAAGATCCAATATGATGCCGATTTTTTGATTGATGTGAAATTCTGTACCTAAAATAAAATCGAGGTAAAGGGGAGAAAATCCTCCGGAATATTCAGGTCCGTCATACCCATCATCCCAACGATCATTGTGAATGTTAAATCCGACAGCTCCACCAAAGTAAATATCAAATTTTGAATCGAGATTGACTAGTCCGTCAATATAGTAAGAACCTCTTACTCCTACTGGTATTGTCGTTGAACGATATCTGTATCGATTTCCTTTCCAATTACTATAATAGCCATAATGGATCAAAGAGACAAATGGAGCAAGTGTAAAATTTTTGGCAACGTCAAATTCATAGTTAAAATGTACTATTGGTAAGGAGTTGCGATATCTGTTGCCATAACCATAGCCCAAACCAAGGCCTAGGTTAGCAGTATTACCATATGATTCTTGAGCACCGCCAAACATTGGTATGATTAAAAGAAGAATGAGGAGTGATTTTTTCATAATTTTGCGTTGTAAAGGAAATTTGTCAAAGATAGTGCGTTTTATGTCACAATTTAATAATTTAACTTTTTATAAATGTTCCGAGAATGAGTTGGAAATCATCACAGATCTAGCGCGTAGAATCTGGCCAGATACTTTCCGATCCATACTGACCAATGATCAACTCGAGTATATGTTAGAATGGATGTACAATCCAAAACATTTAAGAAAACAGCGAGAAAATGGACACATGTTCTATCTTGTGAAAGATAATGAAACGGAAATTGGTTTTGTAGGATTGGAACCCAATTTCCCTAGTCAAAGTCATCTTCGGATTCATAAAATATATCTTCTTCCAAGTGAGCAAGGCAAAGGAATTGGGAAATGGATGATGGATCAAGTAAATGAAATAGGTCGTGAGAAAATGTTAGATTTTCTACATTTAAATGTCAATAGATTCAATAGGGCTTCGGGTTTTTATCGAAAAATTGGTTTCCAAATTATTGATGAGGAAGATATTGATATCGGTAATGGTTTTTTCATGAATGATTTTGTGATGCAGAAAAAGCTATAGATATTTTTCTACCCACATCGTTTTTAGGTTTTTACATTTGTTTCCATACATTTACAGAATAATATCTTGGTTATGAAATACAGTTTTCTTTTTCTTTTTTTAATCGCTTCGATTACAACTTTTGCACAATTTGGAACCGTTAACAACGCGGGATTTGAAAATTGGGCCACCTCAACTTCTTTTGAAAATGTCAATACTTGGGTGACCAATGCTGGTCAAGCTCCTGGACTGATTGAAAAAAGTACTGATGCCCAGAATTTAAATTATTCAATTAAGCTAAACACCGTTATTTCAAATGCAGTCCCATTGGCTGGATTTGTAGCTTTAGGAAGTTTCACTGGTGGTTTAAGCGGTTATCCTTATTCATCCTTTGTGGATTCAATGGTTTGTTACCTTAAATATGATTTTCAACCAGGTGATTCAGGAACAGTTATCGTTGCTCAGTTTTTTCAAGGCACCCCATTACCGAGTTTTTACAAAGTAGGTGGTTCTGCGACATCATGGACGCGACATGCTTTTAATTTGCTTTCACCAATTCAGGATTCAGTTATCATTCTTTTTTCCGCTGGAGATTTTTTAGCTGGACAGGCGAATGTGGGAAATTTCATGTATGTTGATAATGTGAAACTCAAAGGTTTTATTCCGTCGGCGGCTCTACCAAATTTCTCATTTGAGAACTGGGATTTAGTGAATGTTGAGGAACCTATTGATTATTCAACATCGAACTTATTTGCTGTACAAAGTGGTTTTTCACCAAATGTATTTAAAACTACCGATGCGCATTCGGGAAGTTTCGCGGCTCGTTTAGTTCCTCAAGTTGTTGCTATTGGCGCTGTTCCTGGAACTATATCCAATATCAATCCAATTACAGGTGTTTCAGGCCAAGTTTTTTCAGGAATGCCTATTGCGCTCGAGGGATTTTATAAATTCAATTCTACAACCGGAGATAGTGCGGTCATTTCGGTAGAGTTTTTTGAAAATGGCAGCAGTATTGGACTTGCGTCTATGGGGATTAGCACAAGTACCTCAACGTATTCGCCTTTTTCATTGTGGATTCAACAAATTTCAGGCATACCAGATACCATGTCGCTTACCATTCAATCTGGCAGCACCGACGGAATTTTGTTCATTGACGATTTGAGTTTTACAGGAGGAAATGTTGGTTTAAATGAAAATGTTCTAACAGATTTGAAAGTTTATCCCAACCCTAGTTCGGATTTCGTTATGGTGAGTTCTAAAGATAAAATCGATGAAATTAAAGTTTATGATGCCAAAGGAAGCGTGGTGAAAACTTTCATGAACAAAGGAGTGTTGCCCGTTGTCGATATTCGGGATTTGCCTTCGGGCAATTATCTGTTTAAGATTCAATCTGGTAATAAAGTGAAAGAAGAAGTAATTGTAGTGCAATAATCAACTACCACAGCTTAAACATTCGTCATCATCTAGTTCAGGATTTGCAACAATCTCTGGGTTTAATTGAATTTTCAACTCGTAAATTTTCTGCTGCGCTTCCATGTCTTGAAATAAATCGCCCGTCAAAGTTGCTTTCAAAGTAGCGATTTTTTCTCTTATTATTTCTTCTTGTTGGGTCGTTATTTCTGTCATGATCTTACTTTTTTCTAAAAATAGAAAGAATAAACTTTTTCAGAATTATTTAGACAAACATTAACGAACAGTTATTCGTGAATTAGTTGGATTCTAGTAAATTAATATTCCCACATTTGAAATGTCCTTCTGGACAAACCTTGAAACCGTGCAATCCGCATGGGCGACAAGACAATTCTTCCTTCGTTTCTAGTATCTGCGAATTCTCGCTTAAAGGACCAAAACCGAACTTAGGAATGGTGGAACAAAAGAAAGCTGTAACAGGAGCGTTTACAGCAGAAGCCAAATGCAAAGGGCCTGAATCGTTCACGTAATTTCTTTTAGCTGATTGCATCAATGCAGCTGATTGCAACAAAGTCAATTGCCCAGCTAAATTTGTCGCTTCTGCATTCGACAAAGAAATAATTTCATCACATAAACTTTTATCGGCTGGACTTCCAAGAATATAAATCTCACCTTTTTTCGAAAGAATCTGAACCAACTCCACCCATTTTTCTTTGGGTAATTGTTTGGTGAACCAAACACTGGCAGGAGCGAGGCAATAATAATTTTCCGTTTGATAGATTTTGATTTTATTAAAATCCGTTTCAGAAGGGAATAGTGACGGTCGACGAATAATTTGTTTGAGATGAAGATCCTGCAAAAGACTCAAATTTCTATCCACTTCGTGTTCACCACTGCCAATTTCATGTGGGTAAGATTTGGTATAAAAGAAGGATAAAGGATTTTTTTTAAAACCGTATGTTTTTTTTCCTTTACTCAATGTTGCTATTATTCCTGAACTTGCAAAACGATGGAGATTTAAAACAAGGTCGAAGTTTTCTTTGCGAAATGATCTGCCCAATTGGAGTATGTTCTTAAACTTTCCATTGGCTTTGTCAAACACCCAAACTTTTGATATTACTTCGTGATTTTCAAGTAAAGATTCATTTCCTTTTTTCAGTAAAAAGTGAATCTCACAATCGGGAAAATTGGCTTTTAATGTCATGGCAAGCGGAGTTGCTAGTATGACATCGCCGAGAAATGCAGTTTGAATGATCAAGATTTTCTTCACCCCACAAAGATAAAATTATCGCAGTAGGTTAACTAGTCCGTTGAAAATCATTTCTTTGTCATCAATTCCATAGAAACGAATGGCATAGATATAAACGCCATTCGGAGCGTCAATTTGGGAATCAAATGTTTTCCCGTCCCAGCCTTCCAAGGGATCTTCTGAAAAATAAATTTCTTCACCCCATCGATTGAAAATCCGCATGGTAAATTTTGGCAATTTCATGTAGCTGTATTGCGGTTTGAACAAGGGATTGAAACCTCCAGGAGTAAATGTGTTTGGAATAAAAACATAGGGTGTGAATTCACTACATTTCACGTTGCTGTTCGCGTGTTCTGCAAATCCATAAGAGTTTGTGTTTTCAACCGCTACCACATAATAACACAATTTACTGCGCACAAATTCTTGCTCTACATTGTCTGAAAAAGTGAAGGTGTTGGGTCCTAAAATTGCAATGGCTGAAGGACTCGTAATACCGTCAATTATGCGATACAAATCATAGCGTTGCACATTCCCATCGTAACCTATGTAGGGTGTCCAGCTAACTGTGTTTATATACGTAATGGAATCTCCAACTACATTTAATACAGTTGTTTCAACAGTATCTGATATAGTTGTTTGTAATCCACAACTGTCAATAATTACAGCACGATAAATGTTCACTTCCTCGACATCAACATCTTCGTCAATGAAGTAAGTAACTGGTAAAAAAACACTTTGTCTTCCAACCTCAAAGAAAGTTCCATCTTTCCGCAATCTTTCAAAAGCAATGGACGAAACGTTTCCAGAAGTATCGACCAAGTGGCGGATGCTTACTTTTTGATCAATTACACTAGCGGATAGAATGTAATTGATATTTGGAGGTCCTTTTGTGAAGACATTCAGAATAATTTTGTTGGAAATACTTTGCCTCCCATCGGCATGAAAAGCGATGACTACGACGTCGTAAAGTCCTGAATTAAAAAATAGTTGAGAGTATTGTAAATCTGTTGTGGTCAGTATATTGGTCCAAGCTCCGCCAGGGGCGGCCAAATAAACTTCGTAATGATCAACATTATCCCAACCTTCATAGGCTGTCCAATCAAGAACACCAACAGAACCACATGGCTCATAATGTCCTTGCAGGAAAACAGTGGTATGAACTTCTCCTTTTGCAGAAGTTTGATGAGTTGGAGGAACAGAGGTGGTGTAGCAACTGTCAAAAGCCGCGACAGAATAGGTGAGTGGTCCCGTACTCGTGTTTTCGAGATACGCGAAACTATTGTTGTTAATTCCCCAAACCGTGTCAATTTCAACAACGTTTCCATTTGCATCTTTCAGGTAAATGATGTATCCATAAGTATCGGGCTGTTCATTCACATTCCAATTTAAATTCACCAAACCCGTTAAACTGTCAATGCTTACTTGTGATATTACGGGAATGTTAGGTGCAATTTTATCTTCAAAAACATTTCCAATGATGTTTGAAACGAAAGGACAAGTATTGCCATTGAAAGAGATTTGATAATTCAACCATGATGAACAAATATCGATGGTATCCTTGTATTGAAATGTATTGCTCTGAACAGAATCTTGAAAAGTCCATATGCCAGCAGGATATTCTCTTTTTATATTTACAGGGCGCGCTGGTGGAATGGCTAGCGGATAACCGGTATTATTCCAGTTCAAGATTGCGGTTCCGTTACCTGGATTGTTTAAGGTTAGACGAAGATTTTGCAAAACGGTCGAACTTGTAGGTCCATCAATGTTGTCTACCACTACGATAAAATAATTTTTAATCACCCCAACTCCAACATGCGTGTAGGTTGAAATATTGATGTTAGGAATGACCGCTATCAATCCATCTTCCAAGCTGTGGACTTCGTATTGAATAAAGTTTCCACCAGGATCAGGAACGACTTCCCAATTGAGCACAACGTCACCACCAACCGTTTGAATGCACTCCCAAACAGGAGGAGGTAAAATCAAATTTTTGGACAGTACTATGTTTTCAAATGATGTCAAAAGCATCATTAAAATAAATACAGTACGTAAATGCTTATAAAACATAGACAATTAACGAAGATTTGGTCGTTATAGTATAAACGAAAAATTTTGTCAATGGTTGCGAAAAAACCAATAAAATCAGCCAGCCGAGACAATTGTCATCTCATCCCAGTTAAAATATTTTCTAGCCAATTCTTGAAGACGTTCTGGTGTTATTGCTCGAATACTTTCAATAGACTCGTTGTAAAAATCCAAATCTTTTTCATGAACCTCGGCACTTAGAAACAAATCCATCATGGAATAAGGACCGTCAGCACTTTTGAGTAATTGTCCCAATAAATAGTTTTTAACTAAACCTAATTCTTCTGGGCTAACAAGTTCATCTTTAAGTCGTTGAAACTCTTTTTGAATTTCTAAAAGTGTAGCATCTTTCACCTCTTTTCCGACTTCGGTGCTGATCATGAAATAACCAAAATTATTGTATTCAGCGACCATAGAACCGACGCCATAGGTGTAGCCTTTATCTTCTCGAATATTGGTCATCAATCGACTTCCAAAATAGTCGCCTAGGATGGTATTCAAGATGATAAAATCGTGATAGTCTTCGTGTTTTTTGTTAAAAAGTATGCGACCAACGCGTATGGCAGTTTGCATGGCATCCTCTTTTTCGATATGAAAAGAACCAGATTTATTGGCCATTTCGGATACGTAGTCCAACTCGTTCTCAATGGCCCAAGGTTTAAAAAGTTGAATAATTTCAGAGATGGCGGAAGCTTCAAAATTACCGACTACGGCTATTTTCGTTAAGCCATTTAAATAGTTCGATTGGAAAAAATGTTGAAGTTCATTTCTTTGAACATGCTCGTAGTAATCATCGGTCACAACTTTTGAATACTGTGGATTACTGGCAAAAATATTTTTCTGAAATTCACGCTGAGCTAAGTATCTTGTTTTTTGAAGATTGACGAGAAATTTCTGTTTTTTGTCTTGCACCAATTCGTCAATTTCATGTTGCTGACAGTCCATTTCTTCAATTGCTTTTTGGAGAAAATGAAGTAATTCGAGCATGTTTTGACGAAGTGCGTACACACTAACCACCGCACCCTCTGATGTGATGCCACTTTCAAAAAAGCCGCCCAATAAATCAATACGATGATTGATTTGATTGGAATCCATTTTTGCATTTCCAGAAAGCAGCAATCCGTTCACAAAAGATGAAGTACCTTTTGAACCCTTGATTGTTCCAGCATCAAAATAAAGATCGACACGTGAAGTTTCATTGGCAACCTTTGGCATGTGAAACAAGTGGACAAAGTTGTTTAAATCATATTTTTCAGGACGAACAAAATCGATGGCCGTAATTTCTTGAAGTCGAGGAGCAATTTTTCTATCCATTTTCATTTAATTTTTTTGCAACTACTTTTAATAAACTGCAATTTTCTTTGGTGAGCAATTCATGACTCATCTTTTGGATTTCATCTGCTGTGATAGCTTGATATGAATTTAATTCTTCATTAATCAAATTGGCATCTCCTAATAATTCAAAATGACACAAATTCATTGCTTTGTTCAGCAAACCTTGATCTTGAAATTCTTTCGATGTTGTAATTTTGTTCAAAAGTTTCGTCATTTCTTCTTCTGACAAAATGGAAGATTTAAATGCTTCAACACTTTTCCAGAATGCTTTTTCAAAATCTTCAAAGGAAACTCCATCGTTCAATTTTCCACTTACCATCAACAATCCGGTGTCTGTGCTTCCTGTGATATATGCGTTAATTTCAGAAACCAATTTTTTCTCTTTCTTCAATTCTAAGAAAAGTTTCGAAGATTTTTCTCTTCCAAGAGCGTCACTGAGTACGTCGGCTATGTAATATTTTTCGTCCAATCGATCTGGCATTTTGAATCCAAAGTAAAATGCGTTGGCCGGCACATTTCTTTCCAATGTTTTTTCGCGATAGTCATCTTGTCGAGGTTCAATTGGAATGCGACGCTCATTTTTATATTGATTCGGAATATCCCCGTAGTATTTTTCTACTAAGGACTTGACTTCTTCAAGCTCAAAATTTCCGGCTACACATAAAATAGCGTTGCTCGGATGGTAATGCTTTTTAAAGAAATTACGAACGTCCTCCATTTTAGCATCTTCGATATGTTCGATTTTTTTACCGATTGTGGCCCATTTGTATGGGTGAACTTTATAACAAAGAGGTCTCAATTGAAGCCAAACATCGCCATAAGGCTGATTCAAATATCGTTGTTTGAACTCTTCGATAACTACATTTCGCTGTACTTCAAGGCTTTTTTCAGTAAAGGCCAATGAAAGCATTCTGTCACTTTCCAACCAGAGTGCCGTTTCAATATTTTCTTTCGGCAAAACGTCGTAATAATTGGTTATATCATTGGAGGTAAAGGCATTACTTTCACCTCCTGCATTTTGCAAGGGGGCATCAAAATCAGGGATATTAACAGATCCACCAAACATCAAATGCTCAAATAAATGAGCGAAACCTGTTTGTTCTTCGGATTCGTCTCGGGCTCCAACATCGTATAAGGTATTGACCACAGCCATTGGGGTTGTTTCATCCTTGTGAAATAGAACACGAAGTCCATTTTTCAGGGTAAATTTTTCAAATGCTATCATTAAAAATTATATTTTTCGGATTCCATTTCGTTCATTGCTTTTCTTAATTCCGTTATGATTTCGGCAACGACATCGCTGGCAGGTTTTATTCCACGAATTAGACCAGCAATTTGACCAATTTCTAGTTCTCCTTCGGAAAGGTCGCCTTCAAACATGCCTTTTTTCGCTCTGCCCCGACCCAATAATTCATCTAATTCCTCGGTTGAAGCGCCTTTCGCATAAGCTTCCTGGACTTGGTTGAAAAAGCCGTTTTTTAGTAACCGAACTGGCGTTAACTCTTTTAAAGTCAGCAAGGTATCCCCTTCTTTTGCTTCAACAACTGCTCGTTTAAAGGAGGCATGCGCACTAGATTCTGAGGTTGTAACAAATCGAGTTCCAATCTGCACACCGTCCGCACCAAGTGCCATTGCGGCTAACATACCCCGACCTGTTGCAATTCCCCCTGCGGCAATAACAGGAATTTTCACCTTTTCGCAAACCATGGGAATAAGACAAAGTGTAGTAGTTTCATCTCTACCATTGTGTCCTCCTGCTTCAAAACCTTCAGCAACAATAGCGTCTACACCAGCTTCTTCTGCTTTTAAAGCAAATTTGACGCTAGAAACAACGTGAACCACAGTAATTCCTTCTTTTTTTAGAATTTCAGTCCAAATTTTTGGATTTCCTGCCGAGGTGAAAACAATAGGAACTTTGTGTTTAATTATGGTCGCAACATGTTTGTCGATATCGGGGTACAAGAGAGGAAGATTTACTGCAAAAGGTTTATTAGTAGCAGCTGTGCATTTCGTCAAATGTTCATCAAGAATCTCAGGATACATTGATCCCGAGCCAATTATTCCCAATCCACCAGCATTCGAAACGGCAGCTGCCAATTTCCATCCAGAGCACCAAATCATACCCGCTTGAATGAGTGGATATTGAATGTTGAAGAGTTCGTTTATTCTATTTTTCATGTTCCAAATTGATGTTAGCGAATTTAACAGTTTTATTTCGCCTATTGTTAATCGGTCTTGCATATAACTTGTTAAGATTTCGAAAGAGCAACTGAAAAACAAAATATTTCGTCTTTTCTTTGAGTATCCGTATATTCGAAACTGAATTATGAAGCGATTGATTTCACTTTTCTTGATTTTTTGTTTGAGCACAGTAATTCAGCTGCATGCACAAGAAATCGAGCACAATCATTCCATTCATCATTCGATGCTTGAAAATAAGGGTCAATGGGATCCCAATATTTTATTTCAAACCAAGTTTGCTGGTGGAAATTTGTGGATTCAACAACATAAGTTTTTCTTTCATCTTCAGGACTATAGGGATATGCAAGAAGCCCATGCAAATTTCGATTTCGACCGCGAGGCAAAACTCAAGCAACTTGCTTTGCATTGTAACTTCATCAATTCAAACAAGGTAACAGAAATAGAAAAGGAAGGTGAAACAGAAGTTTATTACAACTATTTTTTAGGTAATGATAAATCGAAATGGGCCAGTGACGTACACGGATATTCTGAAGTCGTTCTGAAAGAATTTTATAATGGAATCAATTTAAAACTAATTGAAAATGAATTGGATATGAAATATGAGTTTCATGTTCAAGCCCATCAAAGTCCTAATCAAATAAAGATTGAATACGTGGGGCAAAAGAAATTATTAATCGACAAAGACGGCAACTTAAAGATACAAACAGCACTCGGTGATATTATTGAAAACAAGCCTTATGCTTATCAAATTATTAATGGTCGAATCAAGGAGATTAGATGTCAATTTGCCTTGAACGAAGGTGTTGTATCATTTGATTTGGGTATTTATAACCCTGATGTTGAGTTGATTATTGATCCAGTTTTGATTTTTGCCACTTACTCGGGTTCTGTTACGGATAATTTCGGGATGACAGCAACTTACGCAAGTGATGGTGCTGCTTTTTCTGGAGGAACGATTTATGGAAATGCCTATCCAACGCCCGATAACTTGGCTTATGACGTAAACTCTAATTTTACTTTATCCACTGGACCTACCTATGGAATAACGGATGTTTTTGTTTCAAAATATTCTGCCGACGGAACGACCATGTTATGGACCACTTTTTTAGGTGGAGGTGATGATAACAATGGTACGGAAACAATCCATAGTTTAATTGCCGATGACAATGATAATTTGTTCTGTTATGGAGCTACTTCAAGTACAGATTTTCCCATACAGAATGGTTATCAATCCACTCATGGAGGAGGTGTTGCCAATTTGAACTTTTTCCAAAATGGCGTCTATTTTACCGGCCAAGGAACCGATATTTATGTCGCAAAAATTTCAGCAAATGGTCATAATTTGCTGGCTTCGACCTTCATGGGCGGTTCAGGAAATGATGGTGTGAATTACAAGGTAACTTCAGGGAATTATAGTTCTGCAGCGGCTTATGATTCATTGACAAAAAATTATGGAGATCAATTTCGAGGCGAAGTCATGTTGGATGAAGTTGGGAATTGCATCATTGCATCCTCCACACGTTCCACAAATTTCCCAACACAAAACCCTTTTCAAGCAACTATCGGAGGAAATCAGGACGGTGTTCTTTTTAAATTGAATGCTGATTTGTCCAATCTGTTATGGTCATCTTACTATGGCGGTTCGAACAATGATGCTTGTTATTCCGCGAAAGTGGATACGAATTTTAATATCGTTTTTTCCGGTGGCACAAGTTCTACTAATTTGCCAGGTGTCAATGGTTGGCAAACAACATATAATGGTGGAACAGCCGATGGTTTTGTCGCACGAGTCTCTTCGAATGGTCAAACTTTTATGGAAGCGACATACGTTGGAACTGCAAACAATGACCAGTCCTTCTTTGTGGAAATAGACCGTGCGAATAAAGTATTTTTGGTTGGTCAATCACAAGGTGGCACATTTCCTGTCAACAATGCAGGTTACTCCAATCCTGGCAGCAGTCAATACATTGTTAAGATGAGTTCCGATTTAGCCACCAACCTAAATTCGACTGTTTTCGGAAACGGTTCACCCAATATCAACATTTCTCCCTCTGCATTTTTAGTGGACGATTGCGGCAATGTTTATGTTTCTGGTTGGGGAGCAAATATTCTGCAATCATCACCTTTGAGTGGAATGCCTGTAACCTCAGACGCACTTTTTAGTAGTTCACCCAATGGTTTCGACTTCTATCTTTTTGTAATTGATAGATTGTTTTCGGATATAATCTATGGTTCATATATTGGTGGAAATCAAGCGCAAGAACATGTGGATGGTGGAACCTCTAGATTTGACAAAAGTGGAGTGGTTTATCAAAGCGTTTGTGGAGGTTGTACTGGAGTGAGTGATTTTCAAACTTCACCGAATGCATGGTCAGCCAACAATTTAAGTTCAAATTGCAACAATCTGATATTCAAATTCGATTTCCAAACGCTTTTAGAAGCCGATTTCACCTTATCCGATACAGCGATCTGTATTGGCGAAACAGTGACATTGACGAATAATTCATCAGGTTCAGACAGCTATTATTGGATACTACCCAATGGAACATCAACTCAATTTGAGCCCACTTTAGTTTTTAATACGCCTGGGGTTTTTGACATGTTCCTTATTGTAACTGACTCTATTTGTAATTTAACCGATACGGCACAAATCACCGTTACAGCTGAGCCACAAGTCCTTCTTTCTGTTTCCAATGACACTGTTGTTTGTGACATTCAAACGTTCGATCTTTGGGCAAACTCCTTTGGAACGGCAACTTATTTTGTTTGGTCTACTGATGTAAATTTCAGCGATACCTTGAACGATAATCCAATGGATTCAACCATATCCGTTTCGTCTAGTGGTTTGAATATTTATTACGTTAAAGCTGGAAACGCAAATTGTAACGTCATTGATAGTGTGCAAGTTGCGATTGTGGATCAAAGTCTGAGTTTAGTCGATGAAGTTTCGCTTTGTTTGGGTGAAACACCAACGGTAACTGTGGTGAATCAAACGCCGACCATTGTTTTTTCGTATACATGGACACCATCGAGTATAATTTCAGGTTCCAATACGGGTTCCTCCGTTACGGTAAATGCGACAACAAGTCAATATTTATATTTATTTGCGCAAACTACTTTGGGATGCGACGTAAATGATTCTGTATGGATTGATGTTCATTCTTTACCTGCTTCAAGCGTTTTTATAACCGTTTCACCAAATGATACCGTTCCGCAAAATGCTTATGTAACATTGACAGCTAATCCATCAGGATACAGTTATCAATGGGTACCAGCTGACCAAGTTTCCAATCCAACGGCTCAAGTAACACAAACGCAAGTGCAAAATGCCAAGGAGATAACACTGATTGTAACAGATGGAGTTTGTTCCGCAACGGTTTCAAAGAAATTATACACCTATGAATTCACCTGTGATGAGCCATATATTTTTGTTCCCAATGCTTTTTCACCCAATGGCGATCAGCAAAACGATATTTTATTTGTCAGAAGTATAGTTGTTGAAGATTTAATTTTCCGTGTCTTTGACCGTTGGGGCGAAATGGTTTTTGAAACCACCGACCTCAACATAGGTTGGGATGGTTATTTCCGAGGGAAGTTGATGGATCCAGATGTTTACGATTACTACTTTAAAGGTGTGTGTGTGGATGGTCAGGAGAAGATTCAGAAAGGGAATGTGACGTTATTACGCTAAGATCTCCGAATGTCTGAATCAACAGAAAATAGTCTTTTTGTTCAAATCTGCGTTGGATTACTTTTTTTTATATGGCTATTTTTCAATATTAAAATATTTATTCGTGATCAAAAATGGATTGTGAATTACCTAAATTCGTTAAATAAAAACTATCGTGATTTGACTTTTGACGAAAGAGTAGTAGTGCAGAAAAGAATTCTCAGACATTTTGGTGTATTTGTCTTGACTGGATTGTTCTTTTCTTTATCCTCGTTAATTATTGGAGGTCTTTATTATGGTTGGTTGCTCTAGTAGTCAATTAAATCAAGAATTTTTTGACGCGATGTTCTATTAAGAATTTTAGTCTTTTTAATTTTTTTGTGAACCTCTCCCGCCGCATAATTCTTACTTTTGATGAATTCATTTCTTAACAAATTCCCAAAACAACTCGGATGAAAAAAATCATCACACCCAAATCAGAAAAATTTCTAGAAAAATACCTCAACAACGCTTCACCAACAGGTTTTGAAACCGAAGGTCAGAAACTGTGGTTGGAGTATATGAAACCGTATATCGACGAGTATTTTACAGACAACTACGGTACCGCAGTCGGTGTTATCAATCCGAAAGCTAAATACAAAGTTGTCATTGAAGCGCATGCGGATGAAATTTCTTGGTTCGTGCATTATATTACCAAAGAAGGATTTATTTATTTGCGTCGCAATGGAGGTTCTGATCACATGATTGCTCCATCAAAACGCGTGAACATTCATACGGACAAGGGAATTGTTAAAGCCATATTTGGTTGGCCAGCGATTCATATGCGTCATGAAAAAGACGAACCGCCAACTATGAAAAACATCTTCTTGGATTGCGGTTGTTCCACAAAAGAAGAAGTTGAAAAGCTGGGCGTGCATGTGGGTTGCGTAATTACGTATGAAGACGAATTCATGATTTTGAATAAGAACCGATATGTTGGTCGCGCTTTGGACAATCGTATGGGCGGTTTTATGATAGCAGAAGTTGCTCGACTTTTGAAAGAAAACAAGAAAAAATTACCTTTCGGATTGTATATCGTCAATGCCGTTCAAGAAGAAATAGGCTTGCGTGGTGCACAAATGATTGCTCAAAAAATTCAACCGCAAGTGGCTATCGTTACGGACGTATGTCACGATACGCAAACACCAATGGTCAACAAAATTGAGCAAGGCGATTTCACCGGTGGCGACGGACCCGTTTTGACTTACGGACCAGCCGTTCAAAATAATCTTTTGAAACAAATCATCCAAGTAGCGGAAAAAAACAAAATACCTTTCCAACGTGCTGCGGCTTCGCGCTCTACAGGAACGGATACGGATGCATTTGCGTATTCCAATGATGGTGTGCCTTCCGCATTGATTTCATTGCCTTTGCGCTACATGCACACCACTGTTGAATCTTGCCATAAAGATGATGTGGAAAATACAATACAGTTGATTTACGAAACACTTTTGTCCTTAAAAGATGGTCAAAGTTTCAAATATTTGGATTAAAGCAGAATACCAAAAATTGAAGAAAGTCATGACGAATGGTGAGTATTTCACACTTCGTTTGATGATTCGACGAAATTCGTCTTTAAATATTTTAAACCTTTCAATTTCCTCCTACTTATTTTGGGAGATTGGAAGGTTTTTCTTTTGCTATTAAAACCGTAATTTCGCGGCATGAAATGGATAGGCGAGCGCATTAGTTTTCACGAGGACAAAAACAGGTCCACTTTCATTATTTACCCCGAGAAAAAGGCATTGGTCAACATGCTGATGGGAGCTTGGTGTGCCATGTGGTTGGTCATTGGAATTACCATGTCTTGGGCATATTTCACCTTAAAACTGACCCAACAAGAAAGTTTAATCGTTGTGATTTTTATGATTTTTTGGTTTTACTACGCGCAACGTGTTGGTCGATCATTTTTATGGCTTTTGTATGGAAAAGAAATGCTCAAAATCAATGAAGTTGGTTTGACCATTAAAAAATCCATAAGTGGTTATGGAAAAGCGAGAGAATTTTTCCATGAAAATATAGACAAAATGCGCATGCATCAGCCTAAAGAAAATTCCATTCAAGCATCATGGGAAAATTCACCATGGGTTTCAGGCGGTGAACGTTTGGAATTTGATTATGCCGGAAAAGTCGTTCGATTTGGCCGAAAATTAGACGAAAAAGAGGCGAAAACGCTTTTTCAAATGGTTACCAAAAGGGTAGAAGCACAAATCAAGCAGAATCGGAAGAATAGTTAAAGCTTTTGTTGGATAAGAATCTCTTGCTCATCAGCTTAAATCAATCCTCCAATTCCTTCTCCATCAAAAAATGCTGGAGCACATCAACCCATGAGTTTTTATAAGATGTTAAATTTTGCATCAACAAAACAACCTATCGGTTGACGAAATAATATCATCAAATATGTTGATTTTTAAAATTCTTTTTGTACATTTCTCTTGAATAACTAATACGACTTCTTGTGACAAAAATACCCAACTCATTCACTTGCTCTTTCGTCTAGAAAGTATAGATTAAAAGCACGTTTTTACTCAAAGGGTTTTGAGGTTTTGAGCGAAATCAAAAAATAACTGAATACATACAATTTTTTAACTTTTGAATCATACTTTTAAAATAGTGTTTTTTTTATTTTTTGCACCATTTCTTTTTGGTCAAGAAAACCTCATTCTCAACGGTGATTTTGAAGAATACTGGGAATGTCCTGATGATGCTACCCAGATAGAACGATGTAAATATGTTTATAATCCTCTGCCTGCTAGTAGTTTAAGTGGGTTTTATAGCTCGTCTGATTATCTGAATTCTTGTTCATTGCAGGCTAATGTTCCTAATACGCTTGGAGGATATCAGAACGCTTATAGCGGTAGTGGATTGATCGGGTTGTATAACTTAGATAATTACAGTTTGCACTATCGTGAATATGCGCAAGTATCATTTTCTAATGTATTGGAATGTGGCAAAAATTATACCTTTCAAGGATATTTTAACATAGGTGATTTACATAGATATACTTTAAAGAATATCGGCTTCTATTTTTCGGAGAACGAAATCGAGGAGAATGATTACTTATTTAATTTGTATACCCCTCAATTCATTGATGAAAACACAGAAATAGTTGACACCGCCAATTGGACATTGATTAAATTCGATTTTATTGCTGATAAAAACTATAGATATTTGACTATTGGTCATTTTGAAAATGATGGTATCAATAGTTATTTAGAATTTAACCCCAACGCTGTTTCACAAGGTTTTGACACTTATTTGTTGATTGATTCCGTTTCTTTAATTGAAAGTAAAGATTCTGAAATAAAGTACGTAAACGTGTTTACTCCCAATGATGATGGGATAAACGACATGTTTTTCTTGCCAGAAAATCTTGAATGGTTTAATCAATTGCTTATCATCAATAGATGGGGAAATCAAGTTGCCACCTTAACAAAGCCTTTTCAATGGGATGGAACTTCAAATAATGATGAGATGCCAGAAGGGGTCTATTTTTATATGTTGATACCAAACAAAGAATGCGAAAGTAAAAAAAACACAAAATACCAAGGTATGATTCATCTTATGAGATGAATTATGAAACGATTAATTATTATGGTCTTTGCCTTAGTTTCAACATTAAGCTTTGGCCAAAACTGGACGTATAATGCCTTAAATAATGGAGGGCTAGGTAATATTTTGGGCACGTCTTCCCCTCACCCAATCAACATCTTCACCAACAACATCCAGCGCGCCCAATTCACAACAGGCACCATCCTAGGGGTAACCACCAACATACCTGGCGTTGGCACAGGAGATGGTTTGCGTATCATTAATGCCACCTCAACGGTTTGTGGAGGAAATACCAATGCATTGGGTACACTCGACATGTGGACGTCTTGCGGCACAGGCTCCAATATTCGTTGGGGCGTTTCGGGTCAAATTTCAGGCATGAACAACCGCTTTGAAAACTGGGCGAGGCTGCAAGGGTTCTTTTTTAATACTGGAGATGTCAATGGCGTTTATAAATTTGCTCGTTCGGGCAAAGTAACAGGTTTTGTTGGTACGAACGACTTTTGGCGTATAGGCGAACAAGCAGATGGCTCTAATTTTAATGCAAACAGACGATTAGAGGTGCTCGACAATGTAGCACAATTCCGCATTAGCTATGCCAACCCAAATACGCAATCGTCTATTTTTACGGATTTTTTCACGAATAACTCTTGAAATTTACAAATTATGCCGACAGGTCAGCGAGTTGGTATAAATTTGAATGCCAACCCAACTGCAAACTTGGATGTTAATGGCAACGTGCGTATACGAAATGTGGCAACAGGAACACCTAACTGTATTTTGATAGGAACCAATGCAAATGGAGCAGCGGATGTCAATGTTAGACGTTTGCCAATGGGTACCGCCAGTCAAGTTCTACTAGGAAATGGTACTTGGGGTACTTTACCATCAAGCGGAGGGTATTTTGATTGCAACCCAGATCCTGATGTGTTCATGCCCTCAGATTCACGCTTTAATTTAAACAATCATAATTTTTATTTTGAAGGGGATATGGTTCCCGCAACCAGCCAATTTGGTTTTAACAATAATAGAGTCGGTATAGGATGGCCTTGTGGGAACTCTTTAAGAGCAAAATTGGATGTTCATTCAAAGCATACCACAGGCGTTTCTGCCCATACTATTGCAATAAGAGGTTTTAACGAAGAATATTCAACTGCTTATTTTCTAACAAACACTGGTGTGGTCGGTATATCAAATCGAGCTCAAGATCCAAATTGGAGAATTACAAACATAGGTGGTTCCTTTATCGGAATAGGTGGTCGACAAAATAGAGGCGTAATAGGTCAAAGTATAACTAGCAATGCTACACCATCGGATGAAAATATTGGTGTTTACGGAATTGCTAGTGGGAATTCTTTGAAGAATGTTGGAGTATGGGCGCAAGCTCCTGTTGGCTTGAACAATTACGCGGTATACGCTTCAGGCGATGTCCTATGTACAGGTAACGTTTCTTTATGGTCGGACAGTGCAATAAAACAAAATATAAATGGTGAGTCAGAGGCTTTGTATAAACTACTTCAATTGCGACCTGTTACATTCGAAATGAATCAAACAAGCTACCCGAATTTAAATTTATCTGACGGCCAACAGCATGGTTTTATTTCTCAAGAGGTTGAAACAGTTTTTCCGGAATTAATTAAAATTGCTACTCAACTTGATGAATATGACACACTAGGGAACCTAGTATATCCGGAGATTAGTTTAAAATCCCTGAATTACAATGGTATAATTTCCATAAACACAGCCGCAATTCAAGAGCTCAACCAAAAAGTGGAAAATATCTCATTGAGTGATCAAAGTATAAAAACCAATGTGATCGATTTGAACAACTCCTTGTCCAAAGTTTTGAATATGCATGGCGTGTCTTTTGATTGGACAACAAGTGCTCAAAATGATTTCAATTTAGAAAACACCAATCAAATCGGTTTCATTGCTCAAGAAATTCAGCAAGTTGATTCCAGATTGACTTTTATAGGAACAGACAGTTTGTTGCATGTGAAATACGAAAAAGTGGTGCCAATTCTCGTAGAAGCCATCGAAGAATTAAACGATGAGGTTGAAGCAAAAGACTCTATTATCAATGACATGAATGCGCGCTTGACTACTTTGGAAAATTGTCTCTCCAGTATTTTACCCTTCTTGTGTCAATTGAATCAATCTGCTGTACAAGCCAATACGCCTGAATCTCAAGAAGCACTTCGCTCTCAATTATCTGTGAAATTGACCAACAAAGAAACGATTGTTTTGGATCAAAACGTACCCAACCCTTTTGCGGAACAAACGGTGATTAATTTCTCCATTCCTGAAACGGTTCAAAAAGCACAAATTCACTTTTACAATTCCGAGGGAAGAATAATCCAATCTGTAGATGTTGTAGAACGCGGTTTGGGCAGCATCAACGTTTTTGGTTCAGATTTGAGTTCAGGAATTTACACGTATACTCTAGTAGCAGACGGAATTTCTGTAGCAACGAAAAAAATGATGAAGAATTAAATTACAATTGATTATTTTAAATTTGAAAACCCGCTTGGGCAATTGAGCGGGTTTTACTTTTACCACAGATAACTCAGATTACACAAATTGTTTTGTTGGGAAGGTTATTTCTTCTTACGCTTAATTGTTATTCTCAGTGAAATTTGAGAAATCTGTGGCAAAACTCAGCGAATCAATCCTCCAATTCCTTCTCCATCAAAAAATGCTGCAGCGCATCAAACAATTTGTACGAAGGTTCAATTAAGGTATAATCCAACTTTAAATAAAAATCAACTGCGTAATCGCGGGCATGAAGAATCATTTTGGTGTACAATTTTTCTGCCGCTTCTTGCTCGACGGCATACATGATTAGCTTTCCGTAACCTTTTCCCTGTTCGTCTTCTTCCACCGCCACAAATCGTGTTTGTGCCACGTCCATATCTACTTCATCCAGTCGGGCAATAGCTTTTAATGTATCGTCATGATAAAGCGCAAAATGAATGCCCGTTTCATCGCCTTCATTGCGTTCGGAGCCTCTTGGTTGGTTCAAAGGTTTGCGCAAAACACGGTAACGAAGATCATAGTAATCTTCCCATTCTGTTTCCGTTTCAGGTAATCTTATTTCTATGTCCATTTGAAAATTGTTGAACGTACGCGTTTGGTCTCCTGACCATCTATTTTTTCCTCAAGCACCAAATCCTGAGCGGTTTGCGCCTGAAATACTTCAGCTAAATTTTTAATTTTTCCGCAAGGCACATGCTGGTTTTCCATCGCTTTCAAGATCGAATCGGAGGATAAATTTTTGATTTTATTTTGTAAAATTTCAGCTAAAATGGTTCTATTCTCAACACGATTTTTATTGGTAATGAATCGAGAATCAGCTGGAATTTTGTCCAAATTTAAAAAGGCACAGAGCAAATGAAAATGTTTGTCAGAACCAATGGCAAAGCAGATTTGAGCTTCATCGGAAGTGGAGAAGATTTCACCATAGGGCGCAATATTTGGATGCAAACTTCCCATTCGTTTTGGAATTTCACCACTCATCAAATAATTGGACGCTTGATTGGCTAAACTGGCAAGGGCTGCATCGTATAGAGAAACGCTTATCGTGGCACCAATTCCCATTTTTTCACGATTGTAAAGCGCCAAAAGCAAGCCTTCTTTCAAATGGTGAGCGGCAATTACATCAATAAAAGCGACAGGCATTTTTGTCGGTGGACCGTCATTTTGACCATTCATGAACATCATTCCAGATTCTGCCTGTAGGATAAGGTCGTAGGCAACGCGATCGCTTTCGTCTCCAAAACCACTTATTTTTCCGTGAATCAATCTCGGATTCAATCGGTGCAATTTTTCGTCTTGAATGCCAAATTTGACATCATCACCTTTTTTGAAATTTGTGATTAATACATCTGCTGATTTTACAAGGTCAAGAAATCGGTTTTGCGCTTCACTCTTCGAAAGATCGAGTTTCATATATTTTTTGCCCCAATTGACCGACGAAAAATAATTGGATACACTTGACGCACTATTTTCAGAAACCAATTTCCAAGAACGTGTTACATCCCCAAATTCGGGATGTTCAATCTTCGTTACCTCAGCGCCTAACTCAGCTAAGAATGTTCCTACAGATGGTCCAGCCAACACAGTTGATGCATCCATTACTTTGAGTCCTTCGAGAAAGTTTAATTTCATGGATCAAAAATACGAAAATTGATAGGGCAAAAGAGGTCATATTTTTTAACTTTGAACTCAAATTCCAGAACATGAAAATTATTTCTTTTAACGTCAATGGCGTTCGTGCAATAACCAAAAAAGATTTCATTGCCGACATGATTAAAATCGATGCAGATGTGATCTGTTTGCAGGAAACTAAAGCGACAGTTGAACAAACCCAAGAGGCACTTGAAGATTTGAAAGGATATCATGTTTACGGAAATGAAGCAAAGAGAAAAGGTTATTCAGGAACGGCAATTATTTCGAAAATCAAACCGATTTCCATCCAAAAAGACATGGGTGTAATTGAACATGACGATGAAGGCCGTGTTTTGTGCGCTGAGTTTGAAGATTTCTTCGTTGTCACCGTTTACGTTCCAAATTCGGGAAGTGAATTGTTACGTTTGAGTTATCGTCAAACTTGGGATCAGGACTTTTTAACTTATCTCAAAAAACTAGAGGACTCAAAACCAGTTATTGTTTGTGGTGATTTTAACGTAGCGCACAAGGCGATTGATTTGGCACGACCAAAACCGAATTACAACAAATCGGCGGGTTTTATGCAAGAGGAAATAGATGGAATGGACGCTTTCACGTCAAATGGTTTAGTGGATTCTTTCCGTCATTTGCATCCTGAAGAAGTGAAATATACCTGGTGGAGTTATCGAGGTGGAGCTAGAGAAAAGAATGTGGGCTGGAGAATTGATTATTTTTTGGTTTCTGATAAAATCAAAAATGTCGTTAAAGAGGCTCTCATCCTTAACGACATTCATGGTTCGGACCATTGTCCAGTCGGTATTGTAGTGTAAAAGTCTTTATTATTGGCCAAATTTACCGTAAGCGATTTCCTGACCGGAAGGGTGATTTTTCGCTTCTTTCATAGCGCGCACTTCCTTTTGAAATCTCTTCTTTTCTTTTCTAATGTTTTTTTGTTTCTCTCCGTTTGCAAATGTAGGTAGGGCAAGCAGACAGAAAGAAAGAGCGAATATTATCTTCAAATTTTTCATTTCTGTTGTTTTTTGGTTTGTATAAATAGTGATACGGGAAGTTGCGTCGCTAGGTTACAAAAAGATTTTTTACCAATAAATAGATCAAAACAAAAACTCGTGAAGGAATTTTAGATTAATTCCGATTTTATACATCTAGACATGTTCAATTTTATGAAGTTCATCGATTAATTTAATTCGCCTTAGGAATGTGAAGGGCGAGAAACACAGGCATTGGTGGGCACCTTGAGGAAGCCGCAGCTTGTGTTAGCAAAGCGAGCAAGCGAAGGATCACCGAAAAGGTCGCCAATGACAAGTTTCTCAACTGAAACTTTCCGTAGCGGGAGGTTTTTCTTTTGCTTCTTTTCTTTTTCCCGGTGAAAAAGAAAAGATGAGCGAATTTTAAATCGAAGCTAGAATAATAAGAGAGCAAAAAATTACTACTTAAAAATTCTTAGAATTTGTTTCACCACTATTTTTTGAAATAATTCAAAAAAAGTTTGCATAAAAAAAGGCCAAACCTGAGTTTGACCTTACTAATTTTTAAAAAGAAAAGAGCTTATTTCGCTGGTGTTCCGTGAGAACAACATCCTTTTTTCTCTCCACCTTCAGAAGAACAAGCTTTTGCTTCTCCTTTTTTGGCTTTCTTTTTACGTTTTTTCTTTTCCTTTTCAATTTTAACCAATTCAGTATTGGTGTTTGAAGTCATCGCAGATACCGATGTGCTTACTATACCAGCTGAAAAGACTAACATTAAGGCAATCGCTAATTTTTTCATATCGTTCAATTTTATATAAAGATAAAACAATTGACCAAATCAAGAAAAAAATTAACTTTTTAAAAGAAAATTAAAAGATAAATAGGTCACCAGCAAAATGCGCATGGAATAAAGACCAACAGAAGTAAAAAGGAACTGTAAAAATAGCGGCATCGAAACGGTCTAGAATTCCACCATGACCTGGTAAGAATTTACCGCTGTCCTTGATATTTAGATTTCTTTTGAATAAACTCTCCAACAAATCTCCAAGAACTGCGCATGGAACAACGATTAAAGCTGCTCCAATCCAAAAAATCAAATCTTGATTATCATTGTAAAAGAAAGCGAATAAAATCCCTACCAACATAGTAAGCAAGCCACCTCCAATGGTTCCTTCCCATGTTTTATTCGGAGAAATTCGTTCGAATAATTTTGTTTTGCCAAAAAAGCGCCCGGTTAAATAGGCAAAGGTATCATTGGTCCAAATCAGGACGAACATTCCAATAGCTCGCGGCATTCCTTGGGAGCTTCCATAATTCAATTCTACCATTAAATAGAAAGGGATGACCACGTAAATAATACCTAACATTTGGATAGCAATGTTGTAAATGGGCTGATCTTCTTTTTTCCAAAGTTCTATGAGCATGTTCAAAAACAGAACAGGAATGAGGAAGAAAACGTAAATCATTTTTATCCACCCGAGAAAGGTGGCAGACAGAATTGCAAATATGAGAAGGCCAATAAAAGTGGCGATTTTCCAATTTACTTTTACGCTTTTGTGTTGATTGAAAAGTTGATAGAATTCATAAAGAGCAATCACCGCAAATACACCAAATAGAGCAACTGTATAAACAGTATTTTCCATACCTAACCAAAGCGCTGAAATAACCAAGAAAACAAAAACGGCACCAGCTATGGCTCGTTGAAGTATATTGCTCATGCTAAACTTTCAATTATCTTTTTTGCAAGGTCTTGATCTTCATGTAAAACCTGCAAGTGCACATATCCAAAGGCATTGTAAGAAGAATCACGTTCATCCCAAATCATTACTGGAATACCCTCATTTTCTAGTTTCAATCGGAATATTTCAATGGAAAAAGAATCCATGCTTTGATGGATACTAATCCACTTTATCTCCTTCGTCAATTGGACTTGACTCAGTTGATGCTTCCGCAGCAGGTGATTCCATATTTGTTTGAACGTCTTCAACTTTCAGTTCTCCATTTAATTCTTCCTTCTCCCAAAGACGCTTTCCAAAGATTGTTTCCAAATCTTCTTTAAAGATGACTTCGGCAGTCAATAATTTTTCCGCCAAGGTAGTCAATTTGTCTTTGTTTTCGCCCAAAATTTTCAAAGCTCGTTGATATTGCTCTTCAATCATTTTGCTCACTTCTTCGTCTATCGTTTTTGCCGTATTCTCTGAATAAGGTTTCGTAAAACTATTTTGACCTTGACTATCGTAAAATGAGATGTTTCCAACTTTTTCGTTCAAACCATACATCGAAACCATGGCATAAGCTTGTTTGGTAACTTTTTCTAAATCGCTCAAAGCACCTGTTGAAATTTTTCCAAAAATCAATTTCTCTGCAGCTCGTCCTCCTAATGCTGAACACATTTCGTCCAAAATTTGCTCTGTGGTTGTGATACTTCTTTCTTCAGGTAAATACCAAGCGGCACCCAAAGATTGACCTCGTGGAACTATCGTTACTTTTACCAATGGATGAGCGTGTTCTAATAACCAAGAAGTTGTGGCGTGACCTGCTTCGTGAAAAGCAATAGCCCGTTTTTCTTGTGGCGTAATGATTTTGTTTTTCTTTTCTAAACCACCTACGATTCTATCCACTGCATCCAAGAAATCTTGTTTTTGAACTGCTTTTTTGTCGTGACGAGCAGCGATTAAAGCCGCTTCGTTACAAATATTCGCGATATCTGCTCCAGAGAAACCTGGTGTTTGTTTGGCCAAAAAGTCAATGTCAAGGCCTTTTTCCATTTTCAGTGGTTTCAAGTGTACTTTGAAAATAGCTTTTCTTTCCACAACGTCTGGCATATCGACATAAATTTGTCTATCGAAACGTCCAGCACGCATCAAAGCGCTGTCAAGCACGTCTGCTCTGTTGGTAGCCGCTAAAATGATAACCCCCGAATTTGTTCCAAATCCATCCATTTCTGTCAGCAATTGATTTAAGGTATTTTCACGCTCGTCGTTCGAACCAAAAGAATTATTTTTTCCTCTCGCACGACCAATGGCATCTATCTCATCGATGAAGATGATAGCCGGTGCTTTTTCTTTCGCTTGTTTGAAAAGGTCTCTAACTCGAGATGCCCCAACTCCAACAAACATTTCAACGAAATCAGAACCGGATAAAGAGAAGAAAGGAACTTGCGCTTCGCCTGCAACGGCTTTCGCCAACAAAGTCTTTCCTGTTCCTGGAGGTCCTACCAATAAGGCACCTTTCGGAATTTTTGCTCCTAATTCTGTATATTTTTTAGGGTTCTTCAAGAACTCTACAATCTCTTCAATTTCAACTTTTGCTTCCGCTAAACCAGCAAC
>JBGSIB010000019.1:0-23584 GCA_041751955.1 Crocinitomicaceae bacterium
GACACAAGTATTCTTTTCAAATAAGAACGAAACTTCAGCCAACCAAATCATACGCGATGCTGCTAAAAAAAATGATTTCGATATACATGAAAAAACCGATCCTTTTAAATGGGGCGAGGACTTCGGACTTTTTACACAAATTTTTAAAGGAGCCATGTTTGGCTTAGGTGCCGGTGAAAACACCCCTGCCCTTCACAACCCTGATTATGATTTTCCTGATGAAATCACCTCCATTGGGATTCAACAGTTTTATCAAATCATTCAAGAAATTAACCTAAAATAATGCACCCAACCTCCTATATAGAATTATCCAAATCTGCCTTGGAAAATAACATTTCCTTCATTCAAAAGGCACTCGGAAATACCGAATTATCAGCTGTTGTAAAAGGCAATGCATACGGACACGGAATAGACAATTTCTGCCCAATGCTTTATGATGCTGGCGTTCGTCATTTCAGCGTTTTTAGTGCTTCTGAAGCTAAAGAAGTTAAAGCACATATTCCAGATGATATCACAATAATGATCATGGGTTTTATGGATAATGACCAATTGGAATGGGCAATTAAGAACAAAATAGAATTTTTTATTTTCGAACAAGACAGACTAGAAAGAGCCATAGCTTTTTCTAAAAAAATTGGAATACCAGCCTTAGTTCACCTTGAAATCGAAACAGGTATGAATCGAACGGGTTTTAACATTCAAGATCTCAATAAGATTCTGCTTCAAATCAAGGAGAACCTGCAGTTCATTGTTTTAAAAGGTGTTTGTTCCCATTTAGCAGGCGCTGAAAGCATCACTAATTACAAGCGAGTTGAGCAACAGTTTCAACGATTTAGCAGGATAAAAAATAATCTAAGTGGACAGGATTGGCTGAATCCTAAATTTCATTTGGCCTGTTCAGCCGCTAGCTTACAATATCCGAAAACAAAAATGGATTTAGCCAGAATCGGCATTTTGCTTTACGGTTTTTTTCCTAGCAATGAAGTGCTTGTGCAATATTTAGCGAAAAATAAGCAAAACGAAAATCCGCTAAAACGAGTAATTTCTTGGAAAACAGCGGTGATGGATGTCAAAGAAGTAAAAGCCGGTGAATTTGTTGGATACGGCACTTCCTTCTTTACAAATTCTAAAACCAAAATTGCCATTTTACCAATCGGGTATGCACATGGATTTTCTCGTTCCTTGAGTAATATAGGTAAAGTCCTTATCCGAGGAAAACGATTCGATGTGATTGGGACGGTGAACATGAACATGACTATCATCGATGTTACGGAAGGTGATCAAATTGAAAAAGGCGACGAAGTTGTAATAATAGGTAGTCAAGGTGATTTGGAAATCAGTGTTTCTTCCTTTAGCAATTTCAGCTACATGGTAAACTACGAATTATTGACACGTTTGCCGGATAACATTACAAGAAAAATAATAGAATAATGGCTGAATTATTAATTTACACGGACAAAATTAAGAACAACATTAAGTACCTGAGTTCCTATTTTAAAGAACACAATATTCAATGGAGTTTAATTACTAAAGTTTTTTCAGGCGACAAAGAATTCCTAAAACACATTTTGACGGAAGATGTTATTCAAATGATCAATTCTATTGGTGATTCCCGTTTAACGAGTTTGAAAAATTTGAAGGAAGTTAATCCTAATATGAAAACGATATACGTCAAACCACCCGCTAAAATTTATGCAGATGAAGTTGTAGCCTATGCAGATATTTCTCAGAACAGTTCCTTTTCAACGATTATGGCTTTGAATGACGCTGCTGAAAAAGTCAACAAAATTCATCAAATTATAATCATGATTGAATTGGGCGAGTTACGAGAAGGAGTTAAAGTAACTGATATTATGCAGTTTTACGAAAAAGTTTTCGAACTCCCTCATATTGAAGTGATTGGCATAGGTTCTAATTTGGGTTGCATGTACGGAGTGGAACCAACTTATGAAAAACTGATTCAACTTTCACGATACAAAGAACTGATATCCAAGAAATTCAATAAGGAATTGAAACTCATATCTGGTGGAACGTCCATCACTTTACCTTTGATAGAAAACAAAGTAATTCCAATAGACATCAATCATTTTCGTATTGGTGAAGCTGCATTTTTTGGTATTACTCCTCTTACCAACGAAAAATTCAAGGATCTTTCCACAGATACTTTTGAATTTGTAGCCAACATCATTGAATTGGAAAATAAATCGGTGGTTCCAGACGGAAGAATCGGTGATGCAAATATTGGCCACACCGCGGAATACGATGAAAAGGACAGAGGTGAATCTTCTTTCAAAGCAATACTCGATTTTGGCTTATTAGACGTAGACAAAGAAAACTTAGAAGCGAAAGATAAAGATATCATCTTCGTTGGGGTAACCTCTGATATGTTGGTTGTAGACATCGGTAACAACAGAACTGCGAACGGGGAAGTAAAATACAGTATTGGAGATACCATGCACTTTAAACCCAATTATATGGCCGTCGCTAGACTTTTGAATTCAAAATTTATCGACAAGAAGTTCCAGTAAAAGTTAATTAAACTGAATCCTAAGACCTTCTCGAAATACTGTAGACACAAACAAATATTGATTTATTATTTTGGAGACACCATATCCGCCATGCCTAGTAAATTGTCCTCGGAACGATAACCCACAAAACTTTTTACCAATTTACCCTTGGCATCTACAAATAACAGTGTTGGATAAGCATTAACTGCAAATGCTCTCGAAACAAATTCACCATCAGCATCTTGCTCAGCATCTATTTTTAAGTTTATGAATTTTTCATTATAAACTTGAGCCACTTTTTCATTCTTGAAAGGTCCTCTTGCCATCATTTTACAAGGACCACACCAAACCGCATGAACATCGATGAAAATTAATTTTCCGGTTTCTGCTGCTTTTATTTTAGCTTCTTCAAAAGTCAAGCTTTCAAAAATAATACCTTCTGATTTATCTATTACTGTAGTTTCAGGTTCATCAAATCTATCTTTACTAACAAAAGACAGACAGACAAGCACCGTTGCTATTAATCCAATTCCCAATATTCTTTTCATGTTTTCTTTCTTTTAAGTTGAAACGTTTGCCACTCCTTTGTAGTATAAAATCGTAACTTTATATTTCGTTACACAAATTTCGTTCCAAGCATGTTTCATCTTGCCTATTTATCTCAGAATATAGACCGAGAGAAAATCGAATCCTTACAAGAAAGTTTTAAAAAGGACAAATTGATTTCGGCCCATACCTCAGGTTCTACTGGAATTCCGAAAGAAATTTCATTTGAATTGGAAAACATGAAAGCTTCAGCACTTGCTACGAATGCATATTTTAGCTTTAATGAACAAACCTCTGCCCTTTTGGCACTGTCTACTCACACAATTGCCGGAAAAATGATGCTTTTGCGAGCGATGGAAGGCAATTATAAACTAACCATTTCAACTCCAACACAGCGCCCGCTTCAAAATATAAATGTCTCATTGGATTTTGTTGCAATGGTCCCAACTCAATTGAAAGAAACGGTTGAACATGACATTGAAAAGTTGAAATCCATCCGGGTAATTTTGATAGGTGGAGGTCCTATTTCTAAAGAACTAGAAAACGAATTGAAACACAATAAGATAACTATCTATCATAGTTTTGGGATGACTGAAACCATTTCGCATATTGCGATGCGCAAAGTTGGTTTCACAACAGAGAACTTTTTTGAGGCATTGCCAGGTGTTGAATTTGCTGTAAAATCCGAAAAACTAGTCATTCAGGCTCCGCATATAGGAGTTGATGGTCTTGAAACCAATGATTTAGTGCGTCTCCTCTCACCTTCAAAGTTTGAGTGGTTGGGTCGTGCAGATTTTGTTGTGAATACTGGTGGATATAAAATACAAATTGAGGCTCTAGAATCGAGAATTTCATCTTACGTGCATTCTCCGTTTTTTCTATGGAAACAGGCTCATGAAAAATGGGGTGAAGAACTTGTATTATGTCTGGAAGGTAAAGATTCTATTCACTTGGATTTTTCAACTTTAAATATTAAATCATGGGAAAAACCAAAGAAAATATTTTGTTTCGATAAATTTATTCGTTCAGAAAGTGGAAAAATTATTAGAAAAGCTACTTTTGATCTAAATCCTATCAAGGTTCGTGAAAAGACATTATGACAATTTAGGCCTACCCGTTGGTGCCAGTCAAGCGGAAATAAAAAAAGCGTATCGCCGTTTGGCGATGAAATTGCATCCCGATAAAAATCCAGATCCCAGAGCTGCTGATTTGTTTGCTCAACTTCAGGATTCTTATGATGCTTTGATGAATCCACAAGCTTATCAGAATTCTGGAAGTAAAGCAAATCCAAGTTCAAGCGCTCAAGCCCGTCCAAAAACTGCTAAAGAACGCACCGAAGAGGCAAGACAACGTTATGAAGATCACATGCGTCGACAAAAAGCGAATGACGACAGATATTTCAACGGTCTGGTCACAGGCAGAAAAGGTAAAATTCATAAAATCATTATGTATAGCTGCCTGGGAATAGCTATTTTTCTTTTTTTAGATATGTTTTTACCGACACATCGCAAAACAGATTATGTAAAAGACTACCAAATAGGAGGTTATCAATACAGACAAAATCTACACGCGAAAATTTATACCATGAATAATGGAGATCATGTAGCTAAAGACGTAAAGTACAGCTTGCTTTCAACACATCCCGAATTGTATGTTGAGAAATCGAGATTATTCAATATTCCCATCAATATTATTCATCCAGTTGATGGAAATTTGAACCGATACACGATAGATTCTACGATATGGAGTTATGTGCCTTTATTGATTCTCGCCTTTATCTTCCCTTCTATACTACTTTTCTACAGGGAAAAAACGGCCTATTTCACAGCGATTTACATGTTCAGCCATTACGCCATTTTACCAGCCGCTATTTTGTTTTTATTGGCGGATAAGCACTGGTTACACCTACTAACTTTGGGATTTGCTTAGGAATTAGTGCTTCATCGCTCTTTCCATCTCGCGTTGATCGTCTTTTGCTTTTAGATCGTCTCGTTTATCGTGAAGTTTTTTTCCTCGGGCACAAGCGATTTCAACTTTAGCCCAACCATTTTCATTGATAAAAATCTTGAGTGGAATAATTGTATTTCCTTTATCTTTCAACCACTTTTCCAACTTATTAATTTCCCGCTTGTTCAACAATAATTTACGGTCGCCTTTTGGTTTATGATGATAAAAAGAAGTGTTGACGTAGTCATTTATGAACATGTTACGAATGTAGATCTCGTCATTTTGCAAAACACAAAACGCCTCCAAAATACTCGCCTTATTGTTGCGAATGCTTTTAATCTCAGTACCTGTCAATACCATTCCAGCTGTAAAAACATCTTCTAAGTGATATTCAAACCGAGCTCTTTTATTGCGAATATTAACTTTTGACTTTTCCATCTTTAGCTTGCCAGCCTTTTGGGATTCAATTCCTGTGTGGCACGGACTCCAAGATAAAAGAAAATGATACAACCTAGCATCAGTACGTGGCTTAAATCATCTCTATTCAGCCAAGTGTGAACATTAATTTTCAAAGTATATATTAGTACCGAAGGGGATAAAACAAGGACACCTAAGGCAATCAATTTAATTCCTTCCACATTCTTTTTATGAAGATGGTACGCAAAATATCCACAAAAAATCAAGTAAGTAATGCTGGTATCAACAATGATGAATAGAAACTTTCGGGTAATAATTGCTGTCGTCAACAAAAGAAAGGACTTGATTAAAACCAATTGACGCACCCTTTTTTGAGTTTCAGGTCGTTCGATCAAAATAATCATGGCAAAGGACGCGAAAACTCCTGCAACTGTTCCTAGGGTCCAACTCGGAAATTTTCCTGGGATACCTGCGTACTGAAATAAAAGATGCCCAAGACCACCGAAAAAAGTCGAGATACCGAGAATTAAGAAAAAAATCTTCCATAAATCTTGAAACTGACTGACTCCTTTTTTTAGTTGTGAAAATGCATAAAAGGAGAATAGTGTCAATATCCAATTGGTTATCAATGCCATAGGCTCTTGCAAATGCATGCCCATCCATTCAAATTCTATAATTTCAAAACTAGGATTCATCGGCTGCAAATATAAGGTAATGCGCCAACATATGAAAGGAATACACCACAAGAGCTTGTTCGTAAATCTCTTTTGATTGAAAAAAAAACCGACGCACTTTATTTATCTTTGGCTTGTGAAAATTCCTTCAAAATATATAGACGAGGCCGTTGATCAATTGAGTTCACTGCCAGGTATTGGAAAAAAAACCGCACTTCGACTCGTGTTGCAAATGTTGAATCGCTCTGAGGCTGAAATCGAACGTTTTGCTTCATCTTTTGTCGAAATGAAAAAAATGGTCAAAAAATGTACTTCTTGCGGCAATATATCGGATCAAGAGTTATGCAGTATTTGCGAAAATCCTACGCGGGATAAGAATCAAATTTGCATAGTAGAAGACATCCGCGATATTATGGCGTTGGAGTCAACGAACTATTACAAAGGGATTTATCACGTTTTGGGAGGTATTATTTCGCCCATGGATGGAATTGGTCCCGCCGATTTGAATATTCCCAGTTTGATTAAAAAATTAGATTCTGGAGAGGTGAAAGAAGTCATTTTTGCCTTGAGTGCCAATATGGAAGGTGACACAACAAATTTTTATTTGTTTAAAAAAATAGCTCCTTTTCATGTTGAAGTTACTTGTCTGTCTAGAGGAGTAGCAGTTGGTACCGAATTGCAATACGCTGATGAACTGACACTTGGACGTTCACTTGTTAACCGACAGCCATTTAAATTTAACTAATAATTAGGATTAAGTTAAAAGTTTTATAATTAGGTTTGCCTGTAATTTAAAACTCAAAAAATATGTTAAAAGAATTCAGAAGTTTCATTATGACCGGTAATCTAATAGATATCGCTGTCGGTTTAATTTTGGCTGTTGCTGTTGGTGGTGTTGTGGCTAGTTTTGTAGCTGACATCATGATGCCAATAGTGGGATATTTCTCTGGAGGCGTTGATTTCTCCACTTTAAAGATTGAATTAGGAGATAAAGGAGCTGCAATCCATTATGGAAAGTGGATTAATACAGTCATCAATTTGGTGATAGTTGGTTTTGTGTTGTTCATGGTTATGAAAGCATATAACAAAACAAAGAAACCAGCTGAAGCAGCAGCACCTGCTGGACCTACACAAGAAGAATTATTGACTGAAATTAGAGATTTATTGAAAAAATAATATTTCCTGATAGTACGATGGGGGCTTGAAAAAGTCCCCTTTTTTTTTATCGATAAAAAACTATTCTTGTGAAAATCAAAAAAAAATGTAATTTCGTTGTGCCCAGCCGTGGAGCTGATATATTTTACCAATGAAAAAAATTAAGATCGCGTTTACATTATGACCAGCATTTTTGTTGCCAAATTAGATTTTGGCGTCGACAATCAACAATTACAATCCCTTTTTGAAAAATACGGAAAAGTCAATAAAGCTACCGTAGCAATGGATAGAGAGACAGGGAAATCGAGAGGTTTTGGATTTGTCGAAATGTTCAACGATGAAGAAGCTCAAGAAGCTATTCGCCAGTTGGATGGATATGAAGTAAACGGAAGGCCCATTGCCGTTAAGCAAGCGGAAGATAGAAGTACCAGTAAACCAGCGCCTAGAAGAGATGGTCCACCACCAAGAAGAGATTTTTCTAGTGGTCCACCAAAAAGAGATTCTGACGATTCTTCTTCCCACCCCTCATCTTTCACACCAGATGTAGCACCAATTAAAGAAATTCCGAAAAAGAAACTTTCCAATAAGCCGAAAACGACGAATTACGAGCCACCTCAAGAAGGAGGAAAAAAAACGAAGCTCAATCCTTATAAAAAAAGTGGCAAAGACAGCATCAAAATTGATGATGACGATTTGGACGAAGATTTTGATCTTTTTGGTAGAGATGAAGACGAGGATCTCGATGAAGATTACAGCAAATATCTCGTCAACGCAGATGACGATGACGACGACTATGATGACGACGACTACGAAGATGACGACGAAGATTACGACGACGAAGATTAAAAAATAAGCCATTTTCCGTATTGCAATTATTATCAAATTTTAGTTTCTTTGAAAGAAAAACTTGATTATGCGATTTTGTGTGTTTTTTCTACTGATTTCTTTTTCATTAAACGCCCAAGACAAAGCGGAATTAAAAGCGAACTACCGAGAAAATCAATTTAAAATTGATAAGAACTATGGCGGTATGGGACCTCTGCTTTTCAAACCCAACTTAGGGACAGGAGCAGAAACACCGAATCCTTGGTACGGAGTAAGTATGCTGAGTGATATATTCGAAATAAGGTTTGCACTTGGCGAAGTTGATCGAGTTCAACCCATATCTAACAAAACATCCGATTACACTTATCCCATTGGAAATTATGGCAAAGATTTCGGATATATGCTTTCCCTCGGTGCAAATTTCCCAATAAAGGCTCTAGCATTTGGTGCCTATCAAAGTCCTACAAAGGTTTTGCGCGGACACCCAACTTTAGGAGCTCATTTTGACTATTTCAATTTCAAAGAAGGAACAAAAGATCCAGGCAAATCAACTATCTATGCCTTGAGTATTAATCCGGGATATCGAATTCGTTTGCCCTTTGTATCTGTTGAGTTCAATTTAGATTCTAGACTTGGTTTTGCCATGGTAGATGATATTTCTGGAACTGGATATAATTTTTACAAAGGTTCAGGCTTCACCCCTACTTTTACCCTACGATTCGATGCCTTCAAAGGATTATTGAATCCAAGCATGATTAGCGCTCCAGCACAAATGGCTACGGTTAGTAATATTGAAACGACAACGTATCGAACGAGCACACGATATTCAGGAAATACTAGAGTGGTGAGCTATACAACGTATACAACTGCCGATGTAACCGTAAGTAATTTTAATGTTGGAATTCAGGACATTGGTCCGAACATTGGCGTTGGTCCAAAATTCAGTTTCATGAGTCCACGAAGAGGAAACCACAACAATATTGGTCGATTGATGGGAGCAGCAATTGAAGGAAGAGCATCCTTTGCAGATTTTGGATTTACATTAGAAGGCGGAACACTCGGACATGGCAGCGAACTGGATTTTAAGGGTGAAAACGAACCCCGAAGAAAATTGGATAAATCTAAAAGTACTCCTGCCGGAACTGTAGATATGACTAATTTTTATGTCAACATGGGCATCGACATTTCACAATTGTTTTTGATTCCATTTGCGACTGTGGTGGATAAAGGCTCAGCTACTTCCTTTCTTTCAGCTTCTTCAGGTGTAATCATTGGCGGACATTATGCTTTCAATCAGCAATATGACTCCCCAGAAATTGCTGCTTCATTTGCTCCAACGATTTTATCCAACGATCCGTCCGAACTCAACAATAAATTTTTTGATCCTTCAGATGTAGGTCTGGGATATTTGGGCGGTTGTTATTTTGCCGTGCATATTGGAGCACTTTCCTTTAAAGCGACCAATTACCGTTTTTATGGTGCACCATTCGCAAGCACAAGTATGTTCAGTGTTGCTTGGAAATATCCCATTTTATATGATAAATAGCCTATTACGAATTATTAACGTCGAATTCGTAATTCGTAGTTCACAAATTCGTAATTTTACCTTACCAAAATTAATGGGGTCGTATTGGCTTTGACAGCGATGGAGGTAGTTATGTGTCAGCATGCAGAGCGTTGAGGTGAAGCTCTTAAATCACTTGTCTCAAAACATAATTGACAACACGTCATACGCACTTGCGGCTTAATTATCTGAATGATAATTGGCTTAATCTAGGTGAAGTTTAGTAACCAGACAAGTACTCTCGCTTGAATTCCGTTCATTAATTTAGGCAATCGAGAGTTCATCCTTTTGAACTAGTGTCTGCGATGATTCTAAGCAGATGCGAAATTTAGAATCTAAGTTATCGTTTTGGGTGTTCATGTCCGTTTCGGTTTCCGACAATTAATCATGAAATAAGCATGTAGAAAGCTTAGTTGCACATTGTTTGGACGAGGGTTCGAAACCCTCCGACTCCACATTAAGCCTTGTAAACAATTGATTTACAAGGCTTTTTTTTTGATTTTACTATCTGAAATATTTCAATTTTATGAAAAAAATAAGTTCTATTTTAAAATTGAAATGTCCTCAATGTAGTAAGGGTAATTTATTTGTTAAACCTGGGCTTTTTCGATACAAGGAGATTCTAGACATGCCTGAAAAATGCAATCACTGCGACCAAATATTTGAATTAGAACCCGGATTTTGGATAGGTGCTTTGTGGACTTCTTACCCAATTATCGTTATTTTAGAATTGCCTTTTTTAATTCTTGCTATTTCTTCGCAAAAAGCAAATTTGATTGCAGTCATAATAGCTATGATTATAGTGCTAATTATTTTTTATCCACTTATTTTGAGACTTGGAAGATCCATATGGATACATATTTTTGTTTTGAGGAAAAACAGTTAGTTTAAAGGTGTTTTCTGGAGAATTTCATTTGCAAGAAACTATTCTAAAAAATTGGTATCAACAACTCCAAATCACCCTCCAAAAAGTTCGAAAAGCTTCCCTCCGACTCCACTTTAAAAAGGTTGAATCACCTGTAAAATAAGGGTTTTCGTCCTTTTTTTATGGGTTTTAGTCCATATTTAGACCACAGCCTGAACGTTTTCCCCTATTTCAATTTGCTTATTGATTTAGATTGAATACCCTTGAAAATAAATTTGCTCATTTTAAATTGGCCTATTTTAGCTTCCATATGCTACCAATTATTGGTAAATAATTGAATGCCTATTTTTTTTTGTGAATGACGCGCAGGAGAACGCTTAATACAAGGTGCAATAGAGGGAGCATCTACTTGACCTTACAAACATGTTTTTTGAGGAATGAGTAACGAAAACCTTAGACCTTATTTTCTTTACTTAGAACGAAAGTTGAATTGAAAAGATAAATAATTGCGGTTAATAGGAAATTATCGGTTTTTGGCTTGACCATGTGGCTTAGTTTCACAACAACATTTCAAAAGAATTCCTACCATTGAGCCTTGCTTTAATTTTTCATAGAAGCTCTTTAGCCGCTACATAGTTAAACTTAGATTATACGCGTTTCTCCTTTTTTTTACACCATTGCTCTACCAAAACCTACAGTTTCTCTATAAGTCTGAGGTGAGATATCTGCATTGTTTTTGAAAAATCTACTAAAATAATGTTCATCTTCATATCCCAGCTCGTACGCAATTTCTTTAACGGCTTTGTTTGTTAAATACAATTCTCTTTTTGCCTCTATTATTATCCGTTCGGAAATTAAATCGGTAAGTGTCTTATTGAAATGGGTTTTCGTAATTTTAGCTAAGGCCTTTGAAGAAATATTCAAAAGATTGGCATAATCACTTGCCGAATGTTTGGTTCTGAAATGTGTTTCGATATAATTTTTTAAATTTTGAAGTATGAAAGGCTCTTTATTTTCCTTTATATCGACATGAATTTCAGCCTGTTGCTCGGCTTTAAGGCGAGAGTTTGTAATGAGAAATATTTTTAAATACGAAACCAATAGTTCATATTGCGCCAAAGCAGGATTTTGCATTTCTGATTTTATTTGATCTAGCAACATATCAAGAGTTTTACTTACTTTTTCGTCAATTTGAACAAACGGAGGATTATAAATATTATTGAATAAAATACCATTACATGCTACTTCTTGATGATGTTTATGAATGCAGAAAAAATCGGGATGAAAATTAATTACCACTCCTTCTATTCGCTCATTCGATTGAAACATAAAAGGCTGATATGGAGAAAAGGCGAACAAGGAGTTAGTCGAAAAGCTATACTCTGAAAAATCTGCTTTAACTGTTCCACTTCCTTTTTTTACCCATATCAATGAATAATAATTTACACGCTGAATATGGTCAAAATGACTATTGTCGTCAAATAAGAAAACTTTAAAGGCTAGGTTTCCAGTTTGCGGGTTCACCAGTGTCAAGGCTGATTTATCATTCATAAAATTTATTTAAAATATTGTTTAAATGAGACCATATGTTTAGTAAGGGCAACAGCTGCTGCAACTCTGCGTCATCCGGATGAGCGCCAAAACCGGTTAATTCAGCTTTGTGTATAATATAAGATGCTTTAATTCTTGTTGATTAATTACTATAAATTCCTTTATACCATACTTTTTAAGAACATCTTCTAGTAGATAGTCTCTAACCACAAGAAGAAGATTGTTTTGCCATCTTTCAAATACGCTCAACAATAAAAGATGATGTCCTCTATTCTCTAACTCCAATTTTCCAACTTTGTCTATTATTAACCATTGTTTATTATTTTTATCAAGAGCATCCGTGATAATAAGGCTTGCCTTCATAAAAGCCTTTTTACTCAAAAAATAACTTCCAATTTTAATCGTGTTTTTGTCATTGCTATTGCTTTTATATGAAGATAACTCATGTTTTCTAAAGATCAAGCTTAATCGCATATCTTCAACGGTTTTTTCTTGAATAAACTTGCTGTTAACGTCGATTTCATAGCTGCTTATTTCACTTGTTTCAATATTGAACAATACCTTTATCCCATTGAGTATTGGGGTTAAAAACCCTGTCACATTTTTTCCTATAATCCACTTCTTTAATATTGATGAAGTTCCGGAATGCACTGGTTCAGAAAGTATGAAAATTTTACCGTTTTTAACTTTGCTCATAAAAAATATTTATCCAAATAGTATAACTCACGAAGTACTTTAATTTTTTTAAACCTCTAAATTTAGAAACTTGCTGCCATGCAATATATGTTCTTTCTTTTACTAGAGGAAAAGTTTCTATAATGTCTAGTACAGCTTTTCTGTTTTTGTTATAGAAAAAATGCTGCTGTTTTCTAATTATATAAGGAGCAATCACCCAAAAAATTAAAACTAGGCCTAAGGTTCTAATGGTGTATAATGACGTTAATTTGTCAATTGAAAATGGAATAACAAAAAACAGTATTAACAGGATAAACCCAATAAAAATTGACTTATACTTCTTGTTTTTCCTTACTTTTCTTTTATTCTGGTCTTGAATTTGAAGTTTGATTTTATTTTTTAAATCAATATCAAATTCTAAATTTTGAACGTCCTTATATAATTGATAGGACCAATTGGACAAAATTATTCCCCAAACAAAATAAAGGAGTAAATAGCCCATAAACAAAACAAAGGCCATTTCTTTTAATTCCAGGATTGAGATAGAAGACGTATTGGAAAATAATTCAACCACCGATTCCCAAAATTCTTTTCCTAAAACGAAGTAAGCTAGTATGGGTTTTTGTAAGCCGGATTCTAGCATTACCACTGTAGCAAACAGAAAAATTGTTAATCGATTCAGTCCAACGAATAAGAATAATATTACAGCTAAAAAAACTTGAAAAGAAAGAGCTATATAGGCACCAAAAGGCGTGTAAGGACTTAATAAGAATTTTACCGCAAGAACAATTCCGAAAGCCTTTAACAAAACTTCCGCTCTATTATTTCCGAATTTAGTGAGTAACACAATTATTATAATCGCAAAACCTCCAACAATAAAACCAGTAAGTGGAATGTGCAATAGATGCAAAAAACCACCTAAACCAGCTTCCATAAATGCCCATAAATAGATTAGCTTCAAAACAATTTTGTTGTTTTTGTCATTCGTTAAAAATTTTTCTTGCTTTAGTTCGATTGCCATCGGATTATTTGTATTTCTTAAAAATAGTTGTGGCAATGTGACCTCCAAAGCCGAAAGTGTTACTCATCGCAAATTTCACTTCCTTGTGCTGTGCTTTTCCTAAAGTTAAATTTAATTTATTTGCAAATTCGGGCTCAACCACGCTAGTATTAATTGTTGGTGGAATCATATTTTCCTGAATGGTTTTGATGCAAAGGATTGCTTCTATAGCGCCCGCTGCTCCCAACAAATGTCCTGTCATCGATTTGGTTCCGCTAATATTTAAATTTTTTCTTTCTCCAAAAACTCTTAGGATTGCTTTCAATTCACTATTATCTCCCAAATGAGTTGAAGTTGCATGTGCATTTACGTAGTCTATTTCTGAAGCATCAATTTCTGCATCTTCTAAAGCATCAATCATTCCCAAATAAGCACCCTCTCCCTCCGGATGGGTTCCTGTTAAGTGATAAGCGTCCGCCGCCATTCCTCCGCCTATAATTTCGGCAAAAATAAACGCACCTCTTTTTAACGCTGAATCAAGACTTTCTAATACTAAAGCACCTGCACCCTCACCTACCACAAACCCATCTCTGGAAACATCAAACGGACGTGAGGCAGTCTTCGGATTCTCGTTATTGATTGACAAGGCTTTAGAAGCATTAAATCCGCCCACACCACTCTCGTTAATTGGCGCTTCAGATCCACCTGTGATGATGATATCTGCTTTTCCCAAGCGGATGTAATTATAGGCATCTATCATAGCATTGTTGGAAGATGCACAGGCTGAAATGGTAGAAAAATTTAAACCGCGAAAACCGTGACGTATGGAAATAATGCCCCTTGGAATATCGGCAATGATTTTCGGAATAAAATACGGATTGAAACGCGGGATTTTGCCACCATTTACAAATTCTTCAACCTGATCTTGAAATGTTTGAATGCCGCCATTACCGGAACCCCAAATGACACCAACTTTGTTTTTATTTACCAGCTTAAAATCAATGCTGGCATTTTTTATGGCTTCTTCAGACGCCGCCACTGCATATTGAGTAAATAAATCGTATTTGCGGGCTTCGTTCTTTTCAAAATACAATCCTAGGTCAAAATTTTTGACTTCAGCAGCAAATTTTGTTTTGAAGTTTGTCGTGTCAAATTTGGTAATTAAATCGACACCACTTTTTCCTGCGATACTATTCTCCCAAAACTCTTCCACAGAATTTCCGATGGGCGTTATGGCTCCCATTCCTGTTACTACTACTCTTTTTAATTCCATTATCGTGCTATTTTATGCCCATTCTTAAAGTTATTTACAAACCAGCGTCCTCTATTCTTCCTTTGAGCATTTGATTTTCCATTTCAAGTTGATCAATCCTGTTCAATTGTGGTTGCAGTGCTATTTTTATTTCGTCGACAGTAAAACGAGGTGTGATGTGTTGAGGACAATTCCAATCATAAGCCTCTACATGAAACAACATCATGCGCTCCGGGCGATATTTGTATTCTCCCAAATCCAGTGAAGCCAGGAGTTCTGGATTTTCGTTAAGCTCTACGATCTCAGCTTTCGCAAAAATTTTCAGACGAGCTCGTGCAGGATAATCCAACATAATAAGTGCAACATTGTTATTGGTAGCAAAATTCCCAACGGATATGTATTGCTTGTTTCCCGAGAAATCTATAAAACCGATAGTATGTTTATCGAGGACTTTGACAAAGCCTTTTGGTCCGCCGCGATGCTGAATGTAAGGGAATTTTTTCTCCCCAATAGAAGCCAAATAAAAGCTATCCCGATCTTCAATAAAACCCACTTCATTTTCGGAAAGACCGTCAATTATGTTGAATTTCTCCATTCGTTCATAACCTTTGCGGCTACCGTATTTCTCTTGTAGTTCTTTGACTAAACCTGTAAAAGCTATTTCTGCAAAGTTTTTAGCCATGGGTTTACCTCAATTTTCTATCTTTTTCTTCAATGGCCAAATCATTGATACTGGCAAATCTTTTGCGCATCAAACCATTTTCGTCAAATTCCCAGTTTTCGTTGCCATAAGCCCTGAACCATTGGCCTTCTTCATTTCTGAATTCGTATTCAAAGCGAACCGCCATGCGATTTTCGCGGAAACCCCACAATTCTTTTTTGAGTTTATAATCGAGTTCTTTTTCCCATTTTAGTTTCAAGAATTCTTTTACTGCTTCACGCCCATTGATAAATTCGGTTCTATTGCGCCATTCGGTGTCGATGGTATATGCCAAAGCGATACGCTCAGGATCTTTACTATTCCAAGCATCTTCGGCTAGTTGTACTTTTTGTATTGCCGTTTCCATCGTAAAAGGAGGTAAAGGCATTCTTTTATCTTCCATTTTTCAAATATTTTAAAAGAACTGATTTTGTAAACCTGACATACGTCTTTTCTAGCTTGTCAAATCCTATAAATTCTCTTTGATTACCATAAGGACAGAGCGGAGCATCAGGGTCATACGATCGTAATTCATATCGCCCTATCTCAGCTGAATAAGAAGCTGCATCCACAACCCTAATGCGATTGCTCATTTTGTCCATTTTTATTATAGCGCAGACGCTATAGGAAAATCTATTTCAACCTTTGTTAAGTTATGCAGATAGTTCATCGCCGTTTTATCACTTACTTGAAGAATAACATCTACAAGGTTTTCATTGTTAAAACCCTGTGCAAAGAAGTTGTCCACACTGTCTTCACTTGCATTTCCTCTGTTTTTTGTGATATCAGCTGCTAATTGCACTAAGGCATTTAACTTGCTGTCAGCAGCTTTTCCTCGTCTGATGTCCAAGACTTGTTCGTCTGTGAAACCATTCATTTTTCCAATAACTGTGTGTGCACTTAAACAGTATTCACAGCCATTCACTTGGCTGACGATTAAGTTAACCGCTTCTTTTTCTTTGTTAGAAAGAGATGTTTTCGCATTTTGAAAGGCCAGGTATTTTTCTAATCCGTTTTTGGAATAGGCTATAGCGGCATATAGATTTGGTACGAATCCTAATGCATTGTGTAGATTATCAAAAATGGCCTGGTTGTTTGAAGAAACTTGCTCTCTTGTTGGAACTGAAAATGTTGTTGTAATCATTTTATTTTTTATTTAAGTTGTTTGTCATTATTGACGTGGCAAAGGTGCAACCACTTAGTTCTTCTTAAAATGGACAGACAACGCTTTTAGATGGACGATTTTTCAGGTGTTACTTTCACGTTGGTCTTTTCAAAATAACGTACAACGTTGGTTTACGAAAACTATGCGATATTTCTAAGAACTGAATTTGCGCTTAATCACAAAGTTTGAAATGAGCAAAAGGTGTTGCTTTCAGCACTATTTCAACTATTTTTGAATGGCAAGGGTTTTTAACTTCAACTTTCAGTTTTACCGTCAAATTTCTACTCAAACTGTTTCATTTGCATTTTACTTACTTTCAATTCAACCTATTATTTGTGGCTTCCACGATTACCCAGTACAACTGTGTATAATTCTCTACACATTTACGCGAAAAATCCCCAAATAAAGTTTTAGTAAGCAAAATATTAGCTTAAAAAATACTAGATAATAGTACAATTAAATTGCCATAAATACTTGATTACAAAGTTATTAATAAGAATATACAATGTTCATGTGTAAATTTCACATACTTGGACATATTGTTGCTCACCCTCCAGTTAGAAAGTATAATTAAAACAAAGAAATCATGAAAACCCAAGCAAATTATCCCCAAAAGAAAAGTAGTATTCTTCTTAAAACATTGACAGTAGGTATTTTGGCTAGTTCAATTATTCTCGGTTCCTGTGGTCTCAGTCGAGCAGTTAAAGGAGGAGCAATCGGTGCTGTCGGAGGCGGGGCGATTGGAGGTCTAATTGGACATCAAAGTGGAAACACTGCAGTTGGTGTATTGATAGGTGCAGCGGTAGGAGGAACAACTGGAGCATTAATCGGAAGACATATGGACAAACAAGTTGAAGAATTGCAAAAAGACCTTGAAGGTGCGACCGTTCAGCGTGTTGGAGAAGGAATTTTGATCACATTCGATAAAGGAATGCAGTTTGATTTTGATAAATCAAGTGTTCCTGCTTCTGGAACAGAAAATTTGAACGACCTCACAAAAGTTTTAAAAGAATATGAGGACACCGAAATTTTAATAGAAGGTCATACCGACAACACTGGTGATGATTCGTATAACCAAACTCTGTCTGAGGAAAGAGCAAGTTCTGTCAAAAATTATTTGGTTAGCCAAGGTGTCGTTTCAAGTCGAATTTCTTCTCTAGGTTATGGAGAGAATCAGCCTTTACAAGATAATGATTCGGAAAAAGGAAGAGCAGCAAACAGACGTGTTGAAGTAGCGATTTACGCAAACAAGAAAATGCAGAGAATGGCTGAGAACGGCGAATTGTAATAAAAGGAAAATCAACAATTAATTAACGAAACAAAAAAGAGTATCATGAAAAGTTTAATCATAGCAGCAATAATAATCAGTTTTATATCTTTTCAATCCTTTTCACAGGTAAGTCCACATGCCATCGGTATTCGAGGTGGTGCAGACACTTACGGCGGAGGCGCCGAAATTTCTTATCAGCAGGGACTTGGAAGTAACAACCGTTTGGAGTTAGATTTGGGCTGGAGTGGAAATCGAAACTATTCAAATATCTACATCTCCCCCATCTATCATTGGGTATTCAACATTGATGGAGGTTTTAACTGGTTCATTGGTCCAGGAGGAGTAGTTGGCTTACATTCAGGACGTTATTTCAATGATGATGACGGTTTGACAGTTGGACTAGGAGGTCAATTGGGTATAGAATACAACTTTAACGAACATGGAGTTCCCTTGTTACTGGCCTTAGATACACGTCCTATGTGGAGATTTGTTGGATATCGTAACGGTTATGCCGGATACGGTGGTGCACTTTCACTTAGATTCACTTTCTAGACAATAATTGTCAAATCTACTTTTTAAAGAACGGATTTGAAGATATAAGCAATCTAGAATAACAAAATAGATTGCTAAAATTATAAGGGACGTTCTCCAAGATTTATTGGAGTTTCGTCCCTTTTTTTATGGAAGAATTTTTGGGGATTTTAAATTCGTTTGGTAGGTGGTTGATGCGTTCTCAATTTTTAAATTACGTGTGCAGAACAAGATATTTATTGGAATGATTGCAGGAATTTTCCATTGCTTGCGCAAGCATCCTATTTGTGCTTTTGTTAGTCGAAATAGTTCCCATGAATCTCGAATTTACTACAAATTTCATCTTTTCCGATGAATCAATAGGCTATAAGTTAACCTTAGGCGAAAGAATTTAATTTTTCATAGATTCTTTAAAGATGGAAGATTCTACACTTTTTCTAAAAATTCTTTCCATTTTTTTAGTATTTGTTTGAAATCGGCTGTTGGTAAAACATAATCTGGTAGAATTGAATTGTTTTCGTAATAATCGTTTGCATGACTATAAATTCTTGTTTGTGAAACTTCATGTATAGCATAGATTAAGCTTCTAGATGCACCACCACATTTTGGAATGTGACCATTTAACACTGAATTTATGTCTGAAAGTAGGTTATTAGAATCCACTAGATTATAAAAATCTGAAATGTAATCACTTAAATATTCATTAACAGAGGAAATACACTTTCTAGGTCCGTATATATCTGCAATATAAAATTTTACCTTGTAATCTGATATAGTTCCCATATCCGGTTAGTTTAGAATTTTATTTGACTTAATTTGGAAATATGTTTTGAAACATTATTGCCTTACTTAATTTCTGTTTGCACCAGCGTCGAGGGTACTTTCAATATTACATTAAAATGCGTATCGCACCCGAAAGTGCTAGGATAATTTTTACCAATAAACTTAATAATTCTTCGAAACATATTCTTTTTAGGCTTTATGACAATTTAGTTTAGTTAGCATCTTTTAAATGTAGCATTCCCAAATTTCAGCTAGGTCGTAAATATATCCATTCAGTTTGTGAAAATTCCACTTTGAAAAGTATATCTAATCATGACTAGAATAAAAAATCACTTTTTTTTCCCCCTCACCCAACCTTTTCTCACTAAATTTCATACTTCAGCTATACGTATCGTCAAACATTGCATTTGTCCGACAAAGAATTGATAGAAAAATGCCTCGCTAAGAGTGAAGGAGCCTATAAGCAATTGTATGAAAAATACTGTGGCTGGCTCTATTCTATTTGCGTGCGGTATTGTAATGATCGTGACGATGCGCAGGATATTTTGCAAGATAGTTTTATCGCCATTTTTGGACATCTCGATCAGTTTAACCTCGACTTAGATTTTCCGGTTTGGATCAAAAAAATTACTGTCAACACAGCGCTAGCGGTTCACCGAAAGAAAAATGCGGCGGTGTACTTGCATCCTGTTCGCGAAGTAGATCAATTGGAAATTCTCGACATTTCTCTTTTGGAAGATTTGGACCTGGAAGAATTGAGAAGCTTTATTGCGCAATTGAGTCCTGGTAGACAACAGGTTTTCAATTTGTATTTCGTGGAAGGTTATGCTCACAAAGAGATAGCCGAACTTTTGCAAATTTCGGAGGGAACTTCGAAGTCGCAATTATATGACGCGAAAAATGAATTGAAAAGACTATTAGAACAGAACAGTGTAGTTATTGAAAATAAAAAATCATGAAAGAGAACCGCTCCGACCGACATTTACAAGAGTTGCTCAAGAATAAGTTTTCGGATGAATATTTGGCGCCACCCGCTGAAGCTTGGACGAATATTGAAAAAAGCTTGATCGTTTCCGAAAAAAGACGAAATCCCTTTTTCTTCTTTTGGATGCTGACAGGTTTGCTTTTACTCATCGGCGGCAGCACTTATTATGTGTGGAAATCAAAAAATAAAGATGGCCAATCATTGGCTAAAAATGAAGAAACTCGAGTTGAAAAAATTAATAATAGCAAACCAAGCGTAAACTTGACCGACAAGTTTGAACAGAAATCATCGAGCGAGAAAAATCGGAAAAAATCGAACGACACATCTAAAGGTAAAAACACGGAACGTGAAGTTTTGTTCAGTCGAACGAACCGAACGTTAGCATCTCAAAATGATAAAAAGCGAAATAATACCTTCGGTAAAGTCAACCCAACTCTTGCCTCCCATCCAAAAAATGCTCAGCGCAATCCACAGAAAAAGGAAGCAACCAACGACTTTCAACCCAGTTCCGTACTTGCTTTATCAACGGACACGAAAGGAGAAAAATCGGAACCAAAAAGTCCTTCAAAATCTTTGGAATTTTCCAAAAAAACCGACGAAAGGAATGGAAAAATGGAAAAAATCGCCCAAAAGGAAGATCCAGGAACAGAAAAACCTCCATTCGAAAACGAGACTACACTTCCAGTTTCAAAGAAAGACACAGATTCGTTGTTAGTCCACTCTCCTACAAACGAGCTAGATTCAGCATCTTCAGAAGATGTTGGCATCGAACTTCCTCCTACTCCCAAACCGAAGAACGAAAACAAATGGGAATATGATGTCTTTTTTGGAACAGGTCGAAATTCAAGACGCAATACCAATCTCAGTTCCAGCAATTCAATCGTATTGGCCGACAACATCTTACGTTACAAAAACAGAACCATCGGAATGAATTTTCGGTATCAAATGTATCCAAACATGGGGCTTCGAACAGGATTTGCCCTCGGTAGCAACCGTTTTATAACGCGTTTGTTTCCAGTATCTATCGCCAACGATAAGCTTGGCGAGAATTTGGAGATCGGGACCTCCGATGGTGTGATGCGTTCAAATGGCTTGAGCAGCAACGGAATCGGCGCGAACGGAACGGATACCAGTACCTATTTGATGCGCGTTATACATCGTACCGGTTATATTTCTCTACCCGTTTCGGTTTATTTTAATACAACTAAAAATCCAAAAAAGTCCTATTTGTATGCATCAACAGGCTTCGACTTTACGCTTCGAGGAAGAGAACGAAATTGGCTTGTTGTACGTTCTGAAGGTCAAGAAAAAAACATTACGCTCTCACGCAATCGCAACCAATCGGGTTTAGCAACCAACTGGCATGCGAACCTCGGTGTAGCCATTCCCATTAGAAAAGGTAGCTCATTTTTTACGGAATTCAATTACGCTTATAATTTATCTAACGGATTGAAAAATAACTATTTAAAAACGAGATACACCTATTTTCAATGGGTTTTAGGAATTCGATTTTAATTATTTTTCCTCTCACCCAACTTTTTCAATCGACATTTCATATTACCATTAGAACATTAAAATTAACATCATGAAAAAATCAATCGTTTCCTTTACAATTTTATCTCTCTTGTTTTTAAGTGCTACCACTTCCTGTAAAAAAAATGTGGAAGAACAAGAAGATTTTGACCAAACAGGATTAGCCGAAACAAGTTCACAAGATGACGAAAACAGCGTTACAAAAGAACTAATGTATTTCGGTTCGCCATGCAATTACGACTATTCAGAAATTACTGGTTCGTGCGCCGTTACCACCGAATCGTCCAGCTCCTTTCCAAAAACGGTTACCATAGACTTTGGCACAGGTTGTACAGGTCCAAATGGATTTACCAAAAAAGGGAAAATAATCATTGCCATGTCCAATCCTTTGACAGATGTAGGCGCAACCCGCGAAATAAGCTTCGAGAATTTTTACGTGAACGACGTGGCCATAACAGGAACAAAAAACCTGACAAACAGTGGTTTAAACGGAAACGGAAACTTGGATATCACGGTTGTTTCCAATTTAACGATGAGTAATGGTACTGAATCGAGAAGCAGATCTTTCACGCACAACCGAGAATGGATTGGTCACGAAACCTGCGAAACTGCAGACGATGAATTTAAAATAACGGGATCGGGCAATGTCACACGTTCAAATGGAAAAACGCGTTCTTATTCCATTCTAACGGCTGTTCATATCAAGGCGAGTTGTCGTTACCCGGTTTCAGGAGTTGTTGACTTTGGAACATCAAAAATTGGTGCCACATTGGATTACGGCGCCGGAGTTTGTGATGAATATGCAACCTTGACCTCAAAAAGAAAAGGAACAACGAAAACCATTAATTTACAGACCCGAAAATTCGAATAGTACAAGGATTTTAGTAGTGTTGGAACCCCGCTGGCAAAACGATTTATGTTTTGTTGGTGGGGATTTTTGTTTTGGTTAAATAAATAAGACTTGTCTTTTTCAATCCAATGAATTGTTTCATTTTTATGGGTAGAAACAAAAAAACCTCCCGAAAAAAGGAGGTTTCTTTTGTGGAGAAGGTCGGGCTTACCGAAGGTTATTTTACTACGGTCATGCTTCCCTTGAAAATATAAATCGGCATCCTACTTCTCGCCCAACTAGTTTACATGAAAAAAGCCTTCCATTTGGAAGGCTTTCTTTTTGTGGAGAAGATCGGGCTCGAACCGACGACCTCTTGACTGCCAGTCAAGCACTCTAGCCAACTGAGCTACATCCCCATTATAATTTCTTTTTCACAAATAACATCAAACCAAGCACTCTTGCTTCGCCATGGCGGAAGCTCGACCCCCATTTTAGAAGGTTAAAAATAGACATTATTTCATTGTGTGGTCACAATAATTTTCTCAAGCCTTCATAATCAATCTTAGAATTGTGCCGTGGGTCGCGTGGAATCTTTTTCAACCAGATAATTGCCTCAAAAGCAAAGTCTTTTCCAAGCAAAGCTAAATCCCACGATTCCTTCGTGAAAAGTTCGTTTTTCTCGATAATGGCCACGACTTTTGTGTCTATTTCTAGGATAGTTCCCATTTCTATTCCTTGAATTGACTGGAAAAAATTTTCATAAATGAAAGGGGAAATCAGTTCGTCTTCCTTTTCTATCAAACTTGC
>JBGSIB010000020.1:0-25092 GCA_041751955.1 Crocinitomicaceae bacterium
TGGTAAAAGTTTATTATGCCGCAGCTGGAACAAATGCTACATGGCCTTGGGGCTCATCTGGATTCTGCAACAATGTTCTACCATCTGTTGCTTTGCCTGTTCTTCAACCCGGAGAGTCAACCATTGTGGAATTGGTCTTAGACCCAACAACCTTCGGATCTTATTGCAATACGAATCATTGTTTTTTGGCAAGAATAGAAAATTCATTAGGTGATCCCATAGTTGACCATCCCAATGATTTGGCACAAGATATTTATGTAAACAACAATATCGCCATGCGCAATGTCATTTTTTATGATATTTATGCTGGAATTAACCCACCCATGATTGACGATGTGCAATACCCGCACGGCGGTTTTGTTGCGTTTGGCAACGCTCAAGGTGTTGCTGCAAATTATGATTTGATTTTGAACACAAGCTCTTTTGAAAGGGATTTATTTGAAGTAGCGGAAATTTCCTTGAAATTTGATGTTTCCAGTTGGGAAATAATTCATCCTATTCTTCTGAATTTACCGAATATCGAAATCAAAGATGATTATTCAATCAACGTGAAAACCAATGAGTTGATCATACCTAACATTCCTTTACCACCCAATAGTGATTACAAGGTTTATTGTGGCTTTAGTTTTTTAACTGATGAAATTGACACACAAAAGAACTTTGAAATGCATTTCTTGCAGAAAAAATCTTTGCCCAGTGCTTATCAGCAGGATGCCTGGACAGGAGGAGTACACATGTACATAGAAAGAGGAAACCGTGTCCCTTTTGACGCTGATGCCGGAAATGAGCACGAAATAGATTTGGGCGAAACCTTGACTTTGATTGCCGATAATATAGGCGAGTATGCTACTTACAATTGGTATGACCAAAATGGTGATTTGGTGCACACAGGCGAGACATTTACAGTTTCTCCGGATTTTACACGAATATATACCTTGGAGGTTATCGCCACTGCGGATGGCTTCAAAGATTATGCTGAGGTAGAGGTGAATGTAAAGAGAAATAAAATCAACACCATTTCGCCAAATCCTGGGTCAACATTGGTGAATGTCGATTATGAAGTTTCCGAAGTTAATTCAGCGTACTTCATGATTATAGGCGTTAATACCAACGCTCCTGTCTCCAACTATATTTTGGATGTCAACCAAAATAACCTTACTTTAGATGTAAGCAATTATTTGAATGGTGTTTACAGTGTCATCCTCATCTGCGATGGTGAGATAGTTGATTTTTCAAATTTTGAAAAGAATTAAAATGAGAAAACTATTATTAGGTCTAAGTTTGGGTTTTTATTTCATGGCTAATGGACAATGTTCATGGTCTTTTAACCCCATAGTGGATTCTGTCAAGACAAATTATTTCTCTTCTCCTCCTACTGTTAAAATATATGGTAAAGCGGGTTATACTGGATTTGAGATCAATTATATTGATTCTTATTTGGATGCGAATAATGTAGTGAATATAAATGTTTTTTGGACGTATTGTGCAAATGGTTTTCCTACGTCATATATTTATTATGATATTACTGAGGGTATTACCTTCTCGCATCCACAAGAGTTTGATATACGGATTAATAATATTTTGGATTCGACTACAGTGGGAGTTGATAGCAATGGTTGTGTAACGAATGGTATATTAGATACTTGCCTAATGACTACCTATTTTTTCCCTTACGGCTACAACGTCTCCCTTTCAGAATTAACGGAAGAGTCTATATCCGTTTCACCGAATCCAGCGCGTGATGAAATTCATGTTCAAACGAGCGAGGCAGAGCAAATACAGCAATTGGTTTTGCAAGATATAACAGGAAAAGAAGTGAAAAGGGTCGTTGGAAATGTGTCCATAATGGATGTAAATGAACTGCCGTCTGGCACCTATTTTTTATTGGTGGAGACCAAGCGTGGGGTTTTTAGGAAGAAGGTCATGATAAAGTAGTTGGACGATAGACTTGATAAGCATGAGTGTCGACCAAAACATACTTAATTTAGACGTAAGCAATTATTTGAATGGGCTTTACAGTGTCATTCTCATATGCGATGGAGAAATAGTTGATTTTTCTAACTTTGAAAAGAATTAAAATGAAAAACAGCATAGTCTTATTAATTGGCACGTTGATTCTTGCGTTTCAATTGAACGCACAATGTTATAATTATCCATGTTCTGTATGTCCAAAAGTTGATTCGGTTAAAACCAATTACTTTTCGAATCCGCCAACTATGCACGTCTTTGGAAAGTTTGATTATGCAAGTGGCTTTTGGCTCAATAATGTGATTGCATATTCAGATACTAGCAATACAGTCGTCATAGATTTTTATTGGGCAAAATGTAGTTTTGGCTGGATTGGCACCCTAGAATATTATGATCAATTCATAACAGTTGATTTTAATCACGTTCCGCAATTTGATTTCAGAATCAATCATATAATAGATACACTTCCATGGATAGTGGATTCAAGCATTTGTGTTTTTAATATTTGGCCCGACACCTGTCTCATGTCCACTCACTTCTTCCCTTACGGCTATAACGTCTCCCTTTCAGAATTAACGGAAGAGTCTATATCCGTTTCACCGAATCCGGCTCGTGATGAAGTTCATGTTCAAACGACCGAGGCAAAGATGATACAGCAATTGGTTTTGCAAGATATAACAGGAAAAGAAGTGAAAAGGGTCGTTGGAAATGTGTCCATAATGGATGTAAATGAACTTCCGTCTGGCACCTATTTTTTACTCGTGGAGACCAAGCATGGGGTTTTTAGGAAGAAGGTAATCCTGCAATAAGCTAAAACGGCATAAAAAAGGGAGTATTGTTTTTGAATTTGAAAGGTGTCAATTACCTTTACTTAAAAAGATAAAAATGATTACTCCCTACACCGACGAATATTTCATGAAACAAGCCTATCTCGAGGCGCAAAAAGCTTTCGATGCAGATGAGGTGCCTGTTGGTGCTGTCGTGGTGGCGAATAATCAGATCATTGCTAGGGCGCACAACTTGACGGAAACTTTGCACGATGTAACGGCTCATGCAGAGGTTCAAGCGATAACAGCTGCCAGTGAATATTTGGGCGCTAAGTATCTGACCAACTGTGTTTTATACGTGACCTTGGAGCCTTGTGTCATGTGTGCCGGAGCTTTGTATTGGTCGCAAATTGATAAAGTGATTTTTGCCGCTCGGGACGAAAGGAGAGGTGCTGGAAGAATCAAAGAAGGTTTGTATCACCCGAAAACGGTGGTTTCCAATGGCATTATGGCGAAGGAATGTGGTGAGTTGATGCAATCGTTTTTCCAAAATAAAAGGGTTTGAGGATAGCGACTATTTTAGGAACTTGGTTTTTAACTCTGTTTGTTGGACTTATAGTCGAATCAATAATTTTTCAGAGTTTTGAGGGGGCATTGCTGTTTTCTGGTATAGCTGCTCTTTTTTCCTTGCCCTATCTCGGGATTATGATTGTTTTATCTGGTTTTGTCCATGATTTTTGGAAAATGCAATTGGTACACCTGATCTTAACTTTAGCTACCGCACTTGGTTTGTTTTTATTCGCAGAAGGATATTCACAGAATTTATTTTGGTTGACCTTTGTTTATTACGGAGGTGGGTTTTTGATTCAGTTGTTTGTTTATCTGAATAAGAATAAACTTGAAAACTCCATTGAGGAAACAAATTGATTTTACAATGGTATTTTCAATATAAAAAGACAAGAACCAAGGACTTGTTATAACTTTGCATTCCATGACAAACACTCAGAGGATTGACTATAATGCAATTCACGTTTTGGTCTTAAATGAACAACCATTAAATTATTCTTATCTCACAGGTAAAATTTTGCCTAGTTTATTGTCGGTTAGCCTTTTTCAATAGACACAGCCTTTTCCTTTTAGTTGACAAGTTTAATAATGGAGTAAATCAATGCCGCTAGAAAGCCACTTACCGGGATAGTAAGAACCCAAGCCCATAATAAGTTGATTGTTACTCCCCATCGAACTGCACTCAGCCTTTTCGTCGCGCCAACGCCAATAATTGATCCTGTTATAGTATGAGTGGTGGATACAGGGATACCCATTTGACTGACCGTAAATAAGGTTAGTGCACCTGCCGTTTCAGCACAAACTCCTTCCAGAGGAGTAACTTTCGTAATCTTTGTACCCATCGTTTTTACAATTTTCCATCCGCCCATTAATGTTCCGAGGCCAATCATAAAATAACAGCCGAATGATATCCAAAAAGGCATAGTGTCGGAATGCACTTTCGCAACAATTTTATATTTTGGTTTTATTGCATCTTTTAGAATGAAATCATGGAATAAAGCAGCGTTAGAATAGTGAATATTAATAGCTTTTTTATTGAAAATCAACTCATTGGTTTTATTGTCATAGATTTTGTCACCGTCTGTATAAACGAATAATTTTTCTCCATTAGCATATTCTGGTTTGAATGTCCCTTTTTTCCCTTGGTCGTTTTTGTATTCAATTTGCAATAATTCTGTTACCGTAAGTGATTCTGTTACCGGTTGATTGAATTCACCCTTTCTGCCCATGTTGGCATAAACCATTAGTGCTGCACAGATTATACCCATTACTTTTTGAGAGTCGGCACCGCCATGTCCTAATGAAAAAGCTGCTGAAGAAAGTAATTGAAGCCTTTTGTACATGTTTGATTCTTTTGCAGCAGATGGTTTTGATACATACTTGATTTGAAACCAAATATATACCAAAATGAAAACAAGTATCATTGCCATAACGATATACATCATAATAGGCATCATGTCTAAATAGTTGATCATATAAGTCATCATGAAGTAGGTCAAAGTTGATAGGATGCAGATTAAAACCATTTTTTTAGCGAACGAGCGACAGATAGTAATCAGAGCAATCACAAAAGCTATAATTCCGCCTATAATGGGTGCCAGAAAAATAAAAAGCACCACTTTAATGATTTCTTCGGTAGCGATAACACCAAAACCTGCATGAGCCACTGCCGCACCAGCAAAACCGCCGATTAATGTATGTGACGATGAGGAAGGAATTCCAAGTCGCCAGGTAAGAAGATTCCAGAAAGTTGCTGCGAGTAAACCGGCTAAAATTACCCATAAATCAATGGCGCTATTATCAACTGTTTTTGCTACAGTATTCCCTACGCTCATATCAAAAACCCAAAAAGCAAGAACGTTAAAACTTGCTGCCCAAATCACTGCTTGAAAAGGTGTTAGAACTTTAGTGGAAACAACTGTTGCAATAGAGTTGGCAGCGTCGTGAAAACCATTGACTAAGTCAAATAGAAGGGCAATAGTAATTACAACAATTAATAAAGTTAGCATGCTTAATGTTATTAGGCGTATTTAACGATAATTGCTTCTATTACAATAGCAGCGTCTTCACATTTGTCTGTTACAATTTCGAGAACTTGATAAATCTCTCTTTTTTTAATCAGTTCTTTTGCGTCAACATCTGAATCAAATAAACGCTCAATACTGATGTCAAATAGGTCATCCCCTGCATGTTCCAAGTTTTTTATTATAGCAACGGATTCCATTATTTTAGGTATGTTTTTCAAATTTCTGAGTAAAGAAACAGCCAGATTTACTGATTTTACGCATTCTTTTATTCCGTCCGCAGATTTTTGAATACCGAGGTCTGTAGTTGGTTCTATTTTGTAAAAGTTGATTTTTTTACCCGCAGCGTACATGTAATCGGCGATATCATCTAAGGCGGTGGCTAAACTGTGTATATCTTCACGATCAAAAGGGGTTATAAAATTCCGACCCAGTTCAGTAAAAATTTCACTAGTTAAGGTGTCGTTTTCTTTTTCCAACTCTTGCATTTCTATAATTAGCGTTGCTCGCTTACTATAATCCGATTCGTTCATGACTTGAACTAATTTGTCTGCTAAAGAGTTCAGATTTGTGCCTGCTTTTTCAAACAAAGTGTAAAACACTCTGTCTTTTGGTAAAAAGAATTTAAGTATACCTGATGCCATATTGTACCATTTATAGAGCAAATCTAAAGCTAAACATTGTCCTGTGAATACGATAAAAATTATTTAAGATTAAATTAATATTGGTCCTATTCGACAGTTATTTTAACTAGGTACTAATCAAGTAAACAAAGGGTCTTCACGACGAGAACAATTTAATTAATTAACCGATGTTATTTGTTTAAAATTCAATTCAGAGCAAGGTTAAGTCAATGTTAATTGCTTGCTCCTGCTTTTTGCAGTCCAACAAGTAAGAAAAGGTTAATATTATTTTCATTCAACCGTAGATAAATTTCGTTTTCTTCCTTCTTGTTTTACCTTTGCAATACATGTCAAACAATCAAGATACCATTTGTGCTATAGCCACCGGAAATGCTATTGGTGCTATTGCGATCATCCGTTTATCAGGCTCACAATCGATAAATATTTTACAAAAAAGCTTTTCTAAAGATCTTTCAAAGGCGGAAAGTCATACGCTACATTTTGGCTTGTTTAAAAATCAAGAAGGGGAATTGATCGACGAAGTTTTGGTGAGTGTTTTTCATGCAGGAAAGTCATTCACAGGGGAAGAAAGCATAGAAATCTCCTGTCACAGTTCGAATTATATACAACAAAAAATAATAGAAACGCTACTTCAAAACGGTTGCCGAATGGCAGATGCGGGTGAATTTACGATGCGGGCATATCTCAGTGGCAAAATGGATCTTTCTCAAGCAGAAGCGGTGGCTGATTTGATTGCTTCTCAGTCGAAATTGGCCCATGAAATGGCATTGAAACAATTGAGAGGTGGATTTTCAAATGAACTGAAAGAGTTGAGAGAAAAATTGATTCACTTTGCTTCTTTGGTTGAATTGGAACTCGATTTTGCGGAAGAAGATGTTGAATTTGCTGATAGAAAAGAACTTTTAGCTTTGGTGCGAGAGGTAAAAGCATATATTAAAAAACTCATCTCATCTTTTAGTTTAGGTAATGCGATTAAAAATGGTGTACCTGTGGCTTTTGTGGGTCGACCAAATGCTGGAAAATCGACTGTTTTGAATGCTTTGTTGAATGAGGAAAGAGCCATCGTTTCTGATATTCCTGGAACAACGCGCGACACCATTGAAGAAGTAATCAACCATAGAGGAATTAATTTTCGTTTGATGGACACGGCGGGTATACATTCTTCAGAAGACACTATAGAAAAACAAGGAATTGAACGCTCTATAAAAAAGATAGAAGAAGCTACTCTTGTGGTGTATTTGTTTGACTGCAGCACATTTACGGAAGAGCAAATACAAAGTGATAAAGAGAATTTTTTAAAGAAAAATGAACATATTCTTATAGCTACTAAGGGTGATTTAGCGGACGATAGAACAAACCAATCATTAGCGAGTCTTGTGGTGAAAGAAGGTGAAGAAATTCCTTTGTTAACCATTCAAAATGAAGCAGATAAATCCAAGTTGTTGGATATAATTTTCGATGAAACGGTTGGTCAGGAAATAGAACAGCACAACATAATTGTTTCCAACGCACGTCATGTCGACAAGCTTACAAAAGCAGAAGAATCTCTAGATAAAGCAGAATTTGGACTAAGCGACAACCTCAGTGCCGATCTCGTTGCGATGGATATTCGTCAGGCGATGTATCAAATAGGGCAGATTACAGGCGATATTTCTACCGATGATTTGTTGGGGAATATATTTGCTAAGTTTTGCATTGGGAAGTAGGTGGGGTTAGCGGACGTTTTTCTCCCGCAGATCAGCGCAGAATTTCGCAGAGGTAGTTTTTCTGCGTAAATCAGCGAAATTCTGCGGGAACCCTTTCCACTCGAGGTCACTTTCTCCCGCTAAACTTCATCTCTTCCCCCATTTTTCCCTCCACCCCCATTGTCCAATTCATATTTTTCCCTAACTTAAATAGAAAACTAAATAATTTCTATGAGCGAAAACGATATTTCCTACCAGATTCGTGGTGCTATTTTTAAGGTGTATAAAGAACTTGGCCCTGGTATTTTAGAGTCGGTTTATGTTGCTGCTTTAGCCTACGAATTGAGACAAAAAGACTTGAAAGTAAGATTAGAGGTGCCTATTCCAGTAATTTATGATTCAGTGCGATTGGAGCTAGGTTTCCGTTTGGATATTCTGGTAGAAGACAAAGTGATCATCGAAGTGAAATCTGTTGAACACATGCTTGGCGTACACCACAAACAAGTGCTAACCTACTTACGATTAACGAAAAAGAAACTAGGTATCTTGGTGAATTTCAATGTTGAGAATATTAATGATGGGATTTTTAGGAAGGTGAATGGGTTGTAGAATAGGATTTATAGAACGAGGTTTGAAGTATGCAGGACGGACGTTTTTCTCCCGCAGAATTCGCAGATTTTACGCGGAGTAGGGTATAAAACTCTGCGAAAATCAGCGAAACTCTGCGGGAACGCTTTGCACAAAAACCACAACTCACTTATACCTCTCCACCCCCTCCAATTCTAATGGATGCAAGCCCTCTGTGTCGGATGAATAATTAAGATTTGCCATGTACCAACTTTGTTTCGAAAAATAATTTTGTAAATCAGCATTTTTGAAAACATAACCTCTTCGTGCATAGGGTAGATTTCGAAGGATTTTCTTTTCTAGTTCAGTTGTAGGCTCCATTTCCCAATAATTATAGGTGAAGTAAGAGTAAGACAATGGCGTGTTGAACATACTTGGTTCATCGGTAGTAGGATAAATTCGTCGGCTTGAAACATACAGTTCTCCTTCCGGATGAAAGTTTTTCTTCTCAAATATTAAATTACCGCTTTGAATAACACACTCGGTTTCTTCATAATCGGCATAGTCATAATCGTTTTTGGTGTGATTCGTCATTTTACCGAGACCGTTGATCAACCATTCTGAATTTTCTCTATAAAATGTCTTTCCCAAACGAAATTCTTCACATTCGCCCATGTCTAGGATAAGCGTGAAATCGTCTATCTGCTTGTTGGCCCATCGGTTGGCGGCGGTAAGGACGTAGTCGAAATTATAATACTCTTCAACAGAACTTGAAAGTTTGTAGGTGTACGTATGGATAATTTTGTTGACTCCAGGCTGGAAGTTGGCTTTGAAATGATAGACATAATAAAAATCTTGAATGTCAATTTCATTGCTCACCAAGGTTTTTAAATCCAAAGAATTTACTTTTCCTGTTTTGGCATACTCTTGGTCGTCCACATAGGCAATATCATATCCGAGAATTTTATCATTCAGTTTGACGGTGAAGTTCTTCATAAAAGGATGTTGCCCGTTTTTTGGTGTTGGATCCACATCGCCTGCGGGGGAAAAAGCCTCAAATCCTACTATCACTTCTTTTGCCGCTTTCGGATTGAAAAATTCATAATAAACCGTCACTTCAATAAAATCATGGTTTATTTTTTTTACCGTTAAAATCTCTTTTTGAACAGAAATGTCTGTCTCAAAAATAGGGATGAGGTGATTTCCACTTGCATAATACACGCCATCATTGGCATAACTAATCGCGCTAATCAGCACAAAACAGAGGGTCATAAATTTCGTCATGTAACGAAATTAGCAAATATTCATTACGCTTTGAAAAAGATTATACAGAAAATGGATAAGACTTTATTTCTTTGCCGTCTTGTAAAATTATAGCTGTGTAATCGCCTTTTTCCCAACCGGTTACTTTTAAATTAAAAGCATATCCCCAAGTGCCAGCTCTGTCAAACACTTTTGGACTCATGGAAAATTTGGTTGCACCATCCTTGTCTACAACTTTGGTTTGAATGTTCGCTTTTGCACTTAATGTAACAGAAATTTTTCCTGAGACAGACGTTGAACTAGTTTCTATTCTTCTGTCTTCAGTTATCCTGCGATTGGCGTCTACATTGTACCACGTGTTTTCTCGCCCGGTTAAAGAACAGACTGTTTCTCGTAGGTTGTTAGTATTTGGATTGGTGTTGCTTAAATATTCAATAGGACCATTGTCAGAAACTGCCCAAACTGCACTTTGAATATCTGAAGGAATATACTTTTTGGTCTGCATACTTGCACAAAGTTTGGTCAAAGGATCAGTTGCTTTTAATGTTCGGAAGGTCATGGTTTCATCGGCCATTGGTGAAGAATCATTGGATTCTATACAATATGCATCGAAAAGAAATTCTTTTGACTGTTTTGGCTGAAGAACAATCAACTCGTCCTGAACCATTAACAAATCTTGATCCCCGTCATCGTTTGGTTGGAAAACAGTGCCATATGGAATTTGGATTTCGATAGTCGAGTTACCCAAATTTGTTAGCTTGGCTTTTACAGATTTGTCTTGGTGACCACCATTTGATGAAAGCACACATTTCATTTTATTCAGTGCGATTGCATCTTTGAAAAGAAGTTGTTTCGGAGCACTAGGTTTTAACATAAAGGAGCTTATTCCAATACTGAATAACGATCCTAGAAAGATTAGAAAGAAGGTTCTCATGGTAAAAGGGTTTTATACTTTGATAATCACCTTTTTCAAATTTGTTACAGGGAAAGGTTAAAATTAATTTTTGTCGTCAACATATGACCAATAACCTGACATGATCATGTGCTTTAATTTAAACCCTCCCCAAATGAGACTTAAAAATAAAGCACAAATTATTTTTTAAGCTGACAAGACCGTTAGTTTCCGGTGCCTAAATCATAAGATAAAGATTTGCATTTCACATCGGCATCTTTTTCTTTTTCCTTTTCAAAAGCTACGTTAGTAATAACGGCATTCCAGTCTTGATAATTCTGAACATCACGACATTCACACTGCTAAGTTTTTTTGCACGAAACAATTAATAAACCAAGGCTCAAAAAGAGGATATATTTTTTTCATAGAGCAAATATCAACGATTATTTTTTTAACGAATAACTTCAAAGTTTTCTTGTATGGAAATACCATTTTCATCGACCAATGTCAGGATGTGTTTTCCTGCTTCTGGCTGAACAGTCATTTGATGAATACCGACCGTTGAACCCAAATATTCATTGTCAATGTGCCAAAAAAGCAGCATTTCTTTTTGCCGGTGACTTGCTTCAAAAACCGTGCTTCCACGTTGACCCGCAATTTCTCTCGGTAAAACAATTTTGGACCCCTTTTTAGGATAGAGCAAACCAATGGAATTGTCGGCAGCTTTGGAGGCACAGAAAGGAGAAAAAGCGGGTAAAGTGCTGTATTCGGGATGATTGACTTTATAGAATTGTTCAACCATTGGCGGTAAAACAAACCAAGCTTTATGATTCATTTTGTACGTTTCTACGCAGGCACTGGTCACGCGATATTCGTTGTTTTGGTCCAAATGAATCATTTTATGATAATGGCAAGCGATGGAATTGGCACAGCTTTTTGGCAATTTTTTCCAGATAGGTTTCGGACAATTTTTTCCAGCTTTGTGTCCTGATTCAGCACAGATTTGCATTTTTTGGAACCCGTCTTGCGGTTCGGCAAACCAATTTCCTTTTGGCAGTTGTCTGAAAATATCGAAAAGAATAGGAGCGGCCGCCCGAACCCCAGTCAAACCCGGACGACCTTCTCCATCTGCGTTTCCTACCCAAACGGAAACGACATATTTACCACTCACACCAACGGCCCATGCATCACGAAAGCCAAAACTTGTTCCCGTTTTCCAAGCAATTTTCTGTGAAGACTCAAATGCGCGCCAGTTGTTGTCTTCATCTGGTCGATTCACCTCCACAAGAGCTTCAAATGTGCTGTAAATACTCGCTTGATTCAAAGGAAATTCATCGGAAGATTTTAAACGGGCATCTTGTGAAAGCGTAATTCCTTTTACCTTATTGTAGCGGAGTTTTTGCGCCATGGAAACATAAACTTTGTTGACATCCCACATTTTCACTTCAGCACCTCCTAAAATTAAAGATAGACCGTAATGGCTTGACGGATAGCTTAATGTGGTAAAACCAAAGTTTTTTAAGTCGTGGTGAAATTTGCTCATTCCGTATTGACGAAGTAAGTGTACCATTGGAATATTTAAGCTGCGAGATAGTGCCTTATTCGCTTGAACGGCACCTTCGAATTGTCCCGAGAAATTATGAGGAGAGAAACTGCCGAATTTGGAGGGCAAATCACTCAGCAACATTGTCGGTGTAAGCAAACCATCTTGTAAAGCACGACCATATAAGAGTGGCTTCAAAATACTTCCTGAACTTCTCGTTGCGTGTATGCAATTGACAGCGCCACTGAATTCTGCGTCTTGAACATTGGTGTTGCCAACATATGCCACAACTTCACCGGTTTCTATGTTGGTCACCATTGCCGCTCCATTCATGATACGGTTATCTTTTAAACTCAAAGCGTGTTGGTTCAAAATCCGTATAACCATTTCTTGTTCTTGTAATTTTAAAGTGCTTTTGAATCTCATTCCTTTTTGACCATTCACCAACAAGTTTTGCATGAGATGAGGCGCCAATTGGGGCAGTCGTAAGGGAGCAGGAGGTATGGGTTCGGCGATAGCAAGGGCATAATTGAGTTGGTCTATTTTTCCTTCTTTGAAAAGCGTTTTGAGCAAACGATTTCTTTTGGCCAGTAAAGCATCGTGGTTTTTGCCAGGATAAATAAGGCCTGGAGCATTGGGCAAAACGGCAATTGTAGCGCTTTCGGCCCAACTCAATTGTTTTGCACTTCGACCAAAATAACGCCATGCCGCCGCATCCATTCCTACAACATTGTTCCCAAAAGGAGCATGTGAGGCATACAAAGCTAAGATTTCGTCTTTGGAATAAGAGAACTCCAAACGCGTTGCTAGAAGCATTTCGTATATTTTTTCCGTGTATTTACGAGGAGGATTTTTACGCGTCATGCGTACAAGCTGCATGGTAATGGTGCTGCCACCACTCACAATTCGACCATTGGAATAGTTCTGTTTGATGGCACGAGCAATTCCGCTTGCGCTCACACCGACATGGCGGTAGAAATTTTTGTCCTCAAAGGTGATTAAACAAGTTTTAAGTTTTTCTGGAATAGAATCATTTTCTGGAAAACGCCATTGTCCGTCAGTCGCAATATGCGCCGCGAGTAATTCCCCTTCCTCACTTTCCACAATGGTAGAATAGGGATCATTGAAAAGCGTTTTGGGCAGAGCAAAAATGTACCAAATCAGAAACAGGATGAAACTGATTTTGAATACCAAGCGTTTTTTGCGCCATACGGTTCGAATGAATGTAGAAACTTTTTTCATATTGCCTGGGTTTGCAATCGTAATACGGATACAAGTATCAAGAATACTTTACAATATTGAAGAGCCTGTTTATTATTCGCAGGCTTCTAAGTAAAATCTGTTTCTTACTTTTGATTAATCCCAAATTAAGATGAAGCTGAAACTTCTTTTGTCGTTTTTATTCCCGCTATTTGTTCAAATCGCCCATGGACAAGCTTCATCATTTCGCACATTTTCTGTGAATGAAGGAGTAGCTCAATCTCAGGTTTATGCCTTGTTACAAGATCATCAGGGCAATATTTGGATGGGAACTCGTGGTGGAGGAATTTCAAAGTTCGATGGTAAAAAATTTACGACAATTTCTGAGCGAAATGGCTTGGTGAATAGCTTCATTCATAAAATAATTCAAGGGAAAGACCGACGAATTTGGATAGCGACCAACAACGGGGTAAGCGTCTTCAATGGACGAGATTTTACTTCGTACAAATTGCCAGTAGTCCAAGGAAATTTGATTGTTTATGATTTGTGTTTTATAGATGAAAATGAGCTTTGGCTCGGCACAAGCAAAGGTATTTACACGATAGTTGATGGAAAGCTCTCGGAGAAAAACACGGACTTAAAATTTGAAAGTCAGAATGTTAGCGCTATTTACAAAGATTCAAAAGGCGTTGTTTGGGTGGGAACGAATACTGGAATTCATCGAGTGAAAAAATCAGGTTCAAAATGGATGCGCACTTTCATGGGTGACAATAACCGACTCATGCAGAATGCCATAACTTGTTTTCGAGAAGATGAAAAAGGGCGTTTGTATTTCGGGACGTATGGCGACGGAATGTATTGTTTCAATGGCCAACAAACCTATCGATTGGACTTGAATCGAGAGCTGTACAAATCCAGTATTTTCGATATTTATTTTGATAAAGAAGGTCTTTGCTGGATTGCGACATTGCGTGAGGGAATTGTACAGTACAATCCATTCACCAAGGCTTTCACGACTTTCAATCAAAATCAAGGTTTAAGCAATAATCACGTTCGAAGTATTTTACAAGATAACTCCGGAAATATGTGGTTTGGCACTTCTGGAGGTGGAGCTTGTCAATTCAATGGTTCCGAATTCTCACATTTCACAACATCTTCTGGTTTAGGCGCCAACTTTGTGTACAGTATTTACAGAGATCGTGAAAATCGACTTTGGATAGGAACAGGGCAGAATGGAGTTAGTTTGCTGGTTGATAATCGATTTGAACAATTTAATTCAAGCAATGGTTTTGAAAACACCAAAGTAAAATCTATAGCTGAAGATAATTTGGGAAATATTTATTTGGGAACGGAGGGCAAAGGTGTTTTTCGCTATAAAAATGGAAAATTTGAAGTGGTTCTCGGGACCGAAAAGCAATACGTTCGAGAAATGAAACAACATCCCGACGGAAGCATTTGGGCGGCGACATCGGGAGCGGGCTTATTGCAAATTGATCCCGATCAAAACAAAGTTGTCCAACAATTCAATTATTCCAACGCGCGATTGCTTCAAAGCAGGCTGACCTGTTTGCACATCGACAAATTTGGACGCATTTGGTATGGAGCAGAATCCTATGGTTTAGGAATAATTGACCCAAAAACCAAGCAAACATGGCGATTTACAACGAAAGAAGGTTTGCCGTCGGGTGCCATTCGGTCAATCGCTGGAAGTGAGTCGGGTGTCATTTGGGTGGGAACAGCAGGTGCCGGCATCGTGCAATTTCAAGATGTTCAAGAACCAAAGATCCTTGGAAAAATTGGTTTGGATGAAGGGTTGTTTTCGGCGAATGTCTATTTGTTGGTGACGGACAAGAATGGAAATTTAATTGTAGGAACGGAATCGGGATTGGACGAAATTCGCTTCAATCGAAAAGGGGAAATTCTCAAAATAAAGCACTTTGGAAAAAGCGATGGTTTTTATGGCGTTGAAACCTGTCAGAATAGTGTTTATAAAGATGCTGACGGAAAAATGTGGTTTGGAACCATCAACGGATTGACTTGCTATAATCCAGAAAATGCGAGCGAAAACAAAACGCCGCCGTTAATTTCTTTGGCGGATGTGCAGTTATTTTATGAAAGTTTGACCAAGACGAAATACACGTCATTCATTGAGAATTGGGGTGAGGTTTCGCGTATTCATTTGCCGTATGATCAAAATCACTTGAGTTTCTTGTTCAATGGAATTAATCTTCGGAATCCGGATGGTGTGGATTTTTCTTGGAAAATGGAAGGAATGGAAGATGAATGGTCACCTTGGTCGAAAGAACAGAGAATTGTTTATTCCAACTTAAATTCAGGCAACTATACTTTTTTACTTCGAGCAAAGAATGAGGATGGTGCTGTGACCCAAAAGTCTTTGCGAGTTGCTGTTGAAATTGAGACACCATTTTGGAGAAAAACATGGTTTTACATTGCGGTATCAGGCTTCTTTTTATTCGGAATTTTCTTGCTTTTTAAATGGCAAACCAACCGTATTCGAAATAAGGCAAAAAAGGCTCAAGAACAGGCGGAAATGGAAAGAAACCTCCTGGAATTAGAGCAAAAAGCCTTGCGTTTGCAAATGAATCCGCATTTTATTTTTAATGCTTTGAATTCCATTCAAGGTTTAATTGGGACACAAAATGAGACCGAGGCGCGATATTATTTGGCTAAGTTTTCGAGATTGATGCGACAAATTTTGGACAATTCGCGTCAAGCGACCATCACACTTGAAGAAGAGAAAGCGACTTTGGAAAATTATCTTTTGATAGAACAATTCTGTAATGGCAATCGATTTGATTATGCAATAAAAATGGATTTAGTAACCGAACCCAATTACATCGAAATGCCTCCCATGATGATTCAGCCCTATGTTGAAAATGCTATTAAACATGGTTTTAAATTCCAGAAAGAGGATGACAGACGTGGAAATTTGTCCATTCATTTTACAGAAACAGAAAGAGGAATAGTTTGCGAAATTGAAGACAACGGTATCGGTCGAGCAAAAGCAAAAGAGTTAGCTGAGAAGAGTGTGGAAGGTTTTCATGTTTCCACGGGTTTGAATGTTACCCAAGAACGATTAGATTTGTTAAGTGAAGACAAGGCGAATTATTCAGTTGGAATAGAAGATTTGACAACAGAAACGGGTGAAGCCAGGGGAACAAAAGTACGAATCAGCATACCATTCTTATGATCAAAGCGATATTAATTGACGATATAGAACAAGCCAGAATCACCTTCAAAAAGGACTTGGAAGTTTATTCGCCAGATGTTGAAATCATAGGTGAAGCATCTGGTGTTGTGGAAGGAGCAAAATTGCTGAAAAACATACAGCCAGATATTTTATTCCTGGATATCCAAATGCAGGACGGAAGCGGTTTTGATTTGCTAGACATTCTTCCCGAAATCAATTTCAAAATTATTTTTATAACAGCTTCAGATGCGCATGCGATCAAGGCTTTTCGTTACGCGGCGATTGACTATTTATTGAAACCTGTTGACCCCGATGAATTGAAAGCGGCTTTGGAAAAATATCGCGCGCATCAACCGGATGAAAGCGAGAAGTATAAACTCTTGAACGATTCTTTGAAAAACGCGAATAAACTTAACGAGCGATTGGCTTTGCATGCCCAAGATAAAATTCACATTGTTAACATAAAAGATATCCTTCGCTGCGAAAGCAACATCAACTACACAGAGTTTTTCTTCTTAGACGCCAAGCGAATTGTCGTTTCGAAAACCTTAAAAGAATTTGAGGATATTCTGTCAGACCAAGGATTTTACCGTGTCCATCAATCACATTTAGTGAACACAAAAATGATCAAGGAATTTGTGAAAACCGAAGGCGGACATCTCATTATGTTGGATGGAAAAATGGTTCCTGTTTCTACGCGCAAAAGACCGGAGGTGGTGAAGATGTTGGATGAGTTGTAAAAATGAAAAAGACGGATTGTTTAAAAGCAACCCGCCTTTCTTTTCAGATGAGCAGTTTAATTTATTTTTTTGTTCCGCCCTTTTGTCCTTTACTGGTTGTAGGCGGATTGTTTCCTCTGTCTCCCCCTGAAGGATTTCCTGTTGTGCTTGGACCATTATTTGGTCGTACTGATTTACCCATAAACACTTGGTTTTGTTTTACCTACTTCTGTTTAGCGTCTGTTTTCGGCAAATTCCGACGTATTCAAAAAATTAGAATACTTCCGTCCAGAAACCTTTTTCTTGGGCGTGCACACTCCGTTTATACATTGCTTCGGAATAGATTCCTGGCGCATAAAACTTGCCTTTGTAGCTGGCGTTTAATTGAATTTTTATCGTTTTCGTTTCGGTGGGTGCCAAATCAAAGAAGGTATTCACTCTGTCGTCTCTTATGTCTTGATAAAGATTGAAAACTTGTTGAGCTCCACCTTCCATGAAACGGGTGTTGTGAATTTCCCATCCGCTTGGGAAGATATGCTGCAAGCACATTTCTTTGTATAAAGTGTTCTTGCTTGGATTCGTTATTTTGACGTGAACTATAAAGTCAGTTCCTTGTTTTAATTTTTCAGGCTTGATGCGATTATTTTCCATGTCTCTGTAGTCAATGCTGATATTTAAACCTTTGTTTTCAGATTTTTCAAACCCAGTTTTGGACACTTTTTCGAGGGCAACGCTTATGTACATTCTTCCAGAACCGTTGTTTTTCACGGTAAAATCTTTCGCGCCGTTCATGGTTTTTTCTTTGAAGAAAATGGAGCTTTGACGTTTTGTGCCGACAACGTCATAGTTTTTCCCACCAAGATTGGTAATTTGACCTTTAACTCCAGGATTAGATTTTGTAGAAGTGCTCGTCAAAGCAATGAGACAGTATCCCGTTTCTTGGGTGCTCATCCATCTGGAGGAAGTCATTTCATTTGCAACCTCTTCCACTAAAGATTTACTTCGGTTGTAATCAATCATTTGACAAGCTTCTAGAATCATCGCTTTATCGCGTAAACTGGAACCGTAGGTGTAACTGAATTCGGCATAATCATCTGTTTTAAAGGTCAATCCACTTATCATCTGTTGTGCTATTTCATGTTGACCAGCCAAATGATAGGCAGCGGCTAGTCTCCATTTTGCCATGGATTTCAGACCAATGGTTTCACGCAATCTATTCATGGAACTCAAATCCGCTGCATCGGCCAAAGCAAGTGTATAAAGGCGATAAGCTTGAATCAACTGATGCGATTCTGTTGCTCGCCAATGCGCGATGTAGGAACCATCATTTTCCCATTTTTTAGCTTCGTCCAGTTGAAATTCAATCCATTTCTTTTTCATACCAATGGGCAAAGTGTAACCTCGTTCTTCCGCCGCGAGAATGAAATGACCAGCATAATTCGTTCCCCAATCGCTTGCATCATGATTTCCCGGCCAATAGGCGAAACCTCCTTGCGAAAGCTGAAAAGATTGATAACGAAGCAATCCCGCTTTGATGTTTTTCTCCATTTCCTTTTTGTCTTCGTCGGAGCAATCCATTACCTCCAAAGCCATAAGTTGAGGAAACACTGCAGATGTTGTTTGCTCTATGCAACCATAAGGATAGTGAATCAATTCCCGCAAACGACCGCTCAAATTAATGGAAGGTGTCGAACTCATTTCTACCGAAAGACGATGCGAACCTTTAATGCCGTCAACAGCAAGTGGAATTTTGGCGGATTTTCCAGCCTCCAAGACTAAAGTTTGCGTTTGAACGCTCACCGGATTAGGACTTCGCACATCTACTTCAAATTCTTGAACGGCCGTTTCATTTCCACTTTTCGCCGTGATTTTAATTGTGGCAATGCCAAGTTGGTCGGCTACTTTCATTTCAAAATTGGCGATATCGTCTCCAATATTATCGAAGTATAATTTTTGTGTTTTTCCTTTGGTCAAAGTGAGAAATTCATTTGTAGTCACTTCAATATCAACTGCTTTCACAAAAGTTTCCATAGCAAAAACATTAACGGGAAGCTGAATCGTTTCACCTGGAGCAATAACTCTTGGTAAAGTTCCTAGCACCATCAATGGTTTTTTGATAAGGACCGTTTCTTCAGCTGAACCATATGATTTATCGTTATGAGCAACCACCATGACGCGAACAGAACCAATGTAAGCGGGAAGGTCTATCGAATGGTTTTTCTTGCCACCGGCTGGCAAAACGAAAGGTCCGAGAAAATGCACCATGGGTTTGAATCGATTGGCTTTTGGTCCAGCACCGTCATCCGCTTCACCATCTCCACCTATGCTTAAAAGACGATCTAATTTTCCTGAATATGCACCAATTACATCATTGTACATGTCCCAAGTTCTAACGCCTAACGCTTCGCGAGCGTAGAAGGTATGCCATGGATTTGGTGTATTGAATCGAGTTAAATCCAGCAATCCATCATCGACAACAGCTAAGGTGTAGGTCATGTTTTTCCCGTTTTGTTCGCTTACACCAATAGAGGCTTTTGAATTGGGACGCCATTGTTTATCTACGACTAAATTGGGTTGTAAATGCGTGTTGGGATCGTCAACAAGAATAGGAACGACGCCATACATGCGAATCGGCAAATCATTTACTGTGCTGGAATGCGGTTGTATCATTGTGACGTGCACAAAAGCATTGGGAGACATATCAGCCGTTGTTTCGAAAGAAGTTGTCGTTTCTCCTTTTACAGTATTCACCCAATATTTTTTGACAATTCTTTTTCTTGTTTCTATGGAAATCAATGCTTTTCCAACTGCTGGAGAAGGGAAACTCACTTTAACCGTTTCACCTTTGATGTATTTCTTTTTGTCGCAGGAAAAATTGAGCATAGAGGCAAATTCATTGGTCCGGTTGTTGGCACGGTTCCAATACGGGTAATCGATAGAAACGATTTTTCCAGTTTGGTGACCTCCGTCTTCATCTGTTACTACAACCATAAATCGTCCGTAATCGTGATTGCCTAAACCAAACTTAAATTGAGCAGCACCATTTGTAGCCACAAGGAGAGAATCAAACACAACGCTGTTGCCATTTCTGCCGAGAAAATTAACTTGTTCGTCTTCGTTTTCCTCATACCACCAGCGCCATTCCATGCGGTAAATTTTAACATGAATCTTGGTGTTTTTGGTGGTTTTCTGTCCGTTTTCATCCAGAATAACCAAAGGGAAAGTATATTTTTTTCCATTGATCAAAGACTCGTCACTGGAATTTGGGATGCCCAATCCGACATAATTTTGGAAAGGAGAAAACGGTTTTGAAACACGATCTATGCTGAAATTTCCACCTTTTTCGAATACACGCGTGGTGTAAATTGCTTTCAACATGCCCGGAGCATCTGAGAAATCTCTAGATCGCAACTTGAATTTGCCTTTTCCTTCTTTGTCCAAGTCTTCGTTGTACACGACAATAGAGTTACTTTTAAGCTTTCGAATCGGTGAATCAAATTCGTACCCTTTGAATTTTTCAAACGAAGTTTTGCCTGCTGAAAATTCTACGCCAATCATTGCACGCAATTCCTTAGCTGGAGCGCCATGCAACCATGAACTGACAATTTCTATACTGTCGTCGGAGCTGGTTTCTGAAAAATTGAGTTTCATTTTCAAGCGGTTCGGTTTCACCGTTTCTATCTTCAATGATTTTGTGAATTCTCGTTTTCCAATAGAAACTTTAGCGAGATAAATCCCGGTTGGAGCATTGGCAGTTGTCGCCGTTCTGAAATCGTAATGGTTATTTATAGAAGAATTGGTGGTGATTTCATCTACAACCTGATTGTTTGGGTTGGTCAAAGTGAACTTTACCGGATGATTTTCTGGTATTTTATTCATTTGATCTTGCAACACAAAATTCAAATACAAGGAATCCCCTGGTCGCCAAACGCCTCTTTCTCCATAGATGTAACCCTTGATTTCATTCTGAACCACTTCTCCATCCACATCGAATTTACTGAGTGAATTGCTGTAGCCATCACCTAACTTTAAGTATCCGCGTTGTGAACCGTATTTGGCGACCAATAAAAAAGGTTTTCGTGGAAGATTCGTCGTCAGCATACCTTGTGCGTCCGTAACACCTGAACTTATCAGCTGTTTCGTATAATCCATGTAGTTGATTTCAGCGCCAGCCAATGGTTGAGAAGTCAGCATATCCGTTAAAAAGGCATGCGCTTTTTTGTCTTCATCCAACTTGAAAACGATACCAATGTTGGAAGCTAGTATGTTGCGTGTGATGGCTTTACCACGATAATACGATTGTAAACAAGGTGATTTGTCGCCATAATAATCGTCCCAATCATCATATCCATCGTCCCAACAATAGGATTCCCAGGTATCCTCTGACCACTCATCTTCCTCATAGATAACGTCATCATCGCCGGCATCGTTTCCAGCAGCCAATTCTTCGGCTGAGCAGTTACATTCTGCATCGTTTCTGTTGAATTTTATTCCGATACGATAGATAGCACCTTGCTCCGGACGAATCCACTTTTCTAAGCTAAGAACGTGCTGCGTCCATTGCGTCAACTCATTTTTAGGCACCTTTAAATCCACCTTTTTTTCAATCAATTTTTTGCCAAAACGGGTCAATTGACGGCTACCGTTTAGATCATTTACTTGCAGAAAATGGTGAATGTTGTTTTCATAAATTTTTTCAATGCGTACCGTTACAGATTTCAATGCAATGGTTTCAAAAGGAAAAATTAAGCCTTTCGAATCAGGAAGAATTGAACCTTCTCCTTGAATTCGAAGGCGTGGTTTTGGTGCGTGAAAAACAAGTGTTTTAGAATAAGTGTTTTTCATCGCGTGATTTTTGATGTTTTTTATTCCTGCTGACACTTTTAAACTGCGCTCGCCTTCAATTCTATTGGGTAAAAACACGCTGACAACGTTGTGTGAAACACTGTAATTTAGGTTACGCAGACTTTCAATTTCAATCAGACCCATGAATTGTTGTTCGCTGTTGATTGGTTCTGAAAAAGTGAGGAGAACGATTTGATCGTCTTTGTCTTGTACCTCCCAATCCGTCATTTCGAAATCATGAACGGATGGTATTTTGATGGTTTTTGTGCCTGAACTTTTGGATTGAATTGGCTCACCGTTCCATTTGAGAGTCAAATTTGCATCATTTTCTTGGCGGCGTAAACTATCAATTCGATAAACGTATTCATGATAACCTTGTCCTTGCTCAATTTGAACATCGATTTTTTTACCCATGTATTCGGCAGTCAATACTTTTTGAATATTGGCTGTATCTGCAAAATCTGCCGTATTCAAGGAACCTAGCACATAGCACCATTCTAAGTTATAGCTGTCCATGGTATGTGCTTTGGCGCTATTCATTTCAATTTTTTGATCATAAGTGGCAACTTGAAAAGTGAAAGTTTCATATCCTTTATCTACCTGTAATATTTTTTCGAGGTCAACAGAAATTGTGTACAAAGTATTGGAAGGCAAGGGTTTGGCTGGAATAAACTCAAGAACTCGATCATTGTTCCATCGAACGGTTCCTTCTGCCGAAGGACTGATTTCAATTATTTCGGCTAAAAATTTTGGGTTTCGAAAATAAGCTTCGCCATATTTTTCCAGTAAAACAGAATCTACGGATTCTTGCAGCTCAATCCGAATTCCATGGGTACGTGATTGCATGCCGCTGGAATAAGCAGCGACATAATTTCGGAACTTGGGATCTACTGATATTATTTTAGCATGTTTGCTTCCGCAAGAATAGAAAAATCCCATAAGCAGTGCCGAAAAGAAAAGGGTCAATAAGAATTTCATAATGTCTGGTTTTAGAATGATGAACCAAATATGAAGGCTTCTTACAAAAGAACAGGCGCTGTTTGAATCCGCGTGCTTAGGTTTTGATTATTCGTTTGCGAATGAGGATTATTTGATTTGAACTAAAGTCTTTTTATTCATTTTTTAAAGAATAATACATTATTTCTTTATTTTCGTAAAGTTGAATGAACAAACCCAAATAGAAATTCAAAACCTTGTAGTTCGGTTGAAAAACCGAGAAGAAAGCGCAATGGCTGAATTGTACGACAGGTATGCTTCGACATTTTATGGTCTGTCTGCTAAAATTGTTGGTTCTGATGAGATTGCTCAAGACGTGGTTCAAGACAGTTTCGTGAAGATTTGGCGGAAAATGGATTCATATGATGAAAACAAAGGTTCGTTTTTCACTTGGATGTTGAACATAACTAGGAACACATCCATTGATTTTCTTAGGAAAGTGAAGAAAGAAAATCCAAGTTCAATCCAAGACATTGAAAATAACGTATATATTTCCGGTGATGGGATTTCAGTCGATACAATAGGCATAAAAGCTCTAGTAGATAACTTGAATGAAGATCAACGAATATTAGTTGAGTATATTTATTTTAAAGGATACACGCAACAGGAAGTATCTGATGAATTAGGGATTCCACTTGGAACGGTTAAAACGAGAATACGAACGGCTGTTGGTGAGTTGAAGAAATGGTTTGTCGCAATATTATTATTTTGGATATAAAAGAGTACATATCATCAGGAATCATCGAGAGCTACGTGCTCGGTGTTGTTAGCGACCAAGAGCGGCGTGAGGTGGAATGCATGTCTCATATTTATCCGGAGTTACAACAACATTTGTTAGAAGCTCAGGCTAGCATAGAAAAATTGAGTGAAGGTTGGAAAAAAGAACCACCAGCTGAGCTGAAGAATAAAGTTATGGCTGTAATAGCTGAAGCTCATAAGCAAGACAATGAGACTAAACAAATCGAAGATCAAGGAGCAAAAGTGATTCAAATCCCTCAGGTGAATACAGCTAAACAAAGCAATTTCCCGAAATGGGTAGCAGCAGCGTCTGTCATAGCCTTAATTGTTGTTGCTTCAATGTTCTTCATGAAAAACAATGCGACGCAGTCTGAATTGAAGGCCAAAAATGATGAGGTGAAAGCAAAAGAAACTTTGGTAGCTGAGCTTGAAAAGCAAGTAAATGAATACAATGCTGATCAAGCTTTTATAACCAACGATAAAACTTTTGCTGTTGCGCTTGGTGGAACGCCAAACAGTCCTGATTCAAGGGTAAAGGCGTATTGGAATAAAGAGCAAAACCAAGTGCTTTTGGCAGGTGTGAGTTTGCCTCAAAATGAAGCAGATAAACAATACCAGCTTTGGGCAATTGTGGATGGTGCTCCAGTTGATTTAGGAATGCTTGATGCGGAAAACCCAACGAAATCCATTTCTAAAAAAGTGAAATCTAGTGAAGTTCAGGCATTTGCCATTACTTTAGAGAAAAAAGGAGGAAGTCCGACACCTAATCTCGACCAATTGTTTGTAATTGGGAATGTAGGAAGTTAGCTGCTTGAAACATAAAATTTTTGTAAACACTGTACTTCTGGGCGGTGTTTTTTGTTTTATCGGAGTTGTTAAAACGCGTATGTTGAAGGATAAATTAATTAACATTTGTTTCACTGCTCATCATAAACTATCTTTAACTCCTTGAAAGACCTGAATTTACAAGAATATGCGAAATAAAGTACTAATTCTGTTTTTTGCTTTTGTGGCGATAACAGACGCGAATGCCCAAACCGCAGACTTTTCCGCTCCCCTTACAACCATTTGTGTGGGTGAATCGGTTCAATTTACAGATTTGTCTACTGGAGCGATAACTTATGCTTGGACATTTCCTGATGGTGGCGTAGGACAAACTTCTATTTTACCAAATCCACTCATTACGTATTCGGTTCCCGGAACCTACACAGTTACCCTGACGATTTCGGATGGGGTAAACAATGATACAGAGATAAAAACAGATTATATTACAGTTATTTCAGCGGCTACGGCAACCTTATCTTCAGTTGTTGGAACAGATAACCAAACGATTTGTCAAGGCAGCTTGATTACTCAAATCGCTTACGACGTTACAGGTGCAACAGGTGCTGATTTTTCTGGACTTCCAGCTTTTGCAACAGGTGCATTTAATCCTTCGGCAACGGGTGGAACCATGACTGTTT
>JBGSIB010000021.1:0-24914 GCA_041751955.1 Crocinitomicaceae bacterium
ACTTTAGTAATCTGTGAGTACCCAATCGAAATTATTAAAGCAAATACTGATGTTAGTATTAATTTCATAGTTTTTTCAAATTATGTTGTGATTAAACAAAAATAAAGTTTTAAGTCTAAAAAAGGTTGGTTTTGTCTTAAAAATCCTGCTTACACATGGAATTTCACATATTTGACGAACAGCTGTTTAAAAAAGTTGCACCAGATGATTACATTTTCTTTGGCACCTCAATTCCCAATAATTTACAGAAATTTTCAATAATGAAAGCTGTGTTTTGTGCCAAAATCAAACGCATGTTCTGTAGCTCTGCATTTTCCTCATTAAAGATGGAAACGTTCTGGTAAAAATGATTGAAGGTTTTTACTAATTCATATAAATAATTGGCTATTAGAGCCGGAGAAAGATTTTCAGCGGCTAAGCTTATCGTATTCGATGCCTCATCCATTATTTTAATCAACTCTTTTTCTTCTGAAAGCAAATCAACTTGTCCTTGCATACTTACAATATCACCTTTGGACAAAAGTGACTGAATTCTGGCGTAAGCATACTGAATAAAAGGTCCAGTGTTTCCATTCAATTCAATGGATTCCTCAGGATTGAAAAGCATCCGCTTTTTCGGATCTACCTTCAATAAATAATATTTTAAACCTCCTAAACCAATTTTCTTGCACAATCCATCCACTTCTTGTTCCGACATACCTTCTATATGACCTCGATCCAAGGTCGCATCTTTGGCTTTTTGAACAATTTCATCGATTAAGTCGTCGGCATCTACAACTGTTCCTTCACGTGATTTCATTTTTCCGCTCGGTAAATCCACCATTCCGTAGCTCAAGTGCTTGCAGTTTTTCGCCCAAGCGTAGCCTAATTTTTCTAAGACCAAGAACAAAACTTGAAAATGATAATCTTGCTCATTTCCAACGGTATAAATGATTCCATCCAAATTCGGGAAATCGCGATAACGATCGTAGGCGGTACCCATATCTTGGGTCATATAAACAGCGGTACCATCCGAACGAAGTACTAATTTTTCGTCCAAACCTTCGTCGGTCAAATCTATCCAAACAGAACCGTCCTCTTTTTTGAAAAACACACCAGATTTCAAGCCATCTATTACCAAATCTTTACCAATAATGAAAGTGTCTGATTCATAATACAGTTTATCAAAATCAACACCCATTTTTTCGTAAGTCGTGGCGAAACCTTCGTAAACCCAACTGTTCATGGTCGACCAAAGCAAATACGTCTGTGGATCTTTGGCTTCCCATTTCACCAACATTTCTTTTGCTTCTAGAAGTAAAGTAGTTTGGTTTTTTGCTAAATCGAGTAACTTGTCCTCTATCCCTTTTAATGCTTTATCTTCTTTACCCACTTTCGCTTGAGACAAACGCTGAAATTCCGCTTTTACCTCCTCTGAAAAACCATCGAAGTCTCCATTTTCCCAAGTTTGAATAATCAATTTGGCTTCTGCAACGAAATTTTTATCAAACGCGACATAGTATTTCCCAACTAATTTATCGCCTTTCATTCCAGTATTTGCTGGAGTTTCTCGTTCTCCTTTTTCATTCAAAGATGAGAATTTCTCCCAGGCGAGCATGCTTTTGCAAATATGAATTCCTCTATCGTTTACGATTTGTGTTTTGATGACCTCGTGACCATTGGCTTTCAAAATTTCAGCGACAGAATATCCCAAAAAGTTGTTACGCAAATGTCCAAGATGTAAAGGTTTGTTTGTATTTGGCGAACTATACTCTACCATCAATGTGCTTTTGGAATTGGGTTTTTGAAAGCCAAATTGTGGAGTGGAATCAATATCCGTCAATCTATTCAACCAATAAGCTGAGCTTAAAGTAACGTTCAAAAATCCGCCAACAAGCTGGCAATGTGATACATCTGTTAATTCATTAAAAAGCGTAATGATAGCATCTCCGACCTCATTGGGCGAAGTTTTCAAGGCTTTCACGAAAGGAAATAAAACCAAAGTAATATCGCCTTCCATGTCTTTTCGCGTTTTCTGAAACTGTATCCAGTTTGGATCGATTTCAGTTCCGAAAAGTGTTGTTTGATTGTCAAGAATTACTTCTTTAAATAGGTTTTCCATGTTCGATATTAATTCTTTTCAATCGTTTCAATAGTCGATTTCAATAATTCAAAAGTGATTTCGGCCATTCTATTTTTATTGTCTAAACAAGGATTTACCTCGACAAACTCCAGACAACAAAGTTTTTCTTGTCCTGCAAAAAACGTCAAAATCTCTTGCGCTTCTTCAGGTGTAATGCCATTTTTTACTGGAGTTCCAGTTCCATAGGATGTGATGTCGGGATCCATGGAGTCAACATCAAATGAAATGTATAATATATCCAATTGATCTATCCAAGCTTGAAATTCCGGTGCAACTGCTTCCCATTTTCTCTCACGCAATTCGCTAACCGTGTAATTTTTAATCTTACGTTTCTCCATCAAAAACTCTTCTTCTCTTTCTGTATCGCGAACCCCGATGAAGAATAAATCATCGGATGAAAACTTGGCTCCTTCTCCACCTTTCGCTTTGAGTCTTTCCCAAATAGCCAGTGTTTCACCTTTGATTTCGTTGCGTTTACATGCTACATTATCTTCGCTCAAAGCAATAGCTAATGGCATTCCGTGCATATTCCCAGAAGGCGTCGTGTAGGGTGTATGCAAATCTCCATGCGCATCAATCCAAACTACACCTAAGCGTTTGTTGGGGAATTCAGCACGAATTCCGGCAATTGTTGCTGCGGCTGAACCGTGGTCTGCAGCCAAAAGAAAAGGAAATCTTTCTTGACGATAAACTTCTTCCATGCCTTTCATTACATGACCAAAAACTTTTTCCAATCCATCTATTCTCTTGGCATTCGGAAAGTTAGTCGGTACATCTAACAACTTATTTTCATTGGGCAATTCCACTAAAGGTACTTCAGAAAAAAAAATGTCATTCTTGTCTCGAGCCGCTGTCATAACTGCAGCAGGACCCAGAGAAGCACCTCGTGTTCCAGCTGTTATTTCAGAAGTATTGATTAAAATGCTTACTTTTTTCATCCTATCCGATCATTTAGATTGCAAAATTAGCATATTCAGCCAAACAAGGGGAAGATTAAAACCAAGTTCTTTTGCTTATTTTCGTAACCAATATACTCTGTAACGTTAATCTTTTTATGAAAAGAATACATTTTTTACAATTTTTCTTCCTTTGGCTTACTTTCTTTATTTTCAATAACTTGCCTCAAGCACAGTCCAATTTCACAGGAAAAATAGTCTATAAAGTAGAATTATCAGATACTGCTGTTCAGCGTTTAATTGATAGTCGCGAAATGACTGTATACACAAACGATACCTTGTCACGTGTTGAAATGCTTAATGACGCTCTGGGTGAGCAAGTTACTATCAAACATTTACAACTTAAAAAGAGTTATTTGCTGATGACCATGATGGGCAAAAAATTGGCCATTCAGACAAATTTAGGCAACGATTCAACTGGAATTGAGCCTTATACTTTTAAATATCATTTCTTTGGTAAGAAGAAAATAAATGGTCTGGTCTTGAAAAAAGTGACGGTATATAGAAAAGATTTGGAGAAAAAAAGAACCTGCTGGTATTTCAAAGATATTCGAGCGGACTTGATGGATATTTATCCCGGGATAAAAGGTTTACCCGCAGAATTTTATATTGGCACTGTTGATGGAATAGTGAAATACAGTCTTCAAAGTGTTGAAAAAAAGGCAATTCAAAAGGATTTATTCGGTATCCCATCGGATTATGAAAAAATAACCTTGCAAGAATTTATGGAGCACGTTCGCAGGGACGAAAACTAACAGTAGTATGTGCATATATTGCCGTTTTGTTTCTCTTTTTGCGCAGTAATCTAAACTATCTTCGTAGGATATACCTTAAGGATGGCCCAAGAAAACATTATTATAGAACGAACCAGTAAGCCCAAAGCAGCGAAACCGAAGAAAAAAGGTACATCGAATAAACAGTCGACTAGCCCGAAAAAGAACGGTTTCAAAGTGGACAAGGCAAAATGGCGCAATGTATTTGGGGTGTTTTTGATTCTCTTTTCTTTCTACTGTTTTTTAGCTTGTGTTTCTTACGTTTTCACATGGCAAGAAGATCAAAATCAAGTCATTAACCGAAACTTTTTTGCCTATATTTTTGGCCAAGACAATGCTCCGGTTGCCAATTGGCTTGGGAAATTCGGTGCATGGATGTCGCATTTGCTGTATTACCGTTTGTTTGGAATTTCTTCGCTGGTCATTAGTTTCGCAACTTTCATTATCGGTTTTAAACTTTTACTGAAAATAACTTTGTTACCGATCAACAGAGCCATTCTCGTTTCGTCGCTTTTCATGGTGTGGTCCTCTATACTTTTGGGCTATTTTGCCGCTTTTCCTAATTACTTCGGTGGAGCTTTTGGTTATTACGTGAATGAATGGCTGAACTTAACCATCGGTAAATTTGGCACTTTGTTGTTCATTTTGGTCTTGCTATACATTTTGGTGATGGCGCTTTTCAACCCCAATTTCAAAGCTTTATTTGATCGCTTGACCAACTGGGGTTCGGATGAAAACGAAGAAGAGGACGAAGAAAAAGAAAATGTTGTTGTTCCTGCTTTTGCCGACTTGAATGTAGTGAATACTATTAGAGATGAGCAAATTAAAAAAGACGCTTTGTCCGATTCCATTTCACTGGACGATGATGACGATATTGAACTTTCAGATGAAGAAATGGACCTTCAACTGAAATCGACAGATGAAGACGACGACTTCGAAATTGAAGTTCCATCAGAAAAGAAAGGTGAACCCATGAAAGTTGAGGTACACGATGCAGATGAAGAATTGACCGAAGAAGACATCAACGACTTGCAAAAAGAATTTGGCGACTATGATCCGAAATTGGATTTGGCAAGCTATGTTCTCCCTCCTATCGAATTGCTGAAAGACTTTGGAAATAGTTCCATAAACATCAATAAACAGGAGCTAGAAGACAATAAGAACAAGATTGTTGAAACGCTTTTGAACTACAAAATAGACATTGCCAAAATCAAAGCAACAGTTGGTCCAACGGTGACTTTGTATGAAATTATTCCAGCGCCTGGTGTTCGTATTTCGAAGATTAAAAACTTAGAAGACGATATCGCTTTGAGTTTGAGTGCCCTCGGTATTCGTATCATTGCGCCTATTCCTGGAAAAGGAACAATAGGTATTGAAGTACCTAATTCCAAACCAGAAATGGTGAGCATGCGTTCCTTGATTGCATCCGAAAAATTCCAAAATTCAGACATGGAATTGCCTGTTGTCATGGGAAAAACGATTACCAACGAAACCTTCTGCTTTGATTTAACGAAACTTCCTCACCTTTTGGTTGCGGGTGCTACGGGACAGGGAAAATCAGTCGGTTTGAACGCCATTTTGATTTCCATTTTGTACAAAAAACATCCGGCGCAAGTGAAATTCGTTTTGGTGGATCCGAAAAAAGTGGAATTGACCTTGTTCAATAAAATCGAACGTCATTTCTTGGCGAAATTGCCAGGCGAAGAAGATGCGATTATCACCGACACTTCGAAAGTGGTGAATACCCTAAACTCGCTTTGTATTGAAATGGACAACCGTTACGATTTATTGAAAAACGCGTCAGCGCGAACGATAAAAGAATACAACGCAAAATTCATTGCCCGACGTTTGAATCCAGAAAAAGGTCACCGTTATTTGCCTTACATCGTTGTTTTAATTGACGAGTTTGCGGATTTAATTATGACAGCTGGAAAAGAAGTAGAGCACCCGATAGCACGAATTGCCCAGTTGGCCCGTGCCGTTGGTATTCATTTGATTGTTGCTACACAACGTCCATCTGTGAATTTCATCACAGGTATGATCAAAGCCAATTTCCCCGCCCGTATTGCTTTCCGTGTATTATCGAAAATAGATTCACGTACCATTTTGGATGCTTCAGGTGCCGATCAGTTGATTGGTCGTGGAGATATGCTCGTATCTACAGGAGCCGAAGTAATTCGTTTGCAGTGCGGATTCGTAGATACTCCTGAAGTAGAGGCCGTTTGTGAATTCATTGGCGAACAACGCGCTTATCCAGAAGCATTGATTTTACCAGAATACGTTCCAGAAGGCAGCGAAGGTGGTGGTGGAGAAATGGACACAGACGAAATAGACGTGATGTTTGCTGACGCCGCCCGAATTGTGGTCACCCATCAACAAGGTTCCGCTTCACTCCTCCAACGCAAACTGAAACTGGGTTACAATCGTGCAGGACGTATCGTCGATCAACTCGAAGGATTTGGCATTATCGGACCATTCCAAGGTAGTAAGGCACGTGAAGTTTTGTATGCGGATTTGAATGCTTTGGAGGAATTGTTGGCGAGCAAAGGGATTCTTTAAGGTTTCACCAAGGTCGAAAAGTTAGAAGTTACAAGTTGAACAGCTTTTTGAAGTATTCTTTAGGATTAAGTCGCATCTAGTTGCGCGCTGAGCGAAGTTAAAGTTTCAGCTTAGATATAAATTGTAACTTTATATTAAACCTCAATCAACTCCCCACCTGACCTTATCGTTTTCTCAAAAACAAAATCCACACGGCCCAAGTTCACGCCCGCCCAACCGACTTGATTGACCAGTACATTGTCGCCTTCGGTATTTTTTAGAACGGTTGGTTTTTCGAGGAAAGTGTGGGTGTGTCCGCCGATGATGAGATGAATACCTTTGGTATTTTGTGCGAGTTTGTGGTCGCTGGCTTTGTTTTTGTCTTCATAGTCGTAGCCGAGGTGGGAGAGACAAATGATTAAATCGCAGTTTTGTTTTTGAAGAAGGTCAACTTGTTCCTGCGCTATGGCGATTGGATCATTGTAGACGGTATCTTCGTATTTGTTTTTGGGAACGAGGCCGTCTAACTCCACTCCTACTCCAAACACGCCAATTTTTATTCCGTCTTTGAAAAAAATGTGATGGGGTTTGGTTTCGCCGCTGAGGACTGTGTTTGAAAAGTCATAATTAGCACATAGAAAAGGAAAATCTGTGAAGGCTTTGGCTGTTTTAAATCCTTCCATTCCACCGTCAAAATCGTGATTACCCATGGTGGCAGCATCGTAGCCGAGCGCTTGCATGACTTTCATTTCCAAGACGCCGTTGTAGCGATTGAAGTAAGGTGTTCCTTGGAAAATATCGCCTGCATCTAGCAAGAGGACATTTTTTTCTTCTTCGCGAATTTTATTGATGAGCACAGCGCGTTGGCTCACTCCTCCTCGACCGGGAAATTTTGCGTCGTCTTCTGGAAACGGATCGATATGTGAATGGGTGTCGTTGGTGTGCAAAATGGTCAACTTACGACTTTTCTTGTTGGCAGAAAAAAGGGCATTTCCAGCCTGTGCAGCGAAAATTACGCCACCGGACAAACACAAACTATCTCCTAAAAATTTCCGCCTAGTCCACATCTATTCTACAATTTCGATCAATGAGTAAAGTCTTTTCTGATTGTACCTGCTCCAAATAAGCATCGCGCAACAGATCTCCGGGATAAAAGACATCCAATTTCTGCTGGAAAAAATTCATGCGATCTCCGCCATTCATCAAATAATCAGAGGTAATCACCCAGAAATAGTCGATGTGATCTTTCCTGTTGTTGATGGACAAGTTTCCGTTTTCCATTATAGCGTTGGCAATGGGTTCGCCACCGCTCGCAATGATGTAACGCTGAATGTCTTGTAATGCTGAATTGGGTAATTTCACCCAGACCACTTCATTATCGAAAGGCATGAAAGAGAACAATTCACCTTTTGTAATTGGACCTTGGTTGATGGCTCCTCGCAAACCACCGACATTGATTAAGACCATCACGTTTTCCTTATCGGGAAATTTTGCTGTCTGGTGACGAAACAAAGCATCCGCTGCCCAATTATTCATGGGACTGCAGGGACGGTCTTTCACCAAATTCATAGGCGAATAACCCAAAATGGTGTTCATGTCTTCGGAAATAGAATCGCGGTAAGGACGAACAATAGAATCTATAATGACCACAGACTTTCCATCCGCATCGACGGGCGTTGTGGTACTTTTCCAAAAATGAGGAGAAAAAGAAGAGCAGGCCGTTAGACCTGCTCCCAATATTGATGTGATAATATATATTCTTGTTCTTTTCAATTTACTCGATTATCATTCTTCGTGTAGCTTTTCCGTATGGTGTCGTTACATTCACCAAATACACGCCAACAGGAAGGAATTGATTTTTCATTTCTACTACAGCAACATCTGCATAGTCTTTCGAAGATACTATTTTTCCTTGTAAATCTGTTATGTCAACATGGCTAATTGTTGTTCCGTTTACTTGTACATACACTTCTTTTTGAGAAGGCACTGGAAAAACAGATAAGTTGTTTTCCAACAATTCGTTCAAGCCAATTCCACTTGCTACACAAGCCGTGTACGTCATGTTCGTGAAATTAATTGGACAAGCAAACTGCACTGAATCTACGAAAGGATTTCTGTTTCCTTGCTCAGAGAAAATATACTCGTTTCTTGCGATTTCATAATTGTCTGGCAAGTCATTCAAATGCCAAGCTTTCAAATGTACTTGTCCTTGATTGGTTGGCAATTGCCAGTTTTGTCCTGCGACACCATTGTAACAAGTTGCCATGTAGAACAAAGCACGTGCTGCATTTCCTTTGTGTTTTTGTCTTGGTTCGTAAACCAATTGATTTCCGTTGTATCCAACACGCCCTTCTAAATAAGTGAATACTGTATTTCCGGTAATGCTGTCCAAAGGCAAGTTACTTCTTGGGCCGTTTGCTTGGTTGTTATTCGCAGGGTATAAATTATGTAAATCTGAATATTCAGGTTTCGCTGGATTATCTGCAGGGAAACTTGGCATCCAAGAATGTGCATAGGTATGCTCACGGCTGTAACCTGTTGCTGTCCAATCAAATGTTCCACTGTACACATAACGTTCACCAGAATAACAGCATTCAACATAAGAATCACCATTTACAGTATCTTGTGGTTCAAAAACCGCCATAACAGTTGTCAAGTAATTGAAATAAGAAATAACCGTATGTGGATTAATCAAAGCACTCAAATCTGTTAAGAAGGTTGGTGATGAACTAGAAATTCCGTTGTAGTATGTTCCAATTTGTTCACCCAAGCTTGTTACAGATGCAGCAGCTGGAGTTGTTGTTTTATAATTCGTAAAAGCACCTTGTCCGTTATAAGCAAATACTTTAAAATCATAACTCTGATTCGCTCTGATTCCTCTTGGCACAAATGAACTTGAAGAACCAACGTACGCTACTCTTGAACCGCCAATAACATCTCCACGAAGATAAGCAGAACCATCAGCAGGTGTTTCTGTTACCGTTCCACCATTCTTCCATAAAACCAAATAGCCACTAGCCGTTGCAGATGGCGTATAAGAGGCATTCATGGCATAAGCTTCTACATTTGAAAAGACCAATGCTGTCGGATTATTCAATGGCTCTGTTGCCAAATTATCCAATCCTACCGCTTCAATATTAATAACATAAACTGCCTCGTCTGGATCATCATTATTGATGGTCAAAGTTGCTACGCGTGTTCCGTTTCCAGTTGGTACAAAATTCAAGGCATAGGTTTGTTGTGAGGTGCTTCCTACCGTTGAACTTGCAGGTATGGTCGTTGAAAATTCTGCTGCATTTGGTCCTGTAACAAGTGCCGATGAAACTGTTAAAGTGCTCGCTCCTGAATTTTCAATTACGATAGACGCCGATGCACTATTTCCGATGAAAACACTTCCGCCAGAAAGAACATCTGTTCCGTTGATTTTTACGTTGATTTCAGTGGCTGGGGCAACATAAGGGATGATATCCGTTGTCATTCTTGGCAACAATTGGAAGGACGTTCCGAATTGAGAAAGACAACCAATAACAGAAACTGGTCCTGAAGGAATTGCTGTACCTACTAAATTTGATCCTGTTGTGATACGCATCGCGAGCGTATTAGGGCCGCTTGTCAAAGTGTAATTGGTATTTCCAGCGAAATTTCCCGCCCCACTAATCGTAACGTTATTGATTTGAATCAATCTTCCTTCCATCGGCTCGATTGCCGAGGTGATCGGAATAACCGTCGGCGCAGGTGCACCAACCGGACCGTGAACAGTATAAGAATTCGTTGGAGAAATTTCTAAAAGACCATTAAATTCAAACAAAACACCCGTAACTGTTACTGAATCACCCAAAGCGATATTGGCACCAAAAGCAGTTGGGGTTCCATAAGCAGGAAGTCCACCAGTAGCATCTTGTATGTAACGGATATTTCCCAATTGGTTATTTCCATTGGCTGAAACACCTTTAATCGTCACTGTTTGACCAACAGCATAATTTGTACGTGCATCATTGATGTCAATTTGCGCCATTCCCCATGAAGAGAAGGCAAGCAGAGCAACGAAAGTTAATTTTTTCATCATTTTTTTATTTAAAATTTGTAAGCGACAGAAATATTGAAACGCAATCCAGAACCAAAGAAAACCTGAGCACCAGCAGCATCAAATGCATTTGTAGAACCTTGTAATGGTCGTGAATCCGATATATATTTCGTGTTTAAAACATTAATGACCGAGCCATTAAAGATGAATGCATTCTTTTTAACAGGTAAAGTATACCCCATAAATACATTCAAAAGACTATAAGCTGGCATTTTCCATGATTCTCTTCCACCATTTTCTCCTTGTAAATCAAATGGAGAGAAATCCGCATAATATCGATCAAAGAATTGGAATTGCGGTTTAAAGTAGAAACGTTTTATTGGTTCCCAACGATAAGAAAGTGCCAAAACTGTTTGAGCAGCATCACCTACATGCACACCTTTTGCATCAAATGTAAATGAAGTATTGTACTGAGGAACTTCAACAGTTTCGGATGAATTCCATGTCCAATTACCCATAGAAAACAAGAATTCCAGGCTGTGTTTGTTGTTGATTTTATAACCGAAATCAAGTTCACCACCGTAGTGAATTGCGTCCATTCCATTCACATTCAATCGAATAGATTCTGTTGGATCGGTAGGGTCTGGAACGGCAACGCCAAAAGGGAACGGTTTGTTTTTCCAGTTGGTGAAATACCCATTGATGTTAATCCCATATTTTTTATTAGCAAAAGAGTAACCTGCTTCAATCGCTTGAATTTTTTCATTCACGATTTCTGCAAAGAAAGTATTGGTGTTGTTATCAATTACATTACTAAATTGCGGTGTTCTTGAAAGATAACCTAAATTCATGAAAACATTTGAATATTCCGTCAACTCAAAACTAGCTCCCACTTTTACCGTTCCCCCCATCAAGTATTTCCATTCAGTCTGAGAATATTCAGCATCTGGGTCATTTCCGTAATAAACTTGACCATTATAAGAAGTTGAATCGTAAAAACCAATCTTCAAAATGGTATCACCTAAATCCAACTCTTTTGGCATGAAATAATCTATCCCTTTGTAACCATTTCGGATACCTGATAAATTGATAAATCCAGTCCATCGACCTTTTGAATATTCTGCTTGACCAAATGTACCCATCCAAGAAACAATTCCTTTTCTGTCGTTATTAAAACCTGCTAATGCTATTTTATCACCGACGAATTTCATATCATTGCGACTATTTTTATTGGCTTGGCTAACGAAATAATCGCCACCTAATAAATCTTTAATTTCTTGATAATGGCGACCTTCATAATAGCGAAAATCTAACCCACCTGAGAAACTCCAGATTTTACTCTGTATATACGTAAACTGAGGCAGAAAACCTACCCAAAAGTGATTGTTCACAGAAGCCAATATAATATTCTTGGACTTATACAGAACAGGCGAATAAGACAAGTCATAACTAGGCACCTGAGTTCCGAATAAGGAAGCATATTGATTGTCCCTGATAATGTAATCCCAATCTATAGTTCGAGTTTCTGGATTCAAAACTATACCTGAACTGTTGTTCATTCTCGTTCCTCCACCTCGTCCAATTGACATATAAGCAATGTTTGAAATAGACAATTTCTTGTTAACTAACCAAAAATCTTTCAGAGTTACTTGTGGTTTGTTGTAATAATTCAAACGCTCGTTTTTAATTTCTTGTTTTCCTTCGTCATTCGTAAAATAGCCCCAATGTTGGTTGTATCGAATACCTTTATCTACACTAAGTGCGGAAACGGTGTCGGCAATATTAACGCCTAAACTCTGTGCAAAGGATTTATCCCAATAGGCTATGGGCTGCTGAAAGGATCTTTGACCATGTTCTTGCGGTGCCATGAATCCTGAAATTGAGGTCAAGTGGTTTTTCCATTTTTTTTGCAATTTCAGATAGGTAAAGATACCAGTTGAATTTGTGCCATCAACCCAACCATCTGCCTGTTTGTAGCTCGCTGCAACGGTCATACCATATCCTTTCGGGCTCATGCCTGAATTATAAGAAAAAGAGGTACGCAATAAATTTCCTGTTCCATATTCTTGTTTCAACATTCCACCTTCTTTGTTACCAACACCTTGTGTGATAATATTCAAAGAACCACCAATAGAAGGCATCGCCAATTTTGTAGCTCCGAGTCCTCTTTGTAATTGAACCGTGGAAGTAATGGCGTCCAAACCGAACCAGTTGGACCAATAAACAGCGCCGTTTTCCATGTCATTCACAGGAACACCGTCTATCATCACACCAATGTTTCTTTGGTCGAAACCACGGATATTAATTCTGGAATCACCATCTCCTCCACCCGTTTGAGTAGCGTATACGCCTGGAGTCGCATTCAAAAGCATAGGAATGTCACGCGAGCCTAATTCTTCTGAAATTTGTTTTTGCGTCAATTTGGTTACGGCAACAGGTGTTTTTCTATCTGTCACCAAATTTCCGATAACTCTCACCTCCTCCATTTCGAGACTAGTACCTAGAGAGATATTTAAAACTTGTTCGGATTGGTTAATTTCTGCGCTTACAGTGACTGGATCGAACAAAAGCATTGTAACAACAATCGTGTAGTTACCTTTTTCAGGCAAAGTCAGAACGTAATTACCATCCAAATCGGTTAATGCTTTGTAGGTATCATTTGCCGTGATTTTCGCTCCAACAACTACTTCGTTGTTGCTAGCGTCAATTACCTTTCCTTTCAAGACAAAATTTTGGGCCCAAGTCGAAAAAGAAACAAAAAAAAGTGCAAGACCAAATACTATCTTCATGGTTTTTGTGCTATAAAAAAAGAGGCGCCAAAACCGTTTAGAAACGGAATGTGCAACCTCTTTTCAATTTCAAAATCAATTATTTAACAATAACTTTCTTCGTGATTGTTTCACCAGCGTTCGTAGTAAACTGAACGAAGTAAACACCTTTCATATCAATTGTAAAAGATGTAGAAACTTTTCCTTCAACATTCACGTTTGCAACTTTTTGACCCAATGCATTCAACACAACAATTTTGTTGACAGCAGCTAATCCATTCACTTGGAAAGTACCTTGAGAAGGGTTTGGATAAATGCTCAAAACATTCTTTTTGTTTTCATCGATTGAATTCGTTGAAGGATTACAAGCACATTCATGCGTGCCAAGAGAAGACCAGTTACCATCCAAAATTGGATTTCCTGTTCCTCCAAAAATGGTATCACCTGTTACCGGGTCCAAACGCACGATTACAGCAGGAATAGAATCATATTCTAACAAAGGATTGAAGAAAGAAATCGCTGGATTAATTTCTCCTTTTTTGATACTTGATTTACGGATTAAAGAGTGATCTTGTGTTACGATAATTCCAGTAGTACCTGTGTAAGGGAAATCCGTTGACCATCCACCTGCAGGAGATGTTGTTCCTTGATCGTTGGTCGGTTGTTGACCGATTTTTCCAAAGATATCGATGACGATAATTCCTGGGATAGTTGTAACAACTTGGTTAGGATCAGAAGTCAAAGTTCCTTTGATTAAAACCACTGCATCATCACCATTCCAGTAGAATGCTTGACTAACATTGTAAACTGGTGAAAAATAACCATCAGCACGAGCTTGTAAAGAATCCCAAACTGGAGCTTCTTGACCTGTTCCATTTGGATCTAATTTTTCCAAAACAGCAACAAATACGTCGTAAGGTGCTACTGTACCAGACAACTGAACCGAATGTTGAACTTGAGCAGAAGATGAACCGTTTGAATAACGTGTAATGAAATACTGAGAAAGGTCAACTGGATTCGCCGTTGGGTTATAAATTTCCAATGCTTTGTTGTTGGACCATCCTTCAACATATTCAGAAATAAAAATATTGGCACAATCCTGCGCATTAGCAAGAGAAGTAACAATTAAAGATAAAATGAGTAAAGATTTTTTCATAAAAAATTAATTATTTGTGGGAAAGTAAATACGTGAATACGATAGAACTGGAGCTTCGGAGAAAAATCCGACCGTTAGAAAGAAACTATTTCGGGATGTTGGCATTTATCAAATCATTCCGTTCAACAATTTCCCAATGGTTTCAGTTCAGGTGAACATCAAGGATGACATTGGAAAACTTCGACAAAGTTAAAGCATAATTTCAGTTTTGCCAATTCAGATATGTTAAACTTATGTGACCAAATCGTTAGATATAAACAGTTTTCTACGACATTGATTAATTTAGTCGCTCAGAAATTGAACTAAACATGCGCAAACCCTTTATTTATCTGTTTTTATTGTTTTCAACAATTAGTATCGCTCAAGACATAACTGTTGAAAAAATTTGGAAAGAATATCAATTTTATGGCAAAGGTGTCAATGGATTTCGTTCCATGCAAGATGGATTGCATTTTACCAAAAGAACAAAAATTGATGCCGACGAATGTATTACAAAACACGCTTTTCAGGACCCCAAAGCTAAGGGAAGCATCTTGTTGAATCTTTCAGAATTGAATTTTGGGAAAACCAAAGTTGTCATTGATGATTATGAATTCAATAAGGACGAAAGCAAGATACTCTTCACTACAAAAACCCAAGCAGTTTATCGACATTCATTCTATGCTGAATATTGGGTGTATGATTTGAATACAAAAAGTTTACAGGAATTAGACCGATCACGCTCACCTCAAATGCTTGCCGAATATTCACCTGATGGCTCAAATGTTTCTTATGTCTTCGAAAACAACCTATATGTAAAGAATTTGTCCAGTGGCAAGGTGCGACAATTGACCCAGGATGGAAAAAGAAATGCCGTCATTAACGGCGGAACGGATTGGGTGTACGAAGAAGAGTTTGCCATTACCAAAGCCTATTCTTGGTCACCAGATAGCAAAAATATTGCCTTCCTTCGTTTCGATGAAAGTGCCGTTCGCGAATTCACGATGACCTATTTTGAAAATTTGTACCCTGACCTTTACACCTTCAAATATCCAAAGGCAGGAGAAGATAATTCCAAAGTCACGGCGCATATTGTTTCCATTCAAAAAGGAAAAATCAAAAACCTAAATCTCGCACAATACGAATACATTCCTAGATTGAAATGGTCGGAAACGGAAAATACACTTATTCTTCAAACGATGAACCGGCATCAAAATGAATTGAAATATCATAAAGTGACACAAAATGGAAAATCATGGGCAAGTAATGTCTTCTATACGGAAACTTCTAAAACGTATATTGACATTGATGACAATCTATTGATTTTAAAAGATGGTAAAACCATACTTCGCACAAGTGAAAAAGATGGATACAACCATATATATGCATTAGGTTTTGACGGCACAATGAAAACAATTACCTCCGGTTCTTGGGATGTCATAGAATTCCTTGGAATTGATCAAGACGTTCAACGCATTTATTATAGTTCTGCTGAAAAAGGAGCAATTCATAAAGGATTGTATGCGATTCAGCTGGATGGAACGAATAAAAAAGCCATTAGCTCAGAAACTGGATCAAGCAATGCTGAGTTTTCTGTCGGCATGAAATATTTCGTTAAAACCTACTCTAACGCCAATACACCGCCAGTGTATTCTTTGTGCAATCAAGATGGAACTGAAATAACGGTGCTTGAAGACAATGCAAAACTGGTCGAAAAACTATCCTCTTATACCTTGGTGAAACAAGAATTCATGACTGTAAAAGGACAAGTCGGAGATTTGAATGCCTATATTTTAAAACCCATAGATTTTGATGTCAATAAAAAATATCCTGTTTATTTTCACGTGTACGGTGGGCCGGGAAGCAATATGGTAAAGGATGCTTTTGGTGGACAAGATTACATGTACCACCAGCTTTTGGTCCAGAAAGGATATATTGTGATTTCAGTGGATTCAAGAGGAACGATGTATCGAGGTGCTGATTTCAAAAAATCAACCTACTTGACTTTGGGAAAATTAGAAACGGAAGATTTCATCGCTGCGGCTAAAAACATGGCGAAAGAACCTTGGGTAGATGCGGACAGAATTGGCATCATGGGTTGGAGTTACGGAGGATTCATGGCATCGCTCTGCTTAACAAAAGGTGCCGACGTTTTCAAAATGGGTATTGCCGTTGCACCTGTAACCAATTGGCGCTATTACGACAATATTTATACGGAGCGTTTCATGCGCACACCAAGCGAAAATACTTCAGGATATGATGAAAATAGCCCCATTAATTTTGTGGACAAACTAAAAGGCAAATATTTGTTGATTCATGGTTCTGGAGATGACAATGTACATTATCAAAATACGATGGAAATGATCAACGCTTTGGTCGCTGCGAACAAAGAATTTGATTTGTTTGTTTATCCCAATAAAAATCATGGCATCTATGGTGGAAACACGAGAAACCACCTGTTTAACATGATGTTGGATTTTACAGTAAAAAACTTGTAAATTAAGGACAAAAAAAAGGTGTAATAATTTTTCACAAAAAATGATGTGAATTTTATGATAAAACTTTACAAGACAGAATAGTTTTCATAATTTAGCGCACGGAAAAAAATCAACCGCAGAACACAATACAAATGAGCGAAATTGCCAAATTAGAATTAAACGGACAAGTATATGAATTTCCTGTTATCGAAGGAACCGAAAACGAGAAAGCGATTGATATCAGTAGCCTTCGTGGACAGACAGGTTACATCACGATAGATCCGGGATTTAAAAACACCGGTAGTACCAAGAGCGCTATTACCTTTTTGGACGGAGAATTAGGCATTCTTCGTTACCGTGGTTATCCAATTGAACAGTTGGCCGAAAAGGCATCGTTCATGGAAGTTGCGTATTTGTTGATTTACGGTGAATTACCAACAACGGATCAGTTAACGCATTTCAACAATAGTATTACAAAACATACTTTGGTTCACGAGGATATGAAACAGTTCTTCGAAGCCTATCCTGCAAAAGCTCACCCTATGGGAGTTTTAGCTTCTATGGTTTGTTCTCTTTCCACATTTTATCCTGAATCTTTGGATCCGGATCGTTCAGATGCTGAAAAAGATATTACTATACATCGTTTGATTGCAAAATTGCCAACTTTGGCAGCTTGGTCTTATAAAAATTCGGTACGCCATCCGTTCATGTATCCAAAAAATGATTTGGATTATTGTTCGAATTTCATGCACATGATGTTCGCCATGCCAACAGAGGATTACAATGTAGATCCTGTTGTTGCTAATGCATTAAACACACTTTTAATACTTCATGCTGATCACGAACAGAATTGTTCAACAGCAACAACTCGCATCGTAGGTTCTTCTCGTGCGAATTTATATGCATCTATTTCAGCAGGAATAACCGCACTTTGGGGACCGCTTCACGGAGGTGCCAACCAAGCAGTTTTGGAAATGCTAGAAAAAATATCCAATGACGGCGGTGATGTTGACAAATGGGTTTTGAAAGCGAAAGACAAAGATGATTCTTTCCGTTTGATGGGCTTTGGTCATAGAGTTTACAAAAATTTCGATCCACGCGCTACCATTATCAAAAAAGCATGTGATGAGGTTCTAGAAAAAATGGGGATTCAAGATCCTCTATTGGATATCGCGAAGAAATTAGAAAAGGTTGCATTGGAGGACGAATATTTCGTTGCACGTAACTTGTATCCAAACGTTGATTTCTACTCAGGCATTATCTACCGAGCATTAGGAATTCCAACAGAAATGTTCACAGTAATGTTTGCCCTCGGTCGTTTGCCAGGATGGATTTCCCAATGGAAAGAAATGTTGGAAGGTGGTGAGCCAATTGGACGTCCACGTCAAGTATATACTGGTGAAACAGTGCGTGACTACGTTTCTATCGACAACAGAAAATAACACAAAACATACTATTATAGAATCCCTGTTTCAATTGAAATGGGGATTTTTTTTGCTCTTTCGGGGCGAAATACCGTTTTACCTTTAATAATGCCACAATGAAATTGGGTCATAACCAAAGATACGAAGGCATTATACGGCAGAATTTAATGAGCAATTTTAAGATAGAAATAGTATTCAATCAATTATTAGTATATTTCCCTTTCAATTCAATTCTTACAAAAATGAAAAAAATCACGCTTTCCCTTATATTCCTAGTTTCCGCAACGCTATCCGTATTTTCCCAAGTGAAAGAAGGGCATATTGAATACAAAATTTCAGTTGTATCGGATGATCCGGAAAGTGCTGGCATGGCCGACATGTTCGGCAATTCAACAATGAATATTCATTTTAAAAGCCAGCTCACGAGAACAGAGTTAGACATGGGGTTTCTGATGCAAATGACTGTAATAAATGATGATAAATCGGGTGATATTTTGATGCTTTTGGGAGGAATGATGGGTAATCAGGCCATTCTGACAACAGTGGATGAAATGAATGAATTCGACGGAAAAGTGGAAGAAGAAACATCAGGAAAGGTTGAACTAATCAATGAAACCAAAACAATTTTGGGATACGTATGTAAAAAAGCCATTTTATCGGATGATGATGGATCAAAAATGACCTATTGGTACACGAGTGAAATCAATTTCAGTAAACGCGGCAATCAGGTTTTTGACGGACAGATACCAGGTATTCCTTTAGAAATTGTCACCAAGACAAGTGAAATGACTATGACATGGACAGCCGTAAATTTTGAGAAAAAAGTGGAAAATACTAGCACGCTATTTTCAATGGAGATACCCGATGGATACGAGAAAATGTCTTATGAAGAATTTATTGAGATTGGAAATTAAACTGGCTTAATATTTAAAAGAATTGTTCTGCTAAGAAATAAATATTTGAAAACTACTTTTTTTCTTTTCGTGCTTCCGCAGTCACTTGTTTTAAGTTTGTGCAGCCAAACTGAAAATCAAGTGAAACGTATTGACAGCCTAGTTCTGGCAGGTGCACCTCAACAAATTAGCTTGCCTTATATGGACCATTGTGGCGGTGGCGTTGTTGGCTATTTTCAGGATACGAACCTCATTTTTATCGATGCCACCTACAACGGTGAATTAGGGAATACAAGCCAAAAGGTCTATTGGTCTGGAGAGGATATTGTTCAAGTCATTTATCATGCACATCATGCGGACTGGGAGAAATTCGAAAAGGATTTTCCCCAAGACGAAGTAAAATATGATTTTGAATTTGAGACCAATAATATGACTTATATTGACGAAACTTTCTACATAACTTATTCAACCAACAATTATACAGTGCAAGAATTCGACGGTGGAACGTTGATTGATATAAATGAAGAAGGAGACAATTTAGAAACTTTTAATAGTCTTAAAAGTTGTGGTTGGAGCATGAGATCCAACTTAGAAAAAGAGTTTCACTCTAAAGAATAAGCTGCTAAACTTATTTCTCCTTCAATAGTTCTTCTTTAAACTTCTTTTTATCAAAAGCTTTCTCGTTAATCCCATCTGAGAAATAGCGAATATTTCCATTCCACAAATATGCGACTCCGGGTGTATCACGGGAATAATCCAAAATTTTCCAGAAATCGACTACACTAGCTACACGATAAGAATAGGTTCTACCAGCAAACTTGAAAAAGTCTGGAATGACTTCAGGTTCCTCATCCATAAAGACAATGTGGATTGGTGGAAAATCCTTAATCTGAGAGCGCATTTCAGTCAATATTTTAGCCGTTTCTCTGCAATGCTCGCAACCCGGTGCAAAGAGACATAATATTTTTTTACCTTCATCTAATTTAACTTCAGCAGGTATGTAGTTTGTATAGGGACTGAACTTCGACACCACTTTATTTGGACCAGCAGGTTTTTCAGGCTCAACATTTTTTTCAGGTGTTGTGTTTTTAATATCCTTAATTGCATTGTCAACCTTAGAACTATTCTTTATTTTGATTAAGGAAGTATCCGGTTTAAAATCCAACGCTGGTGCATTGGTGCTATCCAAGAAATCAGAAACAGCAGGCAAGTTTGGGTTAGTTGTATTCTGAATGGTTGAAAATTGAATTGGAGCAATTGCAAACAATAACAAGGCGAAGCTCAAATAGATAATAATCAGATTACTAAACTTCTGGTGGGATGGGTCTTCCTCAAGAAGCGCATACAGATAAACCAATAATCCAATGGCGATAATATTCTTTATCAAGGCCTCTAATGGTGTCATCGGAATTAAGGTTCCAAAACATCCACAATTTCCACCATCAATACCTTTACTGAAAACTTCAAATGACAATTGAAAACAGAAAATGAGCAATAAAGTCAAGGCAACTGGAATGACAAATCGTCTTAAAAAATGAGGTTGGAGTATACCGACACCTATGGCAAATTCAGCTGCAATCAAAAATCTTGAAAAATAGGGAGCAAAACTTTCGGAAAACCCAATAGATATAAGTTGTTTTGCTTCAAAAGTTCCTAATGCCATCAAAGGACTAGGGTAAAATTTCGCAATCGCCGATAAAATAAATAAAACAGCGATAATAATTCGTAAGGTCCAAGGAAGGTATTTCTTCATAGTATTCTTAATTGTCTCGGGCAAATTTAATTAACAGTTTCTCATTTCTTCTTTTTCTAACTTTACTTTAACAATCCTCAAAGGTTTAAAGCAAGTGAAAATAGAATTTCTAAATAAGAATAGAGAGGAAAAAAGGAAACAGTATAAAAATAACGTTTATAATTTTTTTTACAAACCTTTGTTCAATAAACGTGTGAAATGTTCATTTGTTTAATCAGAAAATCACTTTCTTTTGTTCTAAAACATTTTTATTCAGCTAATTTCACTACTACATAAGCAGCTCACGGAAACTATACTTGAATATAAAAGAACATCATGTTAACTGACGATTTTTAAAAAAAACAAGACATGTATATTTACTGTGACATTCGTTAATGCAATTACTTAAAAATCATTATCTTGTACCAACAAAAAACTACACAGCTATGTATAAAATCATTACCACGACATGCGCATTGGGACTTTTCATTAGCCTGAATGCACAAGTCACACCTCAAAAATTACCAGTGGCAGCGCAAATTGCTTTGCCTGCTCAACAAAAAGCTTTGACTGGATTCGAACAAGTCATGGGCACACCTGTATTAAAACCTCAACCCGCGTCTTTTTATGCAAAATCATGGAATGAAACAATGATGGGTGAAACAGTGTACGATTTAATGTCCAATGCGTCCATACAAAATCGAAATTTATTCCATTCGGATGGCACAATTAGTGCTGGCTTCACTTTTGGGATGGTTCAACCGGCTTTTGCAGAGAGGGGCACAGGATATAATTATTATAACGGAACAGCTTGGGGTGCAAATCCATCAGCTCGCATAGAATCCATTCGTTGTGGTTGGCCTTCCATAATGGTAACTGGAGCTGGATCAGAAATCATAGTTTCGCATCAAGCCGCAGGACCTTTGGTTCTGAACAAACGCGCTACAAAAGGTTCAGGAACATGGACGGAATCGAACATTCCAACGAATACTGGAATGACGATATGGTGGCCGAGAGTAGTATCCGGAGGTGCAAATGGAAACTCTTTACATTGCATCAGCATAACTGCTCCAATCGCGAATGGTGGAACTACCTACCAAGGTATAGACGGTGCACTTTTGTACTGGCGCTCATTGGATCAAGGCGCTACGTGGGATATTGTAGATGCTCAACTACCAGGTTTAGATTCAACTTTTTTTAATCGTACAGTTGGAGATTCCTATTCCATAATTGCAGATGGTGATAAAATCGCAATTGCAGTCTTCAGTATATGGGGTGATATGGTTTTATTTATATCCAATGATAACGGCACAACATGGACGAATCAGATAGTGAATGATTTTCCATTGGATCTTTACATACCTGATCAAGCGAATGGTTCTGACATCAATGGTGATATGATTCCTGATACGATAGCGACAGCTGATGGCTGTGGTGCTATTATTTTTGATGCTAACGGAATGGTGCACATGACCTTCGGAAGAATGCGGGTGCTAGACGCCAACCTAGGAGACGGAAATACCTCATATTTTCCAGGAACCCAAGAACTAATGTATTGGAATGAAAGTATGGGAACAGGCAACTTCACTGTGATTGCTGTGCCAGAGGATATTGATGGTGACCTTCAATTAGGGTTCGCAGGAGCTTTTGCACTATACGGTAGAGCCTTATGCAGTTACCCAAGTATGGGTATCAACAATGACGGTTCTATTTTTGTAGCCTATGCTGGATATCGAGAGGATTTTGCGACAGCTACCCAGAATTTCAGACACATTTATGTCACCAAAACGATGGATGGTGGCAACAACTGGGTTCAACCTTTAGATGTTACACCGGATCCTTTTTTCGATTATTACGAATCCATGTTCCCGCATGTGGCACCTATGATTGACAACAAAGTTCGCATCATGTATATGCGTGATTCAGAGCCAGGTTTGGCTGCCATTGGTGATTTGGACGCTTATGGGTTGAATGCCATTATGTACATCGAAGCAGATACCAACCTCATCAATGATTTGGGTATAAACGAACTATCTTCTAGCTTAGTTCAATCAAAACTGTATCCCAATCCTTCGGAAAATCAGGTAAAATTATCCTTGACTTTATCGCAAGCGAAAACGGTTTCCATTCTATTGACCAACTTGAAAGGAGAAAAAATTAATTTCACTAAACAAGTTGAAATGACTGAAGGTGAGCATGAAATTGACATCAATACGGCTGAACTTGCATCAGGCGTTTATTTTATTCGCATTGGAATTGATGGCAAAAATCGCACAGAGAAATTAGTGGTGAAACACTAATTCTAGAGTTAGAATAAGAAAGAAAGCTCGAGTCCCGTGATTCGAGCTTTTTTATTGTTTTGAAATTGATTTGAAAATAATTGCGATTTTTATAATACAAACGTAGAAAATGGAAAACTTCAATTGGACACAATTCACCAAGAAGATTGCAGTAAAAGCCTCAATTAGGGATATGTATGACGCTTGGGCAATGGCTACAAATATTGAAAAATGGTTTTTAAAAGAGGGGGTTTTTTTTCACCCAAATGGTTCGAAACTAGTTAAAGATTCTCCTTTTTCGAAAGGTGATGGTTACGAATGGTATTGGTTTTTATACGACGGTGTTGAAAATGGAGAAATCTTAGACGCCAATGGAAAAGATTTTATTCAATTTCAATTTGCCAATAGTATCGTTGAGGTACAACTCACTGAACAAGATGAATTTACCCTAGTTTCTTTGACCCAAAAAGATATTCCATCCGATGAAAAATCCAAGCAAGATATTCGTCTTGGTTGTGAAAAGGGCTGGACTTTCTATTTACTCAATCTAAAAACGGTTTATGAAAATGGTGTTGACCAACGGAACAAGGATGAGCGATTGAGGGGAATGGTGAATAATTGAAACAAATAACATGAAAAACATCCTTATTTACAGTCTTCTTTTAGTTTCAACCATGCTTTCTGCCCAGAAGCCAAAAGAGAATAAATACGTCATCGCCAATGCCGAGACAATCATTCTTTACCGCCATTACGACAATACGGTAAGTTATTCTTCCGATGCCAAAATGGATTCTGTATGGATAGAGTGTGATAGTGCGATAATCACGCACCGTTTCGATAACTGCGCCCAAGTAGAAATAAGGTCTGAAAAAATACGGAAAATCGAAATCACTTTAAAAGGTAGAAAACGAAAAAAAGAGTATGAATTAGGGAAACAGTTGTTTCAAATAGTTACCATTCCCGTCCCAACACTATTTTTAGGACCTTATACTATAAATAATGATTTCAATAATTATTCGGATGAAATATTCATCGAAGATAGATTGTTTCTTCGTTTTCAATCGACAGTAATGATTAATGCGATAAATAAAATTGAATCCTTAAATATATCGGTGGGAGAAAAAGAAATGACAATTCGCGGTGGTTATATCGACAGTTATATTCAAGGCACAATTCAAAACGCCCCGAAAGGAACAAAAGTATTTATCAATTATTACACTTACTCAGGAACAGGCGGTCACGAACACGAGAAAGTCAACCTAAATTTGTTTTACATCAAAAAAGAAGACCCCAAATGAAAATTGCCTCAACACCCACCCCACCCTATTATGCCGTAATCTTCACCTCCGTTCGTTCCACTATCGAAGCAGGATATTCAGAAATGGCAGAGAAAATGGAAGTGCTCGGGAAGGAGCAAGATGGATTTCTGGGTATAGAATTCGCTCGCGATGAAATTGGCATCACCGTTTCCTATTGGCGCGACCTCGAATCGATTAAGGAATGGAAAGGAAACCTTGACCATTTGGCAGCACAGAAAATGGGACGAGAACAATGGTACGCAAGTTATAAAACTCGTGTCGCTTTGGTAGAAAGAGATTATGGGTTTGAAAAATAAGACCTCTGCAAAAAATCGCTAAACCATTTATTATCAATTCCTATTTATGATTTCGGTAATAGAATATGATCTTTTTCATCAATAAAATTGAAAAATTATGCTAATTGCGTTGCTAGTCGGGTGGAAATTATGACTAATGACGAGGGAAAATAATTCCATTTTGTAATAAAATAAGGAT
>JBGSIB010000022.1:0-8234 GCA_041751955.1 Crocinitomicaceae bacterium
CGATCTATCGCGTCCCTACAAAACGACCACCATGACCACCATGACCACCATCCAAACCATCCAAATCCCTGACAATATTCAAAATTCCATGAATATGGTTGGGCATTACGACAAACGCATCCAATTCAAAATTGGGGAAATGATCGGGGATTTCGTTCCAGATTTGGTTTGCGATGTTCCCCAATTCTGTGTATTCCATTTTTCCATTTTTTATTTCACCAAAAAAATGTTCGCGATTTTGGGTACATATTGTTAAAAAATACGATCCATGCGCGCTATAATCATATCCTTTTAAACGATAGGATTTACGATGATGAATGTTGGGGTTGAATTTCGTCATGCCAAATGTTTTCAAATTTTCACCCTAACCTCCCCCGTCAACAACACCTGCATCAACCCTTTTTTCTGCAATTTCTGTTGCTCTAGTTTGGCTTTTAAAAGTTCTATTTCTTTATCTGCAGTTTGCAAAACGGTGGCGATGGCGGTTTGCTCTTCGAAGTTCGGAAAGGGTATTTCAAGTTCAAGAAAGTTTGACAAATGAACTCGTTTTTTTTCCATTAACGAGCCGATTGCAATTCTTTCATAAAGATTGAAGAATTCATGTGTTTTAAATAAAGCTTCGTAAAAATCTACATTTACATTATTATCTCTAAAATGAATTGAATTATAATATGCTGATACTGAAACAACATCATCTATTTTAGACTTTGCGATAGCTCCAAATCTTAAATTCATTGGATTGAAAAGAATATCATTCGGATAAACTAATTTGTACATATTATTAGTTTGATCTTTAAGTAAAAAACTTCTCTCATAACGTTCTGTTTTTTCTGTAAGACCCGCTTCAATTGTTAAACTATAAAGCGGATAATCGGTCTGATTATTTGAAGTTTCTTTTCTTTCTTGAAATATATCCTTTACCTTGATAATTGGCCAACCCTTTGTAAGTTTCAAGCCAAGATCTGTGCGGTGAATTTCAGAAGTTCCCTCAAACCCATTCAACCTCTTCTTCCCCGTCAACAACTCCTGCATCAACCATTTTTTTTCTTGTTCTTTTTGGCGAATAAGTGCTTGGGTGGTTTGAATGGCGGTGTCCCAGGTGGAAAGGATGTTGGCAATGGCGCGTTGTTCGGGGAGAGGCGGGAGAGGGATTTTAATTTTGGATAAGTTTCCTTTAGAAATTCCATATACCGACGTACCCGTAGCAATTTTTTTGAGTGTATTATGAACTCTCTCATTTCTGAAAAGATAGGTTCTGAAACCTTTGGTAGTTTTATTATTGGAATCTCTTAATAAAAATGTATGAAGACCAGCGATAGCTTTTTTATCTCCTATATTCTTAATTTCAATGGACTCCCCAATTCCAACTAAATCTTCACTTGCATCTGCAAGCACCAAATCACCTTCTTTAAGATAATTAAGATTTGCACTAATATATTCATCCTTTAAATAAGGAATTCTAGTTTCTATATTAAAATCAACTAATTCAGTTTTATAGGTCGCATGAATATCACCATAATGAATGTACATTACTTCATTCTCAGTCTTTACTTTAGATAAAGTATCCCTAGAAAATGATGCGGTATTTTTAAACTCGAAAACTTCTGAAATTTCCAATTCCTCCCACCCACTCGGCAATTCACGCTGTATCTTACTTTTTTCCATTTTTCGCAGGTTTATTGCTTGTTATTTTTTTGGTCAATTGGTCAAAATCACTTTCAAAGCGTTTGTCTTGGCCTATTCGAAATTGATTAAATTCCTTTTCCGCCAAGCGTTTTGCAACATCGTGCCGAAAGGATCCTGCATTGGTTAAAATATCGTATTCGTTGAATTGCAGAAAGGCATCTAGTTTTACTACCCAATCACTCATGGTCATAGCCAAATTTCGTTTGGCTTGGTTTTCGGCATAATCCAGATACATAGAAACAATGCGGTTCAATTCGTCTATTTCATCTTTCTGCATATAGTTTTTCGCCACGCTTACATCGGTTTTCAAAATCTTGCCTTGAGGTGCATTTTTCCAGGTTGTCAGTCCCATATTTGGTAAATCCGCATTGGCACGCTTGGCAACAATTTCGGCAGCTGTTTGTCCCGTAATGGCCCAATGCAATTTATTTTGAACGGTTTTGTAGAATGTTAGTGTGATTTCTGCTTTCGGATCATAATCTATGCTGCATTGGGCGTAGATGTCTGTTATTTTTTGATAGAACCGCCGTTCGCTAGCCCGTATTTCGCGAATACGTTCTAAAAGTTCTTCAAAATAATCTTTTCCAAATTGCGCACCTTGTTTCATGCGTTCGTCATCTAGCACAAATCCCTTGATGATGAATTCACGTAAGGTATTGGTAGACCAAATTCGGAAACGGGTTGCTTCGGCACTGTTCACGCGATAACCGACGGCAATGATGGCGTCAAGATTGTAGAAGTTTGTGTTATAATTTTTACCATCTGAAGCAGTTATTCGAAATTTTCGAATAACTGAATTTTCTTGTAATTCTCCTGTTTTAAAAATTTCCTTTAAATGGTAATTTATGGTATTCACTTCCACATTGAACAATTCAGCCATTTTCTTTTGAGAAAGCCAAAATGTTTCAAATTCATAGAAGACCTCGATGTTGGCATTCTCTTCAGGGGTACTGTAAAAAAGTATTTCGAATTTTTCCATGTTATTTACTTTTCCCTTTGAGCAGGTTTTTTTCGTCGCTGTTAAGTTTTCGTTGCACTTTTTTTACGTCTTCGGCTGGTGGGAGGTTTTCGGGTACAATTCCTCTTTTGGTGAGCATATCTCGCACGGCATGGTTGTTGTCCACATGTTCTTTTTCTATTTTTCCTTGACCTTTCAAATCTTTGGATTGAACATTTAATCCCGTCATTTCGGCCGCAAGATCTTTTGCTTTTATGCTAATGGTCGGTAAAAAATCAGCAACAGGGCGTTTGTCAGAAATTTGCATTTTCTTTTTCAAATCTTTGGTATTCAATCGAAAAAGTGCTTGATCTCCTTTGCTTCGTATAATAGCAAAACCTTGGCTGTCCACACCACGCTCGTATAGCACACCAGACAGCTGCTTTTCAGTTTGGCTTAATTTTTCTCTTGCTTGCACGCGCTCGTATTCCAAAAGGCGTTTTTCAACCAATTCGGCTCTTCGGGTTTGCACCGCGAAGTAATTTTGGGCAAATGCAATTTCTTGTTTTCGGCTGTCGCCATTTTGCGCAATGAGGTAGCATGCGTATCTTGTTAGTAGAATGTCATCTATTTCATCTTGAGCTCCTTTACCTTTTAGGATCATCTTCCTGATGTCAGGAAAATGATAGGATATTTCTTCACCTGCATTTTTGCAAGCATCTTTTCCTTTTTGAATAACATTTTGAAAATTTTCCCATTTGCTGTATCCTAGAAGTATTTGCAAATCGCGTGCGCTCCAGCACTCCACATTTTCCATTTCGGATGCGGCATTTTCAAATTTTTCAAAAAGTTGTATTATTTCTTCTGATTTCATGGTTTATAAATTTTAGTTTGGCTAAGTCGATAATAAACGTGGAATTGCACAATAAACGGTGTGGGTTTATCCTGCAAATTTGTGTTTATTCTAATGGATTTTTCTTTCATAGAAATAGTTTTAAACTTCAATTGTTTTGAAAGGATTAAAACCTTTATTTTCACTGTATTCCACATAACCCAATTGATTCGTCATTAACTGAGTAGTCCCAATTCTAAAATCATTTACATTTCTATGATGGTGACCGTAGATCCAATAATCTATATGCGATGAAGTGATAAAATGGTCCAAATCAACTGCAAAACCTTCGTTTATATCACTTCCTTTGTATTCAGCCGGATATTCCTGAAAAGTGGGTACATGATGTGTAAACACGATGCATTTTTCTCTGGAATTATTCGCAACCGCTTCTTGAAGATAAGAAAAGTTTTCTTCAAACAATTCATTGGTTCGCGATGTTGTCAAGCCTTTTCCCTTGTCTTTAATTACGTGATAATCTGAAAGCGAATTTTGAATTTGCCACGCTTTTGAACTAGAAATTCGTGTCCAAAGCGTAGAGAAAATTAAGCGAACATTTTCTTTTTGAACCCAATAATTGTTCACCAAATGCACATTTGATTCTATATTTTCAATGAATTGTCCTGTTCTGCCATTGAGGTCACTGTTGTAATATTCGTGATTGCCCGGAAGCCAATACGTAGAACTAAAATTATCTGAACAGAATTTAAAAAAAACAGCATGTCGATTCATTTGAGCAAAGGGAACAATGTCACCCGCCAAGACCAATATATCGCCAACAGGGATAATTGGATTGTCTTTTAGAAAAGCTCTATTCTCTGGAAATTCCAGATGCAAATCGGTTGCGAATTGAATTTTCATTTTACTTCATTAATTCTTTTAAATAAATCTCCATTTGCCCTTGAACTGATTTCAGCTCACCTTCCAAACGGTCAATTTCAGTCTGTACGGCTTGAATATCCACTGGCTCTTCTTCCTCGAACGTATCCACGTAGCGTGGAATATTCAAATTGAAATCGTTTTCTTCAATTTCTTCAAAGCTTGCTACATAACTGTATTTATCTTCCAATACTCCAGGCTCAAGTTTGCCATCGTGAAACGAGCGATAAGTAGCAACGATTTTCTCTATATCCGTTTCGCGCAATTTGTTTTGGTTTTTCCCACTTTCATAGTGTTGGCTCGCATCGATAAAAAGCACATTTTTATCCTTTTTATCTTTGTTAAAGACCAATATAGCGGCTGGAATTCCAGTTCCGAAAAACAAGTTGGCAGGCAAACCAATTACAGCTTCTAGTAAGTTCTCTTCTATCGTTTTTTGACGAATTCTACCTTCAGCTGCGCCACGGAATAAAACTCCATGAGGAACAACAACCCCAGCTTTACCTGTTTCGTTTAGCGTTTCAATCATGTGGGTAATAAATGCCCAATCTCCTTTACTTTTTGGAGGAACGCCACGCCAAAAACGATTGTATTGATCGCCAGCGGCTTCATCAGCACCCCATTTATCCAAAGAAAAAGGTGGGTTTGCTACAACGGTATCGAACTTTCGCAGTGCATCTCCTTCTTTCAGTTTCGGGTTTCGAATGGTATCTCCCCATCGAATTTCAGTATTGTCATACCCATGCAGAAACATATTCATAACCGCCAAAGCCCATGTACTTCCGTTTGCTTCTTGTCCATACAAAGAGAAATTTGTAGAGCCTACTTCTTTTCCTGCTTTGATCAACAAGGAACCTGAACCGCAAGTTGGGTCGGAGATGCGCGCACCTTCTTTACTTTTAGTTAATTTTGCTAGGAGCGTTGAAACTTCACTTGGCGTATAAAATTCTCCCGCTTTTTTTCCAGCGTCACTCGCAAAATTGGCAATCAGATATTCATAGGCATCACCAATAATGTCATTACTTTCTAAATGTGATGGCATTAAATCCAATTCACTTAAGTCAATCAGCAGATTTTTCAATCGGGTGTTTTTGTCTTTTACATCACCCAAATTGCTGCTATTGAAAGAGATATTTCTAAAAATTCCCGAACCATCTTCACTCGTCAATTTTTCTCGATTGGCTTCTTCCAAGTCTGCAAAGGCAATATCCATTAATTCACCAATATTTGACTCCGTGCGGTGTTCGTATAAGTAATCAAAGGAACTGTTATTCGGCACAAGAAAACGCTCCATACTCATAGCTCTTTCCGTTCTTGCTTCATCATTGTTGTATTTTGCCAAATAAGCTATTCTTTTTTCCTTGTTTACATCTGAAACATACTTCAAGAATAGCATCGTGAGAATGTAGTCTTTGTATTGACTGGGATCAATTATTCCACGGAAAGTGTCACAAGCTTTCCAAACTACCTTGTTAACGTCTTGTGATGTTAATTTTATTGCCATTTATTTTTGTTTATTGTTATTGTTATTAAATGATTGAATTGCAATTTTTTAAGAGCAATGATTTGATTAATTATATCAATTTCTTTCTTTTTGATTTGAGCCAGTTTTAAGACTAATTTCTGCTTTTCCAAAGTTGGTAGAGCAATTTCCAATTCTTGTAAAAGCTGTTTGTTTATAGATGATATTCCAGTTCCTCGTGACATGGTTTGCAGTAGCGTTTGTGTTTCTTGTGAATTTAGATACCAAGATAAAAAATCTGGTTCAATAATAGCAGAATTATTTACACGGATGACTAAAAAAACAGTTGAGGCCACCGCAGGTGAAAACGAACCATCATAAACCGCTGATAAGAAACTTGCACCTTTGGCTACTATAAGAATGTCTTTATTTCTTAAAAAATGCTTCTCTAAATTCTTTTCATAAGCCAATGTAGGCATAAGATTTGGCGAAAGTTTTCTATCTTCATCAAAATCTCGAGCTTGCAGATAGTAAACATCACCTTCTTTTATGGAGGCGGAATAAACTCCAGATTGAATACTTGCTATGGTTTCTAATTTCATTTTTAACTTAGTAATTGAACTACAAATATATAAAACATTTCCAATTACCAAAAATAAATTTCAAAGTAGTTAGTCTACTTAATAAAAACAACGGGTTTTAGAAACTCATTAATCTTGAAACATACATACTTTTTAAATCATTAAGAACGACAATTGTTCGCTATTTGAGGAAACGGAAAGTTCCCTTGCTGCCCAGAAATATATTGCAGCGCATCCGGTGGATCCTGATCGTCAAACCATTCATAAGACGTCTAGTGATTTAAATTTTGGTCGCCTCTTCTTAGGGTTTATGTTGTTAAGCTTGGGGCTTTTCATCGCATATATATCCTCTAAGGAGGGGAGAATTTATATTTCTTCAACCTTAATCGGTGCTGGAATAATCCGTCTATTTTTTCCTTCTGACAAATAAAAAAAGGCCACTCCTCCGAGCGACCTTTCCATCTATGTTAAAATGTCAATATCTGACTAGTCTTTCGCTGCGCAAGCTGCATTGTATTCCGCGAAAATGTCTAAGATTTTGAAGACGGTGTAGCCTTTTTCTTTGTTGGTTACTTTTTCGGCCAATTCTTTGTTGTCACCGATGAATTCGGCCATTTTGGTGCTGAATTTCATGGCGAAATAGTCCACAGAACTTACGTCTTCAGCGTTTTTGTTTTTGTAAACCGTTTTTGGCGGGTACATTCTTCGGTAGAAATCATCATCCGATTCACCTTGATTTCTTTTCAAGCTGGTACCGAGGTCATTTTTATCGTACCAAACGTATTCGGTGATGCAGCCTTCACTGACAACCAAGTTTGCTCTAACCGGTTTGGTCATCAATCCCCCTGAATAATGGATGCAGTGGTACAATTTTTCGGCTACTTGGAATTCTTTTAAATCTTCCGTTTTGTACTTTTCTTTGGTGGCTTTGTCTTCTTTATCGGTGTAAAACAGAATATCGTTTTGCATGGAATAACGATCTTGGAAAAGGATGAATCCTTCTACTTTTTTTCCGTCAGCTTTGATGATGTAGCCAGGGTAAGTTTGACCGTATTTGTAATTCGGATTGGACCAATCTTGCGCGTTCGCTTGTCCAAAGGCTACGAAAGCGAAAAATAGTAAGAGAAATTTTGACTTCATGTGGTTTGATTTTGTGTGTTTAAATTAAATTGAAAGGTAAATATAGGGTAAATAGTTTTTGAAGCCCCGATGGATTTGGATAATAGGTTAATTTTCAGTTAATCATGGGTGTTGGGATTGAGATTGGGAACTGAACCTGTATTTAGTGAATTAAGGTGATGTTCAAGATTTTTTTCGGAAATACTAAAAATTAATTGTATCGTCACTAATTTACCACCAATTGTTTCGAAATCTGTTTTGTTTGAAATTATCAATGACCTTACGGCAAAAAGGGTCACCATAAGATTTCAGTTTACTCACTCCTTTTTGGTTAAAAATAGAGGTATAAACCACATACAGTCGTGATGTGTTTAAATTTTTAACATTAAGGATTTAAGGGCATAAAGGTAATTATGGTAATTCCCCAAAATAATTATCACCAGAGGTTTTAAACTTCTAGCAATGTTGTTGTAAAAAATTAAGGAACAAACCTTGCGGTTTTTTAAGAGGCTTCCTGCAAAGTTCAAACTGCGCTACATGGTCGAATTTCTTTTCTTATCGCCGCCAGCGGACCTGATAGCAAACATATATACATTTTAGTCCAATAACTTTCGCTATTATGCCGATATAGTATGAAAATAGTCCAGTTCATTGGACTATATTGATTACATAATCGGT
>JBGSIB010000023.1:0-51990 GCA_041751955.1 Crocinitomicaceae bacterium
TTGATTCAAAAAGCAAATCTTTTCTACCTGATTTCAAGGAGCTCTTGAGATATAAGGATTTGTTTTTCACGCTAGCTTGGCGCGATTTCCGTGTTCGGTATGCCCAAACTACTGTGGGATTCTTGTGGGCATTCGTGCAACCTATAATAACACTTCTAATTCTAAGTCTTGTTTTCAATCAATTTGCAAATGTGGACACAGGAAAAATTCCTCCTTTGTTGTTCAACACTTCTGGCTTGTGCATGTGGACCTATTTTGCCTATGTTATGTCTAATTCAGGCAGTTCAATTATCCAAAGTCAAGAAATGGTCAAAAAAATCTATTTTCCGAGATTAATTATTCCTTTGTCAAAAGCATTAGTTGGCCTAATCGACCTTAGTATTACAATCCTAATCTTAGGCGTTTTGATGATTTATTACCAAGTTTTACCCTCATCAACGATTGTTTTCGCACCTCTTTTTATTTTAGTAGGCATGTTAGCGGCTCTATCTGTGGGAATTTGGCTGAGTGCACTAACCGTTCGTTTTCGTGATTTTCAACACATTGTACCGTTTATGGTTCAAATTGGTCTGTATATTACACCTGTTGCCTATCCCATAGAATTAGCATCAGAACGAGTACCTTCATGGGCCATGTTTCTGTATTATTTAAATCCAATGGCAGGAGTCGTACAGGGATTCCGATGGAGTATTTTCGGTGGTCCGACGCCAGATCCAATGATGTATGTATCTTTCATTGTAGTGGCGCTTTTATTTGCAACAGGTTTAATATACTTTAGAAAAATCGAGGCTGAAATGGCCGATTTTGTATGATGGAGGAATTTTCAATTAAGGTTTCTAATCTTGGAAAAAGATATACAATTGGTGTTTCCAAAGAAGGATCTCTAAGGGATACTCTTGGCAATATTTTCCGAAGTGAAGCAAAAAAGGGTGAGGAATTCTGGGCGCTTCGAAACATTGATTTCACTATCAATCAAGGGGATGTAGTAGGAATTGTCGGGAAAAATGGAGCCGGAAAAAGCACCTTGCTTAAGCTTCTTTCGCAAATAACAAAACCGACAGAAGGTAGAATCCAATTAAATGGACGAGTTGCTTCCCTTTTGGAAGTTGGCACTGGTTTTCATCCGGAATTAACTGGGCGAGAAAATGTCTATCTAAATGGCACAATTCTCGGCATGTCGCGAAAAGAGGTCAAAGATAAGTTCGATGAAATTGTGGCTTTCTCAGGGGTTGAAAAATTCATTGATACTCCTGTAAAAAGGTATTCCTCTGGTATGTACGTGCGTCTCGCTTTTGCTGTGGCCGCCCATCTTGAACCTGAAATCTTAATCATTGATGAAGTTCTAGCCGTTGGTGATGCAGAATTTCAGAAAAAATGTTTGGGCAAAATGCGGGATGTGGCAACCGAGGGTCGTACCGTATTGTTTGTAAGTCACAACATGGCGGCAGTTAAAGAACTTTGTACGAAGGGAATTTTGCTTGAAAAAGGCGAAATAAAAGTTCAAGGTGACATAACGACTGTTTTGAGTGAATACAGTCGGACTGGCGATGAAAACGCAATTGTAAGCAAGGAAAATGCCCCATCAAAAGCGCTTTGTTTTAAATCAATATCCGTTGAAAATACTTCTGCAAATATTTGTTCCGATTTTACTTGGCAAGATGAAATTATTCTCCGATTCAATTTTCACATCAACGAGAAGGATCATAAATATGGCTTATTCGCCATGATAAAGGATAAGTATGGAGCTCCTGTTTTTGCAGCTGAATGCCAGATAAGTAGAGATGAAATAATCTTGAGAATTCACAAAGAGTTTTTAACTCGGGGAAATTATAGCTTAACTACTTTTATTCATATCCCAAAACTTGAGCAACTCGATGCCTTTCACGATATTTGCGAATTCACGGTCAGTGATGCCACGAGTCGCTTGGCTGTACACGGAAATTATGAATACGGAAATGTCTTCGGACAATTCAACTGGGAATAAATGAATAGACTTAAAAAAATAAAGGAATATTACATCTGGGGAGGTCTTTTTTTAACTGATTCCTATCAGAAAGAAGGAATAGAACTAAGCGAAAAAGAAGGAGCTAAAACACCTTTTCGATTCGATGTTATCAATAGCCTTTTGGTAAAAAAAAACACAGCAAATTATCTGGAAATTGGTGTTCGAGACCCTTCCTTGAATTTTGATAAAATAAATGCTCAAACCAAATACAGCGTTGATCCTGGTTTGGAATTTAAAAGCAATCCGGTCGATTTTAAAATGACAAGCGATATGTTCTTCGAACAGCTTCGAACAGGAAAAGTGTTAAAACAATCTATAAAATTCGACGTCATTTTCATTGATGGACTTCATCTCGCTGAGCAGGTGGATAGAGATATTAAAAACAGTTTCGATTTTTTAAAAGAAGACGGGTTTATCGTTCTTCATGACTGCAATCCTCCTTCTGAATGGCATGCCCGAGAGAAACATGCCTATCGACTTTCGCCGGCTGGAAACAATTGGAATGGAACGACTTGGAAAGCATTTGTGAAATGGGGACAAAATCCAGAAATACGCATTGCCTGCGTGGATACAGATTGGGGAGTTGGTATTTTAACGAAGGGACATACCTTTGAAGAAACAAAAGGAGAAGTAAGCGAATTCTACGAATTTTCTCATTTTGAAAAAAATAAAAAAGACCTAATAAACCTGATGTCCTTTAACCAATTCTGCACTTTCATTTAAACATTCTTTTTTTATTTTTCCTTCATCTTTTTGGTCTGTTTTTGATCGATTTGCTCAAGCTTCAAAAATAGTGCGTCATTAAATTAAAATTTTTGTTCCTATTGTCCTAATTCAATATACTTTTGCCTCAAAATTGGTGGTATATGTGTGGCATTTCAGGTGTCGTGTCTTTTAAAGACACGTTAGCTATTCAAGTTATTGAAAAAATGAATGATTCCCTGATTCACCGAGGACCTGATGGTTTTGGAGCGTGGTTGAACCATGAAAAAAATGTTGGTTTCGGACACAGACGATTGTCTATTCTTGACCTTTCCGATAACGGTGCTCAACCCATGCATTTGTCAGATCGGTATACGATAACGTATAATGGAGAAATTTACAATTTTAAAGAAATTCGAGAAGAATTGATTTCTCAAGGATACTCCTTTCGTTCCGAAACGGATACGGAAGTAATTCTTGTCGCGTTTCACGTCTGGGGACAAGAATGTCTGCACAAATTCGATGGTATGTTTGCCTTTGCAATTTATGATCAATCGACGAAAAAAATATTCTGTGCTCGAGACAGGTTTGGTGAAAAGCCCTTTTATTATGCCTTCTATCAAAATCAATTTTTCTTCGGTTCCGAGATGAAGGCGCTATGGGCTGCTGGTGTCCCTAAAAACGCAAACAATAAAATGCTTTATCGCTTTTTAGGACACGATTTGGTTGAAAATCCGAGAGATCAATCAGAGACATTTTACCTGAAAATTCACAAACTAAAGGCTGGTCATTTTTTCTATTTGACCGACGAAAGACCGATTCAACAAAAACAATATTGGTTCATTCAAAAAAAGACTTTTCGCAACATTGAAGCTCCTCAGATTGAAACAGAATTTAGAGAATTACTAGAAAAATCAATTCAGCGCCGTTTGCGATCAGACGTTAAAGTGGCAAGCTCACTTTCTGGAGGTCTAGATTCGAGTGCAATAGTCGCATTGGTATCCAATTTGCAAAAAGGAAATGCAACCTTTTCGGCTCGCTTTCCCGGATCGCCCAAAGATGAAGGAAAATTTATCAACCTTGTTCAGCAAAAATTTCAAACCCAACATTTTGATATTCCTGTTTCAGAAGACCAATTCATTGCTCATTTGGATAAACTGATTTATCATCAAGAAGAGCCTTTTCAAACTGGCAGTATTTACGCGCAATATGCCGTTTATGAACGAGCCAAAAAAGAAGGTTATACTGTCTTATTGGATGGTCAGGGTGCAGACGAGTTGCTTTGTGGCTACGATAAGGATTTTAAATATTACTTGAAAGAAATACGTCATTCCAAAGGTCAGGTTGATCGATATAAGGCTGCCATTCTTGAAAATCATAACTACACGGTTAAATTGCAGACAAAGGACAAAATATTTGCAGCCGTACCGGAAATTTATCGAAAAATGGCCGGATTCAAATCGCGAATGACTGTTAAAAAACTTCATGGGATGAATGAAGAATATACGCATGCTTTTGCTGACAAAACATCTCCATTTCAAGAATTTAACGATTTGAAAAGCATGCTCGCATACGAATTATCGACTCAAGGAATTGAAAAGCTTTTAAAATTTGCGGATAGAAATTCCATGGCACATTCTGTTGAAGTTAGACTACCTTTTCTCAGCCATGAATTAGTTGAGTTTATCTTCTCTTTACCAAGTCATCAATTTTTAAAAAATGGTTGGTCAAAAGCAATTCTAAGAAATGCTATGAATGGAATTCTACCCAACGAAATAACCTTCAGGAAAGATAAAATTGGTTTTGAAGCACCTCATCGTGAATGGACTAAAAACAGTCAACTTCAAGAAGAAATTGTATCTTGCAAGGAAGATTTGCTTCGTGAAAAAATCATTCAAGAAGATTTTACGGACGATTGGAAAATTTTAATCGCTGGTAAATGGTTGAGTGCATAAATCCAATTTGCCGACTAAAATATTATTTTTGCCTTAATGAATCTTGAATTTTCAGCATCCACCCATTTGAGAATGGCTTTCATTGTTCCCTATAAGAATTGAAAAGATTCGATTCCATATCTTATTTTTTTTTCCTTCGCAATTTTATCTTGCGGGCCTTTTTGGTCAAAACATTTTCCACGAAAACAGCCAAAAGAAAAAATAGTGTGTATTATTTCTCAACTTTTTTTCCCGAAAATGCAGGCTCTCAATGGCGGGTTCAAAAATGGTGTGATGCACTTCAAGAGCATCATTTCGAAACACATATTGGATATGCAACTACTAAGGATGAATTCTACTCACTTTATCCAGACCAAAGCATTCAGTTTCAAAAAAACTATCTCAAAAGACGTTTTAAACAAATTTTGGAAAGTCGCGATTATGAAATTGTGATTGTTCGCCGTGAATTGTTGCTTTTTAATGACTACGGAGGCTTATTCATTTTAAAACTGCTTCTACATTTTCATCCACAAGCTATACTTGATTTCGACGATGATATTGCCGCTTCCAAAAATCAACCCAAAGAAATCACGCATCCGTACGCTAAGTTGATGCTCGAAAATGGCAACCAATTCAATGACTCGCTTAAAATGCATTTGAATTTCATTACAGGAACTGATTTTTTAAAGAAATTGGTATTGGAGCAAAACATATTGGTCAACGAAGAAAACATTTGCGTGATTCCTACCTGTGTCGATTATGAAAAGTATACTCCTAAAGTTTACGATAGCGAAAAATCCGTAATTACCTTGGGCTGGGTTGGTTCAGATGGCAATTATCCATTATTGGATGAAATTATAGGCGATATTGAAGACCTTTCAAAAGAATTTCAAATAGAATTATTAGTAATCGGAGGACAAGAATATGTGCGCAAAACAAATTTCCCAATACATTTCTATCCCTGGAGTCTTGAGACAGAAATTGAGCATATTAAAAAAATTGATCTTGGCTTGATGCCACTTGATCAATCAAAAGTTTCAGAAGGGAAAGCTGGTTTTAAATTAATTCAGTACATGGCGCTTGGGATTGTTTCTATTGGTTCAGAAATTGCGTTCAACAAAGAAATCATCCCTAGCTCTCATCATGGATATTTGGTGGAAGACGACTGGTTTTCCGAATTGAAGAATGCGCTTCAGAACATTAAAAAATTTCCTGAAATTGGTCAAAATGGTCGCCAACATGTTTTATCAAAATATACCTTCACCGCTAACGAAGAGAAATATTTATCATTTATACGACAAGTTCAGCAAAAAAGTCAAGTATCATGAAAATTGCCATGCTTCTTCAAGGTACGATTGCCAATGACCACAGGGTAATCAAAATGATCAATACTTTATGTAAAGAACACGAAATTGATTTATTTTGTCTAGCAGATACGCAAAATATTAGACCTCAAGAATTAAGGCCTGAAGCAAATGTTTTTTTTGTGCAACATGCCGTCAACCTAAAAACTCTATTCCTGCGCCATAGCTTTTTCTGTTTTGAATTCAATCATTTTACAAAAACGGTACTAAAACAAAAGACTGATTATGATATTGTTTGGGCAAATGATCTCCCTATGCTTTATCCTGCGCATAGTTTGGCTAGAAGATTGAATGCGAAAGTTGTTTACGACAGTCACGAAATATATATTGAAACCCTAAACCAGTTTTTTCCAGAGAAAAGCAGCTTAGTAAAAGGCATTGTGCTGAAAATTCTTTTGAATTTTATGAAATTTCATGGAGAAAGAGTTGAAAGAAAATGGATATCTAAAAGTTTTCTGATTACTGTAAATCATTCTCTGTTAAGCTATTTTATACAAAAATATGAAGTGGCAAAGGGAAAAGTAATCATGAATCTCCCAAAACTTTCTGAATTGCGCGCTGAGATGATGAATTATCGTGAAATGTTTTCCTATTCTGAAGAAGACTTTATCATGCTTTATCAGGGTAATCTTAATCAAGGTAGAGGCCTCAATCTGCTTATAGATGTAATGACAAAATTACCAAGTAAATATAAACTTGTATTTATAGGTGATGGTCCTCTAAAAAATGGATTGGAATTAAACGTTATCGAATTGAAACTAGAAAAAAGGGTCCACTTTTTACCATTGGTTGCCGTTGAAGAATTGGTCCATTATACTAAAGGAGCAGATTTAGGCATTAACTTATTAGAACCGATAAATTTGAGCAAAAAATTAGCTTCGCCAAACAAACTTTTTGAATACATACACGCGGAAATAACAGTGTTGGCTAGTGCTGGTTATGAAAACCAAATAATCATCGATCAATTCGAAGTAGGAATAGCCGTTAAGATGCATGTCGATGATATTGTAAAAGAAATCCTTGATTTAAACTCAAACAGCTTAAATCAATATAAAATAAATTGTTCCAAAGCCAAGCATCAGCTAAAATGGCAAAACCAGGAACCTGAAATTCTACAAATTCCAAACCTCGTTATTCCAGCTAGGGAAAAAAGTTAATTTTGTTCTATGCATGAAATTTGTTTGATTTGTTCGTCAAAACAATTAAAAAAACTCAATCTATATTCCAAGGCGTATCTGGTTTCTTGTCAATCTTGTGGACTAGTTTTTTCCCAAAAAATTCCCACAGAAAAAGAGCTTATCAATTTCTACGAAGGCTATGGTAGGAACGACTATTTATCGCCATTAACGATAAAACGATACCACGAAATATTGGATAAATTCGAAAAATATAGAAAGAATAACAAATTGTTGGACGTAGGGTGTGGAATCGGATATTTCTTGGAAATTGCCCGCGAACGAGGCTGGGAAGTTCACGGAACTGAATTTACAGACCGTGCTATTGAAATATGCGAAAGCAAGGGAATACAGATGAAAAAAGGAAAATTGAATCCTGAGTATTTTGACAAAGAATCCTTTGACATAATAACTTCATTTGAAGTACTGGAGCACATCAATAACCCGCTGGAAGAAATAAAGAACTTCAAAACAATTTTGCGCAAAGGTGGATTGGTTTATTTGACAACACCAAATTTCAATTCCTTACTTCGGTACCGCTTGAAAGAAGCCTATAACATCATCACTTTTCCTGAACATTTGTCGTATTATACGCCAAAAACACTTAGTCAACTTTTCAAATCTAACGGTTTTAGAAAAGAAAAAATTAGAACAACAGGAATAAGCTTATCGCGTTTGAAAGCGAGCAAGGGAATTAAGACAGCTCCGTCCATTTCAGCGAATTCTACTGATGAGAATATTCGTCAGAAACTTGAAAACAATAAGAGCTTACAACATGTCAAAACATTCGTCAATTGGAGCTTGACCCTATTTGGCGTTGGTGACAGTTTGAAAGCTTGGTTCATAAAACTATAAGTTTAATTACATGAAAAAAGTCCTCATTCTCGCTTACGATTTCCCACCTTATGTTTCCGTTGGTGGATTACGACCCAAAAGCTGGTACGATTATTTTCATGAATTTGGAATTGAACCTATTGTCATCACACGCCAATGGAGCAATAAACATAAAAACGAATTGGATTACATTGAAGCTAGTGATTCTGATACAACAATAATTGAAAAAAGTGAAATTGGGACCATCATTCGGGCACCTTACAAACCCAATTTTTCGAATAGACTTATGTTAAAATACGGTTCAGATAAGTTTCGACTGATTCGTAAAATTAATTCAGGATTGCTGGAATTTGGACAATTTATTTTTCCAATTGGTCCAAAAATGGAAGTTTACAAGGCTGCCCAAATTTATTTGTCTGAACATAAAGTAGATTGCATTATTGCAACGGCAGATCCGTTCGTGTTGTTCCACTATGCCAATAAATTGAGCAAAAAGCATCAAACACCATGGATTGCGGATTATAGAGACGCTTGGACCACCATGTATGAAAATCAAAATCAACCCATTCAAAAAATATTTTTTTCCTTTTTTCAAAAACGCATCTGCAAAGAAGCAACTCTAATCACCACCGTTTCAAAATTTGTAAAGAAAAAAATTCAAACAGTCGTCGACCATCCTTCATTCCATATTTTCCCAAATGGCTTCGACCCTGTTGCCATGAAAAATGTTGAACACATAGATCAGCAAAGCAAAACTCTTAAAATAGCCATGATCGGTTCTATCATGCCCTGGAATCCAATTGACCGCTTTTTACAAACGTTCTCAGATTTCGTGGACGAAAATTCAGCTAGCAAAATAGAATTGATATTTTATGGACTGAACAAAAAAAAGGTATTAAAAGAAAAAATCGCTGATGAATATTCCAAATTAGTATCAATTGTCACATTCTCCCCTAAGTTACCCAACTCCGTTTTAATGGAAAAATTAGCTGAATGTAACGTTATGTTACTTTTTAATTATTACTCATTTATGGGCACCAAAATATTTGATTACATAGGGATTCAACGTAAAATTATTTTGTGTTTTACCGAAGATGCTGAAGGGGATAAAATGAAAGAGAATTTTTTCCCAATAAAGGAACTAGATAATGTCAGTAATCAGCTACAAGCAGAACTTATAAATGAAACGAATTCTGGTATCGCAGTGAAAGACGCCGAGCATTTAAAACAGGTTTTTTCTGATTTAGTCACAGAGTTCAATTCGACTGGAAAAATTGCTTGTAATTCAGTGGAAGTCGATAAATACTCGCGGAAAATTCAAGTTCAAAAATTAGCTGAATTAATATTATCCATTTGCTAATATTCCCTGCCTAGTTTTCCCTAATTTCGCACCATGAGAGAACTCATTGGTATAATAGATTATGGAATGGGAAATCTCAATTCAGTCAAAAGGAAAATTAATATTTTAGGCGCTGAAGCGATTATTACCAATGATATATCGATTTTAAAAAAAACAACGAAACTTGTTTTACCAGGCGTAGGGAATTTCAAAAAAGCGATGGATAACCTTAACTCTTTGGGCATAATTCCAATTTTAAATCAACGAGCAAACATCGATAAAATTCCAATTTTGGGAATCTGTCTCGGCATGCAACTCATGTGCAATTTCAGTGAAGAAGGTAACGTAGATGGCTTATCTTGGATCAATGGGCGTGTAGTTCGATTTAAAAAAGAAAAGGGAAACAACGAAAAAATCCCTCACATGGGTTGGAACACTTTGGAAATAGAGGGAGAAAGTCCATTAATGAAAGATATTACAGAAGAAAATGAAATGTATTTTGTACATTCCTATCATGTAGAACTGCAAGATGAAAAAATAGCTATAAATAAAACGAATTATGCTTATCCTTTTGTTTCAGGATTTCAAAAGGAAAATTTATTTGGCTTACAGTATCATCCCGAAAAAAGTCACGATGCAGGCGGAATAATTTTTAAAAATTTCCTCAAACTTTAGTTATGTTCCGCCCAAGAATAATACCTGTTCTCCTTTTACAAAACAATGCTCTTGTAAAGTCTATAAAATTTAAAAACCACCAATACATCGGCGATCCGCTAAATGCAGTGAAAATTTTTAATGATTTAAAAGCGGATGAACTCGTTTTTCTAGATATTGATGCATCCAGAGAAAAACGATGTATTTCGCCAGATTTTGTCAAGAAATTGGCTGAAGAAACCAATATGCCATTTTCCGTAGGCGGAGGAATTACAAATTGTAATCAAATTCAGCAATTAATCGCCGCTGGCGCTGAAAAAGTGATTTTGGGCGAAATAGCATCAAAAAATCCAGATTTTATTGAAGAGGCAGTTGGAAATTTTGGATCTTCAACTATTGCTGTTTGCATGGATGTAAAAAATAATTTTTTCGGAAAGCAAAAAATGTACTATCAAAATGGTCAAAAATCACTCGATATTTCTCCCATAGACTTTGCCCATTTAATGGAACAGAAAGGAGCTGGTGAAATTATTCTACAATCCATTGAACAAGATGGCACAATGGAAGGTTATAATTTAGAGTTGGTTCAATTAATTTCGCAATCCGTTTCTGTACCTGTTGTCGCTCTTGGCGGTGCAGGAGACATCTCAGATCTAAACGAAGTTTATTACAAAGGTGGAGCAAGTGCGATGGGAGCCGGGAGTCTTTTTATTTACCAAAGCAAAATGCGAGGAGTGTTGATAAATTATCCAACGAAGGAAGAAATAAAAAGTAATTTTACGAAGTAATTTTCAATCCCAAATGTCCAACAGGAAATATCAAATCTGCAATAGATGCGTCATGGATACAAGCGATAAAGCGATTGTATTCGACCAAATTGGAAATTGCAACCATTGCAATGAGTTTTTTGAAACTACCATAAAACGCATGTATAATGGACCTGAAAGCGACAAACAATTGCTTCAAATTGTTGAAAAAATAAAAGCGAAAGGAAAAGGTTCGAAGTACGATTGTTTAATTGGATTGAGCGGGGGCGTTGATAGTTCCTACCTTGCCTACCAATGCAAAAAATTAGGTTTAAATCCTCTAGCTGTTCACTTGGACAATGGCTGGAACTCAGAAGAAGCTGTTCAAAACATTAAGAGCATTTGCAGCAAATTAGACATAGACTACCAAAGTTATGTGCTTAATTGGGAGGAATTCAAAGACCTTCAATTGTCTTTTTTAAAGGCTTCGATAGTCGAAATGGAAATCCCAACAGATATTGCTATTCCCGGTGCTCTGCATCAGATGGCTGTGAAAAATGGAATCAAGTACATCATTTCGGGTGGGAACTTTGCTACGGAAGGAATATTGCCCAACAGCTGGTTTTACGACCCCAAAGACTCTAAATTATTGCACGGAATACAAGATCAATTTGGAAAAAAGAAATTGAAAAATTTCCCAACATTTGATTTCACAAGAGAAATATTCTACAAATTCGTTCGCGATATTCGTATAATTTACTTACTCAATTACGTGCCTTACAACAAGGATGAAGCCATGGAGTTCCTAAAAACCGAACTAGGTTGGAAATATTATGGAGGGAAACATTACGAATCTAAATTTACCGGATTTGTGCAATCGTTTATTCAACCTGTAAAATTTGGAATAGACTATCGTCGAGCCACATACGCGACCCAAATATGTGCAGGAACTGCCACACGTGAAGAAGCAATCGAGGTTCTTAAAAAACCTTCCTTCAATTCTGAAACCATAAACGAGGAGAAAAAATACATTGCCAAGAAACTAGATATTACCTTGGAAGAGTTCGAAGAAATCATGAATCGGCCTGTGAAAACCTACAAAGATTACCCAAACGACGAAAAAAGACTAACTTTCCTTTACAACATGTACAGAAAATACTTCGGGAAAAGATAAAATTATGTGCGGAATAGCGGGATTTCTTGATTTCAAAAAAAACACTTCTTTAGAAGTTTTGAAATCCATGACGGATACCCTCATTCACCGTGGTCCAGATGGTGGTGGTTTCGAAATTTTCGATGCTCAGCTCGCACAAATTGGCTTCGGACATCGCCGACTTTCCATAATCGACCTCTCTGAACACTCCAATCAACCGATGCAAGTAGATGAGAATTGGATTACTTTCAACGGTGAAATCTATAATTACAAAGAGATTCGAACTGAATTAGAGCAACTCGGTCATTCTTTTTCTACGCAAGGCGATACAGAAGTCATACTGAAAAGCTATGCACAATGGGGCGAAAAATGTTTGGATAAATTCATTGGGATGTTCGCTTTTGTAATTTGGAATCGAGCTAAAAATGAACTCTTTTGCGCTAGAGATAGAGCGGGTGTGAAACCATTTTTTTATTACCAAAAAGACGAATTATTTCTTTTCGCTTCGGAACTAAAGGCTTTTCACAAACATCCACAGTTCAAAAAAGAACTGGATCTATCCGCCGTTAGTGCTTTTATGCAATTTGGCAACGTACCCTCCGATTTGTGTATTTTTGAAAATTGTCACAAGCTGAAACCTGGACATTTCCTGACGATTTCCCTTGAAAAGAAATCCTATACAACTCAGCAATACTGGAACGTTTACGATTTCTATAATGCGCCTAAAAGCAAACTGAATTTTACTGAAGCAAAGGAAAAAACCGAAAAAATCATTCAATCCGCAGTAGATTATCGCATGGTAGCGGATGTTCCTGTTGGCGTATTCCTCAGCGGTGGATACGATAGTGCTTGCGTAGCAGCTTTGCTTCAAAAAGATAGTACGGAAAAAGTCAAAACCTTTACCATAGGAGTGCCCGATATGGGCTTAAACGAAGCACCTTATGCAAAAGATGTCGCCAAACATTTGGGAACCGACCATTACGAATTCACGTGTTCGACAAAAGAAGCTATCGATTTAATCGATGAACTTCCATTTCATTATGACGAACCTTTTGCGGATAGCAGTGCCATTCCAACGACTTTGGTCAGCAAAATGGCTAGTGAACAAGTCACGGTTGCCTTGAGTGCCGATGGCGGCGACGAAACCTTTGCTGGCTATAATCGCTACGATTTCTTGAGTCGCTATCAAAAGAAATTGAATAAAATCCCTGGTTTTGCGCGAAAGGGAACAGCCAGTTTGATGGATAAAATTCCAAGTGATAAGCTACCTATTTTGCGTGACACATACAATTTTCACAATCGCTATGAAAAGTTGAAAGGCGTTCTTCGCGATCCATCAGCGGCGAGCATTATGCTGAGTGTGAGTCAGCAATACACCGAGAATCAACTCAGAAAACTGATGGTTCAAAATGTGCAATTTCCATCAACAGCCTACACCAGTTCGGAATTAAAAAACGCTGTCAATTCTCCATTATCTTACATGATGGCTATTGATTATCAAACCTATTTGGTGGATGACATTTTACAAAAAGTAGATCGAGCCACGATGACTGTAAGTTTGGAAGGCCGAGAACCTCTCTTGGATCACCGTATCATAGAATGGGCGGCTCAACTCCCCGATGATTTCAAATACCGAAACGGAGAAAAGAAATTTATTCTGAAAGAAATCGTGCATCAATATATTCCGAAGGAAATGATGGACCGACCGAAGATGGGTTTTGCGATTCCGATTGCCAATTGGATGCAAAATGAATTGAAAAATCATCTTGAAGAATACTTAAGCGAAACTAAAACCAAAGAACAAGGTATTTTCCAATGGTTTGCAGTTAAAGACTTGAAAGAGCGTTTCTTTGCTGGTAAAAAAGAATTGGATTCCAAATTGTGGTATTTACTCATGTTTCAAATGTGGTACGAGCGATGGATGAAGTAAAAAACATTCTCTATCTCTCCTATGATGGCATGACTGATCCACTTGGACAATCGCAGGTTCTCCCTTATTTGCGCGGACTTTCAGAAAAAGGTTATCGTATTCATTTGATCAGTTTTGAGAAAAAAGAGCGTTTTTCTGTATACAAATCTCAAATAGAACAAGTTTGCAAACTTGCAAATATTCAATGGCACCCATTGACCTATACTAAAAACCCTCCGCTCCTTTCTACCCTGAAAGATGTGAGTAAAATGCGAGCTCTGGCAACCCAAATTGTCAAAACAGAAAAGGTGCAAATTGTGCATTGCCGGAGTTACCTTTCCGCTCTGGTTGGCTTGGGTTTAAAGAAACGATTGGGAACAAAATTTCTATTCGATATGCGCGGATTCTGGGCAGATGAAAGAATTGAAGGCAAAATATGGTCACTTAAAAATCCAGTTTTCAGCAGTGTTTATCGGTTTTTCAAAAAGAAAGAAATTCAGTTTATCAAAAATGCCGACCACATTGTTTCCTTGACAGAAAACGGTAAAACCGAAATTGAATCTTGGAAAGAATTGAACTCAAATAAACTCCCCATTGCTGTTATTCCCTGCTGCGTCGATTTGGAATTATTCGATCCGAATAAAATTTCGACCGAGAAGAAAAATGAACTCAAAAAAGCACTGGGAATCGAAGACGAGAAAATCTTAGGTTACATCGGGTCCATCGGCACTTGGTACATGTTGCCAGAAATGCTCGACTTTTTCAAAGTTTGGAAAACAAAAAATGAAACTGGAAAATTTCTCTTTGTCACCAGCGAAAAACCCGAAACAATTCTCCAACTAGCGGAAGAAAAGTCCATTGAATCAAAGGAATTAATCATTCTATCTTGCGCCCACAAAGAAGTTCCTCTGTACATTTCTTTGATGGATTTGAGTATTTTCTTCATTCGACCAACTTTCTCTAAAAAAGCATCTTCACCCACGAAACAAGGCGAAATCATGGCGATGGGAATTCCATTGGTCTGTAATTCAGGCATAGGCGACACGGATAAAATCGTTTTGGAAAATGAAGCAGGTTGGGTAATAGACGATTTCACGAATGCATCCTATGAAAAAATTCTAGATGAAATGACGGAAATCGATTCAGATAAAATTCAAAAGGGAGCGAAACTAACCTTCGATTTAGCAAAAGGAGTCAGAGAATATGCCGACATTTATGCTCGATTATGGAAAAAATAATTTTCCTCGTTCCGTATCCAATATCTGCAGCACCCTCTCAACGCTTTCGTTTTGAGCAATACTTGCCTGAACTGGAAAAAGTATACATTATCGAAATTCATCCTTTCATTGATACAGAAACGTGGGAAAAGTTATACGCACCTGGACTTTTCGGATTCAAAATACGCAAAATGCTCAGAAGTTTTGGTCGTCGATTTGCCCTTTTGAATAAAATCCGAAAAGCTGAACACGTTTTCATCCACCGCGAAGCTTCCCAAATTGGCCCACCGATTTTCGAATGGATTATCGCCAAAATTCTAAGAAAGAAATACATTTTCGATTACGACGATGCCACTTGGCTACCCAATTTCAGTGAAACAAATGCTCGTTTCCAGCGATTGAAAGCTTATTGGAAGGTCAAATACATCATCAAATGGGCAGGAAAAGTTTCGGCAGGAAATGAATATTTGGCTGATTTTGCTAAGAAATTCAACGCCAAAGTTGAAGTTATTCCCACCACCATAGACACAGTCCACTTGCATAACCAACTGTGTATTTCGAACTCAAAACCAATCCGAATTGGATGGACAGGCTCGCACACCACCATGCATTATTTGGAAGAATTACTGCCCATTCTAGAACGATTAAATGAAAATCACGAATTCCTTTTTCGTGTCATTTCAAATGAAAAACCAACCTGGGATGTTCCGTTCTTGGAATATATTCCTTGGAATAAGGCAACTGAAATAAGTGACTTGGCACAAATCCAAATTGGTGTTATGCCTTTGAAAGCAGACATTTGGTCGTCAGGAAAATGTGGTTTTAAAGCGCTTCAATATATGTCTTGTGAAATTCCTACCGTTCTCTCAGCTGTAGGGGTTAATACGCAAATCGTAACGAATGAAACCGACGGTTTTATTTGTACTGGTGAAGAAGAGTGGTTCCTCGTTTTGAGACGATTATTGGAAGACGAAAATTTACGCCAATCTATTGGCAAGGCAGGAAGAAAACGTGTAGAAAATGCCTATTCCGTTATGGCCTATACGGACAAATACAAACAATTATTTTCATAGATGAAACTTATATTTTCCACCCACAACGCGCACAAAGCTGAAGAAATAGCGGCACAATTACCAAAAGGAATTGAATTAGTAACACTTGATGACTTGGGCTGGCATGACGAAATTCCGGAAACAGGAACAACTTTAGAAGAAAATGCACGCATCAAATCGCAATTTGTAGCCGACCAATTTCAAGAAAATTGTTTTGCTGACGATACGGGATTGGAAGTAGAAGCATTGAACGGTGAACCTGGCGTTTATTCGGCTCGATACGCCGGAGAAGTAAAAGACAGCAACGCCAATATGGATTTATTGCTCGAAAAACTAAAAGGACAGGAAAACAGAAATGCGCAATTCAAAACTGTCATTTCGCTATATTGGAAAGGAAAATTTTACGAGTTTGAAGGCATTGTGAAAGGAAGAATCACCACAGCAAAGCAGGGCGAAAAAGGATTTGGCTATGATCCGATTTTTCTACCCAACGAGGCCAATTGTACTTTTGCAGAAATGGATTTATCAGAAAAAGGCGCCATTTCTCATAGAGCTCGAGCAATCAAAAAAATGATTCAATTCATTATGAATCAATGATATAAAGGAAAATTTAAAAAAGTATCAATTCACCACTGCATTATCGTCTAAAAAACACCTTCCTTCTTGAAATCAGATGCCTAAGAACTTGCCAAAATCCTTATGATTGCGTAAATTTGCACACCTGAAATTCAGGGAAAAACGAACAAATTTCAAGCTTTATGTCTACAAAATCAAAAATCATTTACACTATTACAGATGAAGCTCCAGCTTTGGCTACCCAATCTTTTTTACCAATTGTTCAAGCCTTCGCTGGAACAGCCGGTGTTGATTTAGAAACAAAAGACATTTCACTTGCTGCCAGAGTTTTAACAGTTTTTCCTGATTTCTTGGAAGAAAACCAGCGTAAAAGTGATGATTTACTGATATTGGGAGACTTGGCAAAAACACCAGAAGCGAATATTATAAAATTACCCAATATCAGCGCTTCCGTGCCTCAATTGAAAGAGGTCATTAGTGAATTACAAAGTCAAGGTTTTGATATTCCTAATTATCCAGAAGACCCACAAAATGATAAAGAAAAAGATGCGAAATCGCGTTACGACAAAATAAAAGGAAGTGCTGTAAATCCTGTGCTTCGCGAAGGGAACTCGGATCGTAGAGCACCACTTTCTGTGAAAAATTACGCCAAAAAACATCCACATTCTATGGGTGCTTGGTCGAAAGATTCCAAAACAAATGTAGCTACTATGAAAAGTGGTGATTTCTTTTCGAACGAAAAATCAATCACCCTTGACGAGGCAACTTCCATCACCATTGAATTCACAAATACTTCTGGTGAAAAAACAATATTAAAAGATAGTTTTGGACTTTTAAAAGGTGAAATCATTGATGGAACTTTCATGAGTAAAAAAGCCTTTATTCAGTTTTTAGGCGAGCAAATTGAAAGTGCAAAAAAACAAGGCATTTTATTTTCCTTGCACATGAAAGCAACGATGATGAAAGTTTCAGATCCTATCATGTTCGGCATGGCGGTTGAAGTTTTCTTCAAAGATTTAATCACAAACAACCGAGCTATTTTAAACAAACTAGGTGTTGATTTCCGAAACGGATTTGGCGATTTGCTGGCAAAAATGAAAGATTTATCAGCAGAAGAAAAAGCTGTTTTAAATGCAGCCATTCAATCGGCCTACGATAATGGCCCTGACTTGGCGATGGTCAATTCTGATCAAGGAATTACCAACTTAAATGTTCCTAGTGATGTTATCATAGATGCTTCCATGCCAGCCATGATTCGTACTTCAGGCCAAATGTGGGATAAATACGGGAAACAAAGAGATACTTTAGCTGTAATTCCAGATTCAAGTTACGCGGGAATTTACCAAGCCACGATAGATTTCTGTAGAGAAAATGGAGCTTTTGATCCAACAAGCATGGGGACTGTTCCAAACGTAGGTTTAATGGCACAAGCCGCCGAAGAATACGGATCTCACAACAAAACTTTCGAAATAAAAGAAAACGGAACTGTAAACGTCGTAGATGCAAACGGAACAGTTTTGATGTCACATGAAGTAGAAGCCGGAGATATTTGGAGAATGTGTCAAGTCAAAGACGCACCTGTTCAAGACTGGGTGAAATTAGCGGTCTCGCGTTCCCGATTATCAGGAATGCCTGCTATTTTTTGGTTAGATGAAAACCGTGCACACGATGCGCAACTGATCAAAAAAGTAAATATCTACTTGAAAGATCACGATACAAATGGTTTAGACATTCAAATCCTTTCTCCGGAAAAAGCGACATTAGCTACTTTGGCTCGAGTTAAGGCTGGAAAAGACACGATTTCAGTTTCAGGAAATGTACTTCGTGATTATTTGACAGACCTCTTCCCTATTTTGGAATTAGGCACCAGCGCCAAAATGTTATCTATCGTTCCTTTGATGAACGGAGGTGGATTGTTTGAAACAGGTGCTGGAGGATCTGCGCCAAAACATGTTGAACAATTCATGGATGAAAATCATTTGCGTTGGGATAGTTTGGGTGAATTTTTAGCCTTGGCTGCATCCTTCGAACATTTGAGTGAAACAACGGGGAATGCAAAAGCAAAAGTTTTGGCCGAAACATTGGACGAAGCGACTGGAAAATTCTTGGACGAAGACAAATCTCCTTCCCGCAAAGTAGGTGAATTGGACAATAGAGGAAGTCATTTCTATTTGGCTATGTATTGGGCGGAAGCTTTAGCCAATCAAAATGCTGATACTGAATTGAAAGGTCAATTTGAAGTCATCGCAAGTGATTTAAAAAACAATGAAGCAACGATTATAGCAGAATTAAATGGTGCGCAAGGACCTAAAATGGACATTGGTGGATATTACCATCCAAATTTCGTAAAAGCTTCAGAAGCCATGCGTCCAAGTCATACTTTCAATGTTTTGTTGAAAAAATTGAGTGATAAAATCTCTTAAATGGATACCATTTACCCTACAATAATACTTTTTCAAAATTTCTAAAAATAAATTTAAATAACGAAGGCTTGAAAAGTAAAAGTTAAGAACTGCTTGTTGCTTAATCTAAAAACAACTTTTTTTGTTACATCGCCTGAATCATCTTTAGGGTTAAAAATTATCGAAACTTCTTTAGATGAATCTGGATATATAATATTCGAGTTCATTCTAATATCCGTGCAACCACATGATTTAGAAATTTTTTCCACTTTGATTCTTTCTTGGTTTTGATTTACTAATTTAAATTTTAATTCAGTTTGTTCAGATTTAGAAATTTTACCCAAATTTATTAAACTAGGTGTAATCTCCACTTTCTTAGGCAATACAATATTTAGTTTAGCATCATTTTCAGTGCAACTAAATAAAAAGAATAAAGAAATAATGCAAACTTTAATTTTCATGTAATAATGAATTAATTAATTTAATTGTATTGTATTCATAATTTGATTTTAAATCTAGATTGAATCCGCTAAAACTCCTAACTAAGCGGCCTTTTTGATCAAAAATTAATTCAGTGGGAGCAGATTCTATTTTCAGTATATTGGAAATCGTGTCCAATGAATCGTGATAAGTTTCCGCATACTTCACAAAATAATCATTTTTAAAGATATCAAAATCTTCAAAGCAATGAATCTCAACAATCTTAAAAGCTTTTCTTGAATAAACATTGCGCAACTTTGATAACGAGTTTTTTTTTAACCTACAAGGTTTACAATTTCTGAATCCAAAATTTACAAGATAAATAGTGTCAAGATTAAATACTGGATTTTGTCCTGAATGGCCAACTAAAAATTTACTATTTTCCTGGAGGTCACTAAGAGAATATTCCAAATTTGTTAAATATTCAGGTTTTGAATGATACTTAAAAGAAATAATAAACATACCTAACATGCACATAGAAAAAAAAACCGACAACTTTATTCTTTTTGTTTTCACCATTGCACCTGACAAGGTTCCCAGGATTAATAAACCAAATTGAAAAAAATGTGTCCAATAAAATGAGTCATCCTTTTTTAACATTAAAGTAAGAAAAGTCACCAAAAAACAGGCGCCAAAAAACCCATAGTTAAAACCCATTAAGTAGCCATAAATGAAAAAAAAGGTAATAATCAATAAATTATTATAGATAATTTTTGTTCCTAACGGTATCCATTGTGCTAGAAAAAAAAATACTAGTGCAATCAAAATTGCTAAAATAAAACTTAACCAATTTTTAATTTTACTCTTCTCTTTAAGGGATATCATTAACCAAAAATAGAACAAATACCTTTACATGCGTATAGCAATAACGACCCACATCCCCACGATGAATCTTTGCAGTTGGTTTTCGTTTTACAAGGTATCCATGCTCCTCCGCCGCCAGAGATACCAGTACAGTAATTTGAGGAGACACTGCAATTACAATCAACACCAGCTCCCCCACCACCTGTTGGACTTGGGGCCAACCACCCATCTACATCCTCTTCTGAACAAACCATGGATGAAAATATCAGAGCGAGTTCTTCTTGATCCATCGTTGAAAAATTATTGGTGATTTGGTCTTCCATCCAAATAACATTCACATTTGTCTCAGGATCAGAACTATTTATCATCAATTCTAATTTCATTTTAATTTGTTGTAAAATGTAGATTTGATTGTTATTTAGATTAAAATACGAGATGCAAAAATCAATATGTTCTTCTGCCAGAATTATCCTCTCTTCGATGGTCAAAAGGCTGTAAGCCATTTTCTGTTCAGTTTTAGCAGAAATGTCTTTGAAATTTTCCAAAGCAGTACTTGTCATGCGATTTTGCTCTGCATTCTGAAATTTTTGAGACTTCGTACAAGCAATTATAAGAAATAAAGCAAAGGACAAAAATATAATATTCTTTTTCATAACATAGATAATTAAGTGAATAATTTTAAGTAATTGTTTCTAACAAAATCGAAAATAACCATAGATATAGATTTGGCATAGATTCTTTTAACTAAATTAATCCCTGGGAACATAATTTAGTCATGACAAAGAAAGAACTTGGTATTAGAATTAGGAAAATTCGGGAACTCAAAGGCTATTCGCAATCAATTATTGCAGATAGTGTAGATACATCAAAAAAGCAATTGAGTAGAATTGAAAACGGACAAACTTCACCTTCCTTTGAGCTTTTGCAAAAAATAACTGATGCACTTGAAATCAGCCTAAATGAATTATTGAATTTCAATGAAAATTTAATATTTAACAGTTTTACTACCAATCAACAAGGAGGTAAATACATTGCTTATAATAATACTGAAATAGATCAAGTTGAAAAGCTTTATAAAATGCTCTTGGACGAAAAAGATAAAATCATCAGTCTTCTTGAAAGAAAATGATAAGTTATTCTATAGGGCAATTTTCTGTAAGGTCTTTCGCACCTATCCCAAACTCATTATTGGTCCAAGAATGAATTGCCATTCCATTTTCAGGATATCCATCGAATTCTCCCATTGGAATTTCTGGAGAAATTATTTAATTCTGAGAATAAGCTATATTAGTTTAACATAAAACTAGTATCAACAATAAATTGGTTTTCTTAATCTCAATTTAAACAACAGCTGAGAATAATATTTTATGTTCAATAAAGTTGCTAAGCTATAAACAAAAAAACGATATTGCCATATACAAAATAAAGGGATATTTTTGTTTTAAGAACTCTCATTTCAACCCAATGATTTTTTTCAATTTAAAGTCCCTTTTCATCTTTCTAGCTTGCCTCATTTCACATTTGGCTGCGAGTCAAAATCCAAATTTAAGCGATTGGACTGGTCACTATGCTGGAAAGCTATTTTTGGAATTTCCTGACGGACGATTGGATTCCTTGCAAATTCAATTTGAATTTGATTCTATTGGCAACAACCTATGGTCGCAAAAATTTACTTTTTTAAGCGAGAAATACGGGAAAATCGAAAAGGACTATCAGTTGGTTTGGAATGATTCTTTACCAACTGAAAATCATTTTGTTTTGGATGAAAAAGATGGAATTCTGATAGATGAAGTCTTGATGAACAATACATTTTACGGGCAATATTCCGTTTTGGGAAATGACTTTTCCACTGTTTTACGGAAAGAGAAAGACCATCTGTATTATGAAATTGTTTGCAGTTCACCTGAAGCTGGAATTAAAAGTCAGTCCTCAGAGTTGGCTGAAGATGGCGAGGCTTTTAAGGTGCATAGCTCCTTAGTTTATACGGTGCAATACGCCAAATTATACAAACTTTAGAGTTTCTAGCGACCTTCTATTTTATCTTTAGCACCCGCTCCAAATTCATTATTTGTCCAAGAGTGAATAGCCATACCATTTTCAATCAAAATGAAAGTTGGAAAACTGCTTCCAGTAATGGAAGTATAAACTGATTCATTTTCGATCAATTTAACGTCAAACTGTCCATTAATTTCTTTCGAATAAGGCTCTACAGCGCTTGAGTCCGTTGTTCCAATTATCGAGAAATCAATATTCATTTCTGGCTTACGGTTCTTCATTACTTTCAAAGTTGAGATAGATTGCATGCAATAAGGACAACCCGGAATGGCCAAAACAAGAATACCATTTTTCAACTTTTTTGTTTGCGCATTGCGGATTGAAATCGCTTTGCCATTAATACCAAAGTCACCTTCGTAAATCGGATTAACGGCAAAATAACCAATGAAAGGAACTATTAAAAAAAATAGACTCAAAACGATGGCCAATTTTTTATTGCCTTTAAATCTTCGGTATACAATTATGGCCAAAATGAGACCAAAAATTACAGTTAACAAATAGGGAATCAACTTACTCCACACATGCGAAAATCCAGAATCCAAAAGATAATTTTCCATTTTAAATAGCTAAAAAAACAATAAAATTGGATTTCTATTGTTGACAACAAAGATGCTTACTTTTTTGAAATGTTTACCTTTATCTCCATGAAAAACCAAACCCTTTTCGTTTTTTTTACGATTTTATCTACTTTACTAGGGGCTTGTGGTAGCATAATTCCTCAGCAACCTCAAATTACGGCCACCACTCCTATGGCAGTTCCTCAAACAACTGGCGCAGTAAAACTTCCGATAGAAATAGATTTGACCCCATATTTAAACTTGGTAGATAAGGAAATTCCAAAGACGTTTAAAGGTGGTGATGATCCATGTGATGGAATTGCCTATTCCTACTATTTCAAAAGGGAACCTATCACTTTTTCGGGAAAAAAAAATATTATGGCCTATGAAGTAAATGGCGCTTACAATATTCGAGCTAATTATTGTGCAAAATGTGCTGAAGCTTTTGGAAGTGACCCTTTTTGTTTAACGCCAAGAGTTTATGTGAGTTGTGGCGTTGGCGAGTCATTACGAAGAATAAACATTGGCTTTGAGAGTAAAATTCGACTAAACAACGATTATAGATTGATCAGTAATACCACTTTAACGAAAACAAAAATCATTGATCCTTGCCACCTTTCCTTTATAAACTATGATGCTTCAAAAATTATAGAAAAAGAAATCAGCGCGGAATTGAAAGAAATGGAGGGTGACATCGATGCTCAAATTGGAGCCGTAGACATCAAATCACCAATTGCGGAAGTTTGGGAGGCGCTTCAAACATCAATTTTTATAGAAGGGTATGGCTATTTGAATTTAAGACCACAAGAAATCGATGTTGCACCACTCACCTTTGACAAACAGAAGGCATTCGTTGAAGTCAGCTTGATTCTAAGTCCAATTTTTAGTACCGATTCCTTGCAAGTTGCTAAAAAGAATTTGCCGTTTTTATCGGACATCAAGTCGAAAGATGAATTCAATTTACCTTTATTAAGTGTTGCCTCCTACGACAGTATCAATGCCATATTATCTGCCACAGTGCATGGTATGGTAATTCCATATAAGAAAAAGAAAATAGTCATTCAATCGTCGAAAGTTTTGGGACCTGTTGGCAATAAATTATTGTTCGAAGTTATCTTCTCAGGGAGTAAAAAAGGTCGATTGTACATGCTCGGAACACCCACTTATGATCTCTCAACAAAAGTAATTAGTTTTCCAGATTTAGAATTCGATATTCGTTCAAGAGATGCCATTTTAAAGTCAGCTAAATGGCTTTTCGACAAGAAATTGACCGACATTTTTCGTGAACAAGCTATTTACGACCTTAGTCCGCAATTGGAATTGGCTCGAAAAGAAATTGAAATACAACTCAACACGCCGATTGAAGTTGACAAAGATCAATTCGTCTACCTGAAAGGTAAACTATATGATATTAATTTGTCGCGAATTGAGGTTGGGGCCAATGAAATAAGAGTTATTGCGGATCTAAAAGGTAAGTTGACTGTTAAGCTCTAACTTGAAAAAATTGTGACATTTTGACTACTTAACTAATTATTTTTGGAACGCTTCTTGATTAACTATTTGATGTGGATTGTCTGTTAAAATTGGTACATCACAAAACACGTTTTATTGTATATTCGTAAAATAATGCTAAGGGGTCTAAATATTTTTTTACTACTCGTGGTCTTTTTCTCATGTGCAGTGGGAAAAGGAAAGGAAATTGTGTCAGAAAATATTGCCGATTGCACTGGAGCTATTCAACTTAGTCAGCAAGGTTCTAGTGTCATTGATTTACCTGGTACTTCAGGAAAAAAAGATGAATTCAGTGCCTTTCAAGTTCTCAAAACCGTAACCGTTGCTAATTCCGTTTGGTTCAGCTTTATTGCCGATTATGATGGAAAATTCACTCTACGAGCTGATACCGAAGTCAATGATTTGAATTTAGTCGTTTTTCAAACCGATGGAAAGGATGTTTGTGATGACATATCAAGCGGAAAAGCGGAAATCAAAAGAATGTTGATTAAGGAGGAATATCCATCTGTTTTCTTAACGGATAGAAATATTAAAAATGCCTTGTACCCCTTACAAATGCGAAAAGGTGATAAAATCAATTTTGTCATCTTCACCCGTAAAAAGAAAAAAACAAGAATTAAATTGTACATCGAACTACTGCCAAATGTTGTGGAACAAATCGTCAGTACCAGCGATAACAAAACAAAAATTGTAGATTTAACGGATGAATTCACTGTCAATAAAACTCGCCTCGAAATACGAGATGTGGATACACAAGACCCTGTTATTGCTAATATTCGCATTTCCGGAATCTCGAATCTTGACGGGTCTTACAAAGCCAGCGACTTAATCTTTCAACCCGACAAAAACGGAACTGTAAAATTAGAATGTAGTCAAGAAGGATACTTTTTTGTAGATAGAAAAGAGGAAGTCAGTCCTAAAGTCGACAAAACGATAACCGTATTTTTTCAGCGAATGGACAAAGGAAAATCCATGCAATTGGAAGAAATTGAATTCAAAACCAACTCTTCTGAATTGCTTCCTTCTGCTGAGCCTGCTCTTATTCGTTTAAGGGAATTTTTAGCTTTAAATGCGGATCTTCAGGTTGAAATTCAAGGTCATGTTTTTGAAATGGGAAAAACTACTTCGGATGGGATGAGACTTTCTGAAGCTAGAGCACAACGTGTAATGCTTTATTTGGTCAACTTTGGTATTGATCCAAAACGTCTTACAGCCGTCGGTTATGGTGGTACCAAACCTGTTTACACTAATCCAAGCCGCTCTTCGGAGGAACAGGCAAATCGACGCGTAGAGATAAAAATATTATAAAAAAATCCGCACAAGGCGGATTTGTATTTCTTCGCTGATAAACTGAATAATTAGATAGTCATGATATCTTTTTCTTTGACTTCAAATACTTGATCAATTTTCTTAATGTATGTATCGGTAATATTTTGAACTTCTCCTTCAGCATCCTTTTCCATATCTTCTGAAAGACCTTCATTCTTCAAGTCTTTAACCATACCAAGTGCATCCTTTCGGTGATTTCGAACGGCTACTTTAATATTTTCGCATTCTGCCTTTGCTTTTTTTACCATTTCCTTACGACGATCTTCCGTCAATGGGGGAACGTTAATAATCAACATCTCACCATTACTTTGCGGAGCGAAACCTAAATTCGCATTGATGATTCCTTTGGCAATTTCTTCCAACATAGGTTTTTCCCATGGTTGAACGGTAATTGTTCTGGCATCCGGAGTATTTACGTTTGCTACTTGCGTTATAGGTGTTTGACTTCCGTAATAATCAACCGTGACACCGTTTAACATTGCGGGTGTTGCTTTTCCTGCTCTAATTCTTAATAATTCAATATCCAAACGCTCCAATGATTTGCTATTGGCAGATTTGAATTCATCATAAATCATTTGTAAATCTTCTAACATAACTTTTTCGTTAATTCAATCTAACTACGAACAATTGTGCCAATTTGCTGGCCTTCTAATAATTGTTTCAATCTTCCTGGCGTATCCATGTCAAATACAATTATCGGTAAATCATTTTCTTTACACAAAGTAAAGGCCGTCATATCCATAATTTGTAGTCCCTTGCTATAAGCGTCATCGTAGGTAATCATATCATATTTAGTCGCTGTAGGATCTTTGAATGGATCAGCTGTGTAAATTCCGTCTACCCGCGTTCCCTTTAAAATCACATCAGCGTTTACTTCAATCGCTCGCAAAGCTGCTGCAGAATCCGTCGTAAAATAAGGATTACCCGTTCCAGCTCCAAAAATAACAACCCGCCCTTTCTCCAAATGTCGCATAGCCCTTCTTCGTACAAAAGGTTCTGCAATTTCTTTCATTTCAATCGCCGACTGCAGACGGGTGTTTACTCCAATGGATTCTAATGCCGCTTGCAATGCCATGCTATTGATCATCGTCGCTAACATGCCCATATAGTCACCATGGGTGCGATCCATTCCTCCTTCTTCCGCCTGAACGCCTCGAAAAATATTACCGCCACCGATTACGATTGCTACTTCAACTCCCAATTCATGAATTTCATTTATTTGCTCGGCATACGAACTTAAGCGCTTATTGTCAATTCCAAATTGTTTGTCGCCCATTAAAGACTCACCACTCAATTTTAAGAGAATTCTTTTGTATTTCATGAAAGTTGCATTTTTGCTCTGCAAATATAAATAAAGAGAATTGTTAAAGGCGAAAAAGTTGACTTAAGAATGCTTTTACCAATTGAAAATGAATCATGAAATCGAGATTGACCAATCTTTCAGGTTGACTAAGCCAACTTCATTCAAGGATATCTTGTAGAAAGTTGGCAAGAAATCAAATCGAATTATTTTCGCTTCCCTGAGTTTTTGAAGATGATTATGAACACTTGATGGAGATAAATGAAGGGCAGCTGATAATTCGGTATTTCTGCACCATTCTTGATGATAAAGTATTTCTAAAATTCTTATCCGTGCAGGATGAGATATTGCACGTCCGATTATGGCAATATCTTTTTCATTTTGTGTAAAATGTTTGGTTTTTGATGCACCCATGATTTCATTGGTTTAAGTTGTAAATAAATGTTGTTTGTTTTTGTAATCCCTAATTAAGTTAATGAAAATTATCCTTATAAAACAACAAAATTCGAAAATTCTCGATTTCTCGAATTTGTAAATTCGAGAAATTTAAATTTCGAAATATTTCGAAACTATGCTAATTTTCAGTATGTTGAATTAAAAATTGAACAAAAAAAAACCGACAATCAAAAGACTATCGGTTCTTAAACTTTTATTTTCCTTCTAAAGATTAGCTCATTGCCAAACGTTTGAAGTCTACAATTTTTAATCCATCTTCCGAAGAACTGATGAACTCTTCAACTGTCATTTTGTTATCACGAATGAACTCTTGACTTAACAAAGTATTTTCTTTAAAGAATTTGTTCAAACGACCTTGAGCAATTTTCTCCGCCATTTCAGCTGGTTTTCCTTCTTGGATCGCCAATTCTTTTCCAACTTCTAACTCACGTTCAATGGTTCTTTCGTCGATACCATCTTTCGTCAATGCCATTGGATTCATAGCTGCAACTTGCATAGCTACTTGTTTACCTGCGTCCTCAGCTACTTCTGAACCTTTGTTCAAAGCTACTAAAGTAGCTAATTGATTCCCAGGATGATTGTACGCTACAACTTTATCAGCTGAAATCATTTCATAACCCGATAAATCCAATTTCTCGCCGATAAAACCAACTTGCTCAATGATTTTTTCTTCAACTGTCAATTTATCATCGTATTTCATCCCTTTCAACTCATCTGCCGAAGATGGTTTGTTAGAGATTGCAACTTTCAAAATTGTATCCACAAAACTGCGGAAGTTTTCATTTTTTGCAACAAAGTCAGTCTCACAATTCAATCTTAAAACAATGCCTGTTTTTCCACCGTCTGTTACTTCAGCAAAAATCAGTCCTTCTTTAGCCTCGTTTTCACCTCTTTTCGCTGCAACTTTCTGACCTTTTTTACGAAGAATGTCTACCGCCATTTCGAAGTCGCCATCAGCTTCTACAAGTGCGTTTTTGCAGTCCATCATTCCTGCGCCTGTTTGTTGGCGTAATTTATTTACATCTGATGCCGTGATTGCCATTTCAGTTATATCTTTATATAATTAATTATCTATTTTTCTTCTTTTGCTGATTCTTTTTTAGCCGCTGGCTTTTTGGTTGCTGGTTTACCACCATCCATTTCTTCTTGCCATTTTTTCAACTCATCCCACTTACCTGCAGCAGCCATTCCAGCTTGCTTAGGCCAAGTATCAGTTACGTGGTTTCCACGAACTCCTTCAATGATTTCAGCTATTTTCTCTGAAGTTGATGCAGCTAAATCAGCAAAAGTAACCAATCCAGCAGCTGCTAATGTTTCAGCAATTTTAGGTCCAACTCCTTCGATAGTTGTCAAGTCATCAGCGTTAGCTGCTTCAGTAATTACCTCTTCTGGAGCTGAAACTGCTTCTTCAGCCACTGGTACCTGTTCAACAACAGCTTCTGCTACAACTTCTTCTGTAGAATCGTCTGCAGCTGTTTTTGCTTTACGAGGACGAGTTGTTTTTGCAGGAGCTTCATTTGAAATTTCTGCAGTTTCTTCTTCTTTATCCTTATCTCCACCGCTTTTACGCTCCTCTAAACCTTGACGGATAGCCTCGCACATTGTTTCAACAATAATAGAAATAGATTTTGTTGCATCGTCATTTGCAGGAATAGGGAAATCAACCAGACGTGGATCAGAGTTAGTATCCACCATTGCAAAAATTGGAATGTTCAAACGTTTCGCTTCATTCAAAGCAATATGCTCTTTCAAAATATCTACTAAGAAAATTGCAGCTGGTTGACGAGTCATGTCAACGATAGAGCCAAAATTCTTTTCTAATTTCTCTCTTTGACGAGTTTTGAAAAGACGCTCACGTTTGTTCAATGTTTCCCATGTTCCGTCTGTTCTCATTTTGTCGATAGTCGACATTTTACGAATAGATTTACGGGTTGTTTGAAAGTTTGTTAACATACCTCCTGACCATCTTTCAGTAACGAAAGGCATATTTAATTCTTTCACCTTGTCTGCAACAAGATCTTTGGCTTGTTTTTTCGTTGCTACGAAAATAATTTTTTTACCGGATTTGGCGATTTGTTTCATTGCCGCTGCAGCCTGATCAAGGTGAGCGATTGTCTTATTTAAATCAATGATATGGATACCTTTTTTCTCTTCAAAGATATACGGCGCCATTGCCGGATTCCATTTTCTTTTCAAGTGACCGAAATGTACACCTGCTTCTAATAATTTTTCGAATGTAACTTTTGACATTTTTGTTTTTTTTATTGTTTACGTTCCTTTAGTAATCAGTTAACGAAGGGTTCCCGAAGGAAGGGTACTCCGCACTTGGATACTAAACAAGCGCCAAAATAGTTTACTAATAATCTTAACGTTTTGAGAATTGGAATTTCTTACGCGCTTTTGGTTGACCTGGTTTTTTACGTTCCACCATTCTTGGGTCACGTGTCATTAAACCTTCTGCCTTCAAAAGTGGTTTGTAATCTTCCGAAACTTTAACCAAAGCACGAGAGATACCCAATCGGATAGCTTCTGCCTGACCATTGATTCCACCTCCTACTACAGTTACATTGATGTCATACTGACCCATTGTATCTGTTTTTTCGAAAGGTTGAAATAATTTTCCTTGCAATAATGGAACTGGAAAGTGTACTTTGTAGTCCTTTTTATTTACAATCACGTTGCCTTTACCTTTTTTCATGTAAACACGAGCAACTGATGTTTTTCTTCTTCCTAATGTGTTGATAATTTCCATACTGTTTATTTGAATGTGCTAAGGTCTAGTACACTTGGTTTTTGAGCCTCTTGTTTGTGCTCAGAACCTGTATATACCTTAAGGTTTCTAAATAATTCTCTACCCAAAGTATTTTTAGGTAACATACCTTTAATCGCTTTTTCAATTAAACGCTCCGGATGTTTTCTCAACATTTCCTCAGCTGAAGTCGTTTTTTGACCTCCTGGGTATCCTGTGTAACGAACGTACTCTTTATCAACCAATTTCGCTCCCGAAAAAGCTACTTTTTCTGCGTTGATGATAATTACGTTGTCACCACAGTCTGCATGTGGGGTAAAGTTAACCTTGTGTTTTCCACGGATAACTTTCGCCACCTTGCTCGCTAAACGACCAAGAGTTTGGCCTTCAGCATCTACGATAAACCACTGCTTATCAGCAGTTTCTTTGTTCGCAGATCGGGTTTTGTAACTTAATGTATCCACAATCTTTTTTATTTAAATAAGACAATTCCCCTAAATTGGGGGTGCAAAGATATAATTTCTTACTTTTATTAACAAGGGAATTTTGATTTAAATTCAAGAACTTTAAACAAATTAAAATTGTCCGATTAATTTGTTTAAAAAACTGCTTGAATTAATTTCCTTTTCGGATCATCGAGGAAGCTCCTTCACCGCAAGATTTGGTGGAAAAGGAAAGGTTGACTTTATTCCCCTCACAACTCTCTATTTTGGTCCAAATCTTGTCTCCTTTTTCAAGACAACCTGGTGCGTTTACAATTTTCTGAACTGTGAGAACATAGTGAGAATCATTCAGCCATTTCACTTTCATTACGATGTAAGAAGCACCATTGTTCCAAAATTCTTTTTGCTTCTTTTTGGTTCGAATGATAACGGCTTCCAATGTAAGATCTTCGTAGACAAAGGTTCCAGTTTTAAAAACATTCGAACACTCGTTGGTTTGCGACCACAAGAAACTATTCATACAGATTGACAAAAGTAAAAGTGTAGTTTTCATGAAGTTGAAGTTAAAATTATCGTGTTTTATTTAGCTTTAAACTTATTAATGGCCTCACGCGTGAATTCACTCAAGACCAATTCTCCACTAACCGCTGCTCTTTCTGACAAAAGTGTATCCCAATTTTCAGTTCCTTGCCAAAAGATTTCTTTCAACATACGCATGGCATCAGGATTACTTTTTGCGAGACGATCTGCTAGGGCACTTATCTCGGCATCCATTTCTTCGGTAGTTTCAAATACATCGGCGTATAGCCCTTTTTTCAGTGCCCAATTAGCAGAGCACCATTCGCTTGCATTGATGGCTAATTGACTCATCGCTGATGTCCCAATTTTCCGTTCAACTGCCGGCCCAACCACGAAAGGACCTATTCCCACAGCTAACTCTGATAATTTTACATCAGCAAATTGAGTAGCAAAACAATAATCAACCGCAGAGGCCAAGCCTACACCTCCACCAACTGCTTTTCCTTGTATTCGACCAATGATTAATTTCGGACATTTTCTACACGCATTAATCACATTGGCGAAACCAGAAAAGAATTTTTTTCCTGTCTCTAAATCATTAATTGAAATTAATTCATCAAAACTAGCGCCCGCGCAAAACGCTTTTTCGCCTGCTGACGTTAAAACAATAACTTTTACAGCACTGTTCAATCCTAATTCAGAAATAGTTTCTGCTAGCAGATTTAAAATTTTTCCCGGCAAAGAATTGCTCAAAGGGTGACCAAATTCTATAGTTGCAATCCCATTTTCAGAAATTTCAGATACAACATGTCCCTGATCAACAGCATTCGACATAATAATTAGTTTTGAAAATATTAGTCCTCGTTTCGCGTATATGGTTTACGCTCTATCTTTTGAGCATCAGAACTTCCTGATATTCTAGGTCGTCTCGAACCACCACTGAAATTATTGTCTCTTTTTTGAAACTTATTATCTCTTTGAAAAGGTTTTTTCTCAACTGGCGCTTTCTTTACCGGACGATTTCCTTTTGGTGAAGCAATTTTAACGTCTAATTCTCTGCCGTTAACTTCTAAGCCCTTAAGAGCCTGAATGGCGGCGATGGCTTCATCAGCTGATTCCATTTCGACATAACCAAACCCTTTCGATTTTTTTGTGTCTTTATCATACACAACATGCGCATATGAAACAGCTCCAAAAGCAGAAAAAGTAGCTTTCAAATCTTCAGAGGTTATTTCCCAGTCAAGATTCGCAATAAAAATATTTGTCATATTTATCTAAGTTTTCAAGGGGTGATTTACCTTAAGATTAAAAAGTTAGTAAACTGCGCTATATCACGTTAACCCAGGGGAGAATTACTGACCGTAAAATTTACGAATTTTAATTTATTAGCATTGTTATTTGAGAGTAAAGCTGTCTGTACCAGCCAATTGGCCGTCAATAAATATTTTCACCTTGTAGTTGCCCTTGTCGGCATCTGCGCCTTTTAAATCGTAGAAAATGGACAAATCAATTCTTTCGTTGTTATAATCGATATCTTTTTTGTCTGAATAAGCCAATGTTCCCAAATCGGTATGAACCACATTTGAACTCTTAGCTTGAAGTGTCTTTCCGGATGGATCAATAATCTGCATATACACAGTTTTACGACCGGCACCAGCAATTGGGTTTTCTGAAATTGTAAAACTTGATCTAATTTGAACTGCACTTCGTGCTTTGTTTGTTTCTTCCGTTGTATTATTCAACTTCATTCTCAAGCCTGTAGAACTAAAATTGAAGGCTTGTAATTTGGAACCTTTCTTAACTTGCTCTGCATTTATTTCCGCTTGAGTTTTATAATCATCGCGCTCAGTAGAAACATTAGTCAGCTCCGTTTTTGTCGTTTCCAAGTTTGTAGTCAATTGCAAGTTCAATGTATTCAAAGAGTCGATTTGAACAACATAACCTTTCATAATACCACGTAAAGTCGCATTTTCTTTTTGAAGTTGTGCGATTTTTTGACCGTTCAATCTTCCACCACGACGCTCTCTCTCCAATTCATCCATTAATCCTTGGATTTTTTCTTTTTGAACATTCAAGCTATCTGCTTTAGATGCGTCTTTGTCTATCAAAGCATCATAAGTCGCCAACATATTCTGGAAGTCTTTACGCAAATCGTTGGACATATTATCTACATATCCTGACATCATTTGGTTCATGCCATCCATATCTGCAGTCAAAGCTTTGTTCTGGTTTTGACATTCGTTATAGGCTGCATTTTTGCTCGACCACAACCAGGCGAAAAAACCTACGGCTACTAATAATAATAAAATCGCAGCAATAAAACCGCCATTATTTTTTTTGGGATTTGGTGTATTTTCTATTTCAGACATGACCGAAAAGTTTAATTGTCGTATAAGGTAAAATGGTGTAAAGCTTGCAAAGCATGTACCTAAAAGTACAAAAAATTGTTCACCTACTAGTTACAAATTTAATATTTGTTTTAATTCAAAGGTGAAAAAAGACGTTAAATCTTCGATTCAATAATTATATCGCTTCGATTTGATAGGTAAAACTTTCCATAATAGCATTCGCTAGTAATTTTTTACACGCATCTTCTACTTTGGACTCAGCAATACTCTGATTTTCCGCCTCGACGAACAAACGAATATGACGCCCAATTCTCACTCCTGAAACTTCAGACAAACCAATGTTTTTCATACTATTGCTGACAGCTTTTCCTTGTGGATCAAGTAGCGCGTCTAAGGGCATCACGTCTATTTCTGCTTTAAATTTCATTCTTTTCTTCGGTTTGTTTATTGGGTTTATTCACTAAAATCGATAAAACTGGATACAAAAATACAATTATTGCAATTGACCACACATGCGTAAACAGAATTAATAGCAAAGAAATGAACAAAAAGATATATCGGATTTCATTTCCTTTCCATTTGAAATTTTTGAATTTTAAAGAAAAAAGTGGGATTTCAGAAACCAGACTCAAGGACATCAATAAAACAAGACCACATATGAAGGATGGCTGAAAAATATATCGAGCAAAATATTCTGGAAAGCCAGTTGTTGAAAAATACCACCACAATGCTAAAGGAAACGTAGTAAAAAACAATGTGACCGCTGGGGTTGGCATTCCGATAAAAGATTCACTTTGACGTGTATCAATATTAAATTTTGCCAGACGAAAAAGTGCAAAAACAGGAATTACTAAACCAACAAAAGGTACAAATTTGTAAAAGCCGGCAAACTGAAGACTTGAATCGTGAAACAAGCCTAATTTCCAGGTATCCAATACATATACCATGTGGTCGGATATGTTTTGTCCCTCAGGATAAACTCCCATTTCAATAGAGGCAGCTATTACGGCCATCATGATTATTCCTGGAGCCAAACCAAAGGTTATCATATCCGCTAATGAGTCCAATTGTTTACCTAATTCGGAAAATTGTTTGAATATACGTGCTACGAATCCATCTAAAAAATCGAAGATGGCACCCAAGAAAATGAACCAAGGTGCATATTCAAATTTCCCCATCAATACGCACAATATGCTTAAAACTCCGCTGAGCATATTACAAGCTGTCAGCAAATTCGGTAGATTAAACATTTTTCCTTCTGGTTTCATATTGCGAAATAAGTAAAAAGCAGTAAATTTACTTATAAATTAAGTGAGTCTTTTTTTTTCACGCAATTTTACAACTGATAGTGCGTTGATTAAGCAAGTTTTCAAATCTATGCAAAAAACCATTTTATACCTGCTAACGTTCATTTTTATGACCTATGGCAGTTCGACATTTGGACAAGGTGACTTGGCTCCAAAATATTCAAATGAATTTCTAAACATTGGTGTTGGTGCCGAAGCACTCGGAATGGGAAATGCCGTGGTCGCTAACACTGGTTCTGTAAACAGCAGTTTCTGGAATCCAGCTGGTCTCGTTAAGGTAGACAAATGGTTAGAGGTATCTTTGATGCACAGCGAATATTTTGCGGGTATTGCCAAGTATGATTATTTAGGACTTGCACATTCAATAGACGACAAAAGTACGATAGGATTTTCTGCAATACGATTTGCGGTGGATGACATTCCAAACACGACTCAACTGATAGACAATCAAGGTCGTTTTGATTACGATAGAATTTCTGTTTTCACTGCGGCTGATTATGGCTTTTTATTTTCCTATGCACGGAAACTGAACGTTCCGAATTTAAGTGTCGGTGGAAATTTTAAACTGGTTCACAGAAAAATAGGAGATTTTGCAAAAAGTTGGGGATTTGGTTTGGATGCAGGCTTGCAATATACCTTAAAGGATAAATGGAAATTCGGTGCTGTGCTGCGTGATGCAACTTCGACCTTTAATGCATGGATTTTTACCTTGGATGAACAGACCAAGGAAGTTTTCTTACAAACGGATAACGAAATACCAGAGAATGGTCTTGAATTAACACTACCGAGATTACTTTTGGGTGGATACCGTCAGTTTGAATTGGGGAAAAAAGGCCTTAGTTTGGGTACGGAAATTGATCTTTCGATTACTACGGATGGTAAAAGAAACACCTTGATAAAAACTAATTTCGCTTCTTTTGACCCAAATTTTGGATTTAGCTTGAATTATAAGACATACTTTTCTGTTAGAGGGGGTGTTACTAATTTTCAATATGTAACGAATTTTGATGAATCTAAAAATTTGAATGTTCAACCAACAATTGGTTTAGGCGTAAATATTAAAGGATTTAGCCTTGACTATGCCTTCACAGACATAGGTGATGCATCCGTGGCGCTATATTCTCACGTCTTGTCATTGAGATTGAAATTGAATAAACCAAACAACATAAAACCAAAGGAAGAATAGCCTATGCCAAAACTTTTACCTTTTCTCCTTCTCTTTTGCGGTTTCATTAGCCAAACTAGCGTTGCTCAGATTTACGGTAACGAGTGGATAGATTATTCTCAAACCTATTATAAATTCACCATTCAACAAACGGGTATTCACAAGCTCAATTACAATGATTTGGTCAATGCATCCGTTCCAATAACTCAATTTTCCTCAGCCAATATTCAGATTTTTGGGCGGGAAGAAGAACTCCCTATTCATATTGAAGATGGAGGTGATAACTCGCTTGATTCTGGTGATTACATTCTTTTTTACGCACAAAAAAATGATGGATGGCTGGATTCAACCTTATACCCCAATCCAGATAAAATTGGTAATCCAGCATATTCACTATACAATGACACCATTTATTATTTCTTTACGTGGAATAACTCCGCGACAAATAAGCGTTTCGTAGTTGAGACAGATGCTGATTTTAACTCTTATACGCCTTCCTCGCACATTGAGTGGACTTATATACAGGAGTTTCATTCAGCATATTTTGAAGGTATTAATCTTGGCTCGAGTTCTACCTCCTACTTCAATGATATAGAAAGTTTTTGCGGTCCAAATTACACAGGACCTTTTACTTATAATTACAATGCACCGACCACATTCCCTTATTATGGAGTAGATGCATCCGTGCCAAAAATTATTGCTCACTCTTTTTCCTCTAACAATCCTGCACCGGCTCCCAACGGTTTCAATCATCACTTGAAATATATGGTCGGTTCTAGCGATTCGGTTTTACTAGACACGATGTTTGTTGGGGCTCAAGGTATACAATTGAAAACTAGTTTTGGAGCGAATCTAATTGGGACATCAACCACTTCAATCAAGTGGAATAATGTTGGAGATTTACCGGTGACATCAGATTTACAAGGTTTGACTTACCTTGCCTTAAAATATCCTAAACAGACCAATTTAACTGGTTTTGGTAGAGGGCGATTCACTTCATTTAATTCTACAACGGCTACGAAGTCAAGATTGGATTTAGTTTTCGTAACAAATACTCCTTTGATTTTTTCATTTGGAGATGTCCCAAGAAAACTAAATGCAATATACAATGGGGCTGGTACGGTTCGTGTTTTGGTGCCTAATAATTCATCCAACAATGAACAAGATTTGGTTTATGCTTCACTTGCAACAGCCTATCCAGTTAACTCACTATCATTGGTTAGCCCAAATGGAAAATTTAAAGATTTTAGTTTGACTGTACCCGATTCTGCTTTGCTCATCGTTTATCACAAGTCTTTGGAGCAAGGAACAATGAATTACAAAATGTATCGACAATCGATGGCAGGTGGGAGCTACCAAGTTATTGAAGCAGAGGTTGAAGATCTTTACCTTCAGTTTGGTGGAGGAATTCCAAAACACATCAATGGTATCCGGCGATATGCTCACTTCATGTACAATCAATCCTTGAAAAAACCAGCTGCTTTGTTTATTGTTGGAAAAGGTGTTCGCGAGGCAATTGTCAATACCACAACTGCTAGCGGCGCTGGAACAAGAACGAACACACAAATCTATGCGCAATCACTTGTTCCATCTTTTGGTCAACCCAGCAGTGATATCGCAATTACCTCAAGTTTGATTCCTAATAATTGGACGCCACTTATTCCAACGGGGAGAATTTCTGTAACAAACAACGCAGAATTGGAGAATTATTTATTGAAAGTAGTCGATCAAGAAAGCGCCATAGATTCCAATAGTGTTTATGATTCCAACAACAAGGATTGGCAGAAACAGATATTGCATTTTGCAGGTGGAACCAATCAAACGGAGCAAGTGACTTTTCGAAGCTTTTTGGAATTGATGGAAAACGATATTGTTGGTGCAAAGTTTGGTGGAAATGTTACACGTATCTACAAAAACAACTCTGATCCACTTGATCCTGCTACTTACTCAGAAATTTCTTCGCGTCTTTCATCTGGCGTTAGTTTGATGAATTTTTTCGGGCATGCCAATTCACAAACAAGTGGCTTTGAAATTAATTTAGACGAACCATCGAACTGGAATAATCAAGGTAAATATCCGTTAGTTATCGCTAACACATGCTATAATGGTAATATATTTTACAATGAAAACTTAGGCATTTCGACATCTGAAAAATTTGTCCGCGCAGTAAATTCAGGAGCCATTGGTTTTTTATCACCTGTTTCATTGGGATTTTCGCCACCACTTTACACCTATACAAAGGCTTTGTATCAAGAAATGAGTTCTGGATCATACGGTTTACCTATTTCGAAGCAAATACAAAATGCCATTAGCTCTTTGACATACGACCCTACTATGAGTGGCCTTTTGACAGAAACTACGGCTCTCCAAATGACCTACAATGGAGATCCGCTTGTTCGACTGAACTGGCATACGAAACCAGAAATAGAACTATTGGACCAAAACATCAGCTTTACTCCTTCTGAAATTGATTTGAGTGTAGACAGCATCACCATTCATATTGAATTGACCAACTTAGGACAATCCATTACTGATACGGTTGTCCTTGAAATTCGACGTGATTTCCCCGAAAGTGGTATTGATAGTGTTTACTATGTATACGTGCCGGAAATACATTACAAAAATTATATAGACTTTAAAATGCCTTTGCAGGCTAACATTGCAATTGGTGTGAATCAATTCTCCATTTCGGCCGATATACCTTCTTTCATGGATGAAGTTTATGACGAATTCAACAATAATCGGGTCGTCAAAAACCTTGTCATCAATATAGACGGAATTCAACCTGTATCACCGCCAAAATTTGCTGTAGTTCCGAGGGATAGCGTTGTTCTTAAGGCATCTACTATTGATCCACTAGCAAGTATTCAAACCTATCGTTTTGAGATTGACACGACGAACGCATTCAACTCACCTGAGTATCGATATCAAGAAATTGTCAGTATCGGTGGCGTTAAAGAAGCTTATCCAAACAATTGGAAACTGGTATCGAACAATCAAGTTTCTCCATTAACTGCTGATGATAGCACTGTATATTTCTGGCGTGTGGCGTTGAGTGCGCCTATTTTAAATTGGAAAGAAAGTTCCTTTCAATACATATCGGATAAATCAGGATGGGGACAAGACCATTTCTTTCAATTCGAAGGCAATAGTTTCAGTTCTTTGGAATATGATAAACCGAATAGAAAACTAAATTTCACCTTAGGTGACACAACTTGGTTAGAAGCTTTTGCCGTCGGCACAAACACACCAACCTCTCAAAATCAATGGTTGATTAATGGAACTCAGCAAGATTATGACATGTGCACTGTTGCGCCTTCTCTTCATGTCGGTGTTGTAGATCCAGTAAGTTTTGCTTCATGGGGAACAAGATGGGTAAATACTCAAGGCGACACTTTGAATCCGACACACGGTTTTGGAAATGTTAATGAATTGAGTTCTTGTCGAAATCGCGTAGAGAAATATTTTATCTTCCGTCAAAACAGCGCGCCGCAATTAGCAGCCTTCCAGAATATGGTTTTGAATGAAGTTCCTGATGGACATTATTTGATTATTTACGCTCCTTTTACTGGTGCTCAATACAATTTATGGAATGCTATAGATTCCGCTGGTATGTATTCGACTTTTGCTGCCCTTGGTTCAGACAGTATAAATGCAAGTCGTCCAAACAGAAATATGGCTTTTTTCGTCAAAAAAGGTGACCCAAGTTCGGTGATTGAATTATTTGGTCAGTTCGTTAATGATCCTGTTCATCTAACTGCTCCAATGATAGGAGTTGATTATTTTGGCCAAGAACTATCCCCTTTCATTGGTCCAGCAACAAAATGGGAAAATTTTTATTGGAAACAAGATGCAGAAGAGTCCATTCCGGGTGACACAAGTTATCTGAACATTGAAACGTATGATATCAATAAAAACATGCTATCTTCTTTACCCTTCAATATCAGCGCAAATGATTCTATCTTGAATTTAGAAAGCTATTTACAAGCGGGTAATGCTCCGTATTTACGACTTCGTTCATCCATCATTGACAGTTTGAACTTTACTCCACCTCAGTTGGATAGATGGCACGTACTATACGAACCAACTCCAGAAGCAGCAATTGACGGAACGAATGGATACTTTTGGAGCGCTTCCATGGATTCTATAGATGAAGGAACTAATATTTCCTTTGCGATTGATGTTCGCAATATTTTTGATGTAGATATGGACTCGCTTTTGGTTCATTATTATATTGAAGATCAAAATCATGTGAAACACTTTTTGCCTTATCCTCGTCAGGATTCTTTGCGGGTGAATGAAACGCTACGTGATACAATCACTTTTTCGACGGTTGGATTTCAGGGTTCTAATGTTTTCTGGATGGAAGTGAATCCGTTTGGATTGACTGGACAGACTGATCAGCCTGAACAATTCCATTTCAATAATATTTTGCAGATACCTTTCTTTGTGAATACGGATGATAAAAATCCACTTTTGGATGTCACATTTGATGGAAGGCATATTTTGAATGGCGACATCATTAATCCATTGGCAGAAATTCTGATTACTTTAAAAGACGATAATCCGCTGCTTTTGATGAACGAGATAGCTGATACAGCTTTATTTGGTGTCTATTTAACCGATCCAAATGGTGTTCAAAAACGAATTCCATTTGAATTGAACGGTCAGACCATTATGCAATGGATACCAGCAACGGCCCAAAACAAACGTTTTAAAATCATGTATCCTGGTGCTTTTGAGCAAGATGGAAAATATACATTATTGGTGCAAGGTTCCGACAAAACGGGTAATCTCTCCGGTGACTTAGATTATCGAATCACCTTTGAAGTGATTACAGAATCGAGCATTACTAAATTGATGAATTATCCCAATCCTTTTAGCACAAGTACTCGCTTTGTTTTCACCTTAACCGGTTCCGAAGTTCCCGATGATATATTGATTCAAATAATGACCGTATCTGGAAAAGTTGTTCGGGAAATCAATGAAATGGAATTTGGCCCGATGTATATTGGTCGAAACATATCAGAATTTGCTTGGGATGGAAAAGATGAATTTGGCGATCAATTGGCCAATGGAGTTTACCTTTATCGCGTTCAAATGAAATTGCATGGAGAAAGCATGAAACAAAGAGAATCTGGAGCTGACACATATTTCACCAAAGAATTTGGGAAAATGTACTTGATGCGATAGATTTGAGAATCATGAGAGTAAAGGAGTCTTTTTGGGATAGTAAATGGGCAGACCTTGTCTTCTTTTTACTTGTGATTTTGTTCGCAGTTTTTTATTATGATTCTTTTCTGACAAAAGGACCATTTAATATTCATGCATGGCGACAAACGGATTGTCTTTCTTTGGCTCATTTTTACAAAGAAGGCGCATCTTTCTTCAGTCCAGAAATGCACATTCAAATGGGCGATGGATTGATGAGTGGGAAAACTGCCGGCGAATTTCCAATCTTGTATTATCTGGTAGGTCAAATATGGAAAATTACCGGCGAAAGTTATTTGGTTTATCGTGTAGTTTGGCTACTCATTCTTTTATTGGGAATTTTTGCCTTTTACAAAAGTCTTCGCCTTATCCTCCTTGACTGGTTTTGGTCGGCAACTTTATCACTTTTATTATTCACCTCCCCTATTTTTATTACTTACGGCGTTAGCTTTTTGACAGACGCTCCCGCATTTTCCTTCGCTTTGATAGCTTGCTATTTTCTCTTACGGTATTCTCTTTCTGGTCAAAAGAAATTTTTCCTATTGTTTCTCTTTTTTTTCACCATTGTTGGTGGATTGAAAATATCGAGTTTAATTGCATTTATCTTTTTCTGCGGAATATTTATTTTTGAATTATTGCCTGTGAAAAGGTTGAAAAGACATCGGATCTTTAAAGGAACATGGCAAGAAGCATTGGGGTTGACTACTGTATTTCTTTTAATTTTTTCTTGGTACGCTTATGCAAGTTACTATAATTCCAAACATGGTTTCTTATACACTTTTAACAATATATACCCCTTTAACTTAATGAATTCTCGGGATATTTCGGAAATGAAAGCTTCCATTTTAAATTTTACTTCCTATCAAATTTTTAGTCGTTCAATGCTTTTCCTTTTGGCTGCAATTGGTCTTGTCAATCTTTTTCTTTGGAAAAAAATGTCGCTACATGCCTACCTTTCCACTCCAATTGTATTCCTTGGTTGCTTCGCCTATTTTTATTTGTGGGCGCCTTTAATGCACAATCACGACTATTATTATGTAGCCATGTTGATTCTATTTCCGGCTATATTCATTCCTTTCTTTTTCTTTTTGAAAGAACATCAGAACAAAATTTTTAAAAATAAAATACTCAAGGTTCTTTTCGTTCTCTTTCTGAGTTACAATTTTTTATATGCTTATTCTATTGTCAAATTGCGCACACTTTCGAAATATGTGAATATAATTTCATTGAATAATCCAGAGTTTTACGATAGAATGGATGTTCTGAATTACGAGAATCAAAATCATATCCGCTTTGAAGACATAAAACCATATTTGCGTGAAATTGGGATTCAAGAAAATGACAAAATCATTTCCCTTCCCGATCCTTCATTTAATGTTTCCTTGTACTTAATGAATCAAAAAGGCTATTCAGGAGTCACAGGAAATATGGACAAAGAATATCTGGAGCGATTTGTCAAAAAAGGTGGAAAATATTTCGTGATTTCGGATTCTACTTTACTAAATCATAAAAATCTATCTCCTTTATTGGGCAATAAAATTGGTCAACAAGGCGAAATAAGTATTTATCGTTCAAAACTTCCGACTGACGGAATCATTCCTTAAACCAATCTTCTTCTCTTCTGCCATTCTCATATACTGGCGGTTCTCCGAAAAAAGTACTGGCATCATCACTTGCTGGATCAGAATAAGGAGATAATAATTTTTGTTGGTATTCGTGGATTCGTATCCAATAAATTATCCAACAAACAAGTGCAGCAATTGCACAAAAGGGTCCAAGAAAAGGAACGATACCACAAACACTCAAAACACAGTATGCTATCCCGATATCGGAACCTGGTCGAGCTTCTTTCACTCTAATATTTCGTTTCGTAAACTCCGCTTGAAGTGAGTCTGCCATTTTGTTGACGACGATGAATCGCCAAACAATACCAAACAATGGAATTAATACCAACCAAACTTGTCCCGGAGGCATTTTCCTGTTTTCCGGACTGACCTTCATCAAAGTATTTTGCAAAGTGAGTAGGTAAAAAATTGTAGGTATGAGCGCCATTATTATTGCAAAGAAGAAAATTCCTATCACGGCAAAAATTCCATCGACACCATTCATAAATATGAGTATAAGTGATTAAATCGTTTTTTTTCTTAAAAGTAATAGAATTTTCAAGCAACATTCATGAACGAGGTAAGAATATCTCAGCGATCATGCAACGGGCGCTTCCTCCACCGATGGTTTCAATTGTGGGAATAGACATCGGCAATAATTGACAAGTTTCACGCATAATCGCTTTTTGATTATCGTTTAAAGCATCAAATGCAGACTGAGACATCACCAAAACATTTCCTTCTTTTCCTTTCAATTCAAGCATATTTCCAGCAAAATTGTTCACTTGTTCTTGGCTAATATCGATAATTTTAAGTCCAGTACTTGTTAATGAATCCATTACATTTTTCTTTTCAGTATCATCGGCAATACTTTCCAAACAAACAACGGCAAATTTTTCAGCAATGCACATCATGACATTGGTATGATAGATTTCTTTTCCGTTTTCATCAACTGAGTAAAAAGAAATGGCTTGATATCCCAAACGCTGACAAACCATTTTAAAAAGCGCTTCATCCGTTCGAGGAGATAAACATGCGTAAGCTATTTTGTTCAAATGGTCAAAAATAATGCTCCCCGTTCCTTCCAAAAACCAATTCTCCTTTTCATAGTCTGATAAATCAAGTATCTGTTTGATCTCAAAGGACCTGCTTATGGTTTGAATGATGTCCGGCCGACGTTCATCTCGTCGATTTACCGCTTTCATTGGATATAAAATCACAATACCATTATTATGAAAAGTGACCCAATTGTTAGGGAATATCGCATCCGGTTTGATAGGTTCCGCTGTGTCTTCGACAATTGTAACATCGACTCCAAATTCGATGAGTTTTTGAGCGAATTGGTCGAATTCTTGGAGAATTTTTTCCTGTAAATCTGAATCGGAAATGGCCAATTCGTTTTGAAAAGCATTTGAAATGGCTGTTTCAAAATTGTAAACAAAATTGGCAGGTCGGACTATAAGGATGGAATTTGTTGGCATCTGTAATTTAGCTCTATGAGGATTTAAATTAAAACAAATTAAGAATCAAAAGTCTTGGAAAAAAGTCTGTTAAAATACAATTGTTTGTTGTAAGCATTTAAACGTAAATTCTCGAGGCGGGCGTCTTTTTTGGACAATTCAATGGCAATGTCATGTATATCAGTCAAATCCTTTTGCGTAAGTGAAGAATTATGGATCAATTCATTTCCTAAGCAAAGAATCTCTTCATTCAATCCCATTTTGACACTGGCGTGAAATTGGCTCCAAATTTCCGGATAAACCTTTTTCTCTTTTTGTCGAAGACGAGATAGGAAAACTTGGACAGCAACTATTCCGAGTGCTATCATTAAAATGGTTACAAATATTTCCGCTCCAGTTGACATTCTTTTATTCTACTTCCTCATCACCATTACCCAAGCGATCCTTTACATATTCGATTTCCGTTTTATTGTGCGGCATGGGTTGACCATCAGGACCCAAATTCACCATGATGATGGTATCAATAGAAATGATCGTATTGCGCGTCATCATGTTACGGACTATGCAACACAAAGTAACTGATGTTTTACCAAACTTGACCACGTCCATACCGATTTCAATGATGTCTCCTTGTTTAGCCTTATCCTGAAAATTGATATCCGAAATAAATTTGGTGACGATTTTTGTATTCTCCAATTGGACAATGGCATAAAGGGCAGCCTCTTCGTCAATCCACTGCAACAAACGTCCGCCAAACAGGGTTCCGTTTGGATTCAAGTCTTCGGGTTTGACCCATTTTCTGGTATGAAAGCGCATAAAATTCGTGTTTTCGTAAATTTAGGGTTTAATTCTGTCGTGTAAACAGACTTTTTTGTGACTATGGAACGTAGAACTTATTGGCTTCAAACTTTTTTCAAGGAAATTAATTCATCAGATTAAAACGAAATGGCACGGTTACCCAATATAAAATGGGTTTTTCATTTTGGATGGCTGGTGTGAATTTGAGTTCTGCCATATGCTTTTCAACTTCTCTGGTTAAAACAGGGTGTAGATTCTTTAAAACCTTATGCTTCAAATAATTTCCTTCTTTATCGATAAGTATACGTATGACAACTGTTCCTTCAATACCAGCATCTCTAGCTATTTGTGGATAGCCAATATTATTTTTTACCTCATCAAAATTTAGTGCTTCAGGTTCTTTTTGAACAAAAACAAAATCGTTTATACTCGGCTCGACTTCCTCTTTCTGTATTGTTGCAATGACCAGTTCTGTCTCATCTCTTATTTCGCCTACTGGATCAGAAATGTCAATGATTATGTTTCTTTTTTTTTGGAATGCTGTCGGTGGGTGAATGTTCAGGTTTTTTGTTTGAGTTTATATCCTGATTTACATTTGTTTCAGTTTCAGATATTTCAGCTTTCTCATTTGCCTTCGCAATATCAGCGGGCTTATTTGTTTTGTTTTTCGTAGCTGATTTGCACGAATAGATGAACAAAATTGAAAGCATCAGAGAAAAGTATATTGGATATCTCATCATTTGATTGAGCTAATAAACTGTTGAGGTTTTCACAAATTGCAAGATACGAACTTTTTTGGGAGCTGAAATTTAAGACCAAAACCAACACCAAATTCTATTTTTTTCTTATCTTGACTTGCCAAGGTTTTAGAATGCCACCTTAATACTAAAAGTATTCTTATACGATTCAATAAAAACATGTGTTTTTCAGCAGAAGTAAGTTTTGGAGCATCCGCCGTGATAACGACTATCGGAGTGGTTTCCTATAAAAAAGCGAACAAAACACCACTTCGGTATATCGCCATGATTCCTATTTTTTTTGGGATGCAACAGTTTTCCGAAGGTTTTGTTTGGTTGAGTAAATTGTACACTGAATTCGCTGCCTTCGATGGTCTGAGCACGTACACATTTATCTTTTTTGCCTGGATAATTTGGCCCATTTATATTCCATTCGCCATGTGGAAAAACGAAGCGAATGGCATAAGGAAGAAGACACTTGGTGTCTTTACAATAATTGGTTGTATCGTTGCAGCCGGACTGATTTTTTACATGCTGACAAAAGGGATTAAATCCGAAATTCACGGCCACAGCATTCACTACGAATTTGATACAAAGCATCCCTTGAAATGGTTGATGATTCCACTCTATTTCACTTCTGTCGTGCTGTCAACTGTGGTTTCAAGTGTGACAAAAATGTGGTGGCTCGGCGTGGCGAATACCATACTTTTTAGCCTCACAAAAATTTACATTGCTGATAAAGTGATATCAGTTTGGTGCTTTTTGGCCGCCTTTACTAGTATTTTGATTTTGTATATTATTGTGCAGGAAAGGAAAAAAAGGCTGATGACTATGTAAGAAAAACTTGAAATTCTGTTGATTTTTCACAACCTTTTTCTAGACTATTTAGATATAACTGGCTTCCAACCTCAAAATTCACGGCCTAAACTTTTAGTCTTCTCAAATTCGCGAATCTTAGAATTATAGAATTATAAAATTTTAGAAGAGGGGAAATAAGTTAGTGTGTACATTTTGTATAGAATATTGAATTCCGTAGATTATTATAGACCAAAGTCATTTAATCCACGACTTATCTTCCTTACCTTTTAAATTATTTCTTGCCCAAACGTGAGCAAATTGTGGTCTGGATCGAGGATAGCAAATTCTTTTTGTCCCCAAGGTTTTTCTTCTAGTTGACCGCTGGGGTGTATCCAAACTTTATTGTCGAGAAAATACTGATAGAGTTTGTGAATTTCATCCGTTCGGATGTACACTTGTCCGTAGTTTTCCTTTGGATTGAGGTCTTTGAATTCAAAAAAATGAATTTGAACATTGTCTTTTTGAACCATTAGATATCCGTCGAAGTCAGCGCTACCAAATTCCTCGAATCCCAATTTGTTTAAATAGAAATCGCGCGTTGCATTTTTGTTGCGCATGGGTAACTTAGGATTGACGTTTGTGAGCATATTAATTGTGTTAAACGGAAAATTGTAAACTTACTAAAAATGCATTTCCAAATATTTAATATTCGCTTAAATGGAACCGTGTTTTTTGATCATTCCGAGCTGTCCTGCGTGATAGGCTGTGTGCGATACAATTCGTCCAAATGCTTCTGCCTTGGTTTTCGTTCCAAATTCTTTCGTAGTGATAGTTGTTTCCCAATCTGCATCCGTTTGTTGTTCCACGATTGCCTTTAATGCCGAAAATGATTGATCAACATAGGTCAATATTTCTGACAGTTCCGTCCAATCGCCTGTGTCTTTTTGGTCAATTACCGTTTTTGCAGTGACATGAATGTTTTTGTCGCCAAATACATTTTTGCCAAAAAGTAATTCTACATCACCGATATGTCGGATGAGAAAGCCGATGGAATTTTGAGCCGGTGTGAGTGTTTTTTTCAAATCTTCTTCGGTCAAGTCGGTCAATAAATTCGAGAATCGGGTTCTGGATTCCAACCATAATTCTACTAATATTTCTGTTTTCGATTTCATATTACATGATTTTTTCCTTCGGGTAAAACTTCCTTTACGCTAAATTTTTAAAAATTAAATTGCACATCATCCTTCATTTGGTTGTAATGTGCCTTGTCGAAGGTATAAAGTTCAGGTGGACGACCCGCGTGACGCGCTGTTTCGCGGTATCTACCTGTGGGATGGATGAGCGTACTTTTACGGATTTGTTTTCTAAAATTTGGCGCATCCACCTTAGTTGAAAAGGCTTGTTCGTAAATCGAAATTACTTCAGAAAGGATGAATTCCTTCGGCAACAGTTCAAACACCGTTGGATGCCTCAGCAATCCTTTGCGAAAGCGCTTCATGACAGATTTAAAAATCTGATTGTGATCATAACCCATGGCCGGAATATTGTCTAAAGTATGCCATTGCAAACCTTCTAAAAAATTAGGGTCAAAACGTTCCCAAGGCATTAGACCATAATACGCAAAAGTCACTACTCTTCCCAAAGGGTGACGTCCTACATCTGAAAAGGCGATAAGTTGTTTGGTGTAAAAATTATCAAAGCCCAAAGTGTTTTGCAAAAGCATTTTCATGGCTTTGTCTGTATCTTCATTGGGCAACATTAATTTACCAATTAGTCCCAATTCAGCATTAATCGGCTCGTCGTTTTTTTCTTGGAGCAAAACTTTCAATTGCCCTTCGTGAAAAGTAAAAATGACAATATCGACCGAAAATGCCCCACGAAAAAAGTCGTTTATCGTAATGTTTTGATTGGAGGGCGTTTTTGCCATTTTCTAGGAACCTTGTTTCTTTCAAAGATACAAGTATTGAGGTTTAATACAGCTAAAAAAACCAAGAATTCCCGTATTTAAAAATAGATGTAAATTTAAATATCTCCTCGCTAATTTTTCTTCTTCTTTTTCTTCTTTTTCTTCTTCTTTTTCTCATTTCCACCTTCCTCTGCATCGTCAAAATTGAGGTCGCCAAACATGGTTTTGGTCGCATGTTGAATTTGAAAGTAAAAATTCGTTTTTCCTTTCTCACCTGTTTCGCCATCTGTCCAGGTCATCTCAAGTATATCGACAAAGTTCCCGTTCTTATCACTACCAGAACCCATGTTTCCAATTCCACCTTCCAAAAACTTACGTATAAAATTTTGACCGTCAGCAGGCCCTAAGGCAAAAAAAGCCGTTTCTGGTGTCAAACCATCACCACTACGCCCCATGGCAGACATTATTTTTTCAAATTTCCACATATAGAATTCAGAGCTGTCCATTTGCTCCAATTTATAAAAAGCATACGATTTTTCAACCAAAGCTTGCTGACTCAATGGCACTTCTGCCAAAAAAGAGTTACACATGTCAAGCGCTTCTTTATACTTTCCGCTGCCATTAAGCGAATATATCTCTCGCTCCGTGGATAAATAACTGTAGGGTGTAAAATATTTGTTGTCCGTAAATCCAATCATCAAAACTAGAACTTCGTAATCGGAAAGTGATACATCATTGACTTGAAAACGCATCAAGAGATTATTATAGTGGAAATCGCTTTTGCTATCCTTGGTTTTTGCTAAAATATTTTTGTAGTCGCGGTTGTAATCAAAATCGAATTCTTGTGCCCAAAAGGGCAAGGAAATACCAAGGAGAAAAACGGATAAAATTAGTTTCATGTGCATAATTTAAAGTTTCAAAAGACCAATTAAATGATTAACTATGAATTTTCAATGCTTTCTTACCATTAAAATTGTTCACATCATCCGCTAATTCGTCTAAATATTTTTTCAGGTGAAAATTGTTAAACGATTTGTCTAACCAGCAACTTTTACTTCCAACTTTCTTAATACAATGCGTCATAAATAGCTCTTGCGATTCGATTTTGGCTTTCTGCATTCATCAGTACCGCTCTGTCTTCATCGTTCGACAAATACCCCATTTCTATCAAAGTAGCTGGACAATTCACATTTTTTAGCATGTAAAAATTACCGCTTTTTATTTGGCTGTTTTTCACTTCTTTCGGTAGTGCATTTTTTATGGTCAAGGCTAGTTTTGACGACGCTTCTTTTTCAGAATGGTCTTCGTTTACGTACAATTCGAAACCATTTGCGTCCATATCTTTACTGGAATTGATATGCAGTGAAATCAAATAATTTGGTTTCAAAGACTGAATAAACTCCAATTTTCGATCCAATTCCATGAACTCGTCATCTTCCCTTGTCAGAATGATGTTCAAATCCTGATGAGTATTCATTTCTTTGATTTTATTGGCAATCGTCAGTACGAGATCTTTTTCCGTGATGCCGTCGTATTCTGTTCCGCTGTCCTGTCCGCCGTGACTCACTTCGATGACTACTGTTTTTTTCTCTGCTTTATGGAATGAAAAGCTCAGCGCTAAAAGAGCGAATCCGAAAATGTAAATTGCTTTTTTCATAATGGTTTTGTTTGTAGTTGGTTCAACTATGAAATATATTCAGGTCCAAACAACTGATTTACAGTAATTCAAATATATGTTTTATTTTTTGAATATTGAATCTATTGAATACAACGAAAAGGGCTTCATCAATTGATTTAATACACAAATCGCCTATTTCCTTTTTAGCCCATTTTCACTCAGAAAATCTAGGAATTCTGTTAATTCAGCATTATTTTTAAATCCATTTTTGGGTAGGATATATTCAACGGCATTCTTATTGTGAATTTTGATGAGAATAACATTCAATAGCTCTGTGTAAGCTGAAATTTCGTCCCAAGGAAAATTCAGCTTTTTTCCATTGTCCAATATGATCATTCCCCAAGCAGTAAATTCATATATGACTGGTTCTTTTTTATTAAACTTTATCGCAAAAAAAGGTCCAATTGTTAGCAATAAAAGAATTACTACAGGAAAAATTAAACATACAATAACATTGGTCGGCATCCCTTTGATGTGAGAGCCAAATTCGGATGTTAAGGCGTTTAGAATGGATAGAAGTGCTGCTGGAAAAAATACAATCAGTAATAATTTTCGAATTACACTTGCCCTGAACAATGTCAACAGAAAGAATTTATAATGCTCGCTATCCGAGAGTGCTTGTCTAATAGAATATTTTTTCATCCTATATTTTTTGTTTTGATTTACTGTGAATGTATTCTCTACGTTTTAATTCTTCTGATTTTGAAAGTGAAAAAAAAATCGAAATGGTCAGTTTCGATTTTATAAAATTATTTTTTCTTCGATTTTTTCGTTTTGTCCGCCTTTTTTTTCGCTGCTTTTTCCTTTTCTTTCTTTTTGGCTTTCTCTTTTTTGGCTTTCTCTTTAGCTTTTGCTTTTTTAGCCTTTTCTTTTTCCTTCGCTTTCGCTTTTTTCTCTTTCTCTTTGATTTTATCGCTCATTTTCTTTAACTTTTTGAGATTCTTTTTATCCAATTTTTGGGTTTTTACCTCAGTTATTTTTTCTACTTCTAGCGACTCAATTTTACTCGGAATTTCTTTAAGCACTTTCGCTGGAGGGTTTGCCGCTTTCACTGGTTGTTTGACCACTGGCTTTTTAATTGTTGGAACGGTGGCTACCTTAACTTCTGTCTCAGCAACTGGTTTTTTCGCAGCAGGAGCAGTTGTGATTGTCTTTTTAACAGCTGCTGCTTTTACAACTGGTTTTCTTGCCCTTGAACTTGTCGTAACAGGTTTGGCCACTGTTTTGACAACAGGTTTTTTTATCGCCGTACCCGAGGATTTTTTTACTGCCGCTTTTGCAATCGGTTTGCTAACAGTCGACTTAGTTGCGGTAACTACTTTTTTAGTTGTTGGAGCCACAGTTTTGGTTACAGCTTTTTTTTCCTGACTCGTATTGTCCGGTTCGTTATTTTCTCCCATTTTAAATGTCTAAAAGATTTTTACTTCAATGTGAATTCGATGTGAATTCGATGCGAAACAAATATAATCCTTTAATTAGTGAGTTCAATATTAAGTTTTTCGGCTGAAAACCAATTTTATACAGGAAATTGATTTTTAATTGATTCGATTGTCGAATAACCAGCGTGAAGTACAATAGATTTTGATAATTGTTTACCCTAATCTGCAATCAACACCTTGAGAAAATCTTCATTTCAAAATATAACATTAACGTGAGTGAATTTAAACAATACCAACGCTAATCAATCAGTGAGATGAGATCGTATGTTGAGG
>JBGSIB010000024.1:0-60124 GCA_041751955.1 Crocinitomicaceae bacterium
AATAGCTTCAACAAACAGATCAATTAAACGCACCTCATTGTCATCCGAAATAGCTTGCCCCAAACTAAAGAACTCAACTTGATCTCTATCTTTTCCTTGTATGAATTTCATAAGTTAAATATACTGAAAATCAATGAATTACCAAGTAAATTGACGTTTAAAATATTGACAATCAGATTGTTGAAAAAGTAATCCTGAAGTAGGTTTGGGTTTTTAGACAGTTTGTTTCTATTACAGCTTTGTCTGCTGCAGATGCAGGCATTGCCAATACAAATGTGAAAGAATACACAAAAATCCCTTTACCACAGGCTCTCTCTCCTCTTAATTATTCAGGCACAATAAGCAACGTAGGTTCTGGTCCTATTACAAACGTTCAAATGAAAGTCAATGTTTTAAACGGTGCTATGACAAATGTCTTTACAGCAACAAGCACAGCCGTTCCTACAATTACGGTAGGTTCAAACGCTCCATTTGCACTGTCTGGTTTTACACCAACCATTGCAGATGTATACACCGTACAATTGATCAACCTAATTAATGAAACTGACGGTGTGAGCTCAAACGACACCGTTTCTTACACCTTAGAATTTACAGACACTGTATTTGCAAGGGATAATGGGATTGCAACTGGAACTTTAGGAATTGGACCAGGAACCGCAGGTGAGTTGGGACAAAATTTTACACTGGCTAATTCGGATGTACTGAGCTCCGTTTCATTTCAAATTGGGAATGGGGGTGGTGTCATGAATGGTCAACCTATTTTTGCAAGCATTTATGCAACTGATGGAACTGGGACGCCAACCACGCTTTTGGCAACAACCGAAACTTTAATCATCAATAACGCTTTAGACTCTATGTGGACAGCACATGTTTTAGGCGGATTAATCCTTCCTGCTGGAACCTACAATGTTGCCTTGAACGAAGCAGACTCGAATATCACTGTTGCAACAACCAACCAGATATTTACTCCTGGGAAAACTTGGGTGCGCTTTGGGACGACCCCTTGGTCCAATAACGAAGCCTTCGGTTTTAATGTATCGTATATTTTGAGAGCGAATTTTGGCGATGGTTCGTGCTCGGCTACGAGCTCCCAATATACAGCAAGTACTTGTTCTTCTTTAATTTCGCCCAGCGGAAATTATACTTGGACAACTTCCGGAACGTACAACGACACCCTTGTGAATGTATCGGGTTGTGATAGTGTCATAACTGTAAATTTAACGGTAAATACAGTGAACAGTGCCGTTTCTCTTTCTGGATTGACCTTAACAGCAGCGGCTGCAGGTGCAAGCTATCAATGGATAGATTGTAATAATGGAAATGCCCCAATTTCAGGCGAAACAGGGCAAAGTTTTACAGCAACCGTTAATGGATCTTACGCCGTAATCATAACACAAAACAATTGCTCTGACACTTCTGCCTGTTCGGTTATTTCGAATGTTGGCTTGAATGAATTGGGTATTTATGATTTTGCCTTATTCCCGAATCCATCCAATGGTCAGTTTACTGTTGAATTCGAAAGTAATGGGTCAGGTGAGGGTGTGATTTCAATTTTGTCTGCGGATGGAAAAGTTGTTCAATCGACAAAAACGGAAATAACTGCTGACAAAAACTCTATTCAAATTAATGCAGCAAGACTTCCTTCTGGATATTACTTTGTGCAGATTGAACATGGTAACGGAAAAATTATCCGATCAATTGCCATTGAAAAATAAGCTTTTCTTGTTTGAAATGAAGGGGGCTTTTGGGCCCCCTTTTTTATTTCACAATTGTACGAAAAGTCAAATTAACCCGTGGTTGAAGAATTTTAGTTGTGGGTGGCAATCGATGTAGCCAGTACGTTTGACATTCCCCTTTCATAACCAATAAACTTCCATGTTCAAGCTGTAATGAAATGACTTCTTTCGTATGCTTATGTTTGAACGCAAACTTTCTTTCCGCACCAAAGCTAACCGATGCTATAGCTCCATTTTTTTTTAAATCTTTCTCCCCATCACTGTGCCAAGCCATACTTTCAGAGCCGTCGTGATATAAATTGAGTAAACAAGAATTGAACTTTTCTCCAGATTTTTTTTCGATAATCTTCTTTATTTCAAGAAGGTCTTGTGTCCAAGGCAAAGCTAGTTTTGTATTATTTGAATAGGTATATTCGAATGCTTCATCACCGTACCAAGCCACTTTTCTTTTCGTTACAATTCGTTTTCCGAAGATGACGGCAATGTCATTTTTCCATTCAATAGTACTCAACAAATTCTGTAGAAGTGAATTTGATTTTTCCAATGAGAAAACAAGACCATAATAGTTCACCTCACCATCATGTGGCAACAAGTTAATATCGGAATCAACTGTTTCATCGAAAAGCTTCACGACAAGGACTTTTAAATTTTCCCTGAAAGATAGAAACTCTCTTGGAGACAAATATCCTCCATACCATCAAATTATTTTTAAAAGCCTCTTTTCGTGAATGAAAAGAGGCTTTTAATTAAATCGCAACTTGTAAAACCGTAGTTTCAATATGGTCGTTGATTATTTTCGTCCATTCCCGAGCAAAAAGCATTTCGCTGCTCATTTCTGCTTTTTTCTTTGCATCAAAAATCTCAAGATTAATCGTTTGTTGATTTAGTTTTGCCGGTATGAAACATAATTCAATTTTAGCTATGCCGTATACTCCCTCATCGTCATGAACGCCTTCTTTTTTTGTCTTAACAATTGTGCTGCTTTTTACAAAATTCAAATCAACGACTATTGGTGTGTATTCATTTAAATTCGTCGAAAGGAAAAAAAGGCGATTGTTGTGTTCGTCAAGTCCGATTATCATATTCCCATCTTGTTCCTTTTTCGAAACTGTGCATCCATTATGTTCCACAAAGGATAAAAAAGTTTGCATGTATTTTTTTTCAATTTTTTTTCTTTTTCTTCCCAAAAACACAAAGGGTAAAACTCCGATTGCCAACAAGGCCAATCCGATAATTGTTGTTGTAGTATCCATTTTTTTAAATTAATTGTTGATTGCGTCGGTTTGTTTTCCGCGCTTTAAATTTTTGATTATCAACTAGTTTCTAGCTGATTCGAGACAATTAATTTTAAATTACCAAAAGGAATGAAAAGGAAATAGCAGGATTTCCTTTTTGGATTGAATCAATAAATTATGCCACCTTAGAATATAATCATTCAGGTAGAAAGCATAACCATTAATTAAGGTGAGGTTGGTGGGAGAAAAATCAAAATGATTTAAACCCGTGTTCTCGTTATTGTTGTTTTGTTTCGCAGTGCCAAACGGTGCTAGATTCTCGGAAAACGAAATTTCATTTATTGTCGAAACGACAAGGCTTCGGTTTTGCTTGTAAGAATTTTCATGATCCTGAGAGGAAAAGGTAGATACGGGTTTCCATACGCCAATTGAAAGACAATAAAGCGCAGTTAAAAAAATAATCCCAAATATCTGTTGTGCTTTTTTCACGAGGTAAAAGTAGATTTAATTTCAAGAGATAATCACAAAATTTACATAAATAAACTGAAGGAATTAACATCTGTTAGTTTGCTGGAAGTAAACTGTTTATTCTCTCAACAATTCTTTTTTGTCCAGCGATATTCTGCATCACTAAAGCCTTATATCAGACACCTATTCTCCTGAATCCAAAACTTCAATCTGGTAAAAGTCGATCTGTGCTTAACTTTTTTTAACACATTGTTTTCCAACCATTTCCGCTCAAGAAATGTTTCTTGTTTAAACTTTGTTGTAAAACGTTAAACAAAAATTAATCAATTATGAAAAAATTTCAACTCTTAACAGGCATATTAATGCTTTTCACAAGCGCGATTTCTTTCGGGCAAAATGCGCGAATTCAAGTAATTCACAACTCACCTGATGCAGCAGCAAATATGGTGGATATTTATTTAAACAGCACTCTGCTACTGGATGATTTTACCTTTCGCACCGCTTCTCCTTTTATAGACGCTCCTGCTGGTACACAATTTACAATTGGAGTAGCTCCGGCTAATAGTACAATGTCATCACAAGCGATTGTTACCGTTCCCTTGACCTTAACGGCGGGAGAAACATATGTAGCTATTGCAAATGGTATTGTGAGTCCTTCTGGGTATTCGCCAGCTACGGCTTTCAGCCTTGATGTTTATAACATGGGGAGAGAAACTGCTAATATCGCTGGAAATACCGATGTTCTTGTTTTCCACGGTTCTACCGATGCTCCAACCGTAGACGTTGTCGAATCTACCGCAGGAAATGTTGTGAACAACGCTTCCTATGGTGACTTTGCTGGATATCTCGAGCTTCCGACTGCAGATTATACCTTGAATGTACAGGATCAAAACAATACAACAACCGTGGCTGCGTATCAAGCGCCATTATCAACTTTGGGTTTAACCGATAACGCTTTAGTTGTAGTTGCGTCAGGTTTTCTTAACCCTGCTGTAAATTCTAACGGTCCTGCTTTTGGTTTATGGGTAGCTCTTGCTGCTGGTGGAGCGCTTATTCCTCTTCCAACAACATCAGGCTTAGGAGTTGATGAAAATAATTTAATACAACTTCAATTGTACCCGAATCCAGCACAAAATACTTTAAAGGTATCCGGCAGTTCTTTTGACGATGCTTCGTTTATTATTACGGACATTGCAGGTAAAGTCATCCTTACTGGAAAAACAAAAGAAGGAGATATTGACGTTTCAAATTTAACAGCTGGACGTTATTTTGTATCCGTTCCAAATGCTCAAACAGCCTCATTCGTGAAGAAATAAGTTCGTCAGGAATATTTTAATTAAGCGTGTCAGAAATGATGCGCTTTTTTTATTCCAAACTTGCTGAAAGTTCACCACAAATTTTTTCGATAATATTTCTTTCTGTATACAATTCGTGTGGTTTGCCCAGTAAAATTGACGGAAATACTTCAATGGCTTCAAACCATTCATCCATGGGGCGGTTTTCGTCTTGAGCACCATAAATCAATTCTATTTCACAGCGAGGTTTTTGAAATTCTTTTCTTAATCGGGTCGAAGAAACGGCAATTAGTTTAAGAATTGGCATTCCGTTTAAAGCAGCTTTCCAAGCAATTGTTCCACCAATACTGAAAGCCAGAACAAGACACTTGTTTTTTTCTAATCTCAGTATATTTTCCGTCGCTCGATCAATCCCACCTTCAACAAACTGAGCATGAATCTCTTTCTCCGATAATCCGCTTTGAGGAATTTCTGCCAATTCACGGCTGTCGTAACTGGTCACTTTGAAATCTGAGTTTAATTCCTGAATATAGATTTCCATCCAATCACCGTTTTCTTTGCCCCAGAGATCCGAAATAAGTATAAGTTTTGGTTTTAATGAGGTCATGCAATAATCGAAATGGACTAATTATTTTTTCTTGATATAATCTGACGTAAAATGCTTTTTTTCTTTTGGCTGTGCGAACTTGTCTTTATTATATTCATTCGAATTTCCTCGAGGAATAGACAAGGATTGCCAAGGTTTGTCCGAAAAAATCTTGCCTAAAAGTACAATTTGTCCAACATGATAAGGATAATGGGCCAACTGTCTAAAAATAGCTTCAGCAACGCTATGGCCTTGATTCCGGATGAAAATCTCGCGGTCTAAATCTTCCTCCGTTAAACTATTCAAAGCCGACAAAACGCAAGACCATCCTTCGTTCCACACACCCATCATTTCTTCTCTCGTTTTGATATCATTCTCAAATTCGGCATCCCGCTTTCGCCAATCTTTTTCGCCATCTGTAGTTAAAAAATCAGTCCATCTCGACATCATGTTTCCATGCAAATGTTTGACTATCGTAGCTATTGAATTGTTGTCTTCGTCAAATTGATGGAACAGTTTTTCGTCTTCAACTTGAATAAATGTTTTTTCGCCAAGCAATTTATAATATTCGTATTGGGCTATTAATGCTGGAAGTTGAGGTGAATTCATCTTAAATAATTTCTTTACTAATATACTAAACCTAGCCATGAATACACGAAGGTTCTCGAAGGATTTTTTTTGTTTATTTATTTTAGAAACAATGTTGTGTTTAGCTTGTTAAAATAACAATAACTGGCATAAAAATTCTTTATAAAAAGTTTGTTAAACTATCCATGACAAATCCTGTATTCGTGGCAACAAAACCGCACAGTTTCCTTACTTTTGTGGCACAAAACTCCGCACTAAAATGACCTCAAAAATCAAACGATCCAACTCCGAAGCTCTTTTCGAAAAAGCCAAAACCTTTTTTCCTGGAGGTGTGAATTCACCCGTGCGTGCTTTCAAATCTGTTGACGGTGCGCCACTTTTCATGAAAAAAGGAGCAGGCGCCAGAATTTGGGATGAAGACGATAATGAATTCATTGATTTTTGCTGCTCTTGGGGTCCCTTGATTTTAGGTCATCGTAACGAAGGTGTTTTTCAGGCAGTTGTTAATGCCATGGACCACGGCTCAAGTTTTGGTGCGCCGACCAAATTGGAAAGCGAATTAGCCGAATTGATTTTGAGCAACAATCCCTTTATCGAAAAAATGCGCTTCGTTTCTTCGGGAACAGAGGCTGTTATGAGTGCTTTGCGTCTAGCTAGAGGATATACAGGAAAGAATAAAATATTAAAATTTGAAGGTTGCTATCACGGACATGTAGACGCTATGCTGGTGAGCGCCGGTAGTGGTTTGGCTACTTTTGGCACCTCATCTTCCGCAGGCGTTCCTGAAGTTTTAGCCAAGGAAACATTGGTTTTGCCTTTGAATCATATTGAAGCTTTACGCGCTTGTTTTGAAGAACATGGACACGACATAGCCAGCGCCATAATCGAACCTATTCCTGCCAACAATGGATTGCTTCTTCAAGAAAAAACTTTCCTTTTGGAATTGCGAAAACTCTGCACAGAATACAAGGTTCTCCTCCATTTCGACGAGGTAATTTCCGGCTTCCGTGTGGGATTCACAGGTGCGGCAGGTTTGTATGGCATTGCCCCAGATATCGTTACCTATGGAAAAATAATTGGAGGTGGTTTGCCGGTTGGTGCGTATGGTGCAAGTAAGGAAATTATGAGCATGGTTTCACCTGACGGACCTGTTTATCAAGCGGGAACTTTAAGTGGAAATCCAGTTGCGATGGCTGCTGGAATTGCTCAGTTGAAAGAGTGTGTGAAACCCGGATTTTATGAAGAACAAGAAGAACGAACGCTGTACTTTGTCAAGGCCATCAACGACCATGCAAAAGCCAAAGGTTTTGATTTTCAGATTGTAACGGTTGGTTCTATTTTCTGGTTGTCTTTTGATGGTAAAACAACCATTCGAGAGAGTGCACGCATCAACGACGACATGACAGGATTTAGAAAACTATTCAACGCCTTGTTGGATCGAGGAATTTATATCGGGCCAAGCGGGTATGAAGTTGGGTTTATTTCTCAAGCGCATACGAAGGAGATTTTGGATGTTGCGATTGCTGGATTTTGTGGGGCTTTGGATGAGGCGATGTAAGCAAGCCCGAAGAAATATTCAACACGCTTCTATTTATTTTGTTTGACCTAAACTTGGTTATTATTGTCTTACTCCTGATTCAAAAATTACCTATACGCAAATACTTACTCTCAATCATCTGTTCTCATTTCCCGCTATAATTCTTCATGCCGATTGAACAACAAGGCATCTTCCGCCGTGTTTTGTCATTTATCAATATTCAAATTCGCTTGGTTGTTTAAAGCAAGTCTATTCTAGAGATTATACAAGTCCTTGAGCTTGTAGTGTCATATTTGAAAATTCTATAACAAAAACGCCTTTAAATCGCTTGTCTATTCAAAGTAACTTCAAATAACTTACTCCAGTATTTTCCAGTTAAATAGAATTTTCCATTGGTTTTATTGTAGGCAATTCCGTTCAAAACGTCGCCTCCATTTTGACCTAATTTTTCCAATTCCGTAGCGTTAATTACAGCGACAACTTTTCCGTTTTCAGGCTGAATGACAACGATAGCGTTTGTTTGCCATACGTTTGCGAAAATCAATCCGTCAACGAATTCTAATTCGTTCAGGTTTTTAATCGGGCCATTATCGTCTGCAACTTCAATTGTTTCTAGTATCTCGAAAGTATTTGGGTCTCGCTTGGTAATTCGTTCGGATCCATCTGTCATGTACAAAAACTCTCCATCGTTGCACAATCCCCAACCTTCTCCTTTATATGACTTTTCACCTATCAACTCCAAAGTAGTTTTGTTGTAAATGAAGCATTTGCCCGTGGTATAAGTCAATTGATAAATTTTGTCGCCGAGAATAGTGATTCCTTCACCAAAATGGGTGGCGTCTAATCCAATTTTCTTGGTGTATTCGCCTGTTGATAAATCCACAACTCCTACTAAAGTTTGACCATCATGGCGAGGATCTCCAGTTCCTTGGTACAAAGTATTTCCATCAAACTCCAAACCTTGAATAAAGTGACTAACGTTGTGCGGAAAGGTTTTGTCAATGGAAATCGTCCAAATTTCTGGTTTTTTATCAGAAACAATGCGCACCAATCTATCGTCAGAATCAGAACTTCCGTCCGTCATGGTGCTCACCAAACTCAGTCCTTTTGTTCCCAAACCATAGTAACTAGCATTCAATCGATACGTGATTTTACCTTTTGGTTTCTTCCATGTTTTGAAAACGCTATCGTTATAAATGAGATCAATAGATTCGACATCATCTTGATGCACTTCAAAAGAAATGTCCACTGCTTTGTCCCATTCTGTGGCCAAGTTTTCTTTGAAAGTAAACGCAGCTGGTAACTCTGATTCCGTTGGATCTGGCTTAAATAATGGTGCTAAGAAATAAACTAGCCCAAACAAGACAATCAATCCAATTATGATCCACTTTTTCATTTATCGAAACTTTTAAAGGCTCTTCTGATATCAATCTCGCCGTGAGTGGCTTGGTATTTTACTTCTCCATTGCTAAAAGAAATCACTTGTGGCGATTGGTGATAAACGCCTGTGCTATCCGCAATCGCATTGGAAATATCTCGGTGATTCAATAAATCCAAATACCAAATATGTGCGGTGCCGAATCTTTCTTCCCAATCCTGCTCCGCTTTTCGCTTGGCCATCATGGAAATACTGCAACGCGTACTGTGTTTGAATACGATATGTTTTTCGCCATTTTTATTCCCCCAGATTTCAGCCCATTGGCTCATTTCTGTCAAATTTTGCCACGGTACTCTCGACGTAATTTGTTTCTCGTTTGATGAAAACCATCCCATATTATCCTGCTGTAAATTGTTTTAAGAAACGTATGTCGTTTTCACTGTACAAACGTAAATCATTGACTTTGTATTTTAATTGTGCTATGCGTTCAACACCCATTCCGAAAGCAAAGCCGCTATACTCTTTGGAATCTATTCCGCAAGATTCCAATACATTGGGGTCTACCATTCCACAACCGAGTATTTCCAACCAACCTGTGTATTTGCAAACATTGCATCCTTTTGCATTGCAAATCGTGCAGGAAACATCCACTTCTGCAGATGGCTCCGTAAACGGAAAATAAGACGGACGTAATCGAATTTGTGCTTTTTCACCAAACAATTCCTTGGCAAAATAATCCAAGGTTTGTTTCAAATCTGCAAACGAAACTTTTTTATCGATATACAAACCTTCTACTTGATGAAAGAAACAATGTGCTCGTGCAGAAATCGCTTCATTTCTATACACCCTTCCTGGAGAAATGGTCCGAATAGGTGGCTTTTGATTCTCCATCACGCGAACTTGTACAGAAGATGTATGCGTACGCAAAGCCATTTCTTTTTCTCCTTTTTCAATAAAGAAAGTATCCTGCATGTCGCGCGCCGGATGTTCTGGCGGAAAGTTCAAAGCACTGAAATTGTGCCAATCATCTTCTATTTCTGGTCCTTCCGAAACGGAATATCCAATTCTTGCAAATATTTCAATTATTTCTGATCTCACTAATGACAAGGGATGACGCGAGCCAATTTGTAAGTCTTCTGCTGGTCGAGACAAATCAATTTTATTGGCTGCATTCGTATCTTGACTCAGTTCTTCCTTGTATTTCTCATAAAGAGCTTCCATGTCCATTCGAAGATGATTCAACAATTGACCAGCTTCTTTTTTATGTTCATTCGCAACCGATTTCAATTCTCCAAAAAGCTCTTTCATTAAGCCTTTCGAACCCAAATATTGTATTCGGAATTGCTCGAGAGCTTCCTTGCTTTTAACGGTTTCGTTTTGAATCTTTTCGCGAATCTGTTCAATTTTTTCCTTCATCTTTGACTAAATCTATGCTGGAGCAATATTTTTTATTTGATAGCCTGTAACTTTTCAACAAAGCAAATTGTTTCAATATTAAGGTAGCAAATTGTTTGCGAAGGTAAAGATTTTAAGGAAATTAGCATTCCGTAAGGGATTAATAAAAAATAGTTTATCTTTGGAAGCACTAATTTTGAGTAAGAACATGAAAAAATCACTTTATACACTTAGCGTTGTGGCACTTTTGGCGATGTCGATTGGCTTTTTACAATCTTGTAAAAACAAAGACCCTTCTTTTGCTAAAGTATATGTGCGCAGTGCAAATGATCAATTAGTAGAAGGTGCCAAGGTTATTATTATTGGTGATGTTGAAAATGCCACGACCACTGTGGCTTATGTTGATACTTTACTAACCAATTCATCTGGATTCGCTCAGTTTCCTATGGAGGATTACTTTGCAAAAGCTGGTGAAGACAACCCTGTTGGGGTGTTTGACGTTATTGTGAAGAAAGGTTCCGAATACGGTGAGGCTTCTGGTTTCAGAATCCGTGTTCACAACACCTCTGTTAAAACTGTAAGTTTCGAATAGAATTAAAACATTAAATATGAAAAAATACCTCGTTCCCTTTTTATTGGCTTGTTTTGTAGTTTCTACAGCGGCTCTTTCGGGTTGTAATAAAAAGAAAGATACATTCGCAAAAATATATGTGCGTAACGCTGGAAACACTCTTGTTCCTGGAGTAAAAGTTATCCTTTATGGAGAATCTTCTGAGCCAGGGAAACAAGGAAAAGTAAATATTTCGGATACAACGACAACGAATTCAGCTGGAGAAGCCATATTCAATTTGAACTATATGTACCAAGCTGGACAAGCTGGAGTTGCCGTATTGAATATCACCGCTAAAAAAGATTTATTGTCGGGCAGTGGTATCATTAAAATTGTTGAAGAAGAAACCAACGACGAAACTGTCTTTATTCAATAAAGACATTAAACTAGAGCTATGAAATTAAGGCTCCATTCCTAATTGGAATGGAGCCTTTTTTATTGCTTAAACTTCTTCACCCCAAACCGAACAAACATATCCTCCTTGAACCAGCTTCCGTCTCTAGCTCCTTTTATGGCAGCGGCATGGAAGGGTTGTGAATAGGCAAACTCTTTTGCAGCAGAAATATCTTCCCAAAGACTGAAAGTAATGGGGTGTGAAAATGGCCATTCGCCTAATCCTGCGGAGAATAATCTTCCTTTAGAATTGGCAAGGCTCGTATTGACAGGTTCCACGTGTTTCCAGAAATCTAATATGTTCTTGGTTTTCAATTTGGCTCTGGTTAAAATCGCAACACTGCCTTCCATTTCCGCCGAAGTAGGAATTTGTGGATAAGGGTTTTTTCCATCCCAAATTCCTCTAGATTGATAAGGTTGCATTTCCAAAACAACTTGTTTTTGCGACCACTTGGTCAGACGACGGATCAAAGCACTGCTAGAAAAATATTCCTTCGCACGGTCCTCGTTTTCCCATATCGCGAAATGTGCATATTGTCCCCAATTGGGTTTGCGCGAAAAACCAAGACCAGAGCCTGTTCCCAAAAGTTTTCCAACCAACATCCCCTTCCCTTTTGGACGAATGACTTTTGAAAATCCCATGATGCTGATAGCCATATATCGACTCCAGAAACCTTCGAACTGAAAGAAAATTAGTGTTGTGTGCGTGTTTTGGGTCATTCCGAATAAATGATGTCACCTTCCGGAATGAGGTTTTCGCCTTTCATCCGAAGGAAGAGCTGTATGAGAGCTACAACATCTTTTTCGCAATAAAGTTTAATTCGAGGCAAATCATTTTCTTCATAATACACTCTGGCAACATCTGCCCCTGAAATATCATCTTTCGGTGTGGGAATATTAAAAACGTGACAAAGCAAGGCCAAAGATGTAAAGGCTTTGAAATCTCCAAACTTCCAAAGTTCCATTGTATCCAAATGTGGGATTTCCCATGGTTTTTTGCCTGCCAAATCCAAAATAGCTGGAATCTTCATGCCGTTGATGAGCAATCTTCTGCAGATATATGGAAAATCAAATTCCTTGGCATTGTGTCCGCATAAAATGGGGAAACGACTGCCACTATCCTCTAACAACTGAACAAAGTTTTTGAGCAATGTTTCTTCATCGTGATGGAAAAAGCTTTTCATTCGGATTTCTTTGCCTGTTCGTCTATCGAGAACAAAACCAACAGAAATACAAACTATTTTACCAAACTCAGCGAAAATTCCACCACGCAAGTCCCAAAGTTCTTCGTAGGTATTATCTTCTTTTTTCTGAAATCTCGTTTTCAATTCAAACAGTTCTCGACCTTTTTCATCTAAGTCTGCATACTTGTATACTTGCGGTGCAGTCTCAATATCCAGAAAAAGGATTTTCTCAACGGGGATTTTTTCTAACATATTTTTTAGTCTTCTTTACTTGAAGATAAGGAAAAATAACCGATGTCTCCAAAAAAACACGATTTTTGTTGTCGCAATGGCAGAAGAACTTATAATTCAGAAGGGAAACAAAGCGGAAGTCTATCAATCGCTTCTTCCTCAAATCAAAGCGCTCGTTTCGGGCGAACCTGATCTTATTGCCAACACCTCCAACATCGTTGCTGCACTGCGCGAAGCTTTTGGCTTTTTTTGGGTCGGTTTTTATTTCGTAAAGGAAAATGAATTGGTGCTTGGACCGTTTCAAGGACCTATTGCTTGCACGCGGATTCAACTGGGAAAAGGTGTTTGTGGATCGGCTTGGCAAGAAAAACGCACTTTTGTCGTTCCTGATGTGGATGCTTTTCCTGGGCACATTGCTTGTAGTTCTGCATCGAAAAGCGAAATTGTCGTTCCCATTATAAAAAACGAAAATGTGCTGGCGGTGCTAGACGTAGATAGTGATCAACTCGCAGATTTTGATGAGATTGACCAACAATATTTAGAAGAATTATGTCGATACGTTTCGGAGTTGTTTTAATCTCTCTTTTACTTTTGGGAAGTTGTGCCCAAGTAGAACCTCTTTCTGGCGGGTTGCGCGATGAAAATGCACCTAAACCGAATATGGAAGACATGTCGCCCAAAAACGGTAGCACCAATTTCCACGGGAAAGAATTGGTCATTCCTTTTGATGAATTTTTTACGCTCAATAATCCTGCTGAAAACATTGTTGTCATTCCGCCAGATATCAAACCCAAAGCAAAAATCAAGAACAAAACATTGGTTCTATCCTGGGATGAGGAGATAAAATTGAATACGACCTACGCTTTTTATCTGAATGGTCTGGTTCAAGATGTCACGGAAAAAAATGATTCTTTGATGAGTTTTGTTTTTTCCACGGGACCAACAATCGATAGTTTGGACGCAACCTTTTTCGCGATGGATGCTTTTTCCAAAGCTTTGTTAGATAAACAAACTATTGCTTTGTACAGTAATTTTTCAGACACTGTTCTTCCGGATTACTTCGGAAAAACGGACCGAAATGGTAAAGTAAAACTTTCTTATCTGAAACCAGGTACCTATCAACTTGTCGCTTTTGATGATAAAAACAAAGACCTCAAGCCTCAACCATTGGAAAGTTTTGGTTTTAAACTGGGACAAATAGAGTTAAGCGAAACATTAGAGGATACGATTCCTATTCTTGTTTCTCCACCCAAAACCATAGCCCAAATCACTAATTTTCAGTTGAATCCACCCAACACTTTCTTTGTAGCTGCGAATCGAAATTTGAAAAACGCATCCTATCAATTAAACGGTGAAATATTGAGCGACGAAAACATCATTTTTTTCAAACAAGATTCAGTTCTTTTGCCTTTTCAGTGGAGCGATTCAAGTTCTTATGAATTGGTGGTAAAAGGTGAAGATTGGACAGATACGGCTGCTTTTCGCTTACAGAACAAAGACAAAAATACTGCACTGACCTTGCAGCTTATCGACAAGAAAGACTTGTTGGCCGATCAAGCCATTCGTTTCCATTGCAACCATTTGATTTCATCGCTCGATTTGCCTTTGATTTCAATCTTAAATAAAACGGATAGCTCGCTTGTACCCATTCGAAGCATTGCGTTTAGGGAAACATACGTGGAACTTAACTTTGACCGAAAAGAGACCATCTCGAATATTCAAGTGCAATTTTTGCCAAATGCTGTTCAATCTTCATTAGGAAAAAACTCCGACACCTTGTCTTTTTCTATCGCATGTTTGAGTCAAAAAGATGTTGGAACGCTTAAAGTAAAACTTGATGGATATGAAAATGCCGTTGTTTTAGAATTGCTAAAAAGTGGAAAATTGGTAGAGTCAATTGCTTTGGAAAAATCCCAAAAAGTATATGTTTTTACCCATCTTTTGTCGGGTGAATATTCTTTTCGCATTATCGACGATTTGAATGGAAATGGTTATTGGGACGGTGGCGATTTTGACAACAAAACGATGCCCGAAAAAGTTTATATTTATCCAAAATCTCAAAAGGTTAGGGGAAATTGGGATGCTGAAGTGACTTTAAATCTGAGTGGAGATGGAGACTAATCCACTTCAAAAAACCTTTTCTGGTTGGCGTATTTGGATACCCGTAATTATAGGTTTAGGCATTTCGGCATGGATGATATTCCGCGCTTTGAATAAAACTACCTTTGTAGAAGTTGAACAAGGAAGAGGTCAGTATTCTTGGGTCGACGACAACAAAGACGGACAAGTCGATACCCACAACCCAAGCGAATTTCAACTTGATTCTGTATTTGGAAACTACAACAAAGAGTCTGTTCAAAACGTACTTCAAAATATTTCGTGGAATGGCCAAGCATGGTTTTGGCTTTTTATGGCCGTCGTATTCATGGTGGGCCGCGATTTCTTTTATATGCTTCGCATTCGCATCTTGACCAAAAAAGAATTGACTTGGAAAAGGTCTTTCTTTGTCATCATGCTGTGGGAGTTTGCCTCTGCCCTAACGCCCGGTGTTGTTGGTGGTGCTGCGGTTGCCATGTTCATCCTGAACCGTGAAAAAATTGCCCTCGGAAGATCCACAGCCATTGTCGTAATCACAGCTTTGTTGGACAACCTATTTTACGTTTTAATGATTCCTATCGTCTTTTTGTTGATCAAACAAAGCGACCTTTTTCCTGCAAATATCAATGGTTCGGGCAGTGTTCAGTTCGTTTTTTGGACCGGGTTTGCCTTAATTTCCGGTGTTTGCCTCTTTTTGTTTGCCAGCATTTTTCTGTTTCCAAATTTGGCAAAAACCGTTCTCGGCTTCGTGTTTCGTTTTCCTATTTTGAAAAGATGGCGGCCTAATGCTATACAAACAGGTGAAGAAATACACACTGCTTCAATAGAATTAAGTACCGAACCAAAACGTTTCTGGATCAACGCGTTTTTAAGCACTTGTGGTTCTTGGATTTCTCGTTATTTGGTCATCAACGCCATTCTTCACGCTTTTCTGAGTTTGTCACTCTATCAGCATTTCTTGTTGCTGGGCAAACAATTGGTTTTGTGGTTGTTCATGCTTGTCAGTCCAACGCCTGGAGCCAGTGGTGTGGCGGAATATGCTTTTGGTGAATTGCTGAGCACTTTCACTTCCTCTGCACTTTTGTTAGTTGCACTGGCACTCATTTGGCGACTGATTTCTTATTTCCCGTATTTGGTAATTGGGTCTGTTTTGGTGCCGAGGTGGTTACGGAGGAAATGAGGTTTTTTAGGCACTAAGTTCGACTACAAGAAATGAAGGACGCTGATCAGTTTAACCCAAAGATTAGGAGGCGCTGAGTTGGTTTACTGGAATGCCTTTCTATACGTTGATTGGGCGGCCTTACTTTATCCTTTCTCCGCCAATTCTTTCAGCTTTTGATTCATTTCATTGAATCCAGCGATAGTTTTGGTGTCCAATGTTTTGGTCATTAAGCCAACTAAAATGCCTCTGAATTTTTCACTTTGTATTAGGGTTGTTGTTCCGTTTGGGTTTTCTTTCAATTGGAAACGGTGTTCGCCGTCAAAAAGACCTTTGAAAAGAAAGTTGCCGAGCCATTTGAATTCGTTGTTCTTATCAAAAACCAAAACTACTGGCTTGAAATTCATGTTTTGAATTTTCGCTTCAATTTTTTCACCGACAACTGGATTTTCTGTCAAAGAATGAATAAAGGGATTCCATTCCGGATACTTTTCAAAATCAGTCAAGATTTTCCACACGGATTCTGGTGTTGCAGCAATTTCAATTTGGGTTGTGATTTCTTTTCTCATCTTTTGTTTCTTTTTAGGAAACAAAGTTGCGGCTGTTTTCAGCTTTTCCTCTTGACTTAAATCAAGAAATCTTTTTTGCGCGAATTCGGCTAAAAGTTTCTGGTGACATACCCAACATGGATGCTAAATATTGCAGTAGAACTTGGTTAAATAATTCCTTGTTTTCTTCAAAAAGCTTATTGTAACGATCTTCTGCACTCAATGACAAATGACTAAAAATTCTATCTTCCCTATAAACAAAGCATCCCGAAAGAAATCGTTTCTCCATTTCTGGCCAATTGGGAACCAATTCCACGAGTCGTTCATAATCCTTTTTGTGAATGGTGAAAAGTTCACAATCACTCAGGGCTTGCATGTTTCGCTTGGCGGGAAGATTGAAAATAAAACTAGATAAATCGGTCAGAAAAAATCCTTTTGTAGAAATCCATTGTGTAACTTCTTTATCACCAACCTCAGCAAAAATGCGCACATATCCTGATTGGATAAAACTCATTTTGTCGCAATATTGACCAATTTTGGTGAAATACTCTCCCTTTTTTAATAAACTGAGTTTGAACAGGGTTTCTACCTTATTCATGTCTTCGGTGCTTATGCCGAAATACGTGGATATGTACGATTGAAGGGAAGTCAAATTTTAAATTTTTCTACAAAGGAATATTCCCATGCTTCTTCCAAGGCAAACTTTCGTTTTTGTTTTCCAAGGATTTGAAAGCTGCAATCAATCGGGTTCTGGTTTCTTCTGGAAGAATAACATCGTCCACAAATCCTCTTTCTGCAGCACGGTAAGGATTGGCAAATTTCTCAGCATATTCGTCTTCTTTTTCCAATAGTTTTGCAGATGGATCTGCCGCTTCAGAAATTTCTCTTTTGAAAATAATTTCGGCTGCGCCCTTCGCTCCCATTACTGCAATTTCGGCGGTTGGCCATGCAAAATTTAAGTCGGCTCCAATGTTTTTGGAGTTCATTACATCAAAAGCGCCGCCGTAAGCTTTACGTGTAATTACAGTAATTCTTGGAACAGTTGCCTCTGAAAAAGCGTACAATAATTTTGCGCCATGTGTGATTATTCCACGCCATTCTTGATCAGTTCCAGGAAGGAAACCTGGCACGTCTTCCAATACCAAAAGTGGAATGTTGAAAGAATCACAGAAACGCACAAATCGGGCACCTTTTCGAGAAGAGTCAATATCCAAAACTCCCGCCATCGATGCTGGTTGATTGGCAATTATTCCCAATGTTCTTCCTTCCAGTCTAGCAAAGCCTACGACGATGTTTTTCGCAAAATCTTCTTGAACTTCGCGAAAACTATTGTCGTCAATGATGCAATCCACTACTTTGCGAATGTCGTAAGGGAGATTGGAATTGTCTGGAATTATATTTTGTATCGTTGAGTTTTTAGATGCTGAAAAATGAAATGTCTTGGGTTGAGGCGCGAGCTCTTTCGCGTTTTGCGGCATATAGGTCACCAAGTCGCGAACTTTTTTCAAACATTCTACATCATTGCTTGCGGTGAAATGGTTCACGCCACTTTTCTCAGCATGCGATTTTGCACCTCCTAAATCTTCGGAAGTTACTTCTTCGTGTGTTACCGTTTTAACAACATTCGGACCCGTCACAAACATGTAGGAAGTTTCTTCTAACATGAAAATAAAATCTGTCAAAGCGGGAGAATAAACGGCTCCACCAGCGCACGGACCCATGATCACTGAGATTTGTGGAATGACTCCAGAAGCTCTTGTGTTTCGGTAAAAAATATCTGCATATCCTGCCAAAGAAACAACTCCTTCTTGAATTCTCGCACCTCCTGAGTCGTTCAAGCCTATCAAAGGAGCGCCGTTTTTCATGGCCAAATCCATCACTTTGCAAATTTTATCTGCATGTGTTTCTGAAAGCGAACCGCCTAATACTGTAAAATCTTGCGAAAAAACATAGACCAAACGTCCATGAATGGTTCCGTAACCAGTTACCACCCCATCACCTGGAAAACGAACTTTGTCTAAACCAAAATAAGTGGAACGATGCTCAATAAACATACCTGTTTCTTGAAAAGAATTTTCATCAAGAAGCAGTGTCAGTCTTTCACGAGCTGTTAACTTCCCGCCTTTGTGCTGCTTCGCAATACGGTCTTCGCCTCCACCAAGGACAGATTCTTTTCTTCTTTGAATTAGTTCGTCGCGCTTATCTTGCATATTGATTTTGTTCTAACTTAGTTTGGTAAAGATAAAAGATGTTTTGAAACCTTTGGTTGTCATTTGTTTTGAAATGTTGAGTTTTTGGGAAATGGGGAAATATGAGCTGGGAAAGAATTTAGTTATGTAAATTAGTATTCTGGTTTAGCCAATTCGCTAAATGACAAACTGTATCTGTTTTGTTATCAGTAATTTATCAACAATCTGGCAAAACATTTCTCAATTCCAAAATATAACGTCTATCCATTTCTTCGTTCACATGAACAAAAAAACTATTCAGATAAAACTCGCGTCTTATCAGTGAGGCATCTTCCAGTTTTTTTAAATGACCATGAGTTGTAGAAATTGATAATCTCAAACTATTCGCTATTTCTAAATTTCGTAGTGGTCCTTTTTGATGGAGCAGTTTTAAAATTCTCACTCTTGCCGGATGAGCAACGGCTCTGCCTAGAACCGCCAATTGTTTTTCATTAAAATTATACTGGTTTGTTTTTGTTGCGGGCATATCATCTTGATTTAAATTGTACATAATTTTTGCTTGCTTACATTAAGTTAAGCAAAAATATCATATCACAAAAAAATATTGAATTGTCTTTTTAAAAGGCAATTCGCTAAATGACGTGTTATAAGTTTTTGATTATTAACCTTCTACGCAAAATGTATAAACCGCATCGTCCGAAAAGCCAAATGCGTGAACAAGATTTTTGGATTTGCATTGCGCTCGATATGGTAATGGGCTTCGCTGAAAATTTCTAGAAAATCGCCTAAATTATTTCCTGTGATAAAACGAGAGAAATTCTTTAGAAAATCTGCTTCTTCTGTTGAAACACGCGTCAACTGGTCATCTGTGTAGTTTTTTAGTATGCTTTGGCGAAACATGTGCAGCGCGTATTCCAAGAAAATTTTCTGTGCTTCGCGGCCTGTTCCCGCTATGAGATCTGCCCAATCCATCATGTCGAGCACGCTTTTTTTATACGCCGTTCGCATCAATTGAATAAACATTTCTCTGTTCTTGTCTTCGTTATCTGAATTGATCAAATGCGCTCTAATCAGTGAAATATCACCTTCAACACGGGCCACAAGACTTTGCGCTTCGTTGTCCGACAAGTGGGTATTCACTTGAACATAATGTGAAACTTCTGCAAATGCTAAACGAGGAATTTTTCGAACTTGTGTTCTCGACATTATCGTTGGTAATATGAATTCCGAACTTTCTGCTAAAATGAGTAGAATGGTTTTGTCTGCCGGTTCTTCTAATGTTTTTAGCATCTTGTTGGAGAAAGTCGGGTTCATCTCCTCTGCCATCCAAACGATCACAACTTTGTAGCCGCCTTCATACGACATCAAGGAAAGTTTTTTGAGCAATTCCTTACTTTCTTCCGTTCCGATGATAGGTCTTCGTCCTTTTGAATCAATGACGTTAATCCAGTCATTTAAATTAAAATAAGGCGAAGTTAAAACGGTTTCTCGCCATGGCTTGATCAAACCGTCACTGGTTTTACTGATGGCCTGAACTGTGGGGAAAACGAAATGAACATCCGGATGAATCAATTGCTTCGTCTTGGAACATGCATCACATTTACCACAAGAATCCTTTTCACCTTTGTTTTTACAAAACAAAAACTGTGTGTAAGCCAACGCCAAAGCAAGATTTCCGTATCCGTTTCTTCCAAGAAACATTTGGGCATGGCTGATTTTTTCAGAATTGATTTCCTGAATCATTCGCGTTTTGATGTCCGCTTGACCTACAACCTCATTAAAAAGCACGAGATAAAATTAACTATTTTCCAGTTCCAAAAGGGTACAGTAGTTTTCATTATTTTTACAGGTTCAATATTAATTCTTTCGATTATGAAATACTTAATCCTTCTTCTGGTTTTTGCGTTCAGTCAACAGCTAATTTCTCAAACTATTACGTCAGGTGAATCCATGGAACGTTTTCGTGATGGGAATTTGAATTCTATTACAGTTATAATTCCTTATGCCTCTGTGAAATTGGTAGAACTTCAATTGAAAGAAGAATTGCGCGATTGGGGAGGAAAAGCGGGCGTATCCAAAGGTGAATATTCCATCACAAAAGGCACTTTACCCGCCATGGGAACAGAAACTTTCGATGCTCTTGCTCAGGTACTATCTGACAAAGATGATGTGGTAACAATAGCTGTTGCCATCAATATAAATGGGGTTAATTTGAATAGCAAAGATCATCCTGAACCTTTTGATGCCATGAGTGGTCGCATGCGTATTTTTGCACTTCGTTGCGCTAAACTTGGTATAGAAGAGCAAGAAAAACTGCAACAAAAAGAACTTTTAGATCTGGAAAGAAAAGAAAAAAGTTTAGAAGCCAAAAAAGCTGACTTAGAGGAAAACATTGCCAATTTTGAGAAAAAAATTGTCGAAGCCAAAGAAAAAATAAAGGAAAACGTGAAAGAACAAGGAGAAAACAAAGAGGCTTTAGCCAAACAAAAACAAACCTTAGTGGAAATAGAAAAGAAAAAAACCTCTCTTCAATAAGTTTTTATGTCGGGTAATTTTCGCTATCATGTTCTGCTCCATGTGATCATTTTTATATGGGGTTTCACAGGAATTCTGGGTAAACTCATTCACTTAGACAGTCTTGCCATTGTTTGGTGGCGCGTTATCATTGCTTTTGTGGCTTTGGGCCTTTATTTAAAAATTAGAGGCGACAAAATTCATGTTCCTCCAAGAAAAAAAATGCTGGCCATAATAGGTGTTGGGATTCTTGTGGCTTTGCATTGGATTACTTTTTACAAAAGCATTCAATTATCAACGGCTTCATTGGGGATTTTGTGTTTGTCCACAACAACGTTGCATGTGAGTTGGCTAGAACCCGTTTTAATGAAACGACGTTTTTTGTGGAGTGAGTTCTTTTCAGGAATTCTAATCATTGGTGCTCTCGTTTTCGTCTCCGATGATTTTAACGCAACAGAATATCTTGCTCTTTCCGTAGGTTTGTTTTCTGCTCTTATGGCTGCTTTGTTCTCGATTTTCAACGCAAAATTGGTTGTGGATACTCCTTCGTCAACGATAAGTTTCTACGAATTTGGAACGGCCATTGTTTTTTTAACCGCCGTTCTTGCTATTGAAGGTTCTTTGAATGCTTCTCTTTTTCAAATGACTTTGTCCGACTTATTATGGCTGCTGTTTTTAGGAACGGTCTGTACCTCTTTTGCCTTCTTGGTGGTGGTTGATTTAGTGAAAAGGCTGGGAACATTCACGGTTTCATTGAGTATCAACATGGAACCCGTTTATACGATTCTATTGGCTATTTTTATTTTAAAAGAAAACAAGAACCTTGGTTATTCATTTTATATTGGCTCGGCAATAATCGTGAGTGTTGTGATAGCCAACGCCATAATTAAATATAGGATGAAAAGCAGAAACAACAGAGCCTTTGAACTAGATTAAATCTTTTAATTTTAAAAAAGCCAACCATTTTTCGGTTTGACCTTCGTTTAAAACACGAGGAAATTTGTTTTGAGAGCCTGATTTTCCAATACTTTCTAAGAAACCGTAAAACATTTCTTCAGGAATGATTCTTAGTATTGGCGCTTTCAAATTGTATTTTCTACAAGAGGCATAATCATCATTTATTGAACATATTTCATCATCAATTTTTTGCATCAATTCTTCAGCATTGATGTTTGACGAAGCACTAATAAACCAATAGTGCCGCAGATCAACACCGTCTGCATACAAACAAAACTCGCTAAAAACTTCATTATAATCTTCGCCAACTTTCGAAATAGCGTCATTCAGATTGCCTAATGCCAAATGTTCTCCAACCAGACTAATGAACTGTCGGATCCTTCCAGTTATGATAATTTCATTCTGCTCTTTGTCGATAAATCGCACTAAATCTCCAATCATATAGCGCCAAAGACCCGCATTCGTCGAGATAACCAAAGCATAATCAACACCGTTTTCAACCTCGTTCAAAGCCAATGCTTGATGCTGATTTCTCAAGGTTCCTTCGTCGGTGAAAAAATCAGAATTAAAGGGAACAAACTCAAAGAAAATTCCATTGTTGAGCAACAGGTCCATTCCTTGGTTCTCTATACTCGTTTGATAAGCAAAATAACCTTCACTTGCCAAATAGGTGTCCAAACAAAAAACTTCATTTCCTAAGACTTTTTGAAGTCGCGGTAGATAAGGTTTCATAAATACACCGCCATGCATATACACCCTAAAATTTGGCCAAATATCATGTATAGAATCCAAACTATAACGATCAATAATTTTTTCAATGAGTAAAATGCACCAACTTGGAACTCCGGCCAAAACTCCAATATTCCATTCAGGTGCTTTTTGCACCATCAATTCTAGCTTCTCTTCCCAATTTTTCAGCTTAGTGATTTTATCACCAGGTTTTGTAAATGGTGTAACAACAGGGTTGGTATGCTTTTTTAAAATACCACTCAAATCACCTTCTATGTGTGTTTCGCCTTTGGTCAATTTTGTTGAACCCCCTACAACTAAAATACTCGCTTGATAAAACTCTTCTGGTAAGCTTAACTCATGGAGTGTTGTCAATTGTTTAATCGTAGTTTTTTGAAAAGAACGAATCATGTTGACTGTTACAGGTATTCTTTTGCTTGGAGATCCTGTCGTTCCAGAGGATAAGGCGTAATATTTAATTCTGCCTGGCCAAACAATATCTCGCTTCCCATCTACGCAATCTTTTAACCACAAGTCATAATATTCGTTGTATTCCGTAATCGGTACTTTGGATTGAAAACTTTCAACAACCTCATCATCGAAAAGAATATCCTTGAACTGATAACGCTTACCGAACTTCGTGTTCTTTGCGCGATCTAGCAATTTCACCAATGTCACGACTTGATGATAAAATTCTTTGCTCTTTTTTAAAGACCGTTTGTAAGAAATCGCGGTCGTTTTTTTTATGAGTTTTCCTATTATGGGCATTTATATAGACTTGTTTGAGCTAACCCAAAGTTAAGCTTAATTTAAATAACCGAACAGGGTATTTGAAAATCTGACTTGAACTCCACTCTGTATTGGTTTTAATTCTTAAATTTGATTTTACCAATTTCAACATAATGAAAACCTTTATTGTCCCTCACGATTTCTCAGAAGTAGCTGATTTGGCTCTTCAACACGCGGTTACAACAGCAAAAACACTCGATGCTCAAATTTTTGTGCTCCACGTTGTTGCCAAACAGAAGGATATTGCTTCGGCTGAGAAAAAACTAAAAACACATATTGCCAAATACGACGGACAATTAACCATTTTACCTAAAATTCGTGTTGGAAATATTTTTGAAGATATTGGTGAGTTTGCTACAGAAAATCATGCTGAATTAATATTTATGGGAACACACGGAACGCGCGGATGGCAGCACGTTACAGGGTCTTATGCCTTGAAAGTGGTTACCAGTTCCAAAGTTCCGTTTATCATCGTTCAAAAAGGAGAATTGCAAGAGTCTGGCTATGATGATATCGTTGTTCCTTTGGACCTTCAAAAAGAAACCAAACAGAAATTGACTATTGTTGCGGATTTAGCTACCTATTTCAATTCTCGTGTTCATGTGATTACACCAAACGAAAGTGATGAGTTTTTGCGTCACAAAACGGAGGCAAATGTTCAATTCGCTAACAAGTTTTTCTCTGAACGAAACATTGAAATGACTGTGAAATCGGTGAGTGCAACGAATTTTGATGAAGCTGTTGTGAATCACGCCATTGAAACAAAATCGGACCTTATCGCCATCATGAATTTACATAAAAACAGCATTTTCGGCACCTTAACATCCGGTCACGAACCATACATCATCAACAACGAAGCTGGACTTTCTACCTTGATTGTCAATCCTATGGATTCACCTTACGGGGCTAGCGTTTTGTTCAGTTAAAATCGAACGATGTTTTGCTCTAGAAGTAAAAATCATTTTTTTGGAATGGTTTTTATTTGTTGGCTTTTTTCTTCAGTTTGTTTTGGGCAAGAGGTATCTGCTGAAATCATCGTGCAAACCAATAACTCTTCTAAAGAGCCTATCTCTGATGTTTTAGTTGCATTAATGTATGGAGATTCTGTAATTCTTTTAGCAAACACAGATGTACAAGGCGAAGTAAAGTTTAATACATTACTCGACACCAATAAACGTTATAAAGTGTTTTGTGATCGAGACGGTTTATATGCCCAAGAAGCTTTTTTTCAACCCATAAAAAATCACCTTTTTTTAATTGATGTTTCTTTTTTTAATGTTTGCACACTTGGTCAAGAACAAAAGCTTGTTTTCGAAGGAAACCAAACAGACATTCCTAAATCAAAAGATATTTCATGGATCTTAGATTTTTTCAAAGAGTATCCTACTATGTGTTTGAACATGGTATATGTTCCCAGAGAAAATGAAAGGAAAAAATTGTTCAAAAGAAGGTCTAAATTTCTAAAGAAGTACTTTCTAAAAAATGATGTTGATCTCACTCGCGTCTTCTTTAGCACGAATGATTATAAGAAAGATGAATATTGCGAAGGGTGTTTTCAACCATCCGTTATCAGCTTGGAAGGATGCGACTAGGTATAAAAACACTTAATCCGTATAATTATCCAATTTCAAACGCTCTTTTATTTCCTTGAGGTTTTCCGCTTTCTTCTTGTTGCGCAAGCGTTTGGATGTTTCTGTAAAGTATTTGTGGATTCTGAAAAACGAAACCTGTATTTCGTCCCAATGACGGCTGTCGCGCACTTTTCCTCTTTCCTTGAGTTCCCGTTTTAGTCGGTCTGAAATTTCATGAAAATCATCTCTACCCAAGTAATCCAAATCGGCATCACACATGATTTCTTCCAACTTGTTTTTGGGTTTGTGCGGTATACGTGTCACGTAAATCAAATCCTGAACAATTTTAATGTGCTCATCAGTATATCCAAAATTGGGCAAGATTTCACTTGCCATACGCGCACCGACAGGTTCATTGTCATCGTATTCTTCAATGAATCCCGCATCATGGTAGCTCGAGGCTGTTTTCAGCAAATACAAGCCCTCATCCGTTACTCCTTCTTGCAAAGCAATAGACTCCGCTGCTCGAACCACATCTTGCGTATGTTCCACACAATGGTAATACAAACTAATGTCTAGTCTCTGTGTCAAAAGCTTCGTGATTTTGCGTTCAGCCTTGTAGTAATTAATCCCGCTGTACATGATCAATTCCAATACTTTTCGGAAATTCTCATTGGGATAAATACCCTCTCCTCCTTCAGACAGCTCTGTTTTTATTCTGTCGACGGTATACATTTCAAGCAACCCTTTACTCTTCGATTGCACTTTTCCTTTGTATGTCGTATCAAAGAAAGAATTGACGAATTGATGCGTATTTCCTGTAATGGTGACTTTGCCGGGCTCTCCGAGCATTTCCATTCGTTGTGCTTTATTCACGGAAGACCCCCAAATATCGTAAGCGTATTTTTTCGTTCCAATTACACCCGCTGTTACCTCTCCTGTGTTGATTCCTAAACGCAATTCCCATGACTGTTCTCCATTTTCTTTGGCATAATCACGGTGTTTTTTGACAAAATCTTGCATTTGTAAACCAGCCAAACAAGCTTCTATCGGATTGGAATTATTTCTGACCGGAACACCGCCAGCAGCCATATAAGCGTCACCAATGGTTTTTATTTTCTCAATGTTATTGCGCTCAATAATTTCATCGAACTCTGTAAAGAAAAAGTCTAATTGCTCAACGACTTGACTCGGCTTTAATGCATCTGAAATTTTGGTAAATCCAACAAAATCTGAGAAAACGACGCTCACTTTTTTGTATGCTCGGGCTTTTGCTTTACCTTTTTTCTTGAGTTCATTTAAAGTATCACTTGGGATGATATTGACTAACAATTTTTCAGTCTTATCTTTTTCAATTTGAAGCAAACGCTGCTTTTCTAATACTTTATTTCTTTCTTCTTCAAGCTGACCTTTTTGTATTTCAATTTGCTTGTTTTGTTCTCTTATTTCTGTCGTCCGTTCTTGAATCTTTTCTTCCAAACGCAATTGCTCTAACCGTTCAGATTCTAGTCGGAAACGCAGATAAGCAAAAATCAAAAGGATTAAAACCAAGGCACATAGAACATAAAACCACCATCTCAACCAAAAAGGGGCTTGGACAATAATTTTTAAAACGGCTGGAGACACTGACCAATCCCCAGAACCTTTACGTGCATATACTTTTAAGGTGTAAGAACCGTAATTGAGTGAGTTAAAGTGAATTTCATTGTCTGAACCCAAAAATATTTCACCCTCATTACTCCCTTCTAGTATATATTTGAATTGAATTAACTCAGGATTCGACATGTCTGAAGCTTGGAAACGCAATGTAAAACTTCGGTGATTTCTGTCCAATCTCAATTCCTTCATCAGTGACATTGGGATGGGCAGAATTTCATTATCCTTAGATGGTCGCAACCATTCTTGATCCATTTTTATCCGAGAAAAATGAACATTTATATCCGGGCTGCTGTAGCTTAAACTTCGAGGATCGAAATAATTGAAACCATAAATTCCTCCAAAAAACAACTTGCCAGAAGCGGAACTCATATACGCTCCAGCATTCATCTCATCGCTCATTAAACCTTCGATTTCTGTGAAATTCTCTGTTTCACCAGAGGCTGGATTTAGTTTGCATAATCCTTTATTTGTACTCAACCAGATAAAACCTTCTCTATCGCTCAGTATTCCATAAACAACATTGTTCGGTAAGCCACTCGTTTTGTCGTACACTTTGGTGGCGCGGGTTCCCATGTTGTGTTTTAAAATACCGGACCCCAACGTTCCTAACCAATACTGGTCACCCGATGTATGTAAAATACTCGTGATGTTATCTCTTGTATATTTCGCTAGAATATCATTTCTTTCATAAGGAACGATTATCGGTGTGTCACCTGTTTCTTTGAGGTAGTTCAAACCTCCGCCACTTGTTGCAAACCAAATTTTTCCATTCAAATCCTTATAAACTGCGCGACAAGCTCCAGCGGTAATAGTCCCCGCCCGGTTTTTTGGATCATGCGTAAATTGTATGATTTTTTTGGTAATTCTATTGTATAAAAGCACTCCACCTTTGGTGCCTAGAAAAAACAAATCGTCTGTCCAAGCAGAAATAGAATATATCCAAGCCATATTTGGCCCGCTTTCTTTTTCCGTGAATATTGGCGTGAAACTATAAGAGCCTCCTTTACCTATATTGAGCTCATACAAACCATCAACACAACCAACAATTACTATGTTTGCATCTACGACATAGATCGAAAAAATGGAGTTTTCTTTTCTTTCTCCTCGTCGTATATCCAGCTGGTTTCTATAAAAGTGTTCGTATTTACTTGTTATCCTATTGTAGCGAGAAAGCGCATTGTCCGTTCCGACAAATAAATATTCAGTAGTGGGGTCTTCACCAAAACACCAAACACTGGCATTTGGTAATCCCTTTTCTAAGTTTGTCATGGGCCCTACACTGTAGAAACCATCCATAACTGCCTCAAAATTACTTAATCCGCGTTGTGTGCCTACCCAAAAAGTTCCCGCTCGGTCACGAAACAAAATATTGATTTCATTGAACAACAAAGCGTGTTTCTGATAAATATCTTGCGTGCTGTTGAAGATAGTGCCATCACTTTGCAAAGTGTATAATCCTTCATTTGCTGATGTAAAGTACCAAGAACCTTTGTCTAAAAATAAATCTGTTATGTTTAATCGGCCAAAAGTTTCATACAGCTCTCCGAAACTTTCATACAGCAAATCTCTCGTTTCATCATAAGCAAAAACCCCTTGATTTGTGGCAACAAAAATTCTGTTTTCGCCTAATGACACTATTCGGTTCACTATAGGATAAATCCCAACTGAAGGAAAATTCAATAATTTTAAACTGTTTGTAACCGGATTCCAAAGTTGTAGACCATTGTCAGATGTTCCTACCAAAACTTTGGTTGAACTCAAAACCATTATGTTGCGGGCATTTTGTAACTCTGGTCGTCTTTTAAAGGCTTCAAATTTCTTTGTCGCTGTATTAAAACGCTGAATGCCGTGAGAAGAACTAGCCAACCAAATGGTTTGGTCTCCACTAACCCAAATATCATCTATTTGAAGTGCAACATTCTGACCTAAGCTATAAGTCTGAAACTTCTCTGTGGTTGGGTCATAAACCGTTAAACCATTATTGGTTCCGAACCACAATCTTTCATCTTCCGTTTTGCCGGAACATTTTATAAACTCACTTTCTAAGCCTTCAGTATCATCGGAATTGAAGACCTGAAATTCATATCCATCAAATTTATTGAGCCCGTCTTGTGTTCCAACCCAAAGCGCATCAGTAAAATCTTGTTGAATAGTGGTAACTGAACTCTGAGATAAACCACTGGTAATGGTAAAATTACGAAATCGATAAGCCGTCTGCGAAAAACTAAAGGCAGAAAAGAAAAGCAGTAAAAACAGAAAAGTGCTACTTCGTATCATTCTCGCTTGGCGATTTTTGAACAAAGTAACACAAATTTATGTAAAGTAAAAATGCTTGTTAATTAGCAGATGCAGCACCTGGTGTTCCCGCAACAATTGCAGAATTCTCTAAATCTCTATCAAACATATACATTCCTCCCTTGTCGTTCCCAATTAAGCGAATTTTATCCAACATTGTTCTTGCTAGTGCTTCTTCCTCAAGTTGCTCGGCAACATACCATTGAATGAAATTGTGGGTTGTATAATCCTTTTCGTTCAAACAAATATCTACTATATTGTTGATGCTGTCAGTTACCATAAGTTCATGTTCCAAAAGTAATTCGAAAACATTTTCAAGGTTTTTAAATTCTTTTGGTGGTTGTTCTACGGAAGGAATAACTGCTTTACCTCCTCTTTCGTTAATGAATTTTACCAATTTCAACATATGAAACCGTTCTTCATCAGAATGTTTATACATAAATTTAGCCGTTCCGCTTAATCCGGCTGTTTCAGACCAAGAAGCCATTGCTAAATAAAACTGTGACGAGGAGCTTTCTTTTATAATTTGAGCATTCAATGCTTTTTCTACTTTCGTATTCATGTGTTTTTATTGTTTTTAACAAAGTTAATAAACACTTGTTCAATGAATAATAATCTGCTTACTAAATAATTGTAATTTAGCAACAATCGCATGAAAAGCGATTTTTTATATGCCTAGAAACATAAAAGATAAATCTAAAAAACATCAAAATAGTCTGCAAAACCTCGTTCGTCGCTTTTTTGAAAAAAATAGTGAAGGTGAATTTGGTCATTTACAAATTTGCCAAGCCCTCGAAATTAGAGAAAATGCACTGCGCAAATTATGTTATAACATTTTGCAAGACCTAAGTAAAGATGGTTATTTGAAGGCTATTAATCACGGTCAATATAAATTGAATAATTCAGGGAGTTTTGTTGTTGGTTATTTGGATATCTCCATGCGAGGTGCCGGTTTTGTAAGAGTTGATGATATAGAAAGTGATGTTTTCATCGCTCCTCAAAACGTCAACCAATCCATGGCTGGTGATTTGGTGAAAGTCCAGGTCATGAAAAAAGGAAGCGGTCGCTGGGAAGGAAAAATCATCGAAGTTGTTGAACGTGAACGCACTCAATTTGTCGGTACCGTTGAATTGCATGAGAAATTTGCTTTTGTTATTCCTGATAATTCTAGAGTTGGCACAGATATTTACATTCCAAAAGAAAAATTAAACGGCGCAAAAAACAAAGATCGTGTCTTAGTGAAAATAACCGTTTGGCCTAAATCTGCTGAAAATCCTTATGGCGAAGTTTTGGAGATTTTGAGCGGCAGCAATCCAAACGACATGGAGATGATTAGCATACTTTGTAATCAAGGTATAGACTATGTTTTCCCAGATGAAGTTTTGTCTGAATCTGAATCTGTTGCCATTGAATTGGATCAAGAAGAGGTTGCAAAACGCCGTGATTTTCGTCCAATTACAACATTTACCATCGATCCTGTTGATGCTAAAGATTTTGATGATGCTTTATCGATTCAAAAGCTAAAAAGCGGAAATTGGGAAATTGGTGTTCACATCGCTGATGTCAGTCATTATGTTCGACCAGGGACCGCCATGGATACAGAAGCATTAAAGCGATCAAATTCTGTTTATTTAGTCGATCGCGTTATTCCTATGTTGCCCGAGCAGCTGTCGAATATGGCCTGCAGCCTTCGTCCAAATGAGGATAAATTCTGTTTTTCTGCTGTTTTTGAAATGGACGAGGAAGGCAATGTTTTCAATGAATGGTTCGGAAAAACAGTCATTCATTCCGATAAAAGATTTGCATACGAAAATGCGCAAGTGATTATTGAAGGTGCGGATGGAGAATTCAAAAATGAAATTCTTCTGATGGACAAAATAGCTAAAACTTTGCGCGGACATCGTTTGAAAAAAGGTGCTTTATCCATTGAATCTGAGGAAGTTCGTTTTAAATTGGATGACAAAGGTTTCCCTGAAAGTTTAGTGATAAAAGTTTCGAAAGACGCCAATAAATTGATTGAAGAATTTATGCTTTTGGCCAACCGAAAAGTAGCGGAATTCATTGGTAAAAAGAAAAAAGGAGAAAGCGTTATTCCTTTCATCTACCGGGTTCACGACAATCCAGATCCCGCGAAAATTCAATTGTTCAATGTCTTCATTCAAAAGTTTGGTTATGAAATTGAATTCGATGATCCCAATCAAATTGCCAAAAAAATGAATGCCTTGTTGGAAGATATTCGCTATAAAAATGAATACAATCTGATCCAAAATATGGCGATTCGTTCCATGGCGAAGGCTACCTATGAAATGGAAAATATTGGTCATTATGGTTTAGCTTTTGAACATTATACGCACTTTACATCCCCAATTCGTCGATACGCGGATTTAATCGTTCACAGAATTTTACAAGAAGAATTGACGACCAAAAAACATCGTTACGGAAAAGAATTGAATGATGTATGTAAACGTATTTCTAGAATGGAAAGAAAGGCAGCGGAAGCTGAACGAGAATCTACAAAATACTTTCAGGTTTTATTTGTTCAAGATAAAGTTGGTGAAGAGTTTTCGGGGACCATTTCCGGAATTGCGGATCATGGCATGTATGTAAAAATGAATGAAAATCAATGTGAAGGTATGGTTCCGATGATGGAAATACCAGGAGATAAATTTTCTTTTGATGCAGACAGATTTCAAATAATTGGTAGGAAAACAGGAAAAATTTACAACATTGGCGATAAGGTAAATGTGAAGATTTATGAAGTTCACCTGCGGAAAAGACAAATAGATTTAGAATTAATCTTGGATTAAAATCTTATTTTCTTTCATGCTCAAACCATCGATTGTAATGAGTTTTCCATTCTTGTACAAATAAGTGTGTAATAAAACCCCACGCTCGTTATACTCTAATTTTTGTCCGTGAATTTTTCCTTTTTTATAAGGTATTAGGTAAGCTAATTTGCCGTTTTCAAACCAAATTTTGTGTTTACCCTCTTCCACACCATTTTTATACTTCCCTACAAAAGCTTTTTTCTTTTCGCCATAATAGTAAATCCATTTGCCTTGGCGTAAACCATTTTGGAATTTTCCCTTTTCCTGATGATCACCTATAAAATAAAAATAATCCCCTTCTTGTGTATCATAAGTGTAGGTTTGTTTTTGAATAATTGCACCTGTAGTATCGTAGTCAATTATATCTCCTTCATATCTGCCTTTAAAAAAGCTTTCCAATCGTCTTACTTGTCCATTTGGATAATTCCAAGTCCACTCACCCGTTGGTAAATCATTGTGATACCTACCTTTTTGTTCTATAGCTTTATTAGGAAAATAGTAAATCCACATTCCTTCCTTCATACCGTCCTTAAATTTACCTTTGGACTGTATTTCACGGTTTGGATAATAAAATTGCCACAAACTGTCCTTTGAGCCATCTGAAGTAAACCAACCTGTCGCCATTAAAGTATCATTTTTATAAATTTCCGAAGCAAGTTGAATTCCATTTTCATCAAAATTAGATTTTGCCCCGTTCTTTAAACCATCCTTAACAGCATATTGACTTTTTAAGTTACCACTTGCGTGATATTCTTTTTCGAATGTGAAAGAAAGTGTTGGATCAGAATCATCTTTCACCAATTCACCATTTTTATATAATTCTTGTTTGACTAGTTTACCTTCCTTATCATAAAATTCCCACAAACCTTCTCTTCTTCCATTCACCAAACGATTGATTTGGCGTTCATCTATTTCTTCGTCATCATTATAATTAACAATTCTTTTAACCTCACCACTAGCATCGAATTCTCGTAGCACACCATTCAATTTGCCGTTTTTGTAATTACCTTCTTCAATTAGTAATCCATTTAAAAACTTCCTAAATGGTCCTTGTAAAGTGTCATTTACGTATAATCCATCAAATTCTATTTTCTGTAAAGAATCATATTTAAGGTAAGGGCCATTCTTTAAATTATTGGCGTAAGATATCGATCGTTCTATTTCTCCTTTTTTAGTGTAAAAAATCCAGATACTATCTAGTCCATTTTCTTTCCAAATTCCTTCGCTACTTTTTTGTCCACTTTCGTAAAAGTTTGTCCAAAGACCAATTGGTTTTCCATTTTTAAAAGAACCTGTAGAAGATTGTTTACCAGAAGGATAGGTATAGGTTTTACGTTCCAAGATACTGTCGTTTTGAGAATATACAACAATGGAAATGAAAAAACAAATGAGATATGAAAAAGCAGTTTTGATAATAAACTATAGTAAAAGATTAATATTTAAATATTCTAATATTATTATTAAGGCTGTTCATATGTGTTTAACTTTTTTAACAAACTATCAGTTTTTGATTTATACACATTATGATCCTTGTTGTTAACAGGTCCAAATTACAGAAAGTTTTGATTTTAAGGACTATTCTATCGCTATTAACATTTTGTTAATTTCATACAAGGTGTACAAGTTTATTTTTAATATTGACCTAATCTTGTGTAAAAAGTAGTGAATAACTTTGCATGAAAACCCGCTAACTTTTCTTGCTTTTATCAACTGAACTTTAGCTTATCATTTGAAGTGGATTTTCCTATGCTTTTTTTTACTTATTTATTGTCTGCTTATCAACACCACGAAGTAATTAGTGTGTAAAACTTCATTTTTCATATAGCTCAAAATCAGGTAAATAAAAACTAGTAATTTCATCAATGTTGGCAATTAGTTTGTTTTGTTAATATCCTTAACTTTGCAATAAACATCGCAATAAAATGGAAAAACAACGCATACCAATAGGTGCAGATCACGCTGGATTTCGCTTGAAAGAAAGAATAAAAGAACATTTAATCAACAAAGGTTATGAAGTGGAAGATTTTGGTTGTTTTTCTGAAGATAGCATAGATTATCCGGACTTTGGACATCCTGTAGCTTCTAAAGTTGAGAGCAACAAAGGAATGTTAGGTGTTTTAATTTGTGGTTCAGGAAATGGCATCAACATGACGGCCAACAAACACGCAGGAGTTCGTTCTGCACTTTGTTGGAAAAAAGAACTAGCAGAATTGTCTAGACAGCATAACGATGCAAATATCATCGCTTTGCCTGCTCGATTTATTTCAGAAGAAGAAGGAATTGAAATGGTAGATGTATTTTTGTCAACGGAATTTGAAGGAGGACGACACGCCAACCGAGTGAATAAAATTGCTTGTGCTTAACTAAAGACCAAGTAAAGATTGAATTAAAGCTTCTGTTTCGTTCATATAGTCAGTGTAATACTGACCTGTGCTTGGACCATTAAAACCCGTATGAATTTTTGTTATCGCTCCAGTTTTGTCAACAAAAATTGACGTTGGAAAAGATATAATGTGATTCAGCATAGAAAAATCTTCAGCTGCTTTGTTTTTGTTTGCAGCACCGCCAACTAGCATTGTGAAAGGAATATGATTTCTTTCTTTAAATCGAATTAGTTTGGCTTCATATTGCGCATCATTTGTTCCTGATTCATAGCCTACTAGAATGATTTCTAGTCCTTTATCATGATACTTTTTGTATAATTCTAAAAAATAACGTGTTTCATCCATGCAGTTTGGACACCAGGAACCCATTATTTGAATAATGGTAACTTTATTATCAAAAGTTGGATTAGGATAATTGAATACTTCACCTTCTATTTCCTTAAATGAAAACACCAGAGGATTATTGTTTACTACATATGTCAACTTATTAGGATCAGGTAACTCGTATGTTGGATCTTCGGCAGCATCCCAATTGCACAAATAATGACTACCAGAATAAAAATTCCCCGACATTTCACCGTCACGCATATTCGCAGTGAAGAGAAAGGCGTGCGAACCATCAAAACAAGAAAGGAACAAATCGTTTCCATACATATTACCGTCTAAAAAACGATAATCGCCTGTTTCGGTTAAAAAGGTTCCTGATAAATCGTCACCATCTTTCTCAAATAATCCAATAGCTAACCAGGCATCTTCTGTGTCTGGAGAAAAAGTTGTTTTCCATTTTTTTGCTAAAAAAACATCCGGTAAACCAATCATTTTTTGGCATTCAAATAAATCGTTAGAACAATAGTGACCTGCTAAAGGAATTGTATATCGCCCTTTTTTATTTTGATTCCACCAATAGCCGGTGAATGATTTGCCATCAATAAATACAATTTTTAGTTGTGAGTCGAATTGTGGAAATTGATATGTAGCTGTATCAGAAACAAATGAATGAAAAAGTAAGTCTATTTTTTCTTCACCATTTTGTATTTGAATATTTGGTTTGTTCTCGCCTTTCGTTAAATTCATGCGGAAAGGCAAAAAAGTAGAATCATTTAGCTCCAGTTTTCCTTGCCAAGAACCATGTTCAATGCCTTTTTTACCAAAAGAAAAAAATGCAAGCTGGAAACAGAAAAAGATAGACAATAAATAAGATAAACGCATTCAGTTAATTATGTTGAACAGTAAATTTACATTTTTTCTTGACTTTTTTTGAAGTGGATGCAACCTTTTGAAGTAATTTCGGGTCAATAAGAATGCTGCATAGTATATGAATTTGGACGGTATAATTAATGATTGTAAGCAAGGAAATCATGTCGCGCAGCAAAAGTTGTTTGAATATTTATCTCCTAAAATGATGACAATTTGTCTTCGATACCTTGGAAACAGGGAGGAAGCAGAAGATGTTTGTCAAATGAGCTTTGTAAAACTCTTTAAGAATATCCAGGAATACAACAAGGAAGGATCGTTCGAAGGGTGGGTCAGACGAATTTTTGTAAATACAAGTTTGGATCAAATTAGGAAAAATAAAAAAACAAAATATGATGTGTCTGTAGACGATGTAGACTATCGTATAGAGAATAATGATTTCACGCTTGAGAATATGGCAGCGGAGGATATATTAAAATTAGTGGAACAAATGCCAACAGGCTATCGCACTGTTTTTAATATGTTTGCCATCGAAGGGTTTAGTCATAAGGAAATTGCCGTACACTTGGAAATTACCGAAAACACGTCTAAATCTCAGTTCAAAAGAGCAAGAGGTTATTTAATGAATAGTTTAGAAAAGTTGAATTATGGCGAATGATAAATGGCTAGAGGAAATAGCAGATAAATTGCAGAATCACGCTTCGGAAGTAAATCCGAATATGTGGAATGCAATTAGTTCGCAAGTTGGTGCCGGAGCTTCAGGCGCTGGAGCCGGAGCATCTGTTTTTTCTGCTGGAAAAGTAGCTGCTATCGTTATTGGAGTTGCGTCTGTGACGATTGCTTCTTATTTTGCTTTGCAAACGGAAAGCCTTGAGCCAATTCAAAATAATGTCGCTCAAAAAACGGAAAAATCTATTCAGGATAAAGAAATCAAAACATCAATTGAAGAATCTACTAAAGAGTCAATAGCCGAGCCAACCCTGACACAAGATAAAACAATAACAACTCCGGAATCGTCAACGGTAAAACCTGAAGATGTAAATGAGCCTATTGCTAGTAACAACACGATTGAGATAAAAATCAATGTACCTGAACCTATTCGTAAAATAGAGTCTAAACCTGCTGATTTTGTCAAGACCGCTTCATCTTTCATTAAGAGCGAGAATAAAGTTGCTGAAATAGTTCCAAAGGAAAAAGAGATTGTGCCAGTTGTAAAGGAAGCAACATCAAAAACAACGAGCTATCCGATTAAAAAATTACCTAATGTATTTAGCCCTAATGGTGATGGAGCCAATGATTATTTTGAGGTTATTTCAGAAGGTTTGTACAATTATTCATTGGTTGTCTTAGATAGAGATAATAAGACAATGTGGACGACTGACAGTCCGAACGCTAAATGGGATGGGTTAAACATGGGTGGCGAAAAAGCACCTTCTGGCGAATACATTTACTTCATTGCTGCTGATGGTCCAAACGGCGAGAAAATTGCGAAATATGAACGCCTTACAATTCAGAGATAAAACAATACAATAACCTAAGCGAAAAAAAACCCCTTGTATATTTTTATAGAAGGGGTTTTTTGTTGGGCATTTATGTCGCTATCTGAATACATTGATTATTCTCTTGTCAGATTTCATGGATAGATTTTGTTTTCTTAACTATTAGTATTGTGTAGTATTTAAAAAACAGAAAAGATGAAAATAGATATCCAAGAAAACAGCATTAATATCATTGCCTTAAAAGTGAAATTAGCAGAAAAATTCCCACAATACAAAATATCCTTGCGCAACAAAATGCTGATTAATGTGGCTAAAACCAATACTGTAGGTTGTGTTGTTATGGTTCATAAAAACAAACTTATTGTCAATGGAAACTTTCCTACGATGGGAGCCTCGATAGCATTCAGCGTATTCTTAGTGCTCTTAGGTATTATTATACCTCTAATTATATATTTCGCTGTTTTTCATAAAAAAATGAAGGAAGTTGAAAAAGAAGTCGTTGACTTTGTAAAAAAAGAATACAATTTAGCCTAATAAGACAAGTCTGGTTTCACATATATGTTGTTCCGAAAACTCCACACATATTTGACTTTATGAAAATCTGTCTAATTCTTGGGTAGCGCGTCTTGGTGAAACCTATGCAATCAAAGAGAAAACACTATCTTATTCGTGTTAATTCGTGGCTAAAAACCATCACACTCAACGGTGCAATCAGTGGCTAAAAAGAAAAAAACCTCCAACATTACTGTTGAAGGTTTTGGAGGTCCCGAGCGGATTCGAACCGCTGTACGAGGTTTTGCAGACCTCTGCCTAGCCGCTCGGCCACAGGACCCTTTTTTGGTGGGTGCAAATATATAAAAAAACTGTATTAATCCATAGTTTCCTCAATGATTATAGCAACGTTCGCTACATTCCCATTGATCGGAGGAGTATGTTTGATGATTTTCACGGTTATTTTCTTTAATCCGAACGCCTCTTTTTTAATTCGATTGACGATACGCTGACCTAAGTGCTCAATTAATTTTGAACGAATAGACATTTCCTCTTCAACTACACGATTGATTAACACATAATCAACGGTATCGGATAATGCATCGGATTTAGTGGATGCTGTGAAATCGGTTTCAACTTTGACATCAACAGAGTAGTTCCCTCCTATTTTACCTTCTTCGGGCAAACAACCGTGGAAAGCGTACAGCTGAATATCATTAACCTCTATCGTGTGAAGAATCATATTATTTCAATTTTTCTAATCCAATTGTCATTCGGGTAAGGCATTCTTCTTTACCTAAAAATTCAGAAATTTCAAAAATACCAGGCCCCATTCCTTTGCCCGTTAGAAGCAATCTGAATAAAGGCATGGCTGCTCCAATACCAAGTTCTTTTTCTGCCAGGAAAGATTGAAATAGATCGTGCATTGATTCAGCTGTAAAAGCAGGAGAAGCTTCTACCCTTTGCATCCATTCGGTCATGAGTTCGCCACTGTTGTCTTTCCATTTTTTAGAAACTGTTTGCTCATCATATTCCGTTGGACGGTCAATTAAATAAGCTCCTTCAACTGGAATGTCTTTAATAAAAGTTGCGCGTTCTTTCATCAAGCTGGCCATTTTTGTCAAACGGTCATGAGATTCATTGGGATAAAACGAGCTAAGTTCATCGGCAATAGCGCTATCGTCCATCATGCGGAGATATTGTTGTTGAAACCAACGTGTTTTGTCGGGATCAAACTTCGCTCCTGACTTCGATACGCGATCCAAAGAAAAAGCGTCGACCAATTCTTCTAGTGAAAACAATTCTTGTGTTGTTCCAGGATTCCAACCAAGAAAAGCCAACATATTAATAAAAGCTTCAGGCAAATATCCGTTTTCTCTGTAACCGGAATACAACTCGTTTTCAGAAGTCGTCCAATTCAATGGAAAAACAGGGAAGCCTAAACGGTCACCGTCACGCTTGGATAGTTTTCCGTTACCATCAGGTTTCAAAAGCAAAGGAAGATGTGCAAAATGTGGTTTTTCCCAACCAAATGCTTCATATAACATGACATGCAAAGGTGCAGATGGCAACCATTCCTCTCCACGAATCACGTGAGAAATTTTCATTAAATGGTCATCCACGATGTTAGCCAAGTGATATGTGGGCAATCCGTCGCTTTTGAAAAGGACTTTATCGTCAATATTATTGGTGTTCACCACAACCCATCCACGAATAATATCTTCAAATCGAATATCGATATTTCTTGGCATTTTCATACGGATGACAAAAGGATCCCCATTTTCTAATCTTTTAGCAACTTCTTCTTTTGGAAGAGTTAAAGAGTTGGTCATGGACGATCGTGTAATACCGTTGTATTGCCAATTGGGCATACCAGCAAGTTTGGCATTATCACGCATTTGTGTTAATTCCTCAGGGGTATCGAATGCATAGTAAGCTTTGTCGTTGTCGATCAATTCTTGTGCATAGGGTTTGTAGGTTTCCATGCGTTCAGATTGCACGTATGGACCGTATTCACCGCCTAAACCAGGACCTTCTGTTGGCATTATGCCAGACCATTCCATGGAATCCATGATGTATTGTTGTGCACCAGGAACAAAGCGAGTTTGATCCGTATCTTCTATTCTTATCAGGAATGTTCCCTTATGCTTTTTAGCAAAAAGATAGTTGTACAAGGCGGTTCGAACTCCTCCAATATGCAAAGGGCCTGTTGGTGAAGGCGCAAACCTTACGCGAACGTTTTCTAACATGTATAAATTTTTCGGCAAAGATACGCTTTTCAATGTCAATGAAAAGAATGTCTGTGGCTGTTAATATTTTTAAAGAAATTACGTTTTTCAGGTCTATTGTTATACTTTAGTAAGTTAATCTAATACAAAGAACATGTCGGCTTTTGACCGCTTATTGGAACAGATAGATTCTTTCATCAGAAAGTACTATAAAAATGAAATGATCAAGGGAATAATCTTGTTCGTTGGTATACTGTTAAGCTCTTTTTTAATAATTACTATTCTAGAATATTTAGGACGTTTTAATTCTTATGTCCGCGGATTTTTATTCTTCAGCTTTATTGGGGTGAATCTGTACATTTTCATACGTTATTTTTTAACCTCTTTGTTGAAACTCAATTCTTTCGGCAAAAGAATCAATCGCTCTCAAGCAGCAGGTATTATAGGGCGGTTTTTCCCTCAGATATCCGACAGATTAGTCAATACCCTTCAGTTGAATGAAAGTGGTAATGACGGTAATTTCGAATTAATTCGTGCGAGTGTTGTTCAACGTTCGAATAAATTAGGTGTGTTTAATTTTACAGAAGCTGTTGATTTCAAAGAGAATAAGAAGTATGCCAAATGGCTGATTCCAGTTTTCATCGTTTTGTTTGGTATAGCGGTTTTTGTCCCAGGGATTTTAACCCAAGGCACGGAAAGAGTTGTGAATTTCAAGGAGGAGTTTACACCGATCGCTCCATTTTCTTTTGTGGTCAGCAATCCAAATATGATTGTGGAAGAAGGTCAAGATGCTGAAATTAAAGTGGAATTGGTGGGTAATTCTATTCCTAACAAAATCTATTTGAATTCGGATCAAGGTAAGTTTTTAATGAATTGGTCTTCTAAAAACAGTGCAGTATTCACGCTTCCAAAGATTACACAAAAAACTAATTTTTTCTTTGAGGCAAATGAGTTTTCGTCGGATAAATATGCGGTCGAAGTATTACCTAAATCTGCTATTGGCAAGCTGACGGCCTCCATTGTTTATCCAAGTTATTTGGGACGAACAAATGAAACGGTTCAAAATGCTGGCGATCTTAATGTGCCTGAAGGAACGACTATCGAATGGTCTTTCTTAACGAAGAACACCAATAAGGTGATGATTTCTGATGGTTCAAAAACAGAAACTTTTACGACAGATGGATTTAAGTTCAAGCGACATCTTCGTAACGATTTAGGTCTAGTTGTGCAGTTGCAGAATAAACAAAGCAGTAAGATTGATTCTTCTCGATTGAATATAAGTGTCGTTCGAGATGCTAATCCGAATATATCAGTACGAGAGGTGAAAGACTCGGTGAGTGACGGATTACGGTTCTTTTCTGGAAACATTTCTGATGACTACGGATTATCAGCTTTGACCTTTGTTTATAAAATTGTCTCTAAAAACGGAAAATCAAGGGAAGAGAGAATGGCTGTGATTTCCCCAAAAGGAACAGAGTTGCCTTTCGATTTTGCAGTTGATTTTAGAAGAGAAAAGTTACAGATAGAAGATAGAATAGAATATTATTTTGTGGTGTCGGACAACGATGCAGTGAATGGCAGTAAATCAACAAGAAGTCAGGTTTTCACTTATCAATTACCAACTTTGGAGGAATTGAATGATGAAAGAGATAAAGATCTCGAGAATACACAAGACGAGTTGGCGAAGTTGCTGAAGAAAGCGCAAGAGTTCCAAAAGGATGTCAATCGCATGAAGAAGGATGTAATGAATTCTAAATCAATGGATTGGAAGGCTAAGAATCAATTGGACAAACTCAAGGCTGATCAAATGGAAATTCAGAAGTCCATGCAGAATCTTCAACAAAACATGGAGAAGAGCATGGAGGAGAAGAATCAGCTTTCTGAGATGGACAAGTTGCTTCTAGAGAAACAAGCAGAGATTGACAAGTTGCTTGAGGAACTTATGGATCAAGAAATGATGGACCTACTCAAGAAGTTGGAAGATCTGATGAAAGAGCAGAACAAAGACGAGATGCAAAAGCAATTGGAGAATTTGGAACAAAGTACCGAAGATAAAAACAAGCAGCTGGATCGAAGCCTCGAAATGTTGAAGAAACTTCAAGTAAACGAAAAAATTGATGATATAGAAAAGGAACTGAAAGCTTTGGCTGAAGAACAGAAGAAGTTGGAGGAAGAGGTGAGTAAAAAGGAAATTTCATCTGAAGAAGCAAAAAAGAAACAAGATGAGTTGAACAAGAAGTTTGATGAAATTAAGAAGGATGTTGAAGAGATGAAAAAGCTTAATGAGGAACTTCAGCGACCAATGGATATCGATACGCAAGAAGAATTGCAAGAAAAAATTTCTGATGAAATGAAGGAGTCTTCGGACGAATTGGATAAAAACAAAAAAGAGAAAGCGGCGGATAAGCAAAAGCAATCGGCAGAGGATATGGAAAAGATGGCTAACCAATTGAATAAAAGTCAAGAGGAAGCCAATCAGCAGCAGGAAGGTGAAGACATGGAAATGCTTCGTCGTATTCTTAAAAACTTAATGACTTTAAGTTTTGATCAAGAAGATTTAATGAGAAGTTTTGCTTTAGTGAATGACAAAGACCCTATTTACAAGGCATACGGTAGAAAGCAAAGAGCTATAGTAAGTGATACCAAGCAGGTGAAAGATTCATTAGAGGCTTTGGCAAAACGACAACCAAAAATCGCGACTTTCATTGATAAAGAATTGAATGATATTGAAAAGAATCATGTTGCGGGTTTGGAAGATATTGATGAACATAGAAAACGTGAGTTAGGCCAGCACCAACAATATGTTATGACAAGCTACAACAACCTGGCTTTGTTGTTGAATGAAAGCTTGCAGTCTATGCAGTCTCAAGCTCAATCCAAGTCTGAAAAGGAAGGAGGTGGAAGTTGTGATAAACCCGGTGGAGGTGGTCGTCCGAAGCCAGGACAGGGTAAGTTGGGAAATAGCGATATGAAGCAAGCCCTAAAAAAACAACTTGAACAAATGCAAAAAGGCAAGGGTCAAGGAAACAAGCCGGGAGGTGAGAAGCCGGGCCAAGCACCTGGTCAAGGAACACAGGGTGAAGGTCAGGGAATGATGCCTGGTGGAATGTCGAATGAGCAAGTTGCAAAAATGGCTGCTGAACAATCTGCAATAAGACGCAAAATCGAAGAGATGAGAGATCAATTGAACAAAGAAGGCAAAGGACAAGGGAATGGATTAAACCCGCTTATCAATGAACTAGAAAAACAAGAGCGCGATTTGTTAAACAAGAACTTTTCGCCAGAAATGATTAACAGACAAAAGAACATTTTAACACGTTTGCTAGATAGTGAAAAAGCTTTGATGGAAAGGGGTTTTGAAGATAAGCGCGAATCCCAAAGTGGAAAAGATAAGTCTGTTGGTAACCAAATTCGATTTGATGAGTATAACAAAGAAAAGTTAAAGCAGATTGAGTTGCTGCGTTCGGTAGATCCTGTTTTTAGGAAGTACTATAAAGACAAAGCGAACCAATATTTTAATTTGTCAATGTGATAGATAATATGAAGGAAGGATTCAACGTAATTGAGGAAATTCAGGTACCATCTGATTTCGACCATTTGGGTCAAATTGAAAGTTTAATCGATCGGTCGTGTGCGGAAGCGGGAGTTGATGAGGATAGTTACGGCAATGTTTTAATTGCGGTGACCGAGGCGTTTAATAATGCTGTAGTACATGGCAATAAAAATGACTCTTCTAAAAACGTAATAGTTCGTGTGGGTCAAAATGATGAAGAGTTGTGTTTTGTTTTAGAAGACGAAGGTCTGGGTTTTGATTTTGATAATGTTGCTGATCCTACGGCCCCTGAAAACATTGAGAAAGAAAACGGTCGCGGTATATATTTAATGAGACATCTTGCCGATATGGTTGAGTTTGAAAACAACGGTAAAGAGGTGAGTGTTTTCTTTAAAAAGCATGCTTGATTTTAATTGGTCTGATGTAGACGAGTTCTTATTGGACGCAGATGTATTGTCAAATTGGCTAGCCGATGTTTGTTTTTCAGAAGGAAAAGTTTTTGAAGAGGTTGCAGTGGTGTTTAAGAGTGATGAGGGTTTATTAGAAATGAACAACAAGTTCTTGAATCATGATTATTATACAGATATTATCACCTTTGATTATTGTCAAGATAATTCGGTTGCAGGCGATTTGTTTATTAGTGTAGACCGGGTTATGGACAATGCATCGAAAGAATCTGTGTCTTTTCTTGACGAGCTCAACAGGGTTATAGTTCATGGTGTTTTGCATCTTTGTGGATACGGAGACAAAAGACAGGATGAAGAAATTATGATGAGGCAGAAGGAAAATTTTTATTTAAATAAGTTAAAAGGTTTCACGTGAAACCTTTTTTGTTTTTGATTACCGACGAAGTCGGTGTAATTTTGTTCCACGTGAAACATAGGAAATGTTAAAAGAATACGATGTAATTGTTGTGGGGGGTGGTCATGCTGGTTGTGAAGCGGCTAATGCTGCGGGCCGACTTGGCGTGAGTGTTTTGTTGGTGACGATGAACATGAATACGATTGCTCAGATGAGTTGCAATCCTGCGATGGGCGGAGTTGCAAAAGGACAAATTGTGCGGGAAATTGATGCTCTTGGAGGTGGTTCTGGAATAGTTTCTGATTTAAGTGCAATTCAGTTTCGCATGTTAAATAAGTCAAAAGGTCCCGCAATGTGGTCACCGCGAACTCAGAACGACAGAATGAAGTTTGCCGAAGAATGGCGTTTGTTATTAGAACGCAATCTAAATGTTGATTTCTGGCAAGATATGGCAACTGGTTTGATTGTTGAAGACAATAAAGTCGTTGGTGTCAAAACGGCGATGAAAATTGATATACGTGGTAAGTCTGTCGTTTTGACGAATGGCACTTTTTTGAATGGGTTAATTCATTTGGGAGAGAAACAATTTGGTGGAGGTCGTGTTGGCGAAAAAGCTGCAACAGGAATTACAGAAGAATTAGTAGAACTTGGTTTCGAATCTGGAAGAATGAAAACAGGTACTCCTCCTCGTGTCGATGGAAGAAGTTTGGACTATTCTTTAATGGAGGAACAGCTTGGTGATGAAAAACCTTCTAAGTTCTCCTATACAGATACCTTGGCTTTGACAAAGCAACGGTCTTGTTATATTACTTACACGAATCCTGAAACGCATGAATTGTTGAAAACAGGTTTCGATCGTTCGCCTATGTTTAATGGAGCTATTAAGAGTAGCGGTCCAAGATATTGTCCGAGTATAGAAGATAAGATTAATCGTTTTGCAGATCGAGATAGACATCAAATATTTGTTGAACCTGAAGGGTGGAATACTGTTGAAATTTATGTGAATGGTTTTAGTACGAGTTTGCCAGAAGAAGTTCAACTTAAAGCGATGCAAGCTATTCCTGGTTTTGCAAACGCTAAGATGTTCCGTCCTGGTTATGCCATTGAATACGATTATTTCCCGCCTACACAGTTAAAACATACTTTAGAAACTAAGTTAGTGGAGAATCTTTATTTCGCTGGACAGATTAATGGAACTACTGGTTATGAAGAAGCAGGTTGTCAAGGTTTGATGGCTGGCATCAATGCAGCGTTAAAAATTCAAGAACGAGATCCTATTATTTTAAATAGAGACCAGGCTTATATTGGTGTTTTGATTGATGATTTAATTACAAAAGGAACCCAAGAGCCGTATCGCATGTTTACTTCGCGTGCGGAGTTTAGATTGTTGTTGAGGCAAGATAATGCGGACATTCGTTTAACACCGATAGCGCATGCCTTGGGCATGGTTGATGACTTTGCTTTGAATCGTGTGAATCAGAAAATTCAGGCGACACAAGAGATGATTGGTTTCTTAAGAAATGAAGGTGTCAAACCGGAATTCGCGAATCCTATATTGATAAGTAAAGACAGTTCTGAGATTACGCAACAAGTGAAATTAAGTCAGTTGCTTATTCGTCCTCACTTTGGTATGGACGATATTTTTAGTATGAGTGAATCGGCTCGAGCAAAGGGACAGTTGTTAAATGATGTTCATTGTGATGTTGTTGAACAAGCTGAGATTCTTTTAAAGTATGAAGGATATTTGTCGCGAGAACAAGAAATGGCGGACAAACAGAATAGATTGGAGGACGTAAAAATTCCAATTGAAACTGATTATCATTCTATGCCAAGTTTGAGTACCGAGAGTCGTGAAAAGTTAACAGCTATTCGACCAGTGACTATTGGACAAGCAAGTCGTGTAAGCGGAGTGTCACCAAGTGATATTTCGGTGATTTTAATCCATTTGGGACGATAGTTTCACGTGAAACAGAAAAGTCTATAATCAAAAGCCATTTTACTGAGTTTTAAGAGCCTTATTGGGTCTTAGAAAGGAATTCTATAGGGACTATTGCCGTTCGTTGATTGCAGACAGCCAGTATTTTTGTACCTTATTTGGTGCTTAAACAATTGTTTTCTAGTTAGTTATGTGATCCTGTTTCCTCGACCCAATCTCCATGTTCTTTTATCAGTGCAATCAAGGCGTCAACAGCTTCCTCTTCAGGCACGTTTTTTCTGACCACTGTTTTTTCTTTGTATAAGGTGATTTTTCCTGGACCAGTTCCAACATATCCGTAATCAGCGTCAGCCATTTCTCCAGGACCATTTACAATGCATCCCATAATACCAATTTTTATTCCTTTAAGATGAGATGTTCTTTGTCTGATCTTTCCTGTAGTTTCTTGTAAGTCAAATAAGGTGCGACCACAAGATGGGCAAGAAATATATTCTGTCTTCGAAATCCTTGTTCTTGTTGCCTGAAGTATGCCAAAGGCTGTTGAGTTGATAGTTCGAATGGGTTGATTGGCTGTAATCCACAACCCATCACCTTGTCCATCGATTAATATGCTTCCGGCATCACTAGAACAATGCAATTGAAAGGTTTCTTCCTCAGAAATTGAATAGTCAAATTCTAATATAAGAGGATTATTAACACCTAAATTCGTTAATTCACATAAATATTTGCGAAAAACCTGTGTTTTGTTTTGGTATTGTGTTGAAATAACGAGAATCGCATTTTTGTTTTCTTTGAGTTCTTTGCTTATCGTAAATTCTTTTTTTGGTCGATAAAAATACGGGACATCAAGTTTTATAAGCTCTTCAGAAACGGGAAAGTAACCAGCTTTAGTAGAATACTTTTCTTTCCATAATGAATAATCAACTATTATTCCTAAAGTTCCAGGTGTTTCAAAATCTAAAGTATTTGATCCAATATACACGTAATCGGCAGCCTGATCCATAATATGCCATTTGTCTAGTTCTAAGGAATAGGTATAGCCAAAACCAAAGAAATTAGCCGGTTTTATATTCTCTTTATCACTTAAATCAGCAATAACAACAGGCACGTGTTTTCCTCCAATATTTTGGATTTCCAACGATTCTCTTCTATGATAGTCAAATGGCGAGTACGGAAGAGTAAAATTTTCATTTATCGATAAAAGGTTGTTTTGGTTAACGAATTTTTGGATAAGTTTTTGAGCAACAGGCATTTCGAATTCTGGCTCTTCTGTTAATGACACACGGATGGTATCTCCAAAACCATCCTCTAGCAATGCACCTATGCCAACCGCAGATTTTATTCGACCATCTTCTCCGTCTCCCGCTTCTGTAACACCTAAATGTAGTGGATAGCATTTTCCGGTCGCTATCATTTTTGATGCCAATAGTCGATAGGCTTGTACCATTACCAATGTGTTACTGGCCTTCATGGAGATAACTATGTGCTCGTAAGCGTGTTTTTCGCAGATACGTATAAACTCATAGGCGGACTCTACCATTCCTTCTGGTGTATCTCCATATCGAGATAGAATTCTATCTGAAAGCGAACCGTGGTTTGTCCCTATTCGCATGGCCGTTTTGTGTTGTTTGCACAATAAAACTAAAGGGGTGAACTTTTCTTCTATTCGATGTAGTTCTGCTTGGTAGCTTTCATCCGTGTAATCGTGCTCTTCAAATTTCTTTTTGTCGGCGTAATTGCCGGGATTAACGCGAACTTTTGCAACTATTCCTGCGGCAACTTCTGCAGCGTTTGGGGTAAAGTGAATATCTGCAACAATTGGTGTGGTATACCCCAAATCTCTAAGTCCCTTTTGTATGTTCTCTAAATTGTAAGCGTCATTTTTACTTGGAGCAGTTAAACGAACCAATTCACAACCGGCGTCAATCATTCTGGCGGATTGTTCAATGGATTTTTGAGTGTCCATCGTGTCAGTCGTAGTCATAGACTGCACTCGAATTGGATTCGATCCTCCAAATCCAACACCTCCTATTTCAACGGAAAGGGTTTGTAATCGGCTACGATTGAATGGGTCATTGCAATATTTGCTCATCATATAGGGAACATTTTACACGTTGAATTGTTTATTAATTACAACAAAGTTAAGTTTTGATAAAACAACTATGTAGTATAATTGTTAATTTTAAAATAGATTTGTTATAATTGAGTTACCTTTGCACCAATATGAGCACAAAAAAATTACAATATTCCGACATTAAATTTTCGGATAAGCACAACGAAGAGTTTTATAAAGAATTAAGAACTAGAGTAAAAGACTACTTCAAAACAAGTGGTAAAACACGTTTTGGCAATCCATCTATGGTGGTAAAGACTATATTCATGTTTGCTTTATATTTTGTTCCTTTTGCCCTTCTTATTACAGTTGTTGACTCTTCGTGGCTTGCTTTTGTCATGTGGGTGTTGATGGGTTTTGGAATGGCAGGGATTGGATTGTCTGTAATGCATGATGCAAATCATGGAGCCTATTCTAAAAACGAAAAAGTTAATAAGTGGATTGGATATATTATTCATACTATTGGCGGAAGTGATATCAATTGGAGAATCCAGCACAATGTTTTACATCATACATTCACCAATGTTGATGGTATGGATGAGGATATTGATCCAGGTAAAGTAATGCGGTTTTCGCCGAATGCACCGCGTTTGAAAGGACATAAATATCAGCACGTTTACGCATGGTTTTTATATGGATTAATGACAGTGATGTGGTTTACAGTTAAGGATTACAAACAAGTAATTCGGTACAATAAAATGGATTTATTGAAAACACAGAACATTTCGTTCCGCAAAGCCTTGGCAGGGATTATTATTTCCAAAACACTATATATGGTAGGAGTTTTGGGGATACCATTATTGCTTTCTCCAGCACATTGGTATATAACATTGATAGGGTTTTTTACTATGCATTTTATCGCAGGCGTGTGGCTTGGTATAATTTTTCAGCCGGCGCATGTTGTTCCATCTAGTACGTATCCAAAACCAGATGATTCTGGTAATATTGAGGCAGATTGGGCGGTAAGTCAGTTGTTTAATACAGCAAATTTTGCACCAGGTGCCCGTATTTTGTCTTGGTATGTTGGAGGATTGAATTATCAAGTTGAACACCATTTGTTCCCGAATATTTGTCATGTTCATTACAAGAACATATCAAAGATTGTTCGTGAAACAGCGACAGACTACCGCTTGCCATACAACAGCTTCAAAACATTTGGAATGGCCTTGCGTGAGCATGGAAAAATGCTTTATAATCTTGGGCATTATGACAATGCTCCTGGTTTACATTAATACATGTATTTAGAAGAACTTCGTACGTATTGTTTAACCAAAGCATATACTTCGGAGCACTTGCCCTTTGACGATAAAACATTGGTTTTTAAAGTAGGTAGTAAGATGTTTGCATTAGTAGACATTGAGTCTGCAGTTTCTGTAAACTTGAAATGTGATCCCGAAAAGGCGATTGATTTGCGAGAATCTTATCATCAAATTCAACCGGGTTGGCACATGAGTAAAATTCACTGGAATACAGTTGCGTTGAATGATGGATTGGACGATGCTTTTATCGAGAATTTAATCAATCATTCATACGATTTGGTTTATCAAAGTCTAACAAAAAAAGAAAAGGAATCCCTTGCGAGTTGACAAATACTTGTGGTGTGTGCGTTTAGCAAAAACGAGGTCAATTTCCACTGAATGGGTGAAAAAGGGAAAAATTCGTATTAATGACGAACAAATCAAACCTTCGCGGGATGTGAAGCAAGGCGATGTTATTCAAGTGTCGAAAAACACTGCACAATTTTCGTATAAAGTTCTCAATTTAGTGGAAAGAAGAGTAGGCGCTCCTTTGGTTAAGGATTTGATTGTTGATATTACGCCGATAGAGGAGCTTGAAAAGTATAAGTTATATATTACTGCCCAATCTACCTATAGACAATTTGGCGAAGGCAAACCTCATAAAAAGGATAGAAGAAGTCTTGATGATTTTTTGGAGAATTGGGAATAAATATATCTTCAATTGATAAAAACGGATGACAAGCTTATCGTTTGCTTGTTAAATCGAAAAAACCGCCAAATATAGAACTTGGCGGTTTAAATTTTTCAATTTTTTTTTTAATCTTCCGTTTCGACCGTAGCGTCTGGAGCGTTTTTCCCAACACTTGCGATACCGTTTTCCATAGCAGCAGCGGTTGTATACATTTCACTTTTTCCAATCACTTGACCATTCTTTGCTTTCAAATTAAAATAGAATGAACCATCTTTTGCCGTATTTCTGTCAAAACAACTGTCATCAGTACAGTTATTGCGAACAGATTCAATTCCATTGTCACATGCGCTTTTCGAACCGTAACCTTGACTTGCAAGAATGATTTGTCCATTACCTGCTTTTAGGTTAAAATATAAATCACCGTTTTTCCCGGTTTTAATGCTGAATTTTCCCATAACTCTTAAAATTTTTCTCCAAGGTAAATAAAAAAAATAAAATTATATCAATGGGAAAGCTTGATTTTTCTCATGTTGTGGCTTTGTTAACAAAAAATTAAATTACTTGCTGTAACTTTTATGATAGTACTTAGTCTAACAGGAAATAAAACGAAAAGAATATGAAAAGCAAAATAGTAATAGCAACCTTGTTCATCTCAGGATTTACATTTGCGCAGGAATTCAAAAATGATCCAGATACTACTCGAATGAAAGTTGGTAAAAACACAGAGGTATTAATTATCACACATGAGGATGATTTTTCTGATTCAACTGAAGTTGGTGAATTAGACACTGTTGATGCCGGACCAAAAGAGCCACGCAGAAAAAATGAAGCACATTGGTCAGGTATGGATTTGGGAATGAACATCAATACGAATGGAAGTGGTTCGGACAAATTTGGCAATTATACTTATTTCGAAAATGATCCTTTGAAATCGTTTTATTTCAATGTCAATTTTGCAGAAAAGAAAATTAAAGTCATCAAAGAATATGTAGGTATAACAACAGGTGTAGGTTTTAATTTCAACCAAATTGGTTTTACGAACAACTATGTTCTTGCTGATTCAACGGATACATTAACAGCTTTTGTTTCACCAATCAATTATTCAAAAAATAAATTGCGAGCTGCATATTTCCAAATTCCGTTGATGTTGGAGTTCAACACGAATAAAGAGAATGATAAAGGTGTGTACTTGGTAGCAGGTGTCATAGGAGGTGTTAGAATGACATCTCGCATCAAAAGGGTTTATAAAGTGGATGGGGAAGAAATTAAAGAGAAAACAAAGGGAACATATGCTCTGAATCCATTCAAGCTGGATGCAACTGCCAGAATTGGATATGATAATTGGGGAGCATTTGTAAACTATAGTATCATACCGCTTTTCGATACCGATAAAACTACCGCTGTTCACCCGATTAGTTTCGGATTGAGTTATAGCTTCTAAAGATCAAATGATTATCTAGTTTGTAAAAAGTAAGAGAGGAGCTTAGCTATTTAGGTGCAAGAAAAAAGGGTGTCGAGAAATCGACACCCTTTTTGAGTATTATAAAAACCGATATGATTAGTTCTTGATAACGTTCAATTTTGTTGATGCACCGTTCGCTGCTGTAATTGTCATTACATAAGCACCTGCTGATAATTTAGAGGTGTTGATTTGCGCTGTTCCGTTGAACAAAGTAATATCATTTGCAACAACTGTTTTACCAGTGATATCAGTGATAGTTACTGTAGCAGCTCCATCAACATTCACACGAAGATTCAATACATCATTCGTTGGATTAGGGAAAGCAACTGCTTCTAATTTCACGTTTTCATCCAAACCAACTGAGTTCGGTTTCAATTCAAGTGCAAGACTCAAAGCGTTAGTTCCTGACCATCCAGAAAACCATGTTCCAGCAATGTTGATTGGAGATGTTGCCAAAATATCATAAGATTCATTACCATCGTAATTGACATCATTATCCCATCCGAATACAATACTTTCAATTGCAGTACTTGAAACGCAAATTAAGTAGAATACATCATCTGTCAAAGGAACAGCCGTAGGGAAAGCGTGAAACTTAACTTGATCGTTATCAGAGTTTCCAGCCAAATATGCACTTGTGCTATAAACAGGAGGAGAAACTAAAGTCGTTAAGTCATTTGGACTTGTCCACTCATAAATAGTAAAGGTAATTTCTTCACCTGTCATATCAACTGTCGCTGTATCTGCATGTGGAACATATTTTGCACCTGTAAGCATAACATCACTAGCCGCTGGGTTAACGAAGCTCATACAAGCATCATAGTTTCCTGGGTTTGTTGTGTTTTGTGGGTATGTATTGTGAACAGGATCATTATTCGCATCCAAACGAGATAATGAATGGAAGTTCGTGTTTATTGAGAAACTAGACGTATATGTATTGTCACTAGAATCTTGATCTCCAGCTCCTGAATAAGCAGAATATTCTAAGAAATATTCACCATCTGATAAAGTTGTAAGGTCTAAAGTTGGTAAAGAGTTTGGATTACCATTTACAACGTCAATTGAATCTGCCACAGGAATAGAAGGTACCGTTACAGAGTTGCTGTAAACTGAAGGCCCGCCAACACCTGGTCCATTGATGTTCAAGCTAATTACGTTCCCAGATTGAGCAGTAGAACCGTAATTGAACACTTTAACTGCTGGGTCAAAAACGTTGTTCGTCAATAAAGAAGAAATACCTGCTGTTGTAGGAATTTTAGCAAAAGTACCATTGATAGTCAAATCGTTTGGTAAAATACCAACTTTGTTCCCCAAGAACATAACTACCGGACCGTTACCCATTTCTATTGTAATGTCTTGACCTGGACCACTACCAATCATAACTACAGGAATCGTGATTAGAGCACCATCAGTGCCACCAGCCATTCCTACTGGATCTGGATCACGGTTGATGATAATTACAGCTACAGCTCCAGCATTTTGAGCATTCAATGCTTTTGTACTGAAGTTACAAGTTCCACGGTACAAAACAGCGATTTTACCTGCGATATCGTTAGGGTTGATCAATGGTGAACACGCCTCTTGTGATAAAGGATGAGGAATAGTTGTTGTACTCGTTCCTGGAGTGCCATCTTCTGTAATGGCCAAGGTGTCTTGAACATATGTTCCAGGAATATTAAAATTTGGAGTCTGTCCCCAGTTGTCAGCCCATGTAAATGGCTTGTTTCCCTCGATCGAAACCGGAGAAATTCCACGAACGATAATTTGTGCGTTCATGCTGATTGTCATTGCTGTTAAAGCAAGTACACTAAGTATAAGTTTTTTCATAATTAAAATATTTGTTAAAAATAAGAGACGTAAACTTAATAATTTATTTACATAAAACGAAAGATTTGTTAAAACGGTTGGATAAAAAAAATCCCCATTCTTGGAATGAGGATTTTGAGTATTATGGGGTGCATAGCAATTATTTCGTCACAGCACCTTTTAAATATTCTCGATTCATACGCGCGATGTTCTCCAAAGATATGCCTTTTGGACATTCAACTTCGCAAGCTCCTGTGTTGGTGCAATTTCCAAAACCTTCTTCGTCCATTGTCTTAACCATATTCAAAACACGTTCTCCAGCTTCAACTTTTCCTTGAGGTAATAAGGAAAGTTGAGACACTTTTGCCGATACGAATAACATAGCTGATGCATTTTTACAAGTGGCAACGCAAGCTCCACATCCTATGCAAGTTGCTGCTTCAAACGCTTTGTCGGCATCATCTTTTGGAATGGGAATAGCATTGGCGTCCACTGTATTTCCAGAGGTGTTTACAGAAACAAATCCTCCGGCCGACATGATGCGGTCAAACGCGGAACGGTCAACAACTAAATCTTTTATTACTGGAAAAGCTTTTGCTCTCCATGGTTCAATATATATGGTTTCCCCATCGCTGAATTTACGCATGTGCAATTGACACGTAGTAACACCACGATCAGGACCATGCGCTTCGCCGTTGATGTATAATGAACACATTCCACAAATTCCTTCGCGACAATCATGGTCAAAAGCAACAGGACTTTCACCTGACTCAATCAATTGATCGTTCAGTAAATCCATCATTTCCAAAAAGGACATGTCACCATCTACACCGTCGATTGGGTAATTGACCATTTGACCTTTGTCGTTTGGTCCGTTTTGTCTCCAAATTTTTAAATTCAGTTTCATTTTTTCTAAGATTTAAGACTTTAGACTCCATTCGCTTTTGTTTTCGACTTCGTTCAATCTGCGAGCAGAATTGACAAACCGAGGGTTGAGCGGAGTCGAAACCCGCAATATTATTTATAACTTCTTTGTACCAATTTTATATTCTCAAAAACCAAGTCTTCTTTGTTTAATTGAGGATCAGAAGGGTTTCCACTGTATTGCCATGCTGCAACATAAGCGAACTCTTCGTCATTTCTTTGCGCTTCACCTTCTGCTGTTTGTGATTCTTCACGGAAGTGACCACCACAAGATTCGTTTCTGTTTAAAGCATCGATTGCCATCAATTCTCCTAATTCTAAGAAGTCAGCTACACGAAGTGCTTTTTCCAATTGAGGATTCAATTCCGAAGCATTGCCTGGAACTCTTACATTGGCATAAAATTCTTCACGAATTCCTTGAATTTCGGTTATCGCTTGTTGAAGTCCTTCAGCATCTCGAGCCATACCAACTTTATCCCACATTACTTTCCCCAAACGTTTGTGGAAGTGATCCACAGATTTGGTTCCTTTATTGTTGATTAATTTGTTGATCAAGGTGCTAACTTCTGCTTCAGCTTGTTCGAATTCTGGAGTGTCGGTTGGAATTTTTCCTGTACGTATATCATCCGCTAAATAATCACCAATCGTATACGGCAAGACAAAATATCCGTCGGCTAAACCTTGCATCAATGCAGATGCTCCCAAACGATTGGCACCGTGGTCAGAGAAATTGGCTTCACCCGTAACGTAACATCCTGGAATCGTACTCATCAAATTATAATCAACCCATACTCCGCCCATTGTGTAATGAACAGCCGGATAAATTTTCATTGGAGTTTCGTAAGGATTGTCATCGGTAATCTTGTAATACATTTGGAATAAATTCCCGTATTTAGATTCGACAACGTCACGGCCTAATTTGTATATGTCTTCTTTCGTTGGGTTTTCAACGTGCTGAATATGCGCTTGCTCATTTCCGTATCGTTCGATGGCAGCGGCAAAATCCAAATAAACAGCTTCACCAGTTGCATTGACACCATAGCCGGCATCGCATCTTTCTTTTGCTGCACGTGAGGCAACATCACGAGGTACCAAGTTTCCAAAAGATGGATATCTTCTTTCCAAGTAATAATCTCTTTCGTCTTCTGTTAAATCTGTTGGTTTCTTTTCGCCTTTGCGAATTTTCTCAACGTCTTCAATGTTTTTCGGCACCCAAATACGACCATCGTTTCTCAAGGATTCTGACATTAAAGTCAGTTTCGATTGGTTTTCACCTGAAACAGGAATACATGTAGGGTGAATTTGCGTGAAACAAGGGTTCGCAAACAAAGCTCCTTTCTTGTGAATTTTCCAGTTAGCTGAAACGTTGGATCCCATTGCATTCGTTGATAAGAAAAACACGTTTCCGTATCCACCTGAAGCGATGACAACGGCGTGTGCAGAGTGTCTTTCTAATTCTCCAGTTACCAAATTTCGAGCGATTATTCCTCTAGCTTTTCCATCAACGACTACCAATTCAAGCATTTCGTGACGGGTGTACATTTTGATTTTTCCTTTTCCAATTTGGCGCGACATGGCTGAGTAAGCACCCAAAAGCAATTGTTGTCCCGTTTGTCCTTTTGCATAAAAAGTACGGGAAACCAATACACCACCGAATGAACGGTTGTCCAACAAACCACCGTAATCACGTGCAAAAGGAACTCCTTGAGCGACACATTGGTCGATGATACTGGCCGAAACTTCTGCTAAACGATAAACGTTTGCTTCACGAGAACGGTAGTCACCACCTTTAACGGTATCATAAAAAAGACGGAAAACAGAGTCACCGTCACCTTGATAATTTTTTGCAGCGTTGATACCTCCTTGCGCGGCAATTGAATGCGCTCGGCGAGGAGAATCTTGAAAACAAAATGCTTTTACATTGTAGCCCAATTCTGCCAAAGATGCAGAAGCTGAACCGCCAGCTAAACCAGTTCCAACAACAATAACATCAATGTTTCTTTTGTTGGCAGGGTTGACTAGACGAACTTTATTTTTATAGTCGGACCATTTTCTTTCAATAGGTCCTTCAGGTATTTTTGAATCTAATACAGACATGTTGTGTTTCTTTTTAGATTATTATAGGTGAATGAGAATCGGGATAATAGCAAATAAAGCTGGAATAACTATTGCGAATACTTTTCCTACCAAACTGATCGTTGGACCAAATTTGCGTGTGCGTAATCCCAACGACTGGAAAGCGGAGGAAAACCCGTGCCACAAGTGAAAGGAAAGAACACCCATGGACAAAACGTAGAATGCAACAGCTAGCCAAGCATAATCATTTTTAGGAAAACCTTCTTTCGTTTTACCGAAATAACTGAATACTAAACCGTGTAAGTCTTTGTAACCAGCCCCCATTTTCACGTTTGGTTTGATGTTATAAAACTCTGTTTCGTTTTTGATTTCCATTTGTGCCGGACCATTTTCTGAGCTTTCAAAGGCTTTAGCCGGAATGTACGATCCAGTTTGCGTTACATACAACAAGTCAGGTTTTTCACCGGGCTGTGCTTCTACCGAAATTTTGTGTAATGGAAATGCTTCACTTGAAACTTTAGACTTGAACCAGAAGTTGGCCATGTGCAAGCAGATGAAAATCAAAACCAAAGTTCCTAAAACGGCCATGTAACGGCTCGGTGTTGAAGAATTGGTGCCTGGTTTGTTGTACGCATATTTTTTAGGACGCGCCTTAACGTTTTGATACGTCAACATAAATCCATCAATGGCGTGGAAAAGAATGGAGAAATAAGTTAAATACGCCATAATTTTAATGAAAGGATTTGTCGCCATGAAATGCGCGTATTCATTAAAAGCCAGTTTACCAGACTCTCCAGTGTGGGTAATCAATTGTAAATTTCCGAGTAGATGTCCAACAAGAAAGAGACATAGAAATAAACCGGTCAATGCCATCCAGTACTTTTTCACGATAGAGGAAGACAAAATTGCTGATTTGCTCATATTTTTTATGTAATGCGTTTAACGGTGCAAATTTAACAGTTACAACAATCATTTTGGGCTTTGGTTCTTATTTAGACTCAATATAGATTATTTTAGGATTTCAACAAATTGTTGAACCAAACTGGAACCGTTTTCATCTACCACAAATTTTGAATGTCCAGAGAAGATAATGGCTTGATTATCATTTTGATGGCCACATGGAAAACCAAAACCGACTGGAATGTTTTTTTGCGAAACATGGTTTACAATGATTTCTTCCAAGTTTTTTCCAAAACCAGGATTGGTGTCGGATAGGCTCGTAAAACTTCCAAGCATCAAGCCAGCGATGTCGTCAAAAGCACCAGCGTAGCGCAAACCGTACAACATGCGATCAATTTGATACAAATGTTCGCCCACATCTTCCAAGAATAAAATTTTGTTTTTGAAAAAACTTTTTGGAAGCGAAGAAAGCAGGGCATGAACCATCGCTAGATTGCCACCAATAACTTGACCATAAGCCTCACCGTGTTTATTGAATTCATTTTTCGCAGCGCAAATTACATGAGGATTTCCGGTAAAAGCACCTAACAAAGATTGAAGCGATTCGGCTGTGTTTTCGTGAAAGTTCAAAGGCATTGTTCCGTGAATAGAAGGAATGTTTTTTTTGTTCAATTCCAAATGCAATGCCGTTACATCGCTAAATCCGACGAGATGTTTTGGGTTTTTTTCAAATTCTGACCAATTTAATTTCTCCAGCAACTGCATGCAACCGTATCCGCCGCGCGCGCAAAGAATAACTTTTGCCGAAGGATGATCCAATCCTTTTTGCAGATCGGACAAGCGTTCGTCAACCGTTCCAGAAAAATAATGGTAGGTTCCCAAAGTGTGTTCACCAATTTCCACATGATAGCCATTTTGAATAAAAAACGCCGCCGCGAAATGGATGTGTTCGGCTTCAATGGCCTTGGCCGGAGCACAGATGTAGATGATGTCGTTGGGTTTTAGAGTTGGGAGCATGTTGCAATAATTTAACTAAAAGTACAGACTATAAGAGCAGATTTAACCAAACTGTTAAATATTTTTTGATTATTGAAAATAATTTTTATCTTAGTCCCTCAATTTTTGTAAATTATCATCTCCATGAAAAAAACAAATCTAACCAAGTTGTCATTTTTGACACTATTATTCGCGCTGCCGCTGGCGGTTCTTTCACAAACAAATAATGTTGAATCATTTAAAGGAAAACAATACATGCTTGTCGGTAATGAATGGCAACATTTTGACCCAGTTTATCAAGAAATGCGACAAGTGATTTCGGATGAAGTCATAATAAAATTCAAACCAACAACAACAAGTGCCGAAATAACAAATTTTGAAGTCACAAACGGCCTTATGTTATACGCATCATGTCTAGGTTTTAGGAATTATAGATATTCGGCGATATCTTCCAATATTTTTCAAAAAGCAACTGCTATGCAAAGCTCACCTTTGGTTGAAGACGTACATATTGGAACGAATGGTAAATATCTTTTTAGCCCAAATGACCCAGCTTACCCTCAAATGTGGTATGCAGATGCACCCAACAATGTGGATTTGAATCTACCGGCTGCATGGGATTTGATGCAAGGAAACACGGATGGTGTTGTTGTAGCGGTGATTGACGGCGGATTGGATGCCTTCCATTTTGATCTAGGGATGGGGAACGATAGTTATCAAAATGTATATATTAATGCAGGCGAGATACCTGGCAATGGAGTTGATGACGACAATAATGGTTATGTTGATGACGTGAAAGGTTGGAGTTTTACGCCTGGTATTGATCCAGTAACATTACTGCCTACTAATGGTAGCAATGGACCCTTTGAACCATGAGAACCTCGGGGCGGCGCTATTTAACCGGCATGGCACAAGTGTTGCGACGATAATTGCCGGAAAAACAAACAATAATTATGGAATGGCAGGAATTGCAGGAGACCCGAATAGTGGTGGGGCAAAAGTAATGTTACTGAGTGTTCAAAAATTGTTACTTCAACCTAATGGCGATTTAATAGGTAAACCTAATGCCAATGTGGTTCATTTGGCTATCTATTATGCGGTAAACATGGGTGCTAAAGTTATAAACACGAGTTTTGGTATGGGTAATTCACTAGCTATGGAAGCAGCATTGCAGTACGCATTTGATAACGGAGTTGTTTTGATTTGTGCAGGAGGTCAGTATGGCTCGGTGATAGATTATCCTGCAATCCATCCTTTAACTATAGCGGTAGGTGGTCATAATAATCAAGGTTCGAAATACTCTAATGGAATATCAGGCTTTCATTTGGATGTCACAGCGCCGAGCGAAAGTGTGGTTTATTCTCCTGAGTCAGGGGTTGTAACCTCGTCAGACGGCACTTCTTTTGCTGCCCCAATTGCATCCGGTGTAGCTGCTTTGATGTTGGCCGCAAACCCATGTATGTCGCCGCAAATGGTGAAAGAAACGCTGCAGGCTACTGCCATTAAATCAGGTGTTGATGCTCAAGGTCTTCCTTATAATTACAATTGGGAGGAGGATAAACCGGGTCATTCAAAAGAAATGGGTTATGGGCGCATAGACGCAGAAGCTTCTGTGCAAGCCGCAATTGACCTAAAGAACGATGGCTATGATTTGTCCATACGCGACCGCATCGATGATATTGGTTCGGACAGTGGATATGATTGGACATGGGACTTTGATAAAAGCCCCGATATTTGGTTGCGGAACACGAATGATGGTTTGGTGAATCAGTTTCAAGAACATTTTTTCGAGTATTCGCCTACGCAGAGTCGATATGTTTATGTTCGGGTAACCAATCGAGGATGTTTGCCTTCACCCGG
>JBGSIB010000025.1:0-11618 GCA_041751955.1 Crocinitomicaceae bacterium
CTTTTACAAACCACTTTTCAATTCTACCCCCTATGATAGAATTTATCGTTTGTGGCCGTTGGTCTAGACTCTTGGTATTAACATTCCCATAGGAACGAATATTTTGAGTCCATGGCAGAAATAGCACAATCAAAGTGATAATAAAAGTGACAAGAATAATTCTAGAAATTACTCTTTTTGTTTTTTTCTTTAGCACACGACTCAGTGTTTCGAAATTTTCTATTTCAAAATGGTCCTTAATACTATTATTGGATATATTCAACATCTGTTTTTGTATTAAGCGTTAATAAAAGATTTCATTTCTGAATAATTACCAATTTTGTTCAGTTTTCCATCTGCTATAATTGCTATTTTATCCATGTGTTTGGCAATTTGTGCATCAGACGAAATAATAACAAAAGTCCAAGGGTTTTCATCTGCCGTTAAAAAAGTGAGTATTCTTTCTCTTTCTTTAGGAGACATATGAACTAACATGTCTTTCAAAATCAATAATTTTGGTTGGTCCGCAATACTTCGTGCCAGTAGAAGTTTATTAACCACACTCTTTGAAAATTGTTGTCCTTGTGGATAAATATGCGTGTCGTAGCCTTCTGGCAAATTCTTAATTATTTTTTCTAAGCCTAGATTTTTGATTGCCCATTTTACATTATCAAATGTGGCTTTTTCTCTTCCCATGGTTATGTTTTCGAGTATAGTGCCTTCGAATAATAATTCGCTCGAAAGGCATTCGCCAATTATCCCTCTTAATATCATTGGGTTGATGTTTCCTTGCGGGAAGTCGTTGTAACCGATATAACCGCTAATTGGCAAATAAGTTCCTGCGATTAATGAAATTAACGTTGATTTCCCAGAGTCATTATTTCCCGCAATCATTACCCTTTCGTTTTTTTCGATGACCATAGAAAATCCATCCAATATTTTTTTGTCCTGATCTGGATAACAAAAATCTACATTGTTGAATTCAATTTTAATACCTCCTTCCAAGGACTCTTTCGAAATATCAATTCCAGTTGCTTTATCTAATTCAAGGTCAGTTACTTGGCCAATTTTTTCCAAAGAGGTCAGGACATCATATAGAACTTCAAGGCTGACGATTAATTTTTCAACTGATCCAAGTACTAATAGAATAATGATTTCAGCCGCAACAAACTGGCCTATATTCATTTGTTGCTCCATGACTAGGATTCCTCCAATTATAAGTAAACCCGCTGCAACTAAAACTTTAAAAGCAATCATTAAGTAATACTGTTGTACCAAAATTTTGAAGTGACTTTCTCGTGCCTTAATATATTTACTTGTTTCCTTTTCGGTTTTGCTCAAGGCCATTTCCGTATTTCCAGCCATTTTGAAGGTAACATTAGTACGTGCCAATTCTTGCAGCCAATGTGCCACATTGTATTTGTATTTCGATTCTTCCAGACTCGTTTTTAACCCCAGCTTTCCAGTGAATTTAAAAATAGAATAGATTAGAACCACAAGAATAAATGAGAAAACAATAAAAAACGGATGGTATAAAGAAAGTAGAACCAAACCAAAAATAACCTGAATACTTGCTGTTGAAAAATCGATTAGAATTTTTGATACTCCTTTTTGAACTGACATCACATCGAAGAATCGATTCATCAGTTCTGGTGCATAGCGTTTGTAAAGTGCTTCGAGTTTTATTCTTGGTAGTCGATAGGTAAATTCGAAAGCTGCTCTAACAAATATTTTTTGTTGCAGATTTTCAGTAATGCGCATCTGACTCACTTGAAGCAAGCCTGCCACAATGATACCAGCGATAACAAAAATGACAAGTACTACCCAAGAGGTGCTTATTTGTCCACCTTGAATTAAATTTATAATTGCTTGAATTCCAACAGGTAATGAAAGATTCACAAGGCCATTAACAATGGAATAAACATAAACATTTTTAATTTCTTTTCTATCCGGTTTTAGAAGCATCCAAAACCTTCGAACAGGGGAAATATAATTGGTATTTGCGGTCATAATTATGCTGGTATTGTTTTGAATACTAATTCTGAGTAAAATTGAGTAACCGCATCTTCACCCTCAATAGTATTGGTTAGGCGCGGAAGATGTTCGGCAAAAAAGCGTTGATGATGCGCCCCTTCGATGATGGTTGAAATGAGCATATGAGGATACTTAAAATCTGGATTAATTTCTAAAACAAAGTCACTTACTCTAGATACAACACTTTTAAAAGGAATGAAATATCCTTCCTCGTTATCTTTGTCCACATGAACGTTCAAATATAATTTAGAGAATTCGCGATTGAGAATTTGATTCAATTTGACTTCATTGATATGCGAAAAACTCTCATCAATTTGAACAGGTTCAGTGAGAATTTGGATTGATTTTTTCAATTTTTCTTCTGCAGATTCAATATTAGCAGTGCCGAAATGGATGCGATATTCCGTCCATTCCCAATACCACGAAGCCAAATAACTCAACAATTGATGTTTTGATTCGAAATAGCGATAAACTGAAGCTTCAGTGGATTGAATATGTAGGGCCAATTTCTTAAATGTGAAATTTTCAAAACCTAATAGATCTAATAAATCAATGCTCCCGCTAATTATTTTTATCCCTAACTCGCTTGAATCAGGGTTTTTCAAATAAACGGTTTCACTTATTTTAAATTGAATTTTGGATTCGAAACTCGACATTTTAATTGTTTTTAGTGCAAATATAATAGTATTACTATTGAATATCAATAGTAGTTATAAAATTTTAACAATTTTCTGATCTTTAGAAACAAAAAAAAAGCGTCCATTAAGAACGCTTTTACTTTAAATTTTGTTCGCTCTACTTTTTGAATAATGCCAATAAGCCAGTCATAATGTCTTTACCCGAAAGAATAACATCAAATTTATAATCACTAATAGACCATTTCTGCATTTGGAACCGGAAAGTGCCTATTAGAATATGAATTATGCGGTCTGCGTTCATGTCCATGGGGAAATCTTGACTTAGTTTTCCGTCCATTATTATGGGAATCAAATGTTTTTGCATCACATTGGAAATACCGTTTTGAGCTTCAATAATATCAGTTGTTTTTTCAAACATTCCATCGGAAAAAGCAACATCAACAAGATTTTTATTTTCATTAAAATATTGGAAAAGCAAATTGAAATAGGAGGTAAAACGATGTTGCGGCGGCAATCCCTTGTCAATGGTAAGAAATAAGTCTTCGAATTGACAAACTACATGTTCAATGAGTGCAATAACAATCTTTTCCTTGCTTCCAAAGTGTCGATATAAAGCTGCCTCTGAAAATTTCATTTCTTTGGCTAAATTTTTAATCGTCAATCCTTCGGCTCCTTTTTTACTAAGAAGTTTGGATGCTTTTGTAATGATTTCCAACTGTCTAGGTGAAATATTACTTCCCGTTTCTGGAACTTTATAGGATAATGGGTTCTGTATGTAAGTCATAACTAACGACTAAATTAACAGATTTTTTCGAAAGTCAATCTAACCTGCACCAACTTGTTGAATTTTTCACAATATGCAGTTGCGTCGATTATTTTTTTACGTATTGGGTCAATATGACGATCGTCTGTCCTTCGACCTTTCCTTCAATATGTTCGGGGTTATCGTGAACGAGGCGCACATTTCGCACAGCAGTGCCTCTTTTAGCAGTGAAATTACCACCTTTCACTTTTAAATCTTTTATAAGCACAACAGAATCTCCGCCAAAAATTTCTACACCATTGCTATCCATATGTTTTGGCTGATCTGTATCTACCAAACCTGTTTTTGCCCACGTGAGCGTTTCTTCATCTAAATAAATCATTTCCAAAAGGTCGTTGGGCCAACCTTCCGCCTTTAAGGAATTGAGTATGCGATAAGCAACCACTTTAACTGCATCCACTTCACTCCACATAGAATCGTTCAAGCAACGCCAATGGTTTGGTATTATATCTTCAATTCCACTTAGTTGATTATAACAGGTCTGACAAGTATGAACGCAATGGTCGGCGCTATCACTGGATTTTGGCGTTACAGGGTAAATTTGTTTCGCTTCTTCACCACATAATTCGCAATTACCCTGACTTCTGTTCGCTATTTCCTTTTTCATTTCTATTCAAAATTGTTGTATTGCGCAACTCTTCTCAATCTGTATTTTTGTTGCGTCTACAAAAGAAACATTAATTATCGATAATTCTGTGCAAATTAAAACAGGATTGGGATAATTTTTCCCCAATTGCAGCAGTTTCTGTGATAATTCTTCCGAAGGTCCATTTTCGTAAGTTTCTAGTCTTAGTTGATCTATTTGAATGAAATCGGTATCACTTACTTCGTTGATTGTTATATTTTTAGTGGTGAAATACTGCTTAATTTCTTCCGATTTCATTGAATGTCTTGTCCCGAACAGTGTCACTTGCGATATTTTCAAACGATTTAATTCATTAACAGTCTCGTCAAAAGGATGGACTATTTTATTTTTAACTTCAGGTGGAAAATCAATTTTATCAACAGTTAGATGCAGTGTCATATTGGGAATAACAATAATGTCAACACCTTTTTTGGAGAGCAACTCTATTTCTGTTTTTATAATTGGAATCAGTTTTTGGAATTGATACGGTAGGAGTGCGTTGATTTTCTCGAATTCAGCTTTATGCATGACGATTTTGGCAATTTTTTTATCACCTAATAACCTTGTGCTTATTCGTTGGATTTCCTTAAGATAAAATTCAGTTGAATATTCTCCTAAGCCAAGAATGCCTATTGTTTTTAACGTTTTCAATTTCGTTTCAATATATAATCTGCAAAAAGATTTTTGGAGTCTGTGATTTTATTTTCTAAAGAAAAATCTGTTTTTTCGATTATCTTTTGAATTATTTTATCGTTATATTTTCTAGATATTTCGGTGTGAATACGCTCATCTTTTGTGAAGTGAACCGTTTTATTGAAAGAAGAAAAATATACATCTTGGTCCATGCAGGACGTTAAAAAACTTTTGGCAACACCTTCTTCCTCAGTATACTCTGGATCATGCTTGAAATTTTCAATATTGAAATTTGCCCCTAATTCTTTGTTCATTCTTGTCAGCAAATTCAGGTTGAATTTTGCTGTAATACCTTGTTTATCGTTATACGCAGGAAGCACGATGTCAGCTGATTTGATCAAGTCAACACCCAGCATCAATTTATCACCTGGAGCAAGATTTGCTCCCAATTCATATAGAAATTTCGATGAAAATTCGTCTCGTAAATTTCCAATATTTGAACCCAAAAACAGTACAATTTTACGTTGATTTGAATTTTTTAGACTTGAAAGCACTCCAAAATAATCACCTTGTTGAGTTTTAACACTTAATTCAGGAATTTCAGTTTTTAATGATTTTTGAAGATTGTCCAGTGCATAAGGTGAAATATCTATCGGTAAATAATCGAAATTAAATTTTTCGTTCATGAGAACTTTTAAAAGTTCTTTTGTCTTTATGCCATCACCCGCACCCAATTCAATTAATTGAAAATGAGCATTTTTATTCATTCCCAATGCGTCAATCAAATCACGTGTTTTTTCTTTGAATATTTCTAATTCGGCGTTGGTTAGATAATATTCAGGCATGTTCATAATCTGAATGAACAATTCATCCCCAATTTCATCGTAGAAATATTTGGAATACAGAAATTTAGGTTCACTAGACAAACCTGTTTCTACATCTTTTTTAGATTGTTCAAGCATTATTTTACTAATCGTATTCCGGTGACTTGCCACCTGTGTTTTGGATGAAAAAAGTTTCTGTAAGTTTTACGCGAATGACCTTCTGGAGTAGCCGTTGAAGCTCCACGAAGTACCATTGTATTAATCATGAATTTTCCGTTGTATTCTCCGACAGCGCCTTCCGCAATTTTAAAATTGGGATACGGTAAATAGGCCGAGTTGGTCCATTCCCAGCGTTTCCCCCACTTTATTTTATCAGAAGCTATTTCCCATTCAAATTCTGTCGGCAAGCGCATTCCTTTCCAGGTTGCAAAGGCTTGTGCTTCGTAAAAAGAAATATGCGCCAGTATGGAGTCTGAATCAATTTTTTGGAAACCTTGTAATGTATACGCGTACCATTCGCCATTTTGTTTTTCCCAATATAGTGGCGCTTCCATATTATTTTCTTGAACCCACGACCAACCTTCATCCAACCAAAATTGAAAAGAGGAATATCCGCCAGCTTCTATAAATTCAATGAATTCGGCATTCGTAACACAGGATTTCCTTATTTCAAATCCATGCGTAAAAACTTGGTGGACACCTAGTTCGTTGTCAAAACAAAAATCATTGCCAGTATGACCAATTTGGTATAAACCTTCGTCTATTTTGACCCAGCCAGACTCCTCATTTTCATCATTTATTAAAGAGAAATTCTTATCATAAACTGGATAAATAGGGTTGAGTGAAAGAGTGAACTTCAAATCCGTTATCAATAATTCCTGATGCTGTTGTTCGTGATTAAGTCCTAGAATAACCAATTTTTTCAATTCGTCGCTCGTATTATCACTGAGCAATTGTATCATTGCTTTGTCCACATATTCACGAAACGAATAAACTTCTTCTACACTTGGTCGCGTAATGATTCCTCTTTGATTGCGGACGGCTCTCTCGCCAACCGATTGATAATAACTATTGAACAAAAATCCAAAATTGGGGTCGAATTCTTTGTGATTTGGAACGAAGGATTTCAAAATCATTTCTTCGAAAAACCAGCTGGAATGGGCCAAATGCCATTTGGGTGGACTAACGAAATCAACGGGTTGAGGAACGTAGTCTTCGACAAAGAGAGGGGCACATAACTCTTCAGTTCTAGACCTGACAACTCTGTAAAAGTCAATTAAATTCATACTATTTTACTTGCACTCCCTTCCAAAATGCAACATAACCTTTTATTGCCTTTGCCAACTCGGAAGTTTCAGGATAATACCAAGCTGCATCCTTATTGGTTTTACCATTCACCTCTACGTCATAATAAGAGGCAATACCTTTCCAAGGACATGTGGTATGGGTGTTGTTGCTTTTGAAAAATTCGGATTTAATACTTTCCGGAGGAAAATAATGATTGTTTTCTATAATGATTGTCTTTTCGCTCTCAGCGATGACTTGATTGTTCCAAATGGCTTGTTTCATGATATTTGAATAAGTTTTGTTTCAATTATTGAGCTCGATTCGAGTGTTTTATGTACCGGGCATTTGTCTGCTATTTCTAAAAGTCGTGCTTTCTGTTCTTCATCCAAATTACCAAAAAGCTCTATTTCTCTTTTGAATACATCAATTTTTCTGCCGAAAGTCGATGCTTTATCTGAATCGGGCGCATGGTCTTTTCCGTGATCAACGTGCACGATAACTTTCTCTAAATTCCATTTTTTTCTGTTCGCATACATTCGCAGAGTCATTGCAGTGCAGGCTCCTAAAGCAGAAGCAAGATAACCGTATGGCGAAGGACCGAAATCATTGCCACCAAATTCCTTCGGTTCGTCTGCTAATATCAAATGATTCCCCGCAATAATCTCAGTTGTATAGGTATCATTTCCTATACTAGCTGCTACTTGGTGAGAGGTTTTTACTATTTCTTTTTTGGGAATATCCAAATATCTTTCCGACCAGCTAGCAATTATTTTTCCGACATAAACAGAATCTTCTTTTTTACTCAAAAGATGATCGGCCTGGTCAAGCGATACGAAACTTTTCGGATGGTGGGCATGCGAGTAAATCTCTTTTGCATTTTTTATTCCAACAATATTATCTTGAGGACTATGCATAACTAATATTGGGATTCTTAAATTTTTCAGAATATCGCCCATTGGTTTGGATTCAATGTCCTCTAAAAAGTCCCTTTTGATTGTAAAAGATCGTCCAGCGATGACAACTCTGGCTTCGCCTGTTTCATTAATTTCCTCAACACTGGATTTGAATAAATGTTGAACATGCGCTGGTGAAGAAGGAGCACCAATTGTAGCAATGGCTTTTATCGACAGTATTTTGCTTGCAGCGAAAATTACAGCAGCTCCGCCGAGTGAATGACCAATAAGTAGGGAAGGAGCTTTATAGTTTTCTTCTAAAAAATCTGCAGCGCAAACTAGATCCGCGACATTTGAAGAAAAGTTGGTCTCTTCAAATTCTCCTTCGCTTTCACCAAGACCAGTGAAGTCAAACCGTAATACAGCAATTCCTTTATTGTTCAAAGCACGCGCTATATTTTTTACGGCAGTTAAGTTTTTATCGCAAGTAAAACAATGTGCAAAAACTGCATAATTATGAGCTTCTTGTCCACTCGGAAATTCTAATCTGGCGGATAATTGTTCGCCTTGTGAATTTGAGAAGCTTACTTTTTCGAAACTCATGTTGTTTTCAATTGAAAAGCATTTGTTTTTTAGATGCTCAGGGTACAAGATACTTACAATTAGACAGAATTATCTAGAAATAGTTTTAAGTTTTTGGTTTTGACAAAAGAGAATTTATGGTTAGTTGCTGGGCTTATGGTTCAAAGAGAAGAACCATATAGACATTCAAAATATAATGATTAGTGCGAATGTCAATGTTTATGCTCTCATTTTTCGACCAGTTCGTTTGTATCAAGAGAACCAGAGTATAAAATGTAGACGAAATAATTCATAAGTGCATAAAAAAACCAACCTCGGAATGAGGCTGGTTTTACTTTTGGGTGGAAGATGGGGCTCGAACCCACGACCCTCGGTACCACAAACCGATGCTCTAACCAACTGAGCTACAACCACCATGTTGCTATCGTAAAATCTAAATTAGCCTTTTCAAGCGGGTGCAAAGATAAAGAAATAATGTTTGTATTATCAATAGCAAATAAAAAAAACTTATCTTTAAACATGACTTTTTTCCATGATTAGCAAAGCACACATACTGCAGCAATTTGATCAACGCGTTTTTGATGAATCTTATCCGCGGATATTTAAATGTTTAAGTCTTCTGGACGAAGAGCAATTGTGGAGAAAATTTAATTCAAATATTCCAGCAGTTGGCAGTTTGATTCTTCATTTATGTGGGAATGCTAGACAATGGATTCTTTCTGGTTTAGGCAATCAGCCGGATAATCGACAGAGAGACTTGGAATTCGAAGTCCATACGAACATTAAAAAAACAGATTTGATTTTTCTTTTGGAAAACCTCAGGGTGAATCTTCAGCAATGTTTAAAGGATTTGCCAGAGGATAAATTGGGTAAAACCTACACCGTTCAAGGATTTACGGAAACTGGTTTTTCTTTTTTGATTCATGTAATTGAACATTTTTCATATCACACGGGACAAATAACTACACTTACTAAGCTGCAGACCAATACCGATACAGGATATTATGCTGATAAAGAGCTAAGTTAAAAAAATATAGACTAGTTTAAAATCACTAAAAATATTTCAAGCTCTCTCCCTGTAAAAGCGGTTTTTTCTGGTTATTTTTGTTCAAAATTCAAGTATGCTTAAAATAGGCGTTTTAGGAGCCGGACATCTCGGTAAAATTCATATCCGATTAATTTTAGAGTTAAAAGAACAGTTTGAATTCGTTGGTTTTTATGATCCAAATGATGACAATGCCGCAAAGGCATCGGCTGATTTTGGAATCACCCGATTTGATACGATTGAGGAATTGATTGAAGCAGTTGATTGCCTCGATATCGTTACACCGACCTTATCGCATTTTGACTGTGCTAGTAAATCTATTCGTGCTGGAAAGCACGTTTTTATCGAAAAACCAGTTACAGAAACAGTTGAAGAAGCTCGACTTTTGTTGGTGATGAAAAATGAAGCAGGAGTGAAAGTTCAAGTGGGGCACGTTGAAAGATTCAATCCAGCATTTGTAGCAGCTCAAGAATTTTTTGGTCGTCCAATGTTTATCGAAACGCATCGCTTGGCGCAATTCAATCCGCGTGGAACTGACGTCCCAGTTGTTTTAGATTTAATGATACACGATATTGATGCAATTTTATCTGTTGTCAAATCGGATGTTCGCAATGTTTCTGCATCAGGTGTTTCTGTAGTGAGTGATACACCAGATATAACAAATGCCAGAATAGAATTTGAAAATGGCTGTGTCGCGAATTTGACCGCTAGTCGTATTTCGATGAAGAACATGCGTAAATCGCGTTTCTTTCAAAAAGATGCCTACATCAGCGTGGATTTTTTAACGAAAGAATTGGAGGTGGTTCGAATGGAGGACATTGAGGGAGAAGCTGATCCTTTTGATATAGTTTTTGAAGTTGGAAATGGAAAACCTTCGAAGAAAATTTTATTTGACAAACCAGCGATTGGTGAGTCCAATGCTATTAAAGAGGAATTGCTTTCTTTTTACACAAGTATTGTAGATGATTCGGAACCTTTGGTTTCACTTGAAGATGGTTTCAAAGCCTTGAAAGTTGCTCATTTGGTGTTGGATAAAATAGAGGAGAATACGCGTGTCCAACTCTAGCAATTTTTTATTCGTTTAAACGTTTATATACTATGAAAAAATTCTTTCTTTTTTCGATACTTGTTTTGGGTTTGCTTTCATGCATAAAAAATAACCCTGACCCAGCTTTTGTTGAAATTACGTCTTGGACCTTGGTCGCTAATCCAGACCTTATTCCAGATGAAGGTGTTTTGACTCAGAATTTTACGAATGCCTGGGTTTTTGCGAATGGTCAGTTAGTGGGCATATTCGAATTACCAATTAGATTGCCAATTTTAGGAGAGGGATTAACTAATTTTCAGATATATCCCACTATTTTAAACAACGGTATTTCTGCTACCAAGAAAATTTATCCTTTCGTTGATTCATACGAAGTCACGGTAGATTTAGTGAAAAACCAGACCACCACAATAAATCCTGTAACACGTTACAAATCAAGCTCTAAGGTGATAATTATCGAAGATTTTGACGGTGTGTCTCCTAATTTTGAAGACGATCCAAACTCCATGGCAACACTTATGAAAGACAACGACCCTCAATATTTGCAATGGGGAAGTGGCTATGGTTATATCGCCCTTACACTGCAAGATTCAACCTATAGTGGATACTCAATTACCAATTATACGCCTCCGAAAGGGCAAGAGGTTTATCTAGAAGTCGATTATTTGAATACCAACGATTTAGTAACAGGTATTTTGGAAGTTTCAGTTCAGAGTGTGACGAACCATCCTAATATTCAAATGAATGATCAACCTATTGGAGGTGCCGTTTGGAAAAAGATTTATATTGATTTACGAGAAATTATTTCAGGCACGCCCAGTGCCCAATATTATAAACTGACTTTTCAAGCGGCCTTAGAAGCTGGAGGTGTACCTCGCGATATTTTGATTGATAATGTTAAATTGGTGCATTTTTAATGCGAAAAAATCTCCTCACAGCATCTTTTGTTCTTTTGGATTACCTAGTGGCGGCTATGGCTTGGGGAATATTCTATTATTTGCGTAAAGAATATATTGAACACGTTGAATTTCAGACAAATCCAACGTTTTATGCAGGAATATTAATCGTTCCAATCATATGGATTGCTCTCTATTTCATGCAAGGTACCTATCATGATGTTAGAAGAATGTATCGTTTGCGCGCCTTGGCTCTTTCTTTTTTTGGAAGTATTCTCGGAACCTTTTTGCTATTCTTCGTTTTCTTATTGGAT
>JBGSIB010000026.1:0-16913 GCA_041751955.1 Crocinitomicaceae bacterium
TCCATATCATCAAAATAATATGTTTTTGTTCCTGCAACTGCTCCTGTCGTTCCAAAATTGAAGAAGATAGATGCTTTATCATACGTATTTGCCAAATTCAGAGCTGCTGTTCCTGATGCTTGATTTGAAAAATCAAAAGTCAAGGTTTCCCATGCTCCTGCTACTGTCGTTAAAGCTTCAGTCTCGACTGAAATCGTTGGATTGGTGTGATCTTCCACTTTCAATCGGACTGGAATTCCTGCGTCTGGTGACAAAACCTTAACCGTCATGCTCGTTGCTCCCACTACGAATGGAATCGGACTAGCAAAACCTTGATTTAAAGAATCTGTAACTGTTGTTCCGGCCCATAATTGCGCTGTGTTTGATTTTATAACTTTCACCACGGTGTTGGTTCCATTCAATGGATCAGCTTCTATTGTAGATACCTCTGCGCCTCCAAAACCTATCAAACTATAGTTTGTTGTGGTTCCTTCAAAATCAAGTGGTAGATCCATTTGAGCCAATGACGGGCCTGAACCAGGAACAAATACTAAGTCGTCAAAATAATATGTTTTGGTTCCCGCAACCGCACCTGTAGTTCCGAAATTGAAAAATACTGATGCTTTATTATAATTGTTAGTCAAATTAATGACAGCGGTACCCGCAGATTGGTTGGTAAAATTGAACGTCAATGTTTCCCATGCATTGGCCACAGTTGTCAAAGCTTCCGTTTCTACCGAAATTGTAGGGTTGGTATGATCTTCAACTTTTAATCGGACAGGAATACCTGCGTCTGGTGACCAAACTTTTAAGGTCATAGAAGTTGCACCTGCGGCAAACGGTACTGGATTTGCAAATCCGGAGCCAATTGGATCGGTGATAGTTGTTCCAGCCCATAATTGCGCCGTATTGGATTTGATCACCTTGGCGACCGTATTCAAAGGGTTTGTCGGATCGGCTTCAATAGTTGAAATTTCCGCTCCACCAAACCCAATTAATCCATAACTGAATACTGTTCCTTCAAATGTAATCGGAAGATCCATTTGGGTTTGTGCTTTTAGGTGTGAACTGAAAAACATTAGAAGCATAAAGCCTAAAATACTTTTCAGTTTACTTGTAAATACATGTTTCATAGTTTGCGTTTTAAATTAACAATTGTTTTATTGCGACGCAATCTACACATTATTGTACATAATACAATAACTAGTTGATAAATATTGTATAAAAGACTATAAGTAGTTGATAACTTTTACATTTTAAACTGGTAATCATTGGATTCCAGTAAGTTATTATATTCCTCCTCGTCAAAAGAGAATAATTTCGCTGGTCGATGCTTGACATTAACCTGTTTTTCTTGATGTTCAATAAGCGGTATTGATTTTATTTTTTTTCTGAAGTTGGCTTTGTCCATTTCTTCGTTGTAGGCATACTCATACAGCTGTTGCATTTCGTTTAAAGTGAACTTTTGAGGCAACAAATCAAAGCAAATCGGATTATGATTTAATTTTTGTTTCAACAATTCGTACGTCGAATTGAGAATTAAATTATGATCGAAGGCCAACATTGGAATATCATGAATTGGAACCCATTTTGCCTCACCTGCCCAAGAAGATGCTTCTACTTCTAGATCATCAATTCTCATCAAAGCAAAGTACGCCGTCGTAATTACACGTCCTTGTGGATGTCTATCTGGATGGCCGAATGTTTGACTTTGATGCAATTCGAGATTTTCAATTTTTGTCAATTCCATTAAAATACGGGATGCAGCATCTGTAATATCTTCGTCGGGATACACTAAGTCTCCAGGAATAGCCCAAAAACCATCATATGGCTCCATCGATCTTTTGATCAATAAAGCATGAATTTGACCATTTTTAAATCCGAAAATGACACAATCACATGAAAATGAGTAGGTGAAAAAATTATTAAATTCTATTTTATACATGGTAAATTCATCTTTTTAATTCAAATTCAACTTTCTGATTTCCTATTTGTATCGAAAAGATACCAGGCTCTAATACCCACTCCCCTTTTTCATTGGAAAAATGAAGATCATCGGCAGAAATTACAAAGTTAATGTTTTTGCTTTCCCCCTTTTCCAAATTAATCTTCTCGAAATTTCTGAGTCTTTTTCCTGCAGGTACCATCGAGGCTTTTTTATCTGAAATATACATTTGCACCACTTCTTTACCTTCTATTTCCCCAGTATTAGTAACTGTTATACTTACAGAAATAGTTTCGTTAGAGTTCATTGACTCCATATTTATTTTTAAGTCACTATAAGAAAAGCTAGTGTAACTTAAGCCGTAACCAAACTCCCATTCAGGATCAAAAGCGTCAAACTGATTTGTTTTGCCAGATCTATCAACGCTTTTAGGGCGGTCATAAAACTCCAAAACACCATCATATTTTGGATATGTGTAGGGAAGTTTTCCACTAGGGTTAACTTTCCCAAACAAAATATCACTCAAGGCTTCTGCCCCATAATCTCCGGGTAAATAACACTGTATAATGGATGTAGCTCCTTCAACTATATCATGAATAATTCTTGGTCTACCTTCAACCAGAACCAATACAACCGGTTTTCCTGATTCAAAAGCCAATTCTGCTAAACGAAGTTGAGCTTTTGGTAAATTCAAAGACCTTATATCACCCGGTTTTTCAGTTGACGGCAATTCTCCTAAGCATAATACAATTACATCATTTTGACCAATCATTTGCTGAAAAACTCCTTCGCTTTCTAAATCACATTGCTCCCAACCATCTTTGAAATACATTTTGCATCCGTCAAAATATTCATAACTTTCTTCTCCTAGTTCTTTTCTTAAGGCTTGAAGAATAGTCGGACAATCTTCTGTATTAAATTTTTCTTCCACTCCCTGCCAAGTATGGGTCCACGCTCCATTTAAATAGACCAAATTATCAGCCGTCGGACCTGCAATCAGTATTTTTTGATTCTTTTTTAACGGCAAGAAATTATCTTGATTTTTTAATAACGTTATTGATTCAGCGGCTGCTTTGAGCGCTATAGCCTTATGCGTTTCACTACCAAAAAGCGGATAATCTATCGTCTTTTCTTCATCAAATAAACCCAAAGCCATTTTTACACGAAGTATTCTCCTAACTGCATCATTCAAGCGTTCTTCAGAAATTTGTTTCTCACAAACTGCCTTAATCATAGTTAAACAATATTCCTTGTATTGAGGATTATTCGGCACCATACTCATATCTACACCCGAATTGAAGGCCAGAACAATCGCCTCTTGTAAATTTGAACTTACACTATGCACTGTTTCGAGCATAATAAAATCTTCCCAGTCGGACACTGTGAATCCCTTGAATCCCCAATCTTTTTTAAGCAGTTGATTCAAAAGATAACCGTTGGCATGGCCTGGAATTCCATTCACATCGCCACTGTTAATCATTAATGTCATGGCGCCTGCATCAATGGATTTTTTGAAAGAAGGAAGATACAATTCAGTCATAAACTTCTTTGGAATCCAAGCAGGAGTTCTGTCTCTTCCAGAAACAGGCGCGCTATAACCGACAAAGTGTTTCAAACAAGCCGCAACATGATATTTATCAATCGCCTCATTTCCTTGATAACCAAAAACTATGCTCTCACCCAGCTGACTTGCCAAAAAAGGATCTTCTCCTAAAGTTTCAAAAAATCTTGACCAGAGCGGTTGACGACCTAAATCAAGAACAGGAGAAAAATTCCATCTCAAACCTGTAGCCCTCATTTCATATGCCGTCACAGCTCCGAAATCTTGCGCCAATTTTCTATTCCAAGTAGCCGCTAAACCAATTTCCTGCGGAAACAAGGTCGCTCCAACTGTATAATTTACACCGTGAATAGCATCAATTCCATAAATGATGGGGACAATGATTTTATACTCTTTTTCGGCCTTTTTGATTTCACTCAAAATAGTTTTCCATTCCTCCATTTTCAAGGTATGGGAACTTACATTTAAAAGAGATCCAACTTTAAATTCTGAGATAGCTGTTTTTAATTTTTCAGCATCAATTTGAGCTGGCTCTATTGTTTTGCCTAATTCATCCGTTCGTAAAATCGCATCTAAAGTGATTTGACAAGTCTGACCGACCTTTTCTTCCAAGGTCATAGATTTTATCAACTTGTTTATTTTTTTTTCATGATTATCGTTTAACTCAAAGGCTGTTTGCCCTGTAGTATCTATCGACAAGAAAATAATTGAACAAAAAATGAAAACCGATTTTACTGCAAGCATAATTCAACAAAAATTAGATGTTCACGAAAGTATCTATTTATTGTCAAATGTACAATATCTAATTTCGAATAAAGCAAAATGATCAAAAATCAATTTTTGTATCTAATTTTTATTTCTACCAAAAGGTAATTTTTATATTAGTAGAAAAATGGACTTTTGCTAGATATTAATTTCGATAATAAACTCAGACCTAAAGCTGGTGTATTTTTGCTTTCAGAACCTTTTTTGGATAACGATTACTTCAGAAGAAGTGTTATTCTTTTGTGCGAGCATAATGAAGAAGGTAGTTTTGGTTTTGTGTTAAATAATTTTCTTGAACACAAATTTGTTGGTTTGCCTAAGCCAGTTCTTGCATCAAACTCAGAGATCAGCGTTGGTGGACCTGTAGAAATTGCTAATTTGTATTTCATTCATACTTTTGGAGAACAAGTTCCGGGAAGTACCGAACTCATCAGTGGAATTTTCCTTGGTGGAGATTACGACGCACTGCAAGATGCCATAAAAAAATCTGAAAATCCTGAAAAAAATGTTCGTTACTTTCTGGGATATTCTGGATGGGATAAAAATCAATTAAACCAAGAAATTGAAGAAAAATCATGGATAGTATGTGATCCACAAAATAACTCATGGATCATGGATACCAAGAAGAAAGATTTGTGGGAGAGCTGTTTGCGATTTCTTGGAGGGAAATATAAAATGTTTGCACAATTTCCCATCAACCCGAACAACAATTAACATTTTTTTGCGTTCGTAAATTAAAATGGACACTTTATGGAGATATCGCTACCAAGTCAGCGTGAAAAGAGTATTTTTGCCGCTTCGAAATTAAAAAAAGGCAATTTGCTCAGTAAGATACTTTATTTTGGTTTGGTAATACCGATTTCCTACCTCCCGTTTCGGGTTCTTTATTGGCTCGCCGATTTCGTGTATGTACTAGCATACTATGTTGTAGGCTATCGAAAGAAAATTGTTCGGGAAAATTTAATGAAATCCTTCCCTGATTTATCAGAAAAAGAAATCAAAAAAATTGAAAAAGGCTTTTACAAACATTTTGCTGATTTTTTAGTCGAAAGCGTAAAATCATTGACCATTTCAAATAAAGAAATCATTCGACGTTGTGCGATTCTAAATCCTGAAGTACCCAACGCTTATTTTGAACAAGGTAGAAGCGTAATGGTTCTTTGCGGACATTACAACAATTGGGAATATTATGCCGTAGGATTAGCTCAACAGATGAAACATAAAGTTTTTGCAGCCTACCAACCTTTAAAAAATGATTTTTTCAATGAAGTCCTTTTAAAATCTCGTCAACGATTTGGTATCAATATGATGAGTATGAAAGAAGTTCCACGCAAACTGGTTAAGACACCAAAAGTGCCAACCATGAGTATAATGGTAAACGATCAAAGTCCTCATGCACCTAAAAAATCATATTGGAATACTTTCTTAAATCAACCGACTGGTTGGATGACAGGAACGGAGCGCTTGGCTTCCAAGTTAGACCAAGTAGTTTTATTCGGTTGTATCCGCAAACGAAAAAGAGGATTTTACGAAGTAAGTTTTTACCCAATTACAGAAAACCCAAAAGAAGTTGATGAAGGATTTGTGTTAGATCAACACACCAAATACCTGGAAATGGTTATCGCCGAAAATCCAGAATATTGGTTGTGGTCCCACAGACGTTGGAAACACGAAAAACCAGCATGATGACTCCCTCGACTCCTTTGGCGGAACGCATGCGACCGAAAACATTGGAGGAATACATCGGTCAAAATCACATCTTAGCCGAGGGTGCTTCGTTACGAAGAGCCTTAGATGCTGGCATATTACCATCCCTAATTCTTTGGGGACCTCCAGGAGTTGGTAAAACAACTTTAGCCCACATAATTGCCGATAAACTTAAGCGTCCCATTACCACCTTATCCGCAATTTCTAGCGGAGTAAAAGACGTGCGAGAAGTGATTCAAAAGGCCGAATCAGGCGGAATGTTTCAAAGTAAAGGAAGCATTTTATTTATTGATGAAATTCATCGTTTTTCAAAATCTCAACAAGACTCATTACTAGGAGCTGTTGAAAAAGGGACGATAACTTTGATTGGTGCTACAACTGAAAACCCTTCTTTTGAAGTGATCTCAGCTTTGCTTTCACGCTGTCAAGTCTATACGCTTGAATCACACGGTAAAGAAGAGCTGCAAGCAATTTTAGATCGTGCAATGACGAATGATGAGTGGTTGCTTACCAAGAACATTATCCTACAAGAAACAAACGCTCTTTTTGCTATTTCTGGTGGAGATTCTCGCAAACTTTTAAGTGTTTTTGAATTAGTAGTTGGCGCGCAAGCCGAACAAGCTAAAATCATCGTTGACAATGAAATAGTTACCCAAATTGCTCAACAAAATTTAGCCAGATATGACAAAGATGGCGAGCAACATTACGATATTGTTTCAGCTTTCATAAAATCCATTAGAGGAAGTGATGCAGACGCAGGCATATATTGGTTGGCAAGAATGGTTGAAGGAGGTGAGGATCCCAAATTCATTGCTCGGAGATTAATTATCCTCGCTGCTGAAGATATCGGTATTGCCAACCCTACGGCCTTAATACTAGCGAACAACTGTTTTCAAGCGGTTTCAACCATTGGATGGCCAGAAAGTAGAATTATTCTCGCCCAATGTGTCGTTTACTTGGCTACCAGCCCAAAAGGAAATGCTAGTTATGTTGCTATCAACGCAGCTCAGTCCGAAGTCAAAAAAAGTGGTAATCTGCCTGTGCCATTACATCTTAGAAATGCACCAACAAAACTTATGAAGGAACTGGGATATGGTAAAGAATATTTATATTCGCACAACTTCCCTGGTAATTTTGTTCAACAAGAATTTATGCCAGATGGACTGGAAAATACTCAGTTTTTCACGGCGGGTAGCAATAGTCGTGAAAAGGAAATTGAAAAATATATCCAAGAACGATGGGGAGACAAATACAAATAACCCTTTATGCTTTCTAAAATAGCGTATTACCTTCTTGTCATTCCTATCTCATTTCTGCCTCTATGGGTACTTTATCTCTTTACCGATTTTTTCTATTTGCTGCTGATATCCGTGATTTCTTACCGACGCTCTGTAGTACGACAAAATATTTCCAACTCTTTTCCCGAAAAGACTCCAAGACAAAGAAAGAAAATCGAACGTCTGTTTTATAGGCACTTTACAGATCTGCTTGCAGAAGCGGTTAAAAATTTGACCATTACAAAAATGCAACTCAAAAAAAGAATTCACGTTTTGAATCGAGATGCCATTGACCAACTCTATATACAAGGGAAAAATGTAATTTTTGTTGGAGGTCACTACAACAATTGGGAATGGATTATTTGTGCACAGAACTTTCTCTTTGCTCATCAAGCTGTTGGCATTGGCATGCCCATGACCAATACATTTTGGGATAAAAAAATCAACCATCGCCGCTCGAGATTCGGTATGAAAATAGTTCATGCAAAAACCTTTAAAGATGTGTTGACCGAACAGAAGGGAAATCCAATTTCTTTATTAGTATTAGCAGATCAAAGCCCGGGAGACTCTTTGAAGTCATATTGGACGCGCTTTTTGAATCAAGATACTGCAGTCGCTTTTGGTGCAGAATTAATAGCTCACGAATACAATTATTCCGTCGTTTATCTGCACATGCAAAAAGTACGACGAGGATATTATCAAGTGACTTTTGAACACATTTGTGATGTTCCGAACGAAATGGAATATGGCCAAATCACAGAAAAACATGTAAAAAGCCTTGAAAATGACATTATCAGAAATCCTCAGTACTGGATTTGGTCACATAAAAGATGGAAACGAGAAATTCCTGATAACTTAATGGAAATCAGACAACAACAATATGAAAAATTTAAAACACGCTTTCGTTCTTAGCTTGCTTACTTTTTGTCATTTTTCTTTCGGACAAACGGCTGTCGAGCCTAATCACAAAGTTCAATATGGAGAAAATACAAATCTGCACGCGCGAGGATTAACATCTAGCAAAAATGAAATTCATATAGCGGCTTCAGATGGCCAAATGTATGCTTATACCAGTAAAAATGAGAAATGCACTGCCTCTCAATCTATCGGTAAAATTCAGTACCGAGACATCATTTCTACCCGAAAAAACATCCTTCTCCTTGCAAGCGGAGATTCGAGTAAAACACTTGCTTTGAATAGAAAAACAGATGAAACAAAAATCACCTCTTTTGATAGTCAGTTTTTGGATGGCATCTCCCTTGGAAAAAAAACAATCTTTATGATGGGAGATCCGATTGATGAAAAATTCAATTTGATGTTCAGTAAAGATTTTGGATGGACATGGCAAAAAGTACAAAACGCTCCGAAAGCGCTAGAAGGCGAGGCTGGATTTGCGGCAAGCGGAACCAACGTTCGGATGCTTTCCGATCGCCATTGGCTTTTTGTTTCTGGAGGTAATGCTTCTCGTCTTTTTCAAACAACTGATGCTGGATTAACATGGACAGCTTTCAGTATGGGATTTGAATCTTGTGAAAGTTGTGGTGCATATTCTTTCGCCATTTTACCCAATAAAAGCATCGTGGCTGTCGGCGGAGATTACACTAAGCCAGATTCTGGAAAAGGAGCCTGTCGCATTTCTCATGACGGAGGCCTTACATGGGCTTACCCTAAAGTTGATCTGAATGGCTATCGATCCAATGTGATTTTTAACAAAGGTGTCTTGTTTGCTTGTGGAACAAATGGTATCGACATTTCATTTGACGAAGGTGAAAGTTGGGAAGTATTTTCATTCGGAAATTATTTCGCCATGACAATATTTCAAAACCAATTAGTCGCTAGCACAACGAACGGCACAATCCATTTCTTCGATTTACCAAAAAAGAATGAATGAAAGAAATAATTGATCATATAGAATCGACCCTTCAAGAAAAATGGAAAGATGAACCCACAGGACATGACTGGGAACACATACGTCGGGTTAGAGACATGGCATTGTACATTCAATCAATCGAAGGTGGCGACCGAACGATTATTCATTTTGGCGCTTTGTTACATGATATTTCCGATCATAAATTCAACGGAGGCCAATTGGATGTCGGCGGTAAAAAAGCCAAACAATGGCTTCAAGAACTTGGAGCGACGGAAGAAATTGGTAAAAAAATTGAAGTACTGGTGAATAAAATTTCATTCAAAGGAGCAAAAGTAAATCCCGAAGAAATGAATCTTGAAACCAAAATTGTTCAAGATGCGGATAGGCTTGATGCCATTGGTGCTATTGGCATTGCACGTGCTTTCGCTTTTGGCGGCAACCGAAATCAAATAATATACAAATCAGACTTAGAGCCTGTCTTGCATGAAACTTTTTCAGAATATGCAAAAGCAAAAACAAGTACGGTAAATCATTTTTACGAAAAACTGTTACTTTTGACGGAAAGAATGAATACCCAAACGGGTAAAAATATTGCAAAAGAAAGACATCTGTTTATGGAGAATTATTTAAGTCAATTCTTCTCTGAATGGTACGTGAAGAAAATATAACTATGGATCAAAAATACGCCTTAGGGATTGATATAGGAGGAACAAAAACTGCTTTTGGGGTTGTTTCAGAAATTGGGGAAATAACTTATCACGATGAAATAAGAACCCGAGATTATGACACAGCCGAAGACCTTGTTAATGAAATTGGTAAACGCTTAAAAACGAATCACCAGGGGGAATTTTTAGGTATTGGAATTGGAGCCCCTAACGGAAATTCGAAGACTGGAAACATCGAGTTCGCACCAAATCTAGCTTGGCAAGGAATTGTTCCTATCTGTGATATTTTTGAAGAAATTATTGGAGCAAGAAGCATATTGATAAACGATGCCAACGCGGCAGCTGTCGGTGAAAGAATGTTTGGAAACGCAAAAGATTTAGACAATTTTGTAACCATTACACTTGGGACAGGTTTAGGAAGCGGCATCATTATCGATGGACATTTAGTGGAAGGTCAACACGGTTTTGCAGGTGAATATGGACATATTCGTGTAAAAGAAAACGGTAGACTTTGTGGATGTGGACGATTAGGATGTTTAGAAACCTACGCTTCTTCGACAGGAGTTGTAAGAACCTTGAATGAATGGTGTAATGAAATTCCAGATTCGAGCCCACTAAAAACATCAGTAAATCCTGACGCCCAAGCAATTTTCAATTGTTGGACCGAAGGTGATGCTTTTGCAGAAAAAATAGTCGATTTCACTGCGACCATATTGGGTGAAGCTTTGGCGGATTTCGCTTGTTTTTCCGACCCTAAGGCCTATGTGCTTTTTGGTGGGATTGCCCAAAGCGGACTTCCTTTTATAGAAAAAGTGAAAAACGCCATGGAAAATCACATTATAAAAGTTTTGGAGAAGAAAATTGAAATTCGTTTGTCCAGTCTGCATGACCAAAACGCCGCTATTTTAGGTTCGGCAGCCACAACATTTTGGAAGTTCAACAAAAAAACGCATGTATAAATATTGTTCGTTTATTCTTTTTCTTCTTTTTTCAGGAGCAAATTCATTCAGTCAAAATGGTTCTACTGAAGAATTAAAAAAGAGCTCGGATAAAATTCAAAGTATTCTTGGGAAACCAAAAATTAGCAACCAACAAACAAGTAAAACACTTTTCGTTAATCCATTTGTAGGAACGGGTGGTCACGGACACACCTATCCCGGCGCAAGCGCTCCTTTTGGTATGATGCAGCTCAGTCCTGATACACGTTACGATGGTTGGGATGGATGCGGGGGCTATCACTTTGATGATTCTATAATTTATGGCTTTTCACACACCCATCTATCTGGTACTGGAGTTTCAGACTATGCTGATTTATTGATAACACCATTATCTTCGAAACCAAAAATCAAAGCAAAGAAAGTCTCAAAAGATTTAAAAGGACAACGCTTTTCGCATGAAGAAGAAAATGCGACGCCAGGCTATTACAGCGTCGATTTAATCGATTCGAAAATAAAAGCTGAAATGACCGTCGATGTGCACAGTGGATTGCACAAATACACGTTCAATGATGAAGAAGGAAAAAAGTACATTCTTCTGGATTTAGATTACCGCGATGAAGTTATTTCTGCTGATTTCACCATCACCAATAAAAATTCACTTGAAGGACATCGTATCTCAAAAGCTTGGGCTGAAGAACAACACATTTATTTTTATTTAGAGTCCAACATTGGTTGGACGAAAGCGAAACTGATAAAAACAAAAGGTAAACATAAACTCTTGCTGACTTTTCCAGATAATTCGAAAGAAATCATTCTGAGAATCGGCATTTCTGCAGTAGACGAAGCTGGTGCCAAAACAAACCTAAACACTGAAATTCAAGGCTTTGATTTTTTGGCGCAACGGGCGAAAGTCGTAAAAATGTGGGAAAGAGAGTTATCCAAAATATACTTCCATTCTGCCGATAATGAAATCAATAAAGTATTTTATACAGCACTTTATCATTCTTATTTGAATCCAAATACATTCTCCGATGTTGATGGTCGATACAGAGGAATGGATAAAGCTATTCATCAATTAATCGATCCAAAAGACAATCACTACACTGTATTTTCACTTTGGGATACTTTTCGAGCAACGCACCCACTTTTCACTTTAACGCAAGTAGAAAAAACCAACCAATTCGTTCGCACATTTTTAAGAATGAACGAAGAACAAAATGATCTACCCGTTTGGGAGCTAGCCGGAAATGAAACTGAGTGTATGATTGGATATCACAGCGTTTCTGTTATTGCCGATGCTTATATGAAAGGAATTCAAGACTATGATGCCGTGAAAGCCTTGACAGCAATGGTTCGCACGTCCAAAGACACAACTTATTCTAAAGATTTTTATTCGCAAAACGGATATATTAGCTTGGACAAAGAACCTGAATCTGTGTCAAAAATTTTAGAATATGCTTACGACGATTTCTGTATTGCCCAAATGGCAACCAATCTGAAACAGCAAAGAACAGCGTATGAATATGAACTTCGTTCTATGAATTTCATCAACCATTTTAATCCAAATACTGGTTTTTTCCAAGCTCGTCGTGGTGGAATGTGGATGGCACCCTTTCATCCAGACGAAGTCAATTTTAATTTTACCGAGGCGAATGCTTGGCAATATTCACTATTTGCTCCTCATGCCGTTGGGGTTCTAACAAAGTTGCACGGAGGAAAGCCAGCACTGGAGAAACATCTGGACAGAATGTTTACAGCATCTTCTGAAACTTCTGGAAGAGATCAAGCAGATATAACTGGATTGATCGGTCAATATGCTCATGGCAATGAACCATCTCATCACATGGCCTATTTGTACAATTACGTGTATCGTCCAGATAAAACACAAAATTATGTCGACAGTATCCTTTACAATTTGTATCACAACGCGCCGGATGGATTATCAGGAAATGAAGATTGTGGTCAAATGTCTTCTTGGTTCGTGTTGAGTGCAATGGGATTGTATCAAGTCGCTCCTGGAAGTCCTTTTTACGACATTGGCAGACCACTTTTAAAAGAAGGTGCCTTCTATCTTGAGAATGGGAAATCTTTTGAAATCCGCGCTATAAACCAGTCAAAAGCTAATAAATTTGTGCAAAACATAGAATTGAATGGAAAGGAACTAAATCGGACCTATATAACTCACGATGAAATAACTAAAGGGGGTGAGTTAGTACTAACTATGGGGGTAAATCCATCTGAAAAGTTAAATTCCTATGAATCAGCACCTACCCTTTCTTCAATTCCCGAAGAATTTACTCCTTTACCTTTTTTCAGGGCAGAAAACAGAATTTTTGATGACCGTCAAACCATAGATTTTAGTCTGCCAATCCAAAATTCAAAGGACTTTTCAATTGAATATAGAACTGACCAAGGAAATTGGATTTCCTTTACTGAACCATTCGATATCGATAAATCAACCAGCATAGAAGCTCGTACTTATAATTCTTTCGCCAAGATATACTCTGCTTCAGTTTCCGTGGAGTTTGTTAAAAAAAATACAGACCTCAGTTTAAATCTTTTGACACCTTTCTCCCTTCCTTACGCTTCATCTGGTGAAAATGCATTGATTGATGGTATCAGAGGAAATAATGAATTCAGAACTGGGGATTGGCAAGGATTCTACGGTTTTGATGTAAAAAGCGAAATTCAATTTGAAAAGCCTAAGCAAAAATTTACTGTCGAAGTTGGGATGTTAGAAGATTTGAAATCATGGATTTTTTATCCGACAGAATTGTCGATTGAAATTTCGACTGATGGAACGAGTTTCAGGCCCCTTACTACGCAAAAAATCAATCAATCAACAAAAGATTATCGACCAGCAGGAACAACAAGGATTTCTGTGGAAGTAGGATCTACCGAAAATATCAAAGCCATCCGAGTTTTCATGAAAAACGGTGGCAACTGCCCTGATTGGCATTTGGGTGCTGGATTTCCAACTTGGATTTTCTTGGACGAAATCACAATAAAATAAGCTATTCACAAAGAAATTCACCTTTGATAAATCGACTTTTTTTTGCAAAATTTAAACTTCTTAAATATTATCAAATCAACATGAAAAAAATAAAATACACGCTTATTATCATCGCCGTTTTCATCGGTACTTTCGTAAAAGCTGACGAAGGAATGTGGCTTCCTTTCCTTTTGGGAAGAAACTACGAGGATATGAAAGCCCATGGACTACGTTTGACACAGGAACAAATCTACTCCATCAACAACAACTCAATAAAGGATGCAATCATCTCATTTGGTGGATTTTGTACAGGTGAAATCATTTCAGACAAAGGCTTAATTCTTACCAATCACCATTGTGGTTATGATGCAATTGCCGAAGCTTCAACACCTGAACACAATTATTTGGATAATGGTTTTTGGGCTAAAAATAATGAGGCTGAAATTCCGGTGAAAGGTTTGACCGCTTCTTTTGTTATTCGGATTGAGGACGTTACAAAAACTATCGCTCAGCATTTGACCGAAGACATGACATTGGAAGAGCGTAATGCCAAAATAAGAGAAATTTCCAAAGTCTTGATAAAAGATGCAACTGATGGAACGCACTATGAGGCTTTCGTTCGCGATTTTTTTGAGGGAAATGAATTTTATCTATTTGTAAAAGAAACGTTTAAAGACATCCGTTTCGTTGGAACACCCCCACAATCAGCGGGTAAATTTGGTGGTGACACAGACAATTGGATGTGGCCAAGACACACGGCAGATTTTTCTATGTTTCGCATATACGCAGGGTCAGACAATAAACCAGCAGACTTCGATGTGAACAACCAAACTTACCGACCTAAACATCATTTACCTATTTCTTTGAAAGGTATACAAGAAAATGATTTCGCCTTGATTCTTGGCTACCCTGGTTCTACCGACCGTTTTCTTTGTTCTTGGGGTGTTGAACAAGCGGTTTCAATAGAACAACCAAAACGCGTTGATATCCGAGGAAAAAAATTGGAAATCATGAAGTCCTACATGGATAAAGATGTAGCGGTTCGACTGAAATATTCTTCTAAATACGCGGAAGTCGCCAATTATTGGAAATATTTTATTGGTCAAACAGAGCAAGTAAAAAACAACGACGTTATTGGAAGAAAACAAGGAGTTGAGGAAAGTTTTAAAAGTTTTGCTTCAGGAAAACCACTTTATGAACCGGTTTTAGACATGTTTCAAAACGCTTATGCAGCAAAAGCAGACTATGTTTATATCAAAGCTTATCAATCGGAATTTGTCTATTCCGTAGATTTGATGTTGATGACCTTTCGTCACAAATTTTACGCTGAACAATTGCGAAAAACGAATGTGGATGGTGCTCAAAAGGTACTCGCTCAATTAAAAAATATTGCCGATGAGAATTTTGAAAAGTTGAACATCGTCCTGGAAACAGAGACTATTGAAACTTTGCTCAGAATGTATTTGAAAGATGTTCCTAAAAATCAACAAGGTAAAATGTTAAGTAAAATGCACTTCATGCAAAATTGGAAGGTGAAGAAATTGATGAAAGCGATTAGAAACAAGTCTATTTTTACGGATAAAAGTAGATACGATGCTTTTGCTGCCAATCCTTCTGTTTCGGCTTTAGAAAAAGATCCTTTGTACAGATTAGTTATGAATATCGACCAAGCTTTTGCAAATTCTCAGGAACAAGCAGAAGTAATAAAGGCGGACGCTGATCTATCTAAAGCTGAACGCTTGTTTGTCAAAGGTTTGCGCGAAATGGAAGAAGACAGATTGTACTATCCAAACGCGAATTCAACACTTCGATTGACCTATGGAAATGTTCTTCCTTACACATCGCCAAAAGGTATCAAATACGACTTTACAACTCATTACAAAGAATTACTGCAAAAGGAAGATCCCAATAATCCTGAATTCAACATTGATCCAAAAATGAAGGATAAAATGATGGCTCAAGATTTTGGTCAATATGCAGATGAAGAAGGAGTGCTGAGAATCAACTTCTTAACCAATAATGACATTACAGGCGGAAATTCTGGATCTCCAGTTATCAATGCGGACGGTCATTTGATTGGGGCTGCTTTTGATGGCAACTGGGAAGCAATGTCGGGAGATATTTTCTTTGAACCCAATATTCAACGTACCATTTCCGTAGACATTCGATACGTTCTTTGGATTATCGACAAGTGCTACGATGCGGGTCATATAGTAGAAGAAATGACCTTGATGAAATAATTGAAATTTTATAAGTAATTAATTGACACCCTTTGAATTGATTTTTGAAGGGTGTTTTTCTACCCCAATACATTTCGAACCACTCCCAAAACCATCTCTACTCCTATTGCTATCACTACAAATCCGATAATCCGTGAAAGTGCATTTATTCCCGAAGCGCCAAGAAACCGAACGATAATGTGGGCTGATTTTAAGATAAGATAAATAGAAAGAACAGTAACGACAATAGCAACTACAACAGAAAGTATTTCGTTCGTATCCGTATACCTTTTATTGAAAGCTATCATCAGGGAAATGGTTCCAGGTCCTGCCAACATAGGCAGAGCCAGAGGTGTCAGTGAAAGTTCGGATCGAGTTTGAATATCTTTTTGAACCTTCGATCGTTTCATCCCTTTGTGTTCGGTGAATTTACCAGTCAACAAGGCAAAACCGGAAGAAGCAATGATAAGGCCACCCGCTACTTTTAACGCATCCAAGGATATACCGAAAAATGAAAGCATGTATTTCCCAACAAAAAAAGAAATCAATAGAATCAAGAAAACGTTAAAAGATGTCCAAAATGAAAGGGCGGCTCGCTCATTTTTAGGCATTTCTTTTGTCAAACCAACAAAAACGGGAACAGTGCCCAAGGGATTCATAATTGAGAATAAAGCACCGAAAGAATAGATGAAAATGTCCATGTTTTTTCGGCAAAATTACAGCTAAGTTGAGTCTCGGATAACAAGAGACTATTAAGCCTACAATAAGAAAAAAGAAGTTGAAAATTAATTCATTTTCCCTAGCCACTCCATCGTGTCAAATCCATCTGCATAGTCCGTCCAATCTGGCTTTTGAGCGGATCCGAAAGGCACAAATTCATGCCCAATAACTACCTGAATATCAGCTTTATGTTTTGCCAAATATTCTTCTACTTCTGCTTTGTTTTTATAACTATGATGATAAACCATCGCCAAAGGACTGTGCAAATCCTCTGT
>JBGSIB010000027.1:0-50710 GCA_041751955.1 Crocinitomicaceae bacterium
TATTTCCGCAGAAAACGATCCAATTCGTCCGTCCAGAGTGGCTCCTCTTTTTCTTTTACATTGATTTGTGGTTCTTTTACTTCTTTTCTTGGCTCTGAACAAGAGAATACAAGAAAACTAAAAAGGAAAACGAACCAATACTTTTTTATTCGGGTCATAAGTCTTTTCATCGTAGTATGTGAAATAAACATGTTTGTTAGTAGCTACAGCCGATCCTTGCATTAATTTAGTCGGAGTGTATTGTTTTTCAGACAAAAGTATGAAATTTTGATCATACACTTGCCAAATAAAAGGCGTAACGTCTCCATCAGGATCTGGATTCCGCGACTTACTATGAAAAAGAATTACATTGAATTGATTTTTCTTAGGATTGTAAAAAATCTTTGTAACACGCCCAGCATTCTTAAAATCAATATTGCCAAAACTGGTCACTTCAGGATTGTTTTCAATCTCGGACCATTCTCGTGTAGGAACACCAATATCTGTATATTTTGACACAATTGGTTTCTGCACTTCTCCTCCATTCAAGGTATGAATATCAAAATAATCAGTAAAATGATTCGTGTAGATTAATTTATTCTTGTACAAATACGTAAAATTCAAGCCTCCAAACATAGCATTTTCAAAAACGCTCTTAAATTTTTTCGACTTATGAATTAATTCTACACTAACTTGCTCAGAAAAAGGCTTATCAATAATAACATAATATGGCAACAACAGATTCAAGGAGTCGAACATTTTCATGCCACCAATTTTTCCGTTTTTGTCGGTAGTCATATTCAATTGAGTAACGCTAGGAGAAACGGCCAAAGCCACTTTCCCATTAAATAAAAACTCACCATCAAAAGTTGGCCAAAGTTCCAAAACCATATCTTTTTCTTTAAAATCTAGTAAAGAATTTAAAAAAACTTTCTGTGTTTTTTGTGTTTTTAAATTGACGGCTATTAAAATGTTCGAAAGATAATCTGTGAGTAGAAGGGCTGAATCAGGTGTAACCATTTCAATTCCACTCAAGTCATAACCAGCATTTATATAATCTTCCAAAGAAAAAGTTTTCAAAAGCTTCATATCTCCGTCGTAGATTTTCACCTTCTTATAACTCACTAAATCGTAAAAATAGAAATAGGACTTTTCTTTGTATTCGAAAGTTGACATAGCCGACGGAAAACCTATGTCTACATGAATTGTATCCGTGACTACATTTTGGGAATCCATTGTGTTCGAATGATCCTCTCCACAGGAGACGAAGCCCAAAACTAATCCAAACGTAAAAAATAGAATAACTACGTATTTCATTTTTAAATAAAAGAAAAAAATAAGGGTGTCTCACTAAGTAAGACACCCTCAAAGATACTCTTTTTTAAAATACTTTATGACCCAACAGGAGTAACATTAATTGTTGAACCGTTGTGATTAAATTTAAAATATGCATTGTTTCCATTAGAAACATCACCTTTAATTTCTAAAGTCATTGTACCATTGGTAACACCGTCAACTAATGTAGGTTCGAAAATCTGAACTAATTGACCCTGAAACGTTTGGAAATGAGCAGCATAATTATTAGGACCATCTGCAATTATTGTGGCAATAACAGCTAGATCAATTGCGTGAAGAACGTTTTTCTTACTACAATATCCACCAACTCCAAAACAACCAAATGTTTTTCCTTCTAGTCCTGGTTTTGAACCATCATCGTACCAAACTCTTAGTAACTCTTCGTCAGGTGTGCCATTACCAGCACGCAAGACGATATCATCTGAGCTTGAAGCTTCTGTTGTTTTAATGTCTGATTTACCGCATGAAATCAAGATTCCTGAAAATAGGAGAGCACTGAAAATTAATTTTTTTTTCATATTTTCTAGATATTAGATAATTTATACTCGGAGCCACTACACCTCCGTTTTGTTTTATGCTACAAGATTAGCCAGAGTCGAAAATTTTCAGAACATAAAAATTAAGGAAAAATTAACATTTCGAATTTTCCGAAGAATTATTCAAGTCGTAAAAAAATAGCAACAACTCAAAGAATAATGGAGATACAGAGCGTAAAAATCAACTTCTGATAAAAATTTTAAGTAGTTTTTTTTGAAAATAATTTTTTTTCTAATTTCCTCATAATTGATAAAAAGCAATTTTTTACTAACGAAATTCTGTAAGAAACTAAGTTTATCAATGACTTTTATTCGAAAAAATTAAGTTTTACGACAAAAAAAATCCCTATTCTTTCGAACAGGGATTATAAAAAATTTTGGAAGCTAAATTATTTTGCTTTATCGAACGCCGCCATACAAACTGCTTTATCTTCCGCTGAACAACCCTTTTCGTCGCACATTTTCATACACTGTTCTTTGGTCATTCCCGCATTCAATGCTTCAGCTGCACAATGCTCTCCTTTAGAACAATTCGCTTTTTCAACACCTTTACAGCAAGCCTTTGCATTTTTTGTACAAGATACTTTCGTACAATCTTTATTGCAATCTTTCTTATCACCATGGTGCCAAGAAGCTAGTTCTGTTCTATGACCGTTTATACCAGCCTGTCCCTCAGCATGGCCTTCACCCAATATAGGAGCGATAACCAAACCAATCAAACAAGTTAATTTAATCAAGATATTCATAGAAGGACCAGAAGTATCTTTGAATGGATCTCCAACTGTATCACCAGTAACGGCTGCCTTGTGTGCATCTGAACCTTTGAAGGTCATTTCACCATTGATTTCAACACCTGCTTCGAAAGATTTTTTAGCGTTATCCCATGCACCACCAGCGTTGTTTTGGAAAACTGCCCAAAGAACACCTGATACAGTTACACCAGCCATATATCCACCAAGCATTTCAGCTATCAATTGATTATCTGAACCGTAAACCAATTTACCCAACAATACAATTGCAATTGGGAAACCGATTGTCAAGATTCCTGGCAACATCATTTCGCGCAAAGCAGCTTTCGTAGAAATATCAACACATTTTGCGTATTCTGGTTTAGCCGTTCCTTCCATGATACCTGGAATTTCTTTGAACTGACGACGCACCTCATAAACCATGTCCATTGCCGCTTTACCCACAGAATTCATCGCCAAAGCAGAGAAAACTACTGGAATCATACCACCAATAAATAACATCGCTAGTACCGGTGCTTTAAAGATGTTAATTCCATCAATTCCTGTGAAAGTAACATAAGCTGCAAACAAAGCTAATGAAGTCAAAGCCGCAGAAGCAATGGCAAATCCCTTTCCAGTTGCCGCTGTCGTATTACCAACTGAATCTAAAATATCTGTACGTTCTCGAACGATAGGCTCTTGCTCACTCATTTCGGCAATACCACCTGCGTTATCCGAAATCGGACCAAAAGCATCGATAGCCAATTGCATAGCTGTAGTGGCCATCATAGCCGAAGCAGCCAAAGCAACACCGTAGAATCCTGCTAAAGAATAAGAACCCCAAATCGCTCCTGCGAACAACAATACCGTTGGGAAAGTTGAAATCATACCTGTTGCTAAACCAGCAATTACGTTAGTTCCTGCTCCAGTAGAAGATTTTTGAACGATTTTTAAAACTGGTTTTGTACCCAATCCAGTGTAATATTCTGTGACGGATGAAATAGCTCCACCTACGATTAAACCAACAATTGTTGCTCCAAATACACGCATGGATGAAATATCTTTTGAACCTTCACCAAAGAAGCTCATTTGCATTGTTTCAGGTAACATATATTTTACCAAGAAGAAACAAGCTATTGCTGTCAATGCAATAGAAACCCAGTTACCAATGTTCAATGCTCCTTGAACTTGTTTTTCTTTGGCTTCGTTGCTCGTAATTTTCACTAATAAAGTTCCGATGATAGAGAATAAGATTCCGAATCCTGCAATCGCCATTGGCAATAAGATGGGTCCTATTCCGCCGAAAGCATCGTTAATCATTCCGCCCATATCTTTGATAACATAGTTACCCAAAACCATGGCAGCTAATACAGTTGCGACATAAGAACCAAATAAATCGGCACCCATACCGGCAACGTCACCAACATTGTCACCAACATTATCTGCAATTGTCGCAGGGTTACGTGGGTCATCTTCAGGAATTCCTGCTTCAACTTTTCCTACTAAATCCGCACCAACGTCTGCAGCTTTGGTATAAATACCACCTCCAACACGTGCAAACAAAGCGATAGATTCAGCTCCTAGAGAGAATCCCGCTAAAGTTTCCAAAACGATAGTCATTTTATCTGTACCATCTGCGCCCCAAGTTCCGCCCATAAAATAATGGAAGAAGAAAATAAAGAAAGCTGTTAAACCTAAAACGGCCAAACCAGCAACTCCTAATCCCATTACTGTTCCACCACCGAAAGAAACTTTTAAAGCGTTTGGCAAACTAGTTTTAGCAGCTTGCGTTGTTCTAACATTGGTTTTCGTTGCGATTTTCATCCCCATATTTCCAGCCAAGGCCGAAAAAATAGCTCCAAAAATAAAAGCTACCACTATTAATATATGTGTCGTTGGAACAAAGTAAGATACGCCTGCCAAAACAATGCTGGCCCCGATAACGAAAAACGTCAGCAATCTATACTCTGCTTTCAAAAAAGCCAATGCTCCTTCGTAGATGTAATCTGAAATTTCTTTCATTTTACCATCACCAGCGTCTTGTTTCAAAACCCACGCTCTCTTGTACCACATAAACAACAATCCAATGATTGCCATTACTATCGGTACATAAATCATAAATGAACTCATAATTATCTGTTATTTTTAATGGGTGCAAAAGTAGAAGTATCCTTCTATATCTGCAAGTTTGATGTTATTTTATTGTCCTTCTACTATTTAAAGTAAGATTTGGTTACAAAAAATGACTTTTCTATTGCAAAATAAATTGGCCATTAGCCCAATTCAATGTAAAAATGGTTTTACTTTACCTATTCATTGTAACTTTTACAAGGACTAGAAAGTCTTAGATAAAGTTGAAATTAGTTTGCACCTAAAATTTCTGATGATTTTGAATAAAAAATTTGTCTTCTTCGTATTTTTTATACTTCCATTTTTAACATTTGGTCAAGATTTGATCACCATAAGTGGCCATATCAAGGATGAAAAAACGGGTGAGGCTCTCTTGTTTACCAAAGTTTCAATTCCTGATTTAGACGCCGGAGCTATTACCAATGAATTTGGTTTCTTTTCGTTTCAGGTGCCCAAGGGAGATTCTAATTGGTTGAAAGTCAATTCAGCAGACTATCCAGCCTATAAAATTAAAATCGCTACAAATAGGGACGTACTTTTGAACATTGAAGTACCCAGTTCGCAGGAATTAGAAGAAGTAGTGGTAATTGGCCGAAAATCAGAAGGTGAGGAGAATGTTTCGAATACTGAGGTGAGCACGGTGCGATTAGAAATGAAACAAGCCAAAAAACTTCCCGCACTCGGGGGCGAAACAGATGTGCTAAAAATTGCTCAATTGTTGCCCGGCATAAACCGAGGAACAGAAGGTGGAACAGACTTCTTTGTTAGAGGTGGTGACGGCGATCAAAATTTGATTTTAGTGGATGAAGCTACCGTTTACAATCCCGGTCATCTTTTTGGCTTTTTTTCAGTTTTCAATCCAGATGTCATTAAAGAAATGACGATTTATAAAGGTGGATTTCCCGCAAATTATGGTGGGAGACTCAGTTCAATAACCGACATACGGATCAAAGAAGGAAATAAAAAACAAATTGAAGGCGAGGGAGGAATTGGAATGTTATCTTCTCGATTAACTCTGCAAGTTCCACTTTGGAAAGATAAAATGTCCTTACTCGTTTCTGGGAGAAGAACTTATATAGATCAGGTGTTAAAATCGGTTGGTCAAAACCTCCCCTATTTCTTTTATGATCTCAACGGAAAGTTTCATTACAATATCAATGAGAAAAACAGGCTCATGGTAAGTACTTATTACGGCAACGACGTACTAAAATACGGTGAAGACGCGACGGACTCAAATGATGTTTTCGGATTTGGTTTTAAATTGGGAAACTTTACACAAACAGCACAATGGACCCATATTTTTAATGGGAAATTATTCTCCAGCCTTTCGTTGATTCACTCTCGTTTCAGATACGATATAGGTGGTCAATATGGAACCAACAACATTCTCATCAAAAGTTCAATACGCGATGTTTCCACCAATTACAACTTCACCTATTTCAAAGACAATAAAACCAAATTAAAATTCGGAATTCAGGCAATTAGTCACGGATTTAGACCCAATATCGTAAGCACCGCTGGTGAAATTTCAGAATTTTTAGCGAGTAAAGAAGGTGATTTGCTATCGACCGTTGAAATTTCCCCATATGCCAATTACTACAAAGAAATAAACACGAAATGGAAAATGGACGGAGGTGTCCGGCTTTCTTCCGGTATCACAAAAAACAAGTTCTATGGCGGACTGGAACCACGATTCAATGTCACACGTATCTTGAATGAAAAATCATCGTTGAAAGGATCTGCATCTCGCATGAAACAATACATGCATCGAGTATCCAGTTCTAGTATTTCATTGCCAACTGATTTATGGTACCCAGTAACACAGCAGGTGAAACCGCAAATTTCTGATCAAGTGGCTGCTGCTTACAACAGATATTTTCCAAAACTAAAGTCTTCACTCGTGATTGAAGGTTATTACAAATACATGCAAAACCTCACAGAGTATAAAGAAGGCAGCAATTTGATTTTGAACGATAACTTCGAAGACCTCTTGTTACAAGGAAATGGATGGAGCAGCGGTGCAGAATTTTTATTCAAAAAGGAAGAAGGAAAATTAACGGGTTGGCTTGGTTATACTCTTTCTTGGACGAAAAGAAAATTCGACGAATTGAACAATGGAGAAGCATTTTGGGCAAAGTATGATCGAAGACACTATTTCACGGCTGTCATTTTGTATGACTTTGCTCCGCGCGTTTCATTTTCAGCCATTTTTGATTTGTCAACGGGTGCACGTTTCACACCGATAATCGGTCAATACTTTCAACCGAACGCTGGATTGACCAACATAGAAATCATCAACATTTATGCAAAACGCAATTCCTACCAAATGGCGACATCGCATCGCTTGGATGTCAACTTTGTTTTCAAATCTAAAAAGGATAAAAAATTCGCTTGGGAATGGCATGTTGGAGCATACAATTTGTACAATAGAGCAACCCCTTTCGGTATACAAATAGAATTGGACGAAAACGGGAAGCTCAAATATACCCAACCAGGATTATTTGGATTTATACCATCATTCGCCTTTAATTTTAAATTTTAATCATGAAAAATCTGTTTTATTTTCTCGTATTTTCTTTTGCGATGTTCAGTTGTCGACCAAAACCAATTGATATAAACGTCGATTCAGCACCATCCAAGTTGGTTGTCTTCTCACATGCTATCCCAAACAATGTAATGATTATATCCCTCACGAAATCCTTTTCTGCATTAGACGGATTGACGGAAGCACAGTTTGCCGATTTATTGGTTAGCGACGCTTTTGTGCAAGTTAAAGTCGATGGAATAGTTTATGATTTTTATGAATTAACTCCTGGATTTTACGCCAGCTTCACCTCTGTTATTTCAGACGCGAAAGAATTTGAATTGATTGCATCGCATGATGGAGAAACAATAACTTCTAATACTTCTACCTCCACAAAAGTCAATTTTAAGACATTCCAACCCATAGTTGAAAAAACGATTTCAGACACTAATGTATTTTTACAATTAGCATTTGACGATATACCAAATCAACAGAATTATTATATGATTAATGTATATCGAAAAAATGCGAGTGGCGGTGTTGATGGGGTTAATTACTTCAATAATGGAAACAATACACTCGCCGAGACAATATTGCTTTCCGATCTTGAATTCAATGGCACATATGATAAAACAATCAAATTTGATAACCTATATCATTTAGACAGCATAGCGGTGACGCTATCAAATATTTCAAAGGAATACTACAATTATTTGACCATCAGAACCCAAAGTGGAAGTTTGTTCAATCAATTGAATCTAGAACCCTTGAACTATCCAACAAACATTGAAAATGGCTACGGTTTTTTCAATGCGCACATACCTGATGTGAAATTTGATGATTTGGGACAATACTAAAAGATTGCTTGTTCGAATTAATGTTTTGCTTTAATTAAATTTCACAAAGTGCAGCTCGATTGTTCAATTTCTTATATTTGCAGGCACAAGAATCTCCCATGAAAAACATATTACTTCTAGGCGCAGGTCTATCGTCTTCATCATTAATTCGTTACATCCTTGAAAGAGCCGATGAGCAGGATTTTAATCTCGTAGTTGTTGACCAAAATCTAGATTTAATTCAATCCAAAACAAAAGGACACCCTAGGTCGAAAGCAGTTACCATAAATGCGCTTGACAAAGAAGAACGTCGCCCATACATAGAAGTAGCTGATTTGGTTATCAGCATGTTACCTGCTCGGTTCCATATTGAAATTGCGAAAGATTGTATTGCGTATAAAAAGAATTTGATTACTCCATCTTATATTTCTGATGAGATAAAAGCATTGGATCAGCAGGCCAAAGACGCCGGCATCATCATCATGAACGAAATGGGGGTTGACCCAGGTATCGATCATATGAGCGCCATGAAAATCATACACGAAATCGAGGCAGAAGGAGGAAAAGTACATAGCTTCAAATCCTTTTGCGGAGGTTTGATTGCTCCAGAAAACGACAACAATCCGTGGCACTATAAATTCACGTGGAATCCGCGTAATGTTGTTTTGGCTGGACAAGGCGGTGCTTCCTGTTTTATAGAAGAAAATCAATACAAATACATTCCTTACCATCGTCTCTTCAAGAGATTGGATAAAATTACGATTGAAGATTATGGCGATTTTGAAGGTTATGCCAATAGAGATTCTTTGAAATATCGTTCCATTTACGGTTTGGATGACATTCCTACCATTTACAGAGGGACTCTTCGTCGCCCAGGCTATTCTGAGGCATGGAGTAAAATGATTGATTTAGGCTTGACCGATGATAATTATACAATGGATCAATCCGAAAAAATGACCCCTCGATTCTTTCTGAATACCTTTTTACCTTATCATCCAACACGATCAGTAGAAGACAAATTAAAGGACTTTTTAGGGAAGGATGACTCCGAAATGTATAGAAAATTCGAATTTTTAGGCTTTTTCGAAGATTCTAATCCGATGGGAATTGAAAATGCGTCTCCAGCTCAATTGCTTCAAACTATATTGGAAAGAAAGCTGAGTTTAGAAAAAGGTGACATCGATATGTTGGTGATGCATCACGAATTTGTTTATCATTTAAACGGCGAAAAATATAAAATCGAATCACACATGGTCAACTTAGGCGAAGATCAAACCTATACTTCTATGAGCAACACGGTTGGTTTGCCCGTTGCCATTTGTGCGAAAATGATTTTGACTGGAACGATTGTGGCGAAAGGTGTTCAAATGCCTTTATCAGAAGATATTTATCTGCCGATTCTTAGTGAACTAGAAGAAATTGGAATACACTTCACGGAAAGTAAAACGAAGTTAAATTAGTGTCTTTAAGGCGGCAACGGCCCTGTATATAGCATACACGGATGGTGACTTGTAAAGCATCTGTTGTGATAGACAAATTTAAAATTCGATTCCTCTCCTACTTCAAATACAAAATCTGGCGTTTCGTACCATTCCTGAAAACAGGCTTCGTTTTTGTAACCGTAAAATGAGTTATTTACCGATTTCTCCTTCGCAATAAATTCAGAAAAAGGCAGGAGTTTAGAAGGTTTCCACATTTGATATTTGCCCTTTGGAAGCTTTGTTGTCGCTTTTCCATCCGTTAGCGTAGTTATAGTGCCAAATGATTTGCCTCGTTGATTGTCTTCATTTACAGAATATATCATCAGCTCACATCCCACGTATGGCTCTATCATTGGGTATATATCATCAGGCATTGGCGCCGCTCCGCCACAATGAGGATTAGCCTCCGCAATCTCAAAATTTACATCTAATGCATTCTTTTCTTTGTTCCGCGTTGAAACACAAGCGGTCAGGATCAAACATCCAATTAATACCAATCTAAAACCCATCGAAATCTCTTTTTTCAACATTTTCTTGCATTCTTTTTTTATAAATCTCATTCATATCTTCTTTGTCTGAATCCGTTTTCACCAATGGCAATTTATGGAACAGCACATCCTTCACTTTCTCTCCCTGATGTGTGATCAATCCAATGGTCATGACAATACTCGTAATGATAATAGGATACAACAATAAACCGGCATCAAAACCAGGTATATTAACGCGTTCATCTTTCAGTAAGACAAAAAATAGCAAAACGGTAATCAAGCCGCGTGGTGCAATCCACAATTCTGGAAAAATATGTTTCTTCGCAATAAACCTCAAGGCCACGAATCGTATAGCATATAAAATTCCTACAATTGCAAATCCATTTACCGCAACTCTCCAATCATAAAGTGAACTGAGCGTAATACTTAGTCCGAATAAAACAAAGAAGAAGGTTCGAATTAAGAAAGCTGATTCTAAAGTCAAATTATGAAAATCGTGCAAAATAGGTTTCACTGCTTCTTTATCAAAAAACTTCTGAAATCTTCCTGGGAAGAACACATCCGTATTATTCAATACCAAACCGAAGGCCAAAATCGTCAAAAGTGAAGACAGATGGAAGTATTTTCCAGCTGCAAACATGAGCATCAACACCCCGATAATCAAGAAAAGTTTCACTTGCATTTTGAGATGTTGAAAGATGTACACCAATCCATAAGCCACCACAACAGACATGATAATCGTCAAAACTAAATTAGAGACAATTCCACCAAAACCTGTTCCTAAAGATCCTCCATCTTCACCGAGCATAAAGTAGAAAACCATGATGCCTAAAATATCGGAAAAGGTACTGTCATATACCATAAATTCTTTTTTTGCACCTTTCAATGCTCCAACACTTGGGATTATAATCGCACTAGACATTATACTCAAGGGAACGGCGTAAAGACATGCCACTTCAAAAAGAGTCCCTGGAAAAATGTAATAAAACAAGGCCGCTATTCCCAAAATAGAGCCGGCTAAAGAAACACTAGCTACGGAAAGAGATTGCAAAAGCAAGCCCATTTTATGTCTTTCCAATTTCAAATCCAAAGCTGCTTCAAGAACAATCATTACCAAACCGACATTCCCGAGAATCTGAAGCAAGGAATCTATTCCCAAATCATCTGTTCGTAGTCCGCCCGAATCCATAACGATCTTGATAATTATACCCAATGTAATGAGCATTAAGACGCTTGGAATGTTGGTCCTCTTGGAGATAATATTGAAAAAGAAACTCAATATGATGACCCCTGAGATAGCCATTATCAGTAAGTAAGGATTCATTTAATCTTTTTAAAAGTGTATCTGTATCAAATATAACAAATCTTTGTATAGCGTGACTTTTTCGTGATTTTCCTTATGTAACACAGATAACCTGATTTTCAAACGATTTAAGTCAATAAGAGGCCTAAATTTCTTAACTTTGTCGTCTAAACTTTTTAGAAATTTAACAAAATGTCAAATACAACCCAAACTCTCGGAATCGAGGAAATACTTAAAACGCTAGGCGTAGAGCAGTTGAATAACGGTGCTTCAACAGGAAGTGACTGGATAAATACAAGTGGTGAAACCATCACCTCGTTTTCACCAGTTGATGGCAAAGCTATAGCTGCGGTTCAAAGCGCTCAAGTTCAAGATTATGAAAAAGTCATTGAAAAAGCACAAGCTGCATTCTTAGAATGGAAGAAAAAACCAGCACCTCATCGTGGGGAAATCGTTCGTCAATTGGCCGAAAAACTTCGAGAATATAAAGAACCACTTGGAAAATTAGTTTCCTATGAAATGGGAAAATCTTTACAAGAAGGCTTAGGAGAAGTACAAGAAATGATTGATATCTGCGATTTTGCGGTGGGTCTTTCTCGCCAGTTGTATGGATTGACGATGCATTCTGAACGACCAGGACATAGAATGTACGAACAATATCACCCTCTTGGAATTGTAGGAATCATTTCTGCTTTCAATTTTCCAGTTGCTGTATGGAATTGGAACACGGCTCTAGCATGGGTTTGTGGTGATGTTTGTATCTGGAAACCATCCGAAAAAGCGCCTTTAACGGCAATTGCTTGTCAAAAAATAACGCAAGAAGTTTTCGAAGCTAATAACGTTCCTGAAGGAGTTTCTTGTTTGGTTATAGGCGGAGCAGAACTTGGAAAAACGATGGCAGACGATACAAGAGTTCCTTTGATTTCTGCAACCGGTTCAACACGAATGGGGAAATCTGTTGGTGCAGCAGTAGGTGCTAGATTAGGGAAATCACTTTTAGAATTAGGTGGAAACAATGCTATTATCATCACGCCTAGCGCTGATTTGAAAATGGTTGTTCCAGGAGCAGTTTTCGGTGCGGTTGGTACTGGCGGACAACGTTGTACTTCAACCCGACGATTGATCATTCACGATTCTATCTACGATAAAGTAAAGGAATCTTTGGTGAGCGCTTACGGACAATTGAAAATTGGAAATCCTTTGGATGAAAACAATCATGTTGGTCCTGTCATCGATAAAGACGCAGTAAATATGTATTTGAAAGCCTTGGAAGATGTTGTTGCCGAAGGAGGAAAAATTCTTGTTTCAGGTGGCGTTTTAGAAGGTTCTGGATACGAAAGTGGTTGCTATGTGAAACCTGCTATTGTGGAAGCTTCAAACGACTATAAAATGGTACAACATGAAACTTTTGCTCCCATCCTTTATATCATGAAATATTCTGGTGATGTTCACGAAGCCATTGCCATGCAAAACAATGTTCCTCAAGGATTGTCCTCAGCCATCATGACCAACAATATCAAAGAATCTGAAGCATTTTTAGCTAATTCTGGTTCTGATTGTGGTATTGCCAACGTGAACATTGGAACTTCTGGTGCGGAAATCGGTGGTGCTTTTGGTGGTGAAAAAGAAACAGGCGGTGGACGCGAATCGGGTTCAGATGCATGGAAAGTTTACATGAGAAGACAGACCAACACGATTAATTATTCAGATAGTTTGCCATTGGCACAAGGAATTAAATTCGAGTTATAATAGTAATTGACATAAAAAAACGGAGGGGCGAAAAATTTTTCGCCCCTCCGTTTTTTTATGTCGTATGTTTTAGAATTTAAAGGTAAACCCACCCATCACCTGGAATCCCATGACAGGATAGTTATTCCAGCGCGCGTATCGTTGGGCTGCGAGATTGTTCAATTGGAAGAAGGCTGAAATTCGTTTGTTGTACAAATATTCCAATCCTAAATTCGCGTCGGCTAGATAACCGAGAGAAAGCACGTATTGTCCATTTTCAAGTTTCACATTCTTTCCTGGAGCATACACAAGCGCCCTTCTTCCACCTTGTAAATTGACGTCCACTTGAGCCACTAATTTGTCCAAAAGATTGTACTTACCCCGAACAGTGAATTCTGTTATTGGACGATTCCATGCATAAGAATTGTTCAACAAGGAATATGAATTGAAACGTCCGATTAAATCTATTTTCAATTTTTCACGAATTTGGAAGAAAATGGAACCATCTATTCGTGCAACGTTCATGGTATCGTATGCGATGTAGAATTGATTGTTGCGAACATGCAAAGTATCTGTCATGAAGAAAGCAGCATTTTTAATATGCGCGAACCCCGCACCAATGTTGAATCCAATTCTTTTTGAAACAGTTCCTTTGAATCCTCCATAAAATTCAATGGCTGTGTGCTCATTTCTGATTTCTATATTTGGCAAAATGAACTCGTTTTCAGCAGTAAATCCTTTGAACGTTTGTTGTTTTAACCCCCCTCTTACGCCAACATATGGAATGAAAATATCATTGAAAAGTGAATACTTTGCTTCAGCAATAGGATAAATATAAGCTTTGGTTTTCGCAGCTCCGTCTATAGTCAAGTCTAATCCAACCATGGCTTTGAGTTTATTATCAAAGGCAAAAGTTGTGATGCTTGGTTTTAAACTTACCACTGTATTGTTTCGAAACAAACCTGAGTCAACAGGTGTAATGTATTTGGTTTCTTCACCAAATCGGTAGCCATTGTATTTAATGGACAAATCCGCAGCATAAATTTCCTTGCCCATTTTGTACCAAGCACCGCCATCGATTGCGAAATAATTTTCTCGCGCTCTCCACAAATCCAAAGAATCAACATCGGGTTTGCGGCTTGTGTAATTGTTATAGGCCAATCCAACTTTAAAATTGAGATTTGTTGTGTCTTTTCTTTCGCGAAGGAAATCAAAGCGGAAACCAACATCATTGTAGCGCTGACGAATGCTGTCTTTATCTATTGTATCGTTTTTAAAGCCATAATAATGCAAGCCTTGTGAGCCGTAATGAAAGTTTCCATTCACTTGATAACGACGTTCGATAATTCCACCAAAAATTTCACCCTTTGTCCTGTCAAATCCTGCGGGAGCATAGTCACTGATGTTTCCAAATGAACTTAAATGTTTCAAGTGAACACCATAATTGTATTTTCTAGATCGGGTATTGTTGAAATAAAACTCACCCAAAGGCATGAATTTGGAGCCCACTCCCAATTTCATATAACTATGATACAGCTGAGGCAATTGAACTTTAATATTTACTGCAGCTGCTTCAATCTTCTGCAATTCAATATCTGTAGGAAAGAACAAATTTAAAGCTGGATAATCAATTACTCCAGATGGAACAGCAGTGTCTTGAATTTGTGGACTCTCTGCTATACGCGTCGCTTTTTCCACCTCACGATTTCCCTTGGCCGTTAAGATAATGGGCCCCTGGGCGCTCAACTCAAAAGAGAAGAACAAAATGAGAATAAAGCTATATGTCCATTTACTTCCCACCATCTAATTCAATAATTGGTTGTTTACCAGTTTCTACACTTTTCGGTTGATTTTTCAAAATCATCAATTCATCCCAAAGTATATCTGCCTCTTCAATTATGCCGTCATCGTTGAAAGGATAATTATCACGAACAGATTTTAATTTTTGTTCAGCTTGCACAAAGTCTTCTTTCACCATAAAAATTCTCGTTTGCAGCATCAGGCCTTTTGCCACATAAAAATCATAGCTTGGTTTCATTTTAAGAAGTGATGTTGCCTCTTTTTCTGACAAATCGTATTTGCCTTGTTTGAAGTACATTTCAGCCAAGGTAAACTTCGCTTCTGCACCCATTATGGTCGTATTATTTTTGATTATCCACTCCAATGAAGGTTTCGCTTTATCATAATCGGCTAGACGATAACTTCCCATTGCTTTTGCATATTCAGCTTCCATTCGAATTTTTGGATTGGATTGTGTGCTCTTTAAAATTTTCTCGGCATAATTAACGGCTTCAGCCATATTTTCCAACAAGAAAGAAGAACGCATTACACCCAATTGAGCGTTATAAATTACTTCCGGATCAGACGAAACCACTTCCAATCGTTTGTAGTAAGGCAAAGCTTCTTCGTACTTCCCATTATTGTAGAGATATTTCGAAACCTTTAAGGCAGTAAATTCTGTATAAGCTGTATTTGGACCTTCCAAAGATTCTCGATACCAGCGAACAGCTTCAGCCATATCACCCGTTTGTTCGTGCGAATTACCCAAGAAAACTTTCATTTCATTGGTATATTTGCCAGCCGGATATTTATTTAAATATTTCTCAATTTCAACAATTGCCGCAGTGAAATTGCTATCTGAATAAGCTTTTTGCGCAACTTCGTAATACAAGAACTCTTGTTCTGAAGCATCGATTTTTGCGCAAGGGTAATCGTCAATAATTGATTGTATTTTCTCCAATTGACGCATAGCAGTGTACACGTCTACCAAGTTTCTTCCAGCTGCTTCACAAATTTCTCGTACACCACTGTATTTTGCCAAAACCTTTTTGTATTCCGTTTCTGCTTTGGTATAATTTCCTTGTTTGTAGTATATGTCGGCTATTTCAACCATGACATATTTCACCGATCCTGATTGCGGATAATCCGTAAGGATTTGGTTGTAATATTTCAAAGCTTCCGTAAAATTACCTTTCAATTTATACGAATTCGCCAGGTCTTCTATCCCCAATTGCACATATTTTGATGTCGGATAATCTTCCATTAAATCCTTCAAAACGCGAATTTTATCGTCCAATCTATCTAAATATCCATAGGTTTTACCCAAATAGAATAAAGCCTGTGCCTCATAACCTGCTTTTAAATTTAGCGCATTGATATATGCGGCAGAAGCCAATTCATCTTTATTACGCATTGCATAGTAACCGTCACCAATGCGCATATAGGCGTCTGCCAATTTCGTTTTATTGTAAAGTCCTGTTTGCTGCGTGTACAATTTGAACGATTCTATCGCCTCGGCTGTGTCTTTTAACATTAAATCGGCATAACCAATGTTGTAATAAGCATCGGCGCGCAATTCTTTGTTGGCTACACCCGAAGAATTTAAAAATGCTCGATAGCCTTGAATGGCATTTCTAAATTGCCCTTTTTGATATTGTGCATCTGCGGACCAAAACTTTCCTTTGCCAGAAACCATAGCATCAACTGGATATTTTTCCACTAAATCAAAAAGACGAATGGCTTCTTGATAATTTGATTTTTGGTACTGTTCAACACCCGCATTATATGCAATTACCTGATAGGCTTTCTTTAAAGTAATGTCTTTGTTTGGAAGTCGATCCAAAGATTCCAGAGCTTTTCCATAGTTGTTGGTGGTGGTGTAAACATTGACCAAGTATTGATACACATCCTCTTTTCGTGAAGAATTTGGGTATTCTTTCAAATATCTTTCCAAGGCAATAACTGCCTCATCGTAAGGATTCAAATCCAATTTATAGGAAAGAACCGCGAATTGATACAAGGCGTCTTCACGAATGTCTGGACGGAAATTCATTTCTGCCGCTTGTTCAAAGGCTGCTCTTGCCGGTATTGGCTGATTTAGTCCAAGATAACTTTGTCCGATTTGATATTGGGCAAATTGCGCCATAGTATCTTTTCCTCTCGTCACACGATCGAGCATTTTTATGGCTTTTTCATAGCTTTTGCTCTTGAAATAAGCATTCCCTAATGCATAGTCATTCTCTCTAGTCGTTTGGGCGCCTTGGTCATATTTTTCCAAATAAGGAACAGCCTCGGCGTATTTACCTAGCTTGTAATAGGAATCACCAATCAGCAAATTGACGTCCGTTTGATTGGCAATTTCCGTTCCCGTGGTCAGCTTTGCGGCAAGCTGAGGTACCTCATCATATCTTCCTTGTAAATAATAAATCTGCGCCATATAATAGGGAACAATTGCAGCAAATTTTTGGTCCTCTTTGAGCTTTTCAAAGCCATCTAGAGCAGTTTGATACGACTCAAAAACATAGGCGATATGTGAATAATAGTATAAACTTGGGTTCGCATATTGCGATGTTCCATCCTTCACTTCATGAAACGCACCACGCGCTTCGATTAATTTCGCCTCATCAAAATAAGCGTAACCCAATTTGAAATAATACTCGTCTCTATCTTCAGCTTCCAAATCTGAACCCTTCAACTTATTAAACCATTCGATTACTTTTTTGTAATCTTTCTTTTGGTAATAATATTGCCCTACCCTTAAGTATATATCGTTTTTATAAATACTTTCTGGATAGTTTTGGTTGAAACTTTCAAGCAAGTCTATACCATCATTTTGAAACAATTCCAATGCCGAAACTCCTTCGTAATATTTTGCCTTGATGAAAAACGGATCGTTTACTTCTTTGAAACTAGCGGTAAAATCGTGAAATTCTTTTCGCGCTGCTGAATATTGTTCCTTCAAAAACAACTCTTCAGCACGGTAAAATCCTGCATAAGGGCTATTGTACTTGTCGGTCGACTGACCCCAAGAAAATTGGGTAAAAATTAATACAAAAGCCCAAAGTAATTTGCGCATTCTTGGTCGTTTTTAAAAGGATAAAGTTAAGTTGCTTTGCACCAATCGGAGCTATGCCTCTCAAAAGTTTTAAACGCAATGCTGTTGAGATTATTTCCTTGTATAGACTTAATTTCATGTTAAAAAAAGGGAATTTTACATCGATGCAAACTGACGAAGGGAAAGTAATCCGTATTACTGGCGGGAAAATTCACCAATTGAGTGAACTGATACTCGACAATATTAATTTCGAATTAGCGGAAAAGGAATTCGTGTACCTTATTGGGAAAACAGGAACTGGAAAAAGTAGTTTTCTGAAAGCTCTGTATGGTGAAGTACCTTTGGGCGGTGGTGAAGGAACCATTGCCGGATTCAATCTTGCCAAATTGCGCAGAGCAGAAATACCGATGTTACGCCGAAAATTGGGCATCGTTTTTCAAGATTTTCAGCTACTTACCGATCGATCTGTCGAGGAAAATCTTCATTTTGTTATGCGCGCCACAGGCTGGGTCAGCAAATCCGAAATGCAAAACAGAGCCGTTGAAGTATTGAAGCTTGTTGGTTTAGAACACAAATTGAAAACCAAAGCACATGCGCTTTCTGGAGGTGAGCAACAAAGAGTTTCTATTGCAAGAGCCTTGTTGAATCGTCCGAAATTAATTTTAGCTGATGAGCCTACCGGAAACTTAGATTCTGAAACATCAGAAGAAATTATGCAGTTATTGTTAGCTGTTGCGGCGGAAGAAAGTTCAGCTGTTATCATGGCGACGCATGACATGACGATGGTTGAGAAATTTCCAGGTCGAGTAATTCGTGTTGAGAATGGCGGTTTAAGAGAAGTTCACACCATCAATAGATTTGATCCTTTCAAACCTTTCGACTCGCATTAATTTTCGCAAGCTTTTTTCCACTCCATCATATTCTTTCCTGAAGCAGTCTCAAATTGAGCACAGGCCTTTTTCTTTTCATCACGAATCTTCATCATTTTCATTTTCACGTCATCTGATGCTTTCCCTGATAAAACGGTTTGTGTGATTTCGTTGAGTTCTTCACCAGATTTCATGCAATCGCAAAATCCTTCTGGGGCTGAATTACAACTGCTGATTAAAACGAATAATATAAAGATTCTTTTCATGTTGGGTTTTTTGGCGGTTGGCTTTTGGCTAGTGTAAAATTAAAAAAATAGAGGTGGATTGGATAATACTTTTTAGATTAAATAGAAAATGAACAAAGAATGAGAAATTTAGGGCTTTCGTAGTTTGTAAGGATGGAAAAATTAGTCAATAAAGTTTGCTATGATTACGACAAATTTCTAGAATAGCCTCATCTTAAAACTGAGGTAAAAAACAGACCAAGCCAAAAGCCAATGGCTTTTTATTGTAATTGTCTATTTTTAGAAAAAAAACGAATGTCTAAACTTCCTTCTGTTAGCACCACCATATTCACTGTTATGTCCAAAATGGCGAATGACTTTGGCGCGATTAATTTGGCGCAAGGCTTTCCGAATTTCCCTATTGATGAGCGATTAAACGACTTTATGCGCATAGAATCGGATAGTTTGATCCATCAATATGCACCCATGTCGGGCAGTTTGAATTTAAGAAAGGCTATTGCCAAAATAAATAGCGTTTCCTATTCGAAAAACTATAACCCCGATACAGAAATATTGGTGACTGCAGGCGCAACCCAAGCCATTTTCACGGCTATACAAGCGATTGTTCATTACGGAGATGAAGTTCTTCAATTGGACCCTTCGTATGATTGTTATGAGCCCGCGGTCATTCTCGCTGGGGGTAAATCCATTCGGGTAAATTTGGATGAAAATTTCCGTCCAGACTGGAACCAAATATTTGATGCAGTTACTGAGAAAACACGTTTGTTTATTATGAATAATCCACAAAATCCAGCGGGTTCTTTATGGTCACAAACGGATTATGACCAATTGGTTCAATTATGTGAGAAATACCCCAATCTTTTGCTGCTATCCGACGAAGTTTATGAGTTCATCTATTTTGAAAAGAAATTTATATCGCTCAAAGAAATTGAAACTTTACGCGAGAGAAGTCTCATTGTTTCGTCTTTTGGTAAGACTTTTCATGTCACCGGTTGGAAAGTTGGGTACATCATTGCACCCGAAAAGTGGATGATAGAACTGAAAAAAGTACATCAGTTTTTGGTTTTTAGTGTGCATCACGGTGCGCAAGAAGCTTTGGCCAAATACTCCACTATTGCGGATTTCCAAGAGATAAGAAAACTCTATCAAAGAAAACGTGATTTATTTCAAAACGCCATGCTTACTAGTCGATTTGAGTTAATGCCTTCGGAAGGGTCATTCTTTCAAATGGCTCGATATACTGCAATTTCTCATCAAAAGGACACAGATTTTGTTCAGGAATTGGTTAGAAATCATGGTGTGGCCACAATTCCTGTTTCTGCTTTTTACGAAAATCCACCAGAGCAACAGTTAATACGATTTTGTTTCGCGAAAGATGATGCAACATTACTCGCTGCCGCTGAACGGCTGTGTTTTGTCTAATGTCTGCCACTATTGATTGTTGGCTGTTTAAGACAAATTACTTATTCGGATAAAAAGTTACATCAAGGTTTCAAAATTTTTGAAATTTTTGGTTGCGAAAAACCACGTGTGACTAACAAGTTTTGGTTGGCAGTTTCGATGTATACTATTCTTCGCATTAAAATATTCGTGTAAATTCGTGTATTCGTGGCAAAAAAAATCATGGCAAAAAATATGGAAGATTTAAAAATTACTTTGGTACAAGCCGATCAAGTTTGGGAGGACAAGCAAGCAAATTTTGCTTTGTATGAAACCTTATTATCTCCTATTGAGGACACTGAGCTTATCTTACTTCCTGAAATGTTCCAAACAGGTTTTAGTATGAACACCGAATTGTCAGAAGATTTTTCAAGCAGTGAAAGCTTAGCATGGTTGAAGAAAATGGCGGCATCAAAGAAAGTGGCGTTTTATACCTCCTTGATGATACGCGACCAAGAACAAACTACCAACCGTGGCGTTTTCGTGTTTCCTGACGGAAAGGTGGAATACTACGATAAACGGAAAACTTTCACTTTAGCCAAAGAAAATGAGCATTTTGCTGCTGGAAAAGAAGCGAAAATCGTGCACTATCTAGGTTGGAAAATACAACTACAAGTGTGCTATGATTTGCGTTTTCCTGAAATCATGCGGAATACATGGGATAAGGAAAATTCAAGCGCTGCCTATGATTTGTTGTTAATCGTTGCCAACTGGCCAGCCAAACGAAGTGAGCACTGGCGGGCACTCTTGAAAGCTAGAGCGATTGAAAATCAATGTTTTGTGGCTGCGGTAAACCGTGTGGGCACGGATGCGAAAGGACATGACTACCAAGGTGATTCATGCGTAATTGATGCTTTGGGAGGCATGAAAATTGACTATTTTGTTGAACAAAAATGTACTACAATTGTTATAAAAGAACATGATTTAAAGGAGAATAGAAAGAACTTACCTTTTCTTCAAGACCAATAATTAAAAAATAGACCTGTGTGAATTTAACTATAAAAAGGTTAAATAAATTTTTGGTCAGATTTTACTTTAATATATTTACTCCCTAAAATTGATAACAATTATGAAAAAAATCTATTTAATCGCAACAAGTTTGGTTTTCGGTGCTAGCGCTTTTGGGCAAGTCACCAAAAATTTACCTACCCTAGAGGCTGAACAAAGTCCTTCAGTTAATACTGATAAATTGAACAGCACACAATTCTACAACTTTCAAAAAGCACCTGGTGACGTACTTTTCAGTGAAACGTTTAATGGTTCAATGGGAGGCTTTACTGTTTCTGCCGGCACAATGGATACCATTTGGAAATTTGATACAAATGGCCCAGACGGTCAATTTTCAAGTACTACAAATGCGGACATCATAACTTCAACAACGGCTTCAAATGGTTTCATGATTTTTGATGCGGATTTGTCAAACCCTGGCCCATCTAGTGGTTTTGTAGTTCGAATTGGGGCTTTAGCTTCTCCTGTTATCGACATGTCCGGTGTATCAAATGCCATAATTAGTTACGAAAATCGCTACAGAACTTGTTGTTCAAATGCATTCTTTTTGAAACTTCAAGTGAGTACAGATGGATTTGTGACTAGCCAAACTTACAATGTATCAAATGTAAGCGGTGCGGTAAATGCGGATGTTGGTACTTTCGTATCTAAAGTGAATGTTTCTGACTTTTTAGCAACGGCAACAAATCTTTCTAATTTCCAATTTCGCTTTTTCTTTGATGGAAATGAGGGAACAGGAACTTCTCACTACTTCTGGCAAATAGATGACGTAGAAGTATATGAAAGCTGGACGAATGACAATTTGATTATTGAACATTTTATGGATGCAGGTGTTGAAGAGATTCCATACTACAACATGACTTTGAATCAAATTTCTCCGATTACATTCCGAGCTGCTGTTCGTAATGATGGAACAGTTGCATCAGCTGGAACGATTTTAACAACAACAGTTAGCAATGGCGCAACAGCTTCAGTTGTTTCCGCTCCTATTTCGCTTGCCACAGGTGCTATTGATACTATATCGACGGCAACTTGGACGCCAACAGCAACTTCCCCAGTAGTTTATGACTTTACGCACACTATTTCAGCAACGAACACTGATGAGAATACAGGAGATAACGTACTAACTGATGCAATGAACATCACAACTTCAGTTTATTCTGTTGACAATGGAACTTCTGGCGGTACTTTCACAAATGTGACAAGTAACACTGGTCAAACGATCAGTTGTGGTAACCTTATGGAAATTTTCAATGACGATTGGATTGAGTCCGTAAGTATTTCTTTAAATAGCACCGCTGGAAATGTTGGTAATTTCATTAAAGGTGAGATTTACAAATATGATGCAACAGCAGATGATTTCTTATACTTCTGTGAAACAGACGAGTTGACAATTACAACTGGAAACAACAATACTACAGTGACTATTCCTATTTCAGGTGGTGCTGTTCAAGTTGTGGCTGGAGATATTTTATTGGTTATGCAATCAAACGCAGGTACAGTTTCTGTAAGAACTGCACAAAGAGTTCAACAGGGAGTTGTAGTTGGTGTAACTTCTGCAGGTCTTTTTTCATTGACGAATCCAAGAGCTCTTCGTGTTCGATTAAATATGAATCCTTCTTTATCTGTAAATGAAATTGATCAAGAAATAACTGTTGCTGATGTATTCCCGAATCCAACAAACGGTGTCTCTAAATTGAACTTTACAGCACGTTCAGAACAAAATGTAACTGTTCAGGTAGTAGATGTAGCAGGAAAAGTAATGCAAACAGAAGAATTAGGAAACATTCAAGCTGGTGGTTACTCCATTGACATCAATTCCAATTCTTTCAATGCTGGTATTTACCTAGTTAACATCATTACTAACGATGGTGTTCTTACGAAGAAATTGGTGAAAAAATAATATATCAATTGATTTTTTAGAAAGGTCAGTCCCAAACATTATTGGGATTGACCTTTTTTTTGTTTCCAAATTTGAGATGTATTTCAGGTATCGTCTCGGTAAACTCCAAACAATATTCACCGTGATTAAATTGTTAGAGCGATAGTAATCTGAACCCAGATTTTGTATGGCAACTTCTTTACTACTTCGCAATAAAACGAATCTTATAGAAACTTACGTTGAAAACTAAGAAAGCTACTTCGGCAAATCCACAAAGAAACTCGTTCCCTTTTCAATCTCTGAACTAAAATGAATGGTTCCATGGTGCAGTTCTACCATTTGTTTCACCATGGCCAATCCCAATCCAGTTCCAGCAGATTTGGTGGTGAAATAAGGGGTAAAAATGTTTTGTTTTTCATCTTCTGAGATGCCTTTTCCGTTATCACGCACTTCAATTTCTATGCTTTTATCTTGTTCTGTAATGTATATTTCCACGTGACCATTTTCAGTTTCTTGAATGGCTTGCAAAGCGTTTTTAATCAGGTTATTGAAGATACGGATAAGCATGTCTTTGTCGGCTTGAAGGAGAATATTCTTCGTACTTCGGTGGAGCACGACTTTTTGAGAATCATCTTGTCCGAACAATTCCACCACGCTTTCCATCAGCGACAACAACTCCACCTCTGAAGCATTTGGGTTGGGCATTTTGGCGAAATTGGAAAATTCATTGGCAATGCGCGTTAAACCGTCAATTTGCTCGATCAAAGAATGGAACGTTTTCTGCAACTTTTCCTTCGGCATGGGATTTTCCGGGTCGTACATGCGCTCAAAATGCTGCAAGCCCAACTTCATTGGCGTCAATGGATTTTTAATTTCATGCGCGACTTGCTTCGCCATTTCACGCCAGGCGCTTTCTCTCTCGCTTTGTGCCAATTGTTCGGCTTTTAGTGCTAGTTCCTCAATCTTTTGGTTGTATTCTTTGACCAAGGCACCGATTTCATCTTCTTTGTTGTACAAAATAGGTTCATTGCGCTGACCTAAATTTACACGAGCGAAACTTTCTTGAATAATCCGAAGTGGAGCGGTTAACCAACCTGATACGAAAATCGCTATCACGATGGACACTGCTAAAAGAAGCATGAAAACGTTAATTATCGCAGTTAAAAACCGTTGAATTTGCGTCTCGAATTCTTTCTGCTGACCAAAATGCTGCAAATTTAAATATCCCAACAAATCTCCAGATGTTCCGAAAAAGGGCAAATAGGCACTGGAATAATTGAGTTTGCCTATTGTTTCTTGATGTGTGAATTCACTATCAAAATTGATTTTCATATGCTTTAAGGCAACAGGATTCATCTGTTCGCTCAGCAGACCAATATTGTACACTTTCGGTCGCGAACTGGCCAAAATATATCCATCCGTATCGTAAAAATTGATATCTGTGACGAAGACTTTGGAAAATTTCTTCAAATAATAACTCATTTCGCCACCATCTTTTTCAATGTCTAAACTACTATCCGTGCCAAATTTGCTGTGAAACTCAGTTTGAACGGAATGCAATTTTTCATCGATTACTTTATTGGTGTAGGAGTTGTATTGATCCCTAACAAAAATACCACTACCCCATCCGTACATCAAAAGAGAAATGAAAACGAAGGCTACCAAAACCAACTGAATTTTCACAGCAAGCGTTAGTGTTCCTTTTCCAAACTGGAATTCGTTGATATTGAACAAGAAAGGCAAAACTAAAATTCCGAGAAAACAAAAGAGATACGAAAAAGTGGTCAGCAAGTCGAACCAGCCTAAATTTGGAGCAGAAAGTACAACATGATTTTTGCCGGAACTTTTCAGCATGAAATGATTGTAATCTCTGTAATCGATATAACCTTTTGAGTCCAAAGGCAAAGAAGACAAAGCCGTGATATAGGTTGGAAAGCTAAATTCACCATAGTGATTAACCAATTGCCCTTTATGGTATTTGGCTACTGAATAATTTTCAAGCGATTCAAAAACCTTCGCCTGATTGGAAATAAGTAGGCGCGGAAAACCAATTTCTTCAGGTATTTTTTTTGATTTAAAAGTTCCGTAAAACGTCAGTGAATCTCCCTTTTTATCGATGATTGGTAAACGATACAAATACGAAAACTGATCGATATAATCCCCAATAAAGTAAGAAAACGAATCCACTTCAGAAGGTTCTCCATGTTTTAAAATCATGGCATCCATATCTTTTTTTAGAACAGTTTCATTAGCAACATTGGAGTGACCAGAATTATCGTACAGATGAAATTCCATATCATACTGTTCCCAAAAACCACTGAATATTTTACGCTCCAATCGATCTTGAAAGTCATTTTTCGTAATTCTATTCTCGCTAGTTGCAAAACGCCTAATGACCGGTTCTTCACGAATCAATTCCTTGACTTTTTCGAATTCCAATTCCGTTGAAATATCCTTGTCCGTTTTCAATTGATTGGCATACAATTCGCGATTGCTGCGTTCCTCTCGTTCGTTATACACCCATATATTCGTAGCGAAACAAAACGTGAATAAAAAGAAAAGTGAAAGTCCTTGGGTAAAAACAAATTTGCCTTTTGCCTCTCGTGTGATATAAAAAATAGTGAATAAAAATAGAAAAGGAAAAACCGCCGCGAAGAGCATCTGGTCGCCTTGATTAATTTCATAAAGAAAATAAAACACGCCCACTACAAAAGTTACGAGCATTAAACGATTCATTTTCACTTTACTACTCCACATCAAAAGAGCCGCTCGTCTATTCAATAAAGTCACCGCATGAAAGTAAACTCCCATAGCCGAAATGGACAAGAAAGAATAGACATTTAGCTCAAATAAGCGATTGATTTCAAAAGGAATAGTGGAATTTTCTATTAGACCTTTATTCAGAAACAAGAAAAAGTACCAAAACAAGAAGAGTGAAAGAAAAACCACTTGTAAAACAATTTCTTTGAATCTTCCCGGTTTTAGGCGACCAATAACATGGCGCAACATGTGAATCAATAAAACAATGGTAATTAGATTCATTAAAAAGGCACCTAGGTTAGGCAAAAACTCGCTGGAGGCATACAATCTTGGTTGAAAAGCTTCAAGTTTGTACAAAAAGCGACTAAACTCAAAATACTGCCACCCGAAACGCAACAACACTACCAATGGCAGGACAAGAAGTTGCACTTTCCACTTCAAACCAATCCACCAATAAAAAAGCAGGACACAAGCAAAAATGAAAATCGCTATGAAAAGAACAAACAAAAGGGCGCTTTCTGTTGATGTTAATTCATTTTGACTCCTCTCCGTTATAGAAAAAAGGTATTCTCCTTTTTCGTCTTTAATTTGGAAACCGCTTTTATCCAAAACGACGTCAGACTTGTCGTTTTCGAGCAGTTCTGGTGAAAAGGTATTTTCCAAATCTTTGTTCTCGTAGGGGTAATCTCGTTTGATAAGAAAGGAAGCACAGACCTTGGTTTCGTCCAATTCGAGTACTTTTGAATAATACCAACCGTTCTGAAGATGGACGATACCCGTTTCAGGAAAGTGGATATCTGCAAAGCGAATAATCGGTAGTTGATTCGTGTTCCAGTACAACAAAGAATCATTGCGATAAATATGCATAAAAACCTCCTGCGGCCGTTCTTTCTCCCAAAGTTCTAATTTTCCAAATTTCTTGTAATCAACCGCTTCCGCATTCAGGCGAATATTCACTTGCTTCTCTAATCTTGCAAAATTCTCTTGCAACTCTCTTGCATCCTTCGATTGATTTGGAAAAAAAATACGAACATAAAAAATGGCAAACAAGGATAAAACCAAGACGAAAAGCAATCCCAAGCGGTGTTTTTTCAAGAAATCGAAAATTGGCATGTCCTATGAATGGATGTTTTACGGTATAAGGCACTAAATTCAGTATAATTTCGCGAAACGACAAGTTTATGGAGCTGGTTCAGCAACCGGAAAAATTCCCATTTCACGATCATACATATCGCGTAATACGAGTTCTCCGTTTTCAAATATCAATAAAGTGGTTCCATCCAACTTTTCTGCAAAGGAATAAATATTGTCCTCTTGTCGAATTAGCTCAAAATAATATTTCCCTTTTTGAAGGTAGTACTTCTCTTTAAGACGTTTAATTTTCAATGGAATTTGCAACTCGCGATAATTCATGGTCCATGCGCCCAATGTTCTCGTGTCTGCCGAATGCATCATTTTTAAAAGTTCACTGGCTTTGGTGCACAATTGCATCATGTTAATGGAATCTAAACTACGATTTTCCAAACGTCTTAAGGCCAAAGCATATTCTTGGTCGAGGGCTATTTCTAGCCCGTTGTACCAAAACAATTCATTGACCATCAGCGCATTGGGGTATCTGCCACCCCAAAGTCGCAATTCATTGCCCGGCAAAACTTGAGGAAATGTTAGGGTGTTAATATCTGAAAAACAGTTATTTACGATAATGCTCAAAAATATGCGATTACTGTTTTTTCCATATTTATTTGGAGTTGGGAAACCATACTTTTGAATAAGATACGCAGCTTTCAATCGATTGAGTATCAACATGGAATCCATTGGAACTTTTAAACGAATATTTTCCCGATCATCTTTGTAAAGTTCGCGCCAATATTTCTCTACTCTTTTCTCTTTTTTGAGTTTATCTATTTCTCTTTTAAAATAATCGAAATGAATTTGCGCTGATGCTGAGAAGACAAAAACAAAACCAAAAACGAAGGACAAAAAATGTCTGTGAAACCTGATATCTTTGAAGAACAGGAAATTATTGTCCAAATTGGTTTTGCAAGGCAGCATGTAATTTGGCGTATTCGCCGTCAAAATCTTCTTCATTCTTGAAACGAAAATCCGCAAAATTTATGTAGGGTGCAAGAAAATTATCAAAACATGGTAATACATGGTTATTCCATTGATACAAAATGGCCTCCCGAGAATATCCTCTCGTTTCTTGGTCACGGTACAATCTTCTGTCCAATTGAATGGCTTGATCTACATCTATGAATACGGAATAGTCAAGCATATTGTGGATTTCCTCATAATGAAAAAGGAAAAGTCCTTCGACAATTATCAAATCAGAAGGTTGCAAGGTGATGAGGACATTTTTGTTAGGAGGCGAATTAAAATGATATTCTTTCACTTCAATTGCATTTCCTTTTCTTAATTCGTGGAGATCGTTCACTAATTTTTCTTTATCCAAAGCCGTTGGCAAATCAAAATTCACTTCTCCATTTTCATCCACCAATTGATGATGCTTGGGCAAATAATAATTATCCATGGAAAAGACCGTAGGACTCAAATGCTCGTAACCTGTCGCCAATCTCTTCAGTAAGGTTGTTTTACCTGAACCACTTCCACCACAAATACCAATTATCATCTTTCTTCAAGCAATTTTTTGCAGCTACAAATTTAAGGTCTTAGGATGGAAATTGGAACATAAGTTATCTTCTCTTTTAAACAAAAACCACAAAAATCTTTTACAACAAGGTTTGAATCGTATTTCTTTTTTGGAAAACATCAACTTTCTTGCGACTTTTATCGTCTTATAGAAACGAAATAAACACAGATAAAATGAAAAAAATAATATTCAGTTTCATTGCCGTTATTTTTGTCTCACAGCTTTTTGCTCAAATGGACGAAACTTACGAATTGAAAATAGGAAGCGATGCCCCCTTGACAGAATATCCTTTACAAAATTTAGAAGGTGAGCAGGTTACTTTAAACAGTTTAGTCAAAAAGAACGGAATAATCGTAGTATTTTCATGCAACACCTGTCCTTTTGTGGTGGGTAGTGACAAATTTGCGGGTTGGGAAAAAACGTACAACGAATTAGCTGAATTTGCAGAAAAAAATGAAATTGCCTTTGTATTGGTAAATTCAAATCAAGCCAAAAGAGATGACGAAGATTCTTTTGAAGCGATGCGTATTCATTCCGAAGAACAAGCCTACACGATGCCATACTTGATGGATGATAATTCTACATTCGCCAACGCCTTTACAGCGAAAACTACACCTCACGTATTCATGATGGATGGTACGATGAAAGTGATGTACAAAGGTTCCATCGATAATACATGGGACAGCAAAAGAAAAGTGGACATTCCTTATCTCAAACAAGCAATTACACAAATGGTGAATGGTGACGATATTTCTTTCCCAGAAACTGCGCCAAAAGGTTGCTCAATTAAACGAATCTAATTCATGTACAAAAATATAATCCTTCTTACCGCAGTCGTGTTCGGAACCATGTTTGCTCATGGCCAAACCGATAGAACCCAAAAGCCAGCGAACCACAAAGACAAAGTAAATTCTTGTACAGTAGAATTTGTGGCTCCAAAAGTGAACAACGAAACCGAACAGGCACTTGCTGCTTCAGACCGTTTGCTTGAAGGCGATAAAATGATGCGTTTTGGAAAAGAACTAGAGGTGAATCTCGATTTCAAAGCAATGGCGCAATTATTTGTCCAACCCAATGGTAGAAAAATATATCAATTGGGCATCAGCTGCCCGACGGCTAAATCCATCAATTTAATTTTAGACAATTTCTTCCTTGCCGAAGGTGCTAATTTGTTTTTAACGGACCGATTTTCAAATGAATATATTGGTGCATACACTTCGGTAAATAACAATGATGCCGAAGTTTTAGGAACTGAGTTACTCAAAAGCGATTTCATTTACATTGTTTTGGAGGAACCGGCACATGTCGCTATCGACTCCCGATTCATGGTAAAAACTATCGTACACGGTTTTGAGGATTTGGAAGAAATAGCAAAAGGATTAAATACTTCTGGTTCATGTCAATACGATGTGAATTGTCCAATTGGTGCTGGTTACGAATTGCAAAGAAATTCTGTTGCTATGATGGTCAATGGAGGTGGATTTTGCACTGGCTCTTTGGTCAACAACACTTCTGGGACGATAAAACCTTATTTTATTTCAGCAAGACACTGCGGAACAAACCCTACAAACTGGGTTTTCCGATTTCGCTGGGAAGCACCAAGTTCAGGAACATCATGCGCCACAACTTCTCCTTCTACAAATGGACCGTCAAATATGAATGTAAATGGAGCAACCTTAAAAGCACAAAATAGCAATTCAGATTTTGTATTGGTTTCGTTGAATTCCTTCCCCAATCCTGCTTGGGGAATATATTACAACGGCTGGGACAATACGGACGCAACAACGGCCACAAAGGGAATAGGAATTCATCATCCTGATGGGGATATCAAAAAAATCAGTGTCGAAGAAAATCCCTTGGGTCAGCAAACTATTAATTTTAATGGTGCTCAGAACCATACTTGGTTAATCACCGATTGGGATTATGGCGTGACTGAACCAGGTTCTTCCGGCTCACCTTTGTTTAATCAAGAAAAGCGATTGATTGGTGTTTTATCCGGCGGAACTGCGGCGTGCAGCGGCACAACAGATAACGGCGACCCCGATTTCTATGGACGTTTTGGCTACGGCTGGGACAATTCATCCTCAGCTAGTGGGCGATTAAAAGATTGGTTAGATTCAACCAATACTGGTGCGACGATTATTGATGGTGTGGATCCCTTTATTGGGAACGATTTGGTGGATGCTTCCTTATCCACTTTGGGTGGTTTTCCAGAATCAAAATGTGATAGTATCGCTACTCCACAATTTGTCGTAATTAATGGAGGAATGAATAATTTGACGGAGGTCGTAATTAGTTACGGATTTATTGGAATGACGCAACAAACTTATACTTGGACGGGTAATCTTTCCACTTATGGTCAGGCAACAATTATTTTACCTAGCATCAATATCCCATTAGGGAATAGCACCTTCCAAATCAATGTAGTTTCGGCAAATGGCTCGGTAGATATAGACGCGACCAACAACAATTTGAACATATCCTTTTTAAGACTTCAACCTGATTTTGAAGCAAAATTGATGCTGGATTTGGACTGTTATGGTAGTGAAACGAGCTGGGAAATAGTAAATTCCAATGGTGAGATTATGTATTCTGACGGTCCTTATGAAGATGACATGCCTGGATTGATTGAATATACTCTCTGTCTTTCTTGGGGTTGTTATGACATGATAATCCATGATGAATATGGAGACGGCCTTTCAGGATGTGCGGCGGCGGCAGGCGGCAATGGGTCGTACAAATTAATGCTTGTTTCCAACGGTTTGACATTAGCAGAGCTTACCGAAGTCAATGCCAATTTCGGCAATATAGAGATTTCTAATTTCTGCGTCACCTCGACTTTTGGACTCAATCAAATCCAATTAGAAAATCTAATTACTTTGTATCCAAATCCTGGCAAGAACAGTTTGAATATAAAGGCAGAAAATGTGATTGTTGAAGCCGTTCGAATATATAATGTAGCGGGTCAGGAGGTATTGGCTCAGGAAATTTCAAATAATACAATTGAAATCAATACAACAGATTTGCCAGCAGCGTTTTATATAGTGAAAATTAGTACCGACCAAGGTGAATTGAACCAACGTTGGATTAAACAATAAATAACTTGTTTTAAAATGCCCGAATAGTCTCAATTGACTATTCGGGTTTTTTTGCACCTTGAATTTCTGCTTTTATCCTTTCAAAAACGCGTTAGTCAAATTATCGCTTGTCATTCAATTGAATCTCCTTAGTTTTAAGTCATAATCTTTAACATCAGAAAAAATATGAAACCGAGATTGATTTCCCTCACCTTCTTATTGCTATTTCAATACACGATTTTTGCTCAAGAAAACACTGATATTACAGCTACATGTATTGAAAAAATTGATAGTACCTACAAAGCTTTGATTGAAAAAAATAAGGTCGTTGGCACCAGTATTGCTTTGGTAAAAGATGGCAAAATAATATACGCTCAAGGATATGGTTTTCAGGACCGTGAGAAGAAAATCAAAGCGGATGAAAACACAGTGTATCGCATTGGTTCCTGTTCCAAATCTTTCACGGCATTGTCGCTCTTGCAATTGCAAGAAAAAGGTGCAGTTGACTTGAGCGCACCGATTCAAAATTATTTGCCTCAAATAAAAATACACAGTCGATTCTCTGAAAACAATCCCATTATTATTAGTTCGCTTTTGGCACATACTTCCGGACTGACAAGTGATATTATGAATGGCTTTTTCTGTGACAACCCACCTTCCATGGATTGGTTAATCGAGCAATTGAACAAATGTACTATGTCTGCACCAGCAAATTATCAGCATTCCTATTCCAATGTCGGTTACGGTGTACTCGGAAAATTAATCTCTTCGCTTTCGGAGCAAGAATATGCGCAATATTTGCAAGAAAACATTTTCAAACCGCTTCAAATGAATTCTTCTTTTGTAGATGATTTGGCTACTACTTCACCAAATATGTCCATGGGTTACATTGACAAAAAAGTCGTAAATGAAACGCAAATCCGGGACCAAGCAGCTGGATTAATCGCCAGTTCAGTAACAGATATGTCCAAGTATTTGAATATGTTTTTGGCCAATGGTCAAGGTCCAGATGGTGAATTCATTTCTGCAACTTCCCTCAAAGAAATGCAGCATAATGCAACAGCAGATTTAACCTTGCCTACCTCATCTGAATGGGGATATGGTCTTTATTCTCAGAATCTAACTTTTGGCTCTGAAAAGGATACGATAATAGTAAAAATGATTGGACACGGTGGCGACACTTGGGCATTTCATGCTGATTTTCAATTCATTCCAGAACTAAACATTGGTGCCGTGGTGCTCACCAATACGGATAATGGTACGGCTGTTTCTAGCGCCAAACGCCTGCTTGGCATCTATTTGAGAGAAATGGAAGGGAAAAAGCAAATTGTCGTTCCGAAAAAAATAGTTGTACCACAAGATCAGGTTTGTCTACCAAATGAAGTTATAGGTGATTATTATTTTTCAGGCATACACATGGCGGTTAAAAACACCAAAAAAATTAAAATGAGTCAAGGGCCGCATAAAATAATTTTCAAGGCGATTAATGATTCTCTTAAGTACAATGGTAAAATCCGCTTATTCAATGCTATTCCTGTAAAAATAAAACACCAAGAATATAAATTTGTGAAACTCGGTGAGGATGTTTATTTGAAAGTTATCATGTCTAAAACAGGCAATGAGGAGTATACAGCTATCAAAAGCAAATCTTTGCCTATCAATGAGATATGGAAAAGTAAACTAGGAAAACATGAGCCTCTTGGTGCGGTTTACAGCTGTGATGGCTGCCCCTATCTTAATTTTGAAGGTTTATCTTTCGAGTTGTCCGACAAACAAGGCAAACTTGTTGTCACATTAAAAAGCAAAGATAAAAGTGCCAACGGCGATATGACATTTGAAATAGTATCAGATGAATTGAGCGTGACCCCAGGAATAGGAAGAAATAGTGGAGAAACCTTGCGTATTTTGGAAAACGGCAACTTGTTTTATAGTGGTTTCGAATTCAAACTAAAATAAACAGTATTGATGAGCTTTTGGTAAGAAAAGGTTCAAAGTTGTAAGCCAGTACAATTGAAAAATCTGTAATGAGCGTTTTTATTTGAAGTAAGAATCTAGACTATTTAGTCACGTTGCTTGACAAAAATATTCTTGGCCTCGGTAAAGAATCTCAAGGCTTCCCAACCTCCTTCTCTTCCAACTCCAGAAGCTTTTACGCCACCAAAAGGTGTTCGCAAATCACGAACCAACCAATCGTTGATCCATACAATTCCAGCATCTAATTTATCAGCCACACGATGTGCTTTCGTCAAATGTTGGGTCCAAATCGTAGCACTCAGACCATATTTCGTTGAATTGGCCATCATCAACACTTCTTCTTCCGTATCAAACGGTGTTATGGTCACTACAGGGCCAAAAATTTCTTCTTGATTGGTTCTACAATCGTATTTCAACCCTTCGATTATCGTTGGTGCCAAATAATATCCTTTGTCATAAGGTGCTGGCATCTCCACTTGCTTTCCTCCTGTTAAAATTGTACCTCCTTCTTCTTTGGCCAACTCGACATAAGAAAGAACTTTTTCCATGTGTGGTTGAGAAACAACGGCTCCCATTTGTGCTTTAGGATCGTTGGGAAAGGAAACAACAGTATTCGAAATTTTAGCCACAAATGCTTCTTTAAATTTCTCGTAAATCGGTCGCTCGATGAAAATTCGTGATCCGCACAAGCAAATCTGACCTTGATTGGCAAAAGAAGACCGAATCGTAGTCTTGAGCATATCGTCAAAATCGCAATCCGCAAAAATGATATTTGGATTTTTTCCACCCAATTCCAAGGACAATTTTTTAAACATTGGGGCAGCTGTTCTTGCAATATATTCGCCTGTTTGCGTGCCACCAGTGAATGAAATCGCCTTTATTTTTGGATGCTTCACGATCGCATCGCCAGCATTTCCGCCTAAACCATGGACTATGTTCAAAACACCAGCTGGAAGACCTGCTTCTTGACAAACTTGTCCCAACAAAAATGCCGTGTAAGGTGTGATTTCTGAAGGTTTAGCAATCACACAATTTCCGGCGGCCAAAGCTGGAGCAATTTTCCAAGAAAACAAATAAAGTGGCAAATTCCAAGGAGAAATACATCCGACAATTCCGATTGGTTTTCGGGTGGTATAATTGAATCCTATCCCTTCCATATAGTGCGATTCATTTGCAAAATGCCGAATTGCCGAAGCAAAAAATGAAAAATTGGATACGGCTCGTGGAATATCCACATGCTTGGCTAAGGAAAGTGGTTTTCCGTTGTCTTTGGATTCCGCTGCAGCAAATTCTTCCATACGGTTTTCAATACCATCAGCAATTCTTTGCATGATTTTTCCTCGTTCTTCACCTGTCATATTTGCCCAAAGAGGAAAAGCCTTTTCTGAGGCTTCAACAGCCAGCAAAACATCACTTTCGTCTGAATCGGGAATCAAAGAATAAACTTCGCCTGTAGCTGGTTCATAATTGTCAATGTATTTTCCATTCACAGGAGCTTGAAATTCTCCATTGATATAATTTGCCAGTTTTTTCATTTGCATGCTTGCTTTGCTCAAAGATAATCGTTTTCCATTCTTGCAGAAAACTCATTTTTTCAATCGCTGAATGTCTTTTATCAATTTATCGACTTCTTCAGCGTTGGTACCATCATAATACCCTCTTATTCTTCTTTCTTGATCAATTAAAACAAAATTGTTGGTGTGAATAAAATCGTTTCCACCATCACCCAGATTTTCAGCTTCCGCTGGTTTCAACAAGAAAAAAGAACGTCTGGCAAGTTGGTACAATTTCGTTTTATCACCTGTCAACAATTGCCATCGCGGAAGTGTGGCGCCAAGCATTTCTCCATGTCGTCTCATTTGAGCTACAGTATCTATCTCAGGTGTAACGGTGAAACTCAAAATAACCAAATCATCGTCATCCTTAAACTTATCCTGAACACGTTTCATTTGCACATTCATAATAGGACAAATGGATCCGCAAGTCGTAAAAAAATATTCAGCTACCCATATTTTCCCTTTAAAATCGCTTGATGAAACCAAAACACTGTCTTGATTCAAAAAGCTAAAATCACCAATTTTATGACCATACCCTTTCCGCAGCAAATCTGAATCCACCAATGAATCGTTCACATCAATTGGATTGAGAACAGGAAGTGGTTTGTCTTCCGGTTTCATATAAAAATACGCAACTGGGATTGCAACCAACATCAGACCGACCAACCAAATCCATTTTTTCATGTTGCAAATTTACGCTAAAATCACCGTTGAATAAGGCCGAAACCTTTAACTTTAGAGACTAATTAAGCTAACATGTAACACTATGACTAAAATCTGGCTGTCTTCAATTGTCTTTATACTTTTTGCTTGCGGTAGCTCCAAGGAAATCAACTTGAAAGAAGTCGATCATATTTTCATCGACTACAATTCCAATAAAGCCAATAACTATACTCAAAAAATAGATGCCCGTATCTGCGTGAAGACTATTTACGGAGAAATCATTCCACTAAAAAAAGACAAAGGATTTTCGAGCAGTGGAAATGCAAGCTGTTCACCTCAAAACGAATCAATTACCTTGAACCGAGCACCAACAATATTTGATGATTCCTTGGTGCTAATTGATTTAGTTTACACCAATAAACAAGGGGAATTTGTGAAAAGCACCGATACTTTGTTGCTCAATTTCAAAGCTAAAATTCAGCTGGCAAGTGCAGCTAATGCCGGTGCTCAAGGAGGAATTGGTTCAAGTGGATCAACCGCTTTGTTTTTCAGAAATGGTAAAGATGCTGATCCTGGTAATACAGGACAAAATGGAGTTGATGGTGATGCGTATATCCTTCATGTTTGGAAAATTGCAGACATGCATTACATTCAGGTCGATAATCAAACCACAGGTGTCCGTAATACTTATCAAATCAGAGGCATTGAAAATTTCTATTTGACCAGTATAGGCGGAAAAGGTGGAAATGGAGGTCAAGGCGGAGATGGAGGCGATGGAAAAAATGGCGAAGTCACAGACAAAAAATCTAAAAGCGCAGGCAATGGAGGAAACGGAGGCAATGGAGGAAACGGCGGTCAAGGTGGAAATGGTGGGAGTTTTACAATTATTATACATCCTAATGCAGCCGCTTTTCAATCCAATATCAGACTGAATTCTGTTCCGGGCGAAGGTGGTGAAGCCGGAAAAGGTGGTGAAGGTGGTCGCGCTGGTTTAGCCAACAAAGGCGAATCACAACCCGATAATGGCAGTGGCGGCGGAAATGGTTTCAAAGGACGAAAAGGAAATGAAGGAACTATTCAATTCAAAAACGAAAGTTTTGTTTGGGAATAGTTGATTACTTTTAGAAAAGAAAAACAATAAAATGAACACAAAACTCCTTGCAGCAATTTGCAAAACACCCGGTGCGCCAGGTTTTGAAGACAAAGTACGTGAATTGGTTTTAAAAGAAATTAAACCTTATGTCGATGAAGTTGAAATTGACAATTTGGGGAATGTCTATGCCATAAAAAGAGGTAAATCTGACAAAAGAGTTATGGTCGGTGCCCACATGGACGAGATTGGTTTCATGGTGACTTTTATCGACGACAACGGATTCATTCGTTTTCACACTTTAGGAGGTTTCGACCCCAAAACATTGACCGCTCAGCGTGTAATTATTCATGGGAAAAAGGATATCATTGGCGTTATGGCAAGCAAGCCGATTCATTTGATGACAGCGGATGAGCGCAACAAAGTAGCCAAATTATCGGATTACTTTATTGATACGGGCTTGCCTGTTGAGGAAGTCAAAAAGCTGGTAACCATAGGAGACCCGATAACACGAGAGCGAGAATTTATTGAAATGGGCGAATGTGTAAATTCCAAATCTTTGGACAATCGATTGGCGGTTTTCATACTCATAGAAACCTTGAAGAATTTAAAAGGAAAAGAAATTCCGCATGATTTATACGGTGTCTTTACGGTACAAGAAGAAGTTGGAATTCGAGGAGCTAACGTGGCCAGTTTGCGCATTAAACCAGATTTTGGTTTTGGTTTAGATACAACTATTGCTTTTGATTTGCCTGGTGCAGCTGCACATGAAAAAATCACAGAACTGGGAAAAGGAACCGCCATAAAAATTATGGATGCATCCACCATCTGCGATACAAGAATGGTGCGTTATATGAAAGAGGTTGCAGACAGAAATAAAATCAAATGGCAACCTGAAATTTTAACGGCTGGCGGCACCGATACAGCTGGAATCCAGCGCATGACAGAGGGCGGTTCTATTGCTGGAGCTGTCTCTATTCCTACGCGTCACTTGCATCAAGTGATTGAAATGGCACACAAAAATGACATTCAAGGTTCGATTGATTTATTGACGGCTTGTATCCAGGAAATGGATCAGTTTTCGATGAAGTTTTGATTTTTGTCTTTTTAGCCTTCCAAGACTTTTTAACATTTTTTTTCTGAAACATCAAGAATTCAGTATCTTGCTTTACCAAATTGAGCGCTTTGCTCGTTATAATCAAAAATTTATGGCTAAATATTTTACTTTTTTATTCGCTTTCGGAATATGTTTTGCAACTATTGGTCAAAAAGCCAACGAAAAACTGATCCGAGAATATTTGAAAAACAATACGCAACTAATTGACTTACAAAAGTCTAGCGCTTCTGATATTGAGATAGACCGTGAGGTGGAGGATCAAAAAATAGGATTAACGCATTTTTATGTTCGACAAACCTTGAATGGTTTACCGGTTATGAACGCGACGGCCGTGTTTGTGAAGAAGAATGATGTTTTGGTTCTTTCTGGAAATAGATTAGTGGAGGGAGTCAAAGAATTTTCTGCAAAGTCTATGGCTCAGCCGGCGCAAGTTATTCTTTCTAAAGTCTGGGAAAACATTTCTGGAGAAGAAAACATAGCCATGCCCGCTGCCAAAAAAATTGAATCCAACAAGTTTACAATCAATAATTCACATGTTTCTGAAATAGAAATTCCTTTAGAATTGGCGTATTTTTTTGATGGCAATACATTCCGTCTTATATACGAAACAAGTATCAAAGTCCCAAAGGAAAATCATTGGTGGAATATTTATGCTGACGCACAAACTGGTGAAGTATTAAAGAAAGTAGATTGGATAGTTTCTTGCTCATTCGAGGGTTGTTCGACCGAAAAACACTTCAACTATAACGACCTGAAACAAAAAGATTTGGGTCATCAATTGTTAATGGCTCCGGCCCCACCACCACAAAATGATACCTACAATGTTTTTCAATTGCCTGTTGAGAGCCCAAGTCACGGGGGAAGAACTTTGGTTGTTGGTCCATTCGACGCAGTTGCATCACCCTTCGGTTGGCACGATGTAAACGGAGCCGCTGGAAATGAATACACCATCACGAGAGGCAACAACGTTTATGCGACTGAAGATGCTAATGACGATAATATACCAGGATATGCTCCTGACGGCGGCACAAATCTAGTTTTCGATTTCCCATATACAGGCGGTGCGCCATCGACATATTTGGATGCTGCGATTACCAATTTATTTTTCATGAACAATATGATGCACGATGTGTGGTACCATTATGGTTTTACTGAAGCGGCTGGAAATTTTCAAGAAAACAACTATGGAAATGGCGGATTAGCGAGCGACTTTGTCAATGCTGATGCTCAAGATGGATCGGGAACAAACAATGCAAACTTTGGGACACCCCCAGATGGAAGTAACCCACGAATGCAAATGTTTATATGGACGACTTCAGCAAGTGCACAGTTACTGACAATTAATTCTCCAGCGGCAATAGCTGGCTTATATTCTGCCACAACAGCCAATTTTGGCCCTAATATCCCTGCAGCTCCTTTAACACAAGATCTTGTATTGGTAAACAGTGGTGGAGCGGAACCTTTGGATGCCTGTAACACCGTATTAAATTCCAATGACTTGAACGGAAAAATTGCAGTTGTGAAAAGAGGTTCTTGTACTTTCGTAGAAAAGGTGCAAGCTTGTCAAAACGCCGGTGCAGTGGCTGTCATTGTTGTCAATAATGTGATTGGCAATCCTATTGCCATGGGTGGTACGTCAAGTACAATAACAATTCCATCCATTATGGTTGGACAAACAGATGGGAATAGCTTTATAGCACAATTACAAAACCCAACAATTGTAAATGGAACTATAGCTGATGCTCCAGGTGCAAACGCTAAAGACAGTGATTTGGACAACATGATTATTGCACACGAATATGGACATGGAATATCAAACCGTTTGACTGGCGGTCCTAATCAAACTGGCTGTTTAGGGAATGAAGATCAAATGGGAGAAGGATGGTCGGATTGGTTTGGATTAATGATGACCATTGAACCGGGTGATTTAAGCACGGATAGTCGCGGAGTAGGAACTTATGTTACGAACGCAAGTACCTTAGCACAAGGAATTCGACCTGCGCCATACAGTACTGATTTTGCTTTGAACAATTATACATATGGAGCAACGAACAATTCGAGTATATCTCAACCGCATGGTATCGGTTTTGTGTGGTGTTCTATGTTATGGGATTTGAATTGGGCATTTATCGATCAATACGGTTTTGATCCAGATCTTATAAACGGTACGGGTGGCAATAACATGGTGATGCAATTGGTTATGGAAGGCATGAAACTTCAGCCTTGTGGGCCTGGAATGGTTGAAGGTCGAGACGCTATTCTTCTAGCCGACCAGTTATTGTATCAAGGGACAAACGAGTGTATAATTTGGAGAGCCTTTGCCAAAAGAGGTTTAGGATTCAATGCTGTACAGGGTGATCCCGATGACCGTTTTGATCAAATTGAAAACTTCACTATTCCTCTAGTATGTTTGGCTGGTTTGGATGAAAATAGTTTCTCAGCACAATTGAACGTTTATCCAAATCCTACAGATGGTCAAATCTCCATTTCCTTTAGTGATGCATCGCAAATTCAAACACTTCGGATTTTGGACATTAATGGCCGTGTTGTTCTAGAACTGAACAAAGAGGTACAATCGAAAATAGATATAGACTTGAGTAACTATCATTCTGGTGTTTATTTTGTTGAAGTTTCCAATGAAAGAGGAACTGTAACAAGAAAGATCATCAAAGAATAAAGAATATATGCCAAACGGCAACTATGAAAGAAAAACGAGCATCAACTTTTGATGCTCGTTTTTTTTACCTCAACAACTGAGTTAAGCAACAAAAATTACAGAGTTGAAGCCCGAATATTTTCTAACTTTACATCATGGCCAAAATCAAATCCGCCTTTTTCTGTCAAAACTGTGGGCACGAAGCTCCAAAATGGCTAGGAAAATGTCCCTCTTGTTCTGAGTGGAATACTTTCGTTGAAGAAAAAATAGAGAAAAACGTTCCTCAAGCTGTAGCATTTTCATCGTCAGCAAGCAAATCGGTTCCAACAACGGTTCATACGATTCAAACCAATTCTGATATTAAAATTCCTTTGGTTGATCAAGAACTCAATCGTGTATTAGGAGGTGGATTGGTGCAAGGCTCTTTAATTCTTTTTGGAGGTGAGCCTGGCATAGGTAAGTCTACTTTGATGTTGCAATTAGCGATTAAAAATCCTAATTTAAAAGTACTATACGTCTCAGGAGAAGAAAGCGAGCAACAAATAAAAATTCGCGCTGACCGTGTTGGGATTGAAAACGAAGCCTGTTTCATTTTAGCCGAAACACATCTTCAGAACGTTTTTAAGCACGCGGAAGATATTCAGCCTAACATTCTAATCATTGATTCTATACAAACGCTCTATTCAACGGATATTGAAAGCACACCCGGAAGTGTTTCACAAGTGAAAGAATGCACAGCGCAACTTTTACGCTATGCGAAAACGACGGGTGTTCCCGTATTTCTGATTGGTCATATCACCAAAGAAGGATCGCTCGCTGGTCCAAAAGTTTTGGAACACATGGTAGACTGTGTTTTACAATTTGAGGGCGATCGGCAACATGTTTACCGATTATTGCGAACGGTGAAAAATCGTTTCGGAAGTACGAATGAATTGGGTATTTATGAAATGGTAGGCGGAGGTTTGCGTGAAGTTTTAGACCCAACTGACGTTTTGATTCACCACAAAGATTCTGCCTTGAGCGGAATTGCTCTGGCGGCAACCATGGAAGGAAACCGACCACTGTTGATTGAGGTTCAAGCATTGGTGAGCACGGCAGCATACGGAACGCCACAGCGATCTTCAACAGGATTCGATGCCAAACGTTTGAACATGCTTTTGGCCGTTATGGAAAAGCGATGTGGTTTTAAACTCGCAGCAAAAGATGTCTTTTTAAATATCACAGGTGGAATCAAAGTTGTTGACCCAGCGATTGATCTGGCAGTTGTTGCGGCGGTTCTTTCCTCGAATACCGATTTGTCTTTGGACCCGAAAACTGTCCTCGCCGCAGAAGTTGGTCTGTCTGGTGAAATTCGTCCAATCAATCGCGTTGAACAAAGAATTGCTGAAGCGCAGAAATTAGGCTTTGAAAGAATCATTATTTCTAAATATTGTAAGGGAATTGATCCAAAACAATTTTCGATTACGGTGACAATGTGCGGTAAAATGGAAGAAGTAGTGAAAGCTCTTTTTGCTTAATTACCCGATCAAATTACACACAAAAGGTATCATACCTATTAAACCAAGGATACCTTCTCCATAAAAAGCGAGATAAAACTCGTCCTCGACTTTCTTTGGCAATTGGATATAAAATGAAATTATGATTAGTGCCCAAATCGCATTGAATGTCGCTCCTTGCGAACCATCTCCGAAATCTTTTAAAAAAAAATACATAAAAACACAAAAAGCGGAAAATAGAATCGTCCACCTAACACCCAAAACTTGTGCAAATGTTTTGTTCGTTTGGGCATCGATCTTTCGGTCAGGAATATCAAATAAAATAGTTAAGCCGAATATTAAAAAAATCAAGCTTATGATCTTAAAATCGAAAGGTATATGCTCCAATTGTATTTGCAAACCAATCGTTAATATGCAATAAGCCGCCACAACCATAAACACTTTCAAAAATGGAATCTCACGCAAATTCCACTGACCAATACGCACCACATATAGTATGGAAATCAGACCCGAAATCCCAAAGAGAACAATACTCGTTGGATGATGAATAATATGCAGTAAAGCCTGAATGCTAAAGGCAACAAATGACAAAATCAGCAAGATTTTTACAAGGAGTGAATTTTGATTCATCCACATTATTCTATTCGAATTGATGGAGAAGTCCTTTCTCCAAATTTTATAGAATCGTTGACCTAAATAGACAAACAAAGTGCCTGAAAAAACGAGCCAAAAGTTGGAATTTGATACATGAAATATTCGAGAAAAACCCAATGAGAAAAACGCCGCGCAAAGACTCACCCAGATATTGCTGTAAACCAGAAATGCTAAAAGTTTAATTTGTTCTGAATTTGGTGAAAGACTGATTCAATCGTTATTTCTTTTAAGCAGGAACAATTTTCTTTGTTTTTACAAGTACACGATTCTTTAGAGGTGATGGTTTCACTATTGTTGCCCAACGGTCTCCAACGTCCTGGATGCATGGGTTTTTTCGGTGTGAACAAACCCAAACAATTTTTATTGAGAATTCCGGCAATATGAAGTGGCCCGGTTGAACAGGCCACCAAATAGTCGCACTGATTAATGAATGAAATCAATTCTTCTAAGGTGAATTTTCCTGTGGTGTCTATGATATTTTCTGTCCAATTCATTTCTGGACGTATCAATAATCCCTCTTTTTCCGTACCCGTAAAAAATACCCGACAACCCGATTCCTCAAGTTTAGTAGCCAATGCCTCATACTTTTCCATGGGCCATTCTACGGCACTTCCCTGAGATTTAGCGTGGAGTATAACTTTTGGCTTGTCAACTGCCAAAGCACTTAACTCTAGTTTTTTGGACGGTTTGAAATAAGACAAATCATTATTCAATTCATCCCAGCTCGGCAAGTTTTTAAAACCTAATGTTCGTCCTAAATGAAAATTCAATTGCGCCTCGTGAAACTCAGAATTTTTACGTGTAAAGTCTATTCGTTGATTGCAGGTCAATAGATGAAATCCACGATGTGAAGTTCCAATTCGAGTAGGAATTTTTGCCTTTTTTGCTAGTTTGGCAATTTCTTTTTTTGGAAAAACATGAACAATTGTATCGATTTCAAGTTGTTTTATTTTTTCAATTTGCGCTTCTAAAGTTCCGATCAAAAGCTCATTCAAATTGATAATCTCATCAATTTCCGAACAAGACTCCAAAACTGGAATGGTATATGGCGCTGCCAAAAAAAGCAATTGAGCTTCAGGAAATTTTCTTTTCAACGCAAAGCAAAACGGCAAAGTCAAAATGACGTCACCTATGCTATCTGTGCGCGAAATAAGAATCTTTTTCATCTGTTCTCCAAATTTAGCCTTCTCAGCTCTTTGTATTTCAAAACATTGGATGCAGCGCTAATTTGAGCAATTTTAAAACCCATTCTTCCATCCAAAAAACCCAGTTTGAAAATGTACATCCCAATAAACCGACCAACTGCACTAAAATAAGGTTGCAGAGCACTACATTTTCTTCCAGCTAGATGATGCTTTTTTGCTGTCAATAGCGAATATTTATCCGCTCTTGCTCTGTGATCTTCAAACGAATAATAGGAATAATGTTCAAGATGTCCCGGCAGCAATCTATTTGTCGTTCCCTCTGGGACAAAAAGCTCCTCGTGGACTAATTCACCTGTCCAATAACAAATACCCTTGGGGAAAATTCTCGTTTTTACATCTGGATACCACCCACTATGTTTGATCCATTTCCCCATGTAATTGGTGATTCTATTAAGTGAATATACTCCCGAAAATCCCTTTTCTTTTTCAAAAAGAATGGCGTTCTCTAATTCATGATCTACAACTTCATCTGCATCAATAGAAAACAAATAGGAATGGGTCGCCAATTCATTCAAAAAATTCTTGGATTGCGAATAGCCTTCCCATGCACGGACTTCAAAACGCACGTTCAATTCCGCACAAATCTCTTCTGTTTTATCGGTGGATAATGAATCGAGTACAATAATTTCATCTGCAATATTTTGCAAAGACTCGATGCATCGGCGGATATTGCGCTCTTCATTATAAGTAATAATAACCGCTGAGAGCTTCATTTCGTTAAATTATTTCAACGCTTTTCAGAATGGCTTCAACTTCTCGCAAAGGTTGTGTCCATGAAGCAGTTGACGGGGCATCAACATAACCACTGACGCATACCAACTTTTTCGTTTTGGGATTGATGAAGTGATAAGCCCAAAAACAACCTCCTGGACCATACTTACCTAAACCCTGAAATTTAAACATTCCACGCATTTCAAATCCACTATTGGACTCACTAGCATTCGTTGTAAAAGTTCCTTCAGGATATATCATTTTCAAGTATTGCGTTCCCATATACATTCCTTCATATTCATAAGGGACATTGTAACGTAACATTGTATCTCTCGCTTGAAGAAGATTGGTTAATTCAAACTGAGAAGAATCTATAAAGTCGTATTGATAGACCAAAATTCCAGAATAAATCGTTCCTGGATCTTCACCACCTCCCCCCACGAATTCAATGGGTCTTGAAGCGCTCGGGAATTCAATACGGAAAAAGTTATCTCGCGTCGTAACCAATTTAGCTCCATCAGGAAGTGCGAAATTAATTCCAAAATTTGCCTTTACTTTTTTATCAATATAAGCATTAGGAGCTTCCTTATAATATTTCATGATTCTCCTCCACTCGTAGTCATCAAATTGAGCATGAACAGATTTTAAACCTCGCTTACAAATATCTTCAATTTGATCGTAAGAATTACCCGTAATATCAATCACCATTTGATCTGTTGCCCATACACCAATGCGCTTTTCAATCTTAGCTTTTGCCTCATTGTAATTCGGGTCAATATTGATAAACATAGTGTTACGATATCGTTTAACACCTTCTGTAAAATGTTTTGGCGTTTTATGTATCAACTCAAAAGTCACCACATCAGGAAAATAAGGCATAATAAACTGCGTCAAATTGCTATCCAAACAATCTTTTAACCCAGAATCCCAAACATCTTGATCGCAAACCACAAGAATTTCACCGATTTTACCCGTAACGGCTATTCCTGAAGATTTATAATGTGAGCGGTCAAATTCACATGATATGAACAATACGAATACAGTGAAAACAAAATACAAGCCTCTCATCTTATTATTTTACTCTTAAAGTTTGACCAATTTTCAAGCGATTCACATCCACTTTTGGATTTAATTTTTTCAATTGCGTTTGCGTCAGTCCATGTCTTCTCGCAACAGTTGAAAAATTATCACCGCTTCTTACTTTATAATACTTAACGACAGGTTTTGGTTTTTCTTTTACTACCGGTGCAGATTTTCCTGCTTCTCCTTTACTTCCTTCAACCTTCAGTTTTTGTCCAACTATCAAACTAGAACTAGAAAGGTCATTCCATTTCTTTAAATCCTCAATGGTGACACCATATTGAGAGGCAATTCCGCCCAGTGTTTCTCCACGTCGTACAGAGTGAATGGCCACTTTGGGTTCGTCTATTCGAACAATTTTTCCGATTTCGCTGTCGAGGCTGTCTGAGTTATTCAATGAATCTTTCGCCAATGCCACCGAATCAATTTCAGATTTCGGTTTTGCGTACAATTGTTCTTCCATGGAAACCAACTTTCCAATAATTTCCAGCGGTCCAGTAATACATTGTGGTGGCGTTGTTTTCGGAATAAAAGCTCTTTTGTAAATTGGATTCAGTTCTTTAATTTCTTCTACATCCCAACCGATTAAATCACTGATTTTGGTCATATACATGCCTTCTCTCACACAAAAAGTGTCCAATTGAGAATTGTGTAATTTGGCTGGCGCAGGAACTAAATTGTGTTCTTTATGATAGGTCAAAAGATAAGCTGCACCAATAAAATTTGGAACGTATCCTTGTGTTTCTCTTGGTAAAAATGGACGAACTTCCCAGTAACTTGTTTTTCCGCCAGAACGACGAATAGCTTTGTTTACGTTGCCAGGTCCGGCGTTGTAAGCTGCCAATGCCATATTCCAATCGCCGTAAATATCATATAACTTTTTCAAATATCGACAAGCGGCATCTGTTGCCAAAACGGGATCCATGCGCTCATCGATGTAGGTGTTTTCCTCAAGGCCGTAATACAAGCCTGTTCGGTACATAAACTGCCAAAGACCCAGCGCTCCTGCATGTGAACGCACTTGAGGACGCAATCCACTTTCAATTACAGCCAAATATTTCAGTTCAATAGGCATATCGTATTTGTCTAATGTTTCTTCGAACATATCAAAATACAAAGCACTTCGGCCCAAAACTACGCGTGCAAAATTTCTTCTCTTGTCCACAAAAAACTTCACGATATCCAATGATGGCTGATTGCATTGAAAATCAAAAGTGCTCATATTGTTCATTTTCTCCAATCGCTCACAATACACCTCGTCAGAAAAAGAAGGGATATAATTAGCCTCATAATTAAAAGCCTTCATGATGGAATCGTAATCTGTTGAATTGGCGTAATCTTCGTAAAATGCTTTCAATGATTGTTCTACGACCTGAGCAAAACGCTCCTCTTCAGGCACAACAGTTTGTGACCATGAAACCGGAACAATAAAGGAAAAAATAAGGTAAGTAAAGATCTTCATTTATTGTTATTTCATTAGTTCAATGAGTGTATTCGAAAAAGCATACATTTCTTTTTCTTCAAAATTTCTAGCGATGATTTGTAGCCCGACGGGTAATTCATCCTTATCCTTCATCAAGGGAAGAGAAATAGCAGGATTACCGGTTAAATTAGCATGAACAGTAAAAATATCCTGCAAATACATTTGTATAGGATCACTTAAGGCACCAATACCGAATGCTCCTGCCGGTGTTGTTGGTGTTAATATGAAGTCTGCTTGAGACAGTATTTCATCTGTACGGTTTTTTAATACACGTCGAACACGCTGTGCTTTGGTATAATATGCATCGTAATATCCTTGAGAAAGAACGAAAGTTCCTGCCATAATTCTCCTTTGTACTTCAGGTCCGAATCCTTCAGAACGCGATTTTTTATAGGTTTGCTCTACGCCTTGTGCTTCGGTGCTTCGGTGACCGTAATGCACGCCATCAAATCGAGATAAATTGGAAGAAGCTTCCGCCGTTGTCAAAACGTAATAAGCAGGTACCATAAAATCCAAGTAAGGGAAACTCACCATTTCCACTGTATGGCCAGCCTGCTGAAGTTTAACGATGGTTTCATCCAAGGTATTTTTCACTTGTGGATCCAAACCTTCATTGTTCAAACATTCAGATATAATCGCAATTTTTTTCTTTTCTCCACCAATGATATCCGTATATGTTGCTACTTCTTTGGATGAAGAAGTACTGTCCATTTCATCTTTTCCGGCCATTATCTCTAGTAGCAAAGCATTGTCCTCTAAAGAATTTGTAAAAGGTCCAATTTGGTCGAATGAAGAAGCATAAGCGATCAATCCATATCTGCTAATGCGGCCGTAAGTTGGTTTCATGCCGAACGTTCCAGTAAAAGAAGCCGGCTGACGAATAGAACCACCAGTATCACTCCCAAGAGAAGCTGTGCAAAGTCCAGCTGCCAATGCCGAAGCCGAACCGCCAGATGACCCACCAGGAACAAGATTTCTATTCAAAGGGTTTTTAACGGGGCCAAAAGCGGAATTTTCATTCGAAGAACCCATGGCAAATTCATCGCAGTTGGTGCGACCAATAATGATGGCATCTTCTACCAGAAGTCTTTCAACCGCCGTTGCCGAGAAAAGGGAGGTGAACCCCTCCAATATTTTTGATGCTGCAGAAACTTCATGATCCTTGAAACAGATATTGTCTTTCAGGGCAATGACCATTCCAGCCAAGCGACCTGCATTTCCTGCTTTTATTTTTTGATCAACAACCGCAGCTTGTGCCAACGCAGACTCTTCGAACACCTCCAAAAAAGCGTTCAAATCCTGATTTTCTTGAATTCTTCCAAGATATTCATTTACGATATCGACTACAGATGATCCCATAGCCAGTTTCGCCTTTACGTCAGCAAAAGTGCGTAATTCAGACATAGAGATTATTTTGTTATTTCTTCCTCTTTGTCTTCTCCTTTAGAGGCATCTTTGAATTCCTTCATTCCTTTGCCTAATCCTTTCATTAATTCTGGAATTTTTTTACCTCCAAAAAGCAACAAAAGAACAACAAGAATGGCGACCACTTGCCATGGTCCGAAAAATCCTAAAATCATCATAGCTAAAAATTTTTACAAAGTTAGCGAAAAATACAGTGCAAGTTCAGGAAAAATGGAGCTTGAGAATTGCGAAAAATGTATAAAAAACGCTTGGAAATTGACTTCAATTCAAAACCAAGGTTGAGATCTATCGTGATATAATTACTTTCAACCTACTAATTCGTTAGGTTCCCATCCGTCGTGAAAGTATAAGTGGTACCCGATGAATGAAAAGTCAAACCACAAAAAGACATTGAAAAGTGCCCATTTCCATCGTTCTCAACGTGCACTGTGTCGCCAGCTTGCGCTGTATAAAAATAACCAAATCCCACTCCAAAAACACCACTAACTTCACAATTGCTGTAGCCAATATCAGAGGTATAATTTACTGTTACGTAATTGCCTGTAACTGGTTCTTGACTGAAGTGAATATTCAAATCCGAATAATTCGCGTTGCCTCTCATCGTCCAGTTATACCCTACGCTTGAAGCATTTGCTGTGGGTGAATAAGAAAGATTGATCAAGTTGAAAAAAGCCCAGTTGGTTTGCGGATTACAACTGGCACTAGTGTATGGCAGTCCCTTTGTATATATGAGCACACTTTCTCCATATACGATGCCGTATTTGTTTTTGGCAAAAGCACGGAAATAGTAATAAGAATTGTATTCCAAATTTTCAATGATTTTAGAAAAACCACCCATTCCAGCGCCAACATACTCAATATTCGCATACTCTATGGTTGGCATCTCCATTTGTCCCCAACAAAAGCCACGGTCAACAATAGGTGCGCCACCTTCATCAGTTACTTCACCTGTAAGTTCCACGCTGGAAGGAGAAACTGTAAGGTAGGATATTGTCTCAACTCTGGGAATTTTATTCTTTTTACAAGAAATAAGGCTCACGCTCAAAAGAAGCAGGAACAGAGTAGTACTAAATTTCGCCGCGTGTATTGATTTAATATTAATTTTCTTTTTCACAATGATTTGGTTTTCATCCAAAAGTATAGTTTTCATTCAAATTATATTAAAAAAGTACGCACTTATCCCTAAGATTATTTTTACTATTTTTGATTTTCATTTTTTAAAACTATTTATTTATGAGTTTAGAATTTACCGAAGAACAATTGAACTTAAAGTGTAAGATTCATGGAAAGGAAATTGAAATTACCTTTGATTCAGATGGCAACTCAAGTTATATTTTTTGTTGCCATTCGTTGCGCTCAAATTTCTTTTCTATTCTTGAACCAAATCAAAAAAATGAGTTGGATAAACCTGACACTTCACAATAAGCATATTTGAATCTATACCTTTTGTTTCCTCTCTAAACTTATTAATAAAATTATCAATTGTTTCTTGGTTATTTTCTCCTGTAACATTGATGTCTATTGATTCATCAAAACGAGCACCGCATGGTGTTTCTTTTTCATTACTTTCCATAACTTATTTGTTTTACTTGATTACTACTTTCTGCCTTGTAATACTCCAATTCTTTCTCTTGGAATAAGGCGTTTTTAAGGAATTTTTCAAGTTCGTTGCCACGGAAATTTCGGTTATTAAATTTCCATTCGAACTCAATTAAATACAATGGCAAATACTTCTTACTTACTGCC
>JBGSIB010000028.1:0-61362 GCA_041751955.1 Crocinitomicaceae bacterium
CACCGTCGTACTTTTCATAAATATTTGTGAGATAAAATGGTTTTTTCAAATGCGTAAACAAAGCGAAAAAGCTATTGGCGGCATCGGAACTGGAAGCTAAATTAAGTGGCGTAAAACCTTGCTGGACGATTGAGATATCGCGCGTCGCAAAAGTTTCTTTCATGCATGTTTTACTAGATGCAATAAACAACCCACTATTGTCGTATTTGACAAAATTGTTCAAGTAGAGTACTAATTGCTTAGTTGGAAACTCTAGGGCTAATTCACTCACTACTTCACTGGCAATTTGATTGAGTTCAGATTGGCTATAAATATTTTTTCCAACACCTTTTAACCCAATTACTCCTACGACGAGATTATTTCGATAATGATTTAAGGTTTGAATTTTATCTTTGATTACGGTCAATTCTTGTTCATCTAGAATTGCATTATTTCCACCTACAAATTTCACTGGGTTCCATGTAAAATTCCCGTTTGCTGATTGGATAATGGATTTGAACGCTAATTTTATTGCGGATTTATCTTGCGGATTTATGGCAAATAGCTCAATGGTTTCGCAACTTCCATCTTCAGGAGGACATTCTACCTGACCATACGTTTTCTGCCCATTCAAGTAATTTGTTACATATTTTCCATTGATTTCTTTACAAGTGACGAAATCCATTCGATAAACATCTCCTAAAGCATACTTTCCAACTAATTGAATGATTTCATTTCCCTTCAAGCTAAGTTTACTATGCCCAATTCTTTCATTGTAGCTAGTTTGATCATTTTTTAAAAAAACAACAATTGAGGCTTCTCCTGTTACCTTTTGAACATATCCTGTTCCTGTCTCCGGTTCAGTATGGTACCCATTTGTTTGTAGTCTTAATTTCACATTGTCTTGCCACAGTGCAATTACATGTCCATTAAGAAATTCGAAATGCGAAAACTTTGAGCGCTGTGATGCATCAAATCGAATAAATGTTCCATCTGGTATTCGCACCGCTTCTTCTGGCAAAACATGGACTTTATCTACTTTGTTACCTATGATATCATTCGGCTCAAATTCATCATTTTCATATGAAAGCTGTTGCAGTTGGTTCAAATAGTCATCCATGGCATCAAACATCCCTGGGGATATATCTGAGTCTCTTAACTCTTTCCACTGATCCATGGTCAATTCTTTCGCAATCGAGGAATAATCCATCAAATTATCCGTAGCGCCTTCTGCCGGACCATTGTCTTTCCAAGAATGCTCCAATGCACCAATTCCATGAGCGAGTTCATGCGCATAGACCAGCAAGTTGGTATCGTAAGCAACAAAACCTAAACCTTTGCCGCGAACCATGTAACCGTCCACATTGGCATCCGAAAAACCGGGAACAACAAACAAATAATAGGCTTTTTCTTCGTAAAGGGCATTCGTATCATCAAAATACGCATCCCGCAAATCCCGCATATCATCGGAGTATTTGTTCAATAACCCAACATCAGCAGGCAACTCTATATTTTTTGAAGTGGTAAAAACGGCATCGTTCCACTGCGGCACAACGGTCACCATCACATCCATATTCGCCTCGCCAAAAGTCTGGTCTAAAACAGCTTTTATATCTGTTTCCGTCATGGAAAAATTCGCCACCAAAGGCACCACAACCACTTCCTTGGTCTTCTTTTCATAAACAACGATGTTCAATTTGCCCAACTTCAAACCATCGCTCATCGCGTAGAGTTTGTGTTTTCCTTTCGGTAAATTGGCAGGCAGTGTTATTTTGCCCAAACCTGGTCCCAATGCGGTGTAGTTCAGCGTAGAACTGTCGTTTGCTATCTTAAAGTAAAAGTCGCTTCCCGCCCATGTGTTGGTGTCAAAACTGATATTCACCACGTCGCCAAAATCAACCCCAAGTGATTTATTGGGCACGAAGTAATTGCTATTGTCGTTCAGTAAAATCAATTCATATTGCTCTACCCACGGCATGTGTTCCTTGGCGTCAAAACCAAAAACTTCGCTGTTATTCTGCTGAAAAACGACAGTTGCCGCTGCACCCACATCGAGTTTGTCGTTGCTCGGGTTGAGGTAGGAGGATACCTTAACTGTGCCATCTGGATAAATTTTGTATTCCATCCCAGAATCGTCGCGGACAATCACGGGATAATCGGGCGGGTTGAAAACAAAAGATTGTGGAATGCCATTCACCACCACCCAGGCCATGCCGCCCGATACGTATGCCGAGTCTATAGCGCCTGCTACGTAATGTGGAACAATGAATTGCATGTATTGCTGATACAGCCAATTGTCCAAACCATCGGTCACCACTTCGGCTGTTCCCGTCCGCACATTGAATTGGTCGTCAATCAGCAAATCGGTGAAACGCACTTTGGCTTTTGCACCTCCGATAAAATCAATGGGAACCAAGCCTTTTCCAGCAAAATGACCTGGTGCACCCGTTGGAGTCACCTCGGTAAACATCAAATCAAACTGACCAATGCGGACGGTCATACCCGGTTCAGCAAATACAAGGTTGTTGTAATTGGCGGGAAGGACTGGAAGATCGGCTTCTCCACAGGCATAAATCCGTTTGGGTGGCGTGGTAAACTCAACCACATCGGAGTAATCGCTGGTGTAATTGCCCACTCGACCGCGAATTTTCACTTCATACGTGGTGCTGTCCTGCAATTGATAAATGTCCAAGAAACTCGATGCGGTGGAATCGGTGAACCAAGGAATGGTATATCCTTCGTTACCTGTCGGTTTTTTGCGGTAATCGAGAATGTAGGAACTGTAGGTCGTCAAACCGCCACCGCTCGGGTTGGTTTGCGTCACGATCCATTGGGCTTGTCCGCGAACAGGACTATTGGCCGATGCACTTAAATCGATTTCCAAGCCAGCCGCCAGTTGTTCTTCTAGGGAGATGGCTTGTCCGTAAGTGAAGGAGCAAGGAGCTGAAAAACCTTGGTTGTCGAACATTTGCACCAGATTCCCGTTGGAGGTCACTTGAGCTTGGGTTCGCCAAATGTATTTTTTGCCGAGCTGCAAAGGATAATCGTAGGTGGAAAAATTGACCAAAGGAAGTGTAGTTTGCTCCTGTAAAACCAAACTTTGGACACTTTGGAAAACACTAAAATTGGTGGTGTCTATCCATTCGTACATCGAAAAAGTGTAACTCAAATCATTCCCCAAAGAAGGTGTGAAACCGATGGGTTGCGTCCACATGAAGGTGATGAAAGGATTAGCTGGATCCACATTCGAACCGCAAAATGGACTGGTGGAAATAGAAGGCTGGAAGGAATTCAGTAAGAACGAACTGCAATTGTTCGTCGACAAAACTTCATTTCCAACCCCAACTTTTATGACTTCTGCACAAACGGTCGTCAAGCCAAAGGGCAAATTATTCAAATCCAGCGAGGAGGGAGATTTGACGAGGTTGTTTTCCAAGAAGTACGGCAAAAGTTCATCGCCATCCAGAAAAACAGGTACCCCAGGTGACAAGGAAATTACAGGTCCAACGGGAAAATTGGGATTCGTCTGTAAAGCAAAGCCATTTCCCTCCATTTTCAAACGCAGCCGTGCATTCACCGGCCCAGAATTGAAATCCGTCAAGGTAACGATCAGCTGCAAATGCTTGTTCGCATCGCCATAGTAGGACAAATAATTGTAAAAAGGCCCAGAGAGAACAACCGAAACTTGAACAGGATAGTTTTGCGCGGAAACAGAATGAATGACGGCGAAACTTAGGAGGAATAGTAAAGGTTTTACCGCAAAGGTCGTGGAGAGTTTCGCGGAGAAAAGAAAGCGCATGCCCGAAAACAGTACTTGGCGCCCTTTGCGAAAATCTCTGTGTATTCTGCGGTTAGTGTTTTTCATACTAAATTCCGTATCCAATATTTACCATCAAAACAAAATTCCCCGAAGCGGGTCCCGTATTTTTCACCGCTAATTTCTTCGTCAAATTCGCATTCAAACCGATGTTTATTTTTCCATATTTTTTGTCCCAAAGTTCAGGTGACATGCTGAATGACGTTCTGAAATTCAAGACATGGTTGGTCAACTCTCGGTTCAAAAATTGTTGATTGTAGGTTGTGCCAAAACTAGCGTTTACTTTCTTGTTGAACAAGGGTTTGGAAACATTCACACCAGGTCCAATATAAGCGGTTTGTTGACCAACAGCATCACTTAAATTTCCATTCACCATATAGCTCAAGGTAATTTTTTGTTTGGGAAAAAGGAAAGCATGCGAAAAGACACCCGAATAAACATTGACAGGAACATCCGTACCCGAAACGTTGAAACCAAAAGCCGCGGCGTCTTGCAAACGTCCTGTAATGTTCTGACTTTGGTTGAAAGACGCATTGAGCATGAGGTTTTGCTTGATCGTATCGCCAAAAGAGTAATTAACCGAACCAGAGGCGTTTTGCGAAATTTGGTAATAATTCAAGGTGTCGAAAATAGGGTTGAAGAAAGGGTCTGCCGCTGGATTTCTTCGAGAAAAAGAAGAAAAATTGGAGTAAGAAGCGTTGACATTCATTTTCTTTGAAAGGATAAAGTTTCCGTTTAAAGAACCTACCCAGCGCTTGGAAACATTGACCTTGTCATTGGCTAAATTATTCCGTTGAAAACCCGTATTGGCGCTCAAAGAAACTTTGTTGTTGAACAAGCTGAGGGCAGGAGTGAGGGTCATGTTTTCCAAATCATTGTTGAAATACAAGCCACCAAGTGTGGTGTAACTCGGATCAATTCGCTCGTATTTTCCACCTATCCCGAAAAATTTGTATTTGTAATTGAGCGAAGCATTATACGCGTTGGCAGCAATTGTAGTGTTATTCGTGCGAATAAAATTGTCGTAAAGTCTAGAATTCACGTCGGTTTGTGTTGAATCGAAGGAATTGATGTTGCGCGTTAAAAACGTTCGGGCAAACTCTGCATTGGCGGTGATGCATTTCATCAATTTTGCTTTTCCTTTGAATGAAAGCACCAAATTGTCTTGAGGTGTAAGATCTGCCGCTGGTGAAATTATACTCAAGGAATTTCCATCATCATAAGCCTTCAAGAGAATCACATCCAAACCATACCCGTTTTTTTCGTAACCCGCCAAAAAACCAAATCCCATGCGTTTGTAGGAAACGGTCGACAAATTATTGACCGTTGCATCGTATTCTACTGCTCTTTTCAATCGACCACCAAAAGCCTGAATTTTCCAACTTTTGGGTGAAAGTTCAAATCCGCCACCCGTAAAATTCAAACCAGAATAAGTGTAAGGTGAAAAATTCATCGAAGTGATTCCAATATGTGTTTTCACCCATTTGTAACTCGGGTGAACCGCTGTCATATTGAAAGGTTGCGTGTAACTTTTGCCCGCATTGGAGAAACTAAAGGTAAAAGGCAGCGAAACATCCAAAATGGACACGGTAATGTTTCCGCCAAGCACCCAAGCAAAAGGATCGCGGTACTGATTTTGGTTCCAAGAAGAATTCCCAACAAAGTTAGATGAGAGTCCACCGCTCACTTTTCCCATGTCTTTCGAACCAATTTTCTCTAAATTTTGAGCAAAGGCAAAAGGACCAACAAGGATAAAAAGCAAGAAAAATAAATGCGGTGTTTTCAGCATATTTCTTATTGTTTCAGTATCGATTGTTGTTGCGTATCGTATTCGCAAATTACACGCACACGATAATTTCCAGTTGCCGTTCCAAGAGGGAAAGTCAGTGGTAAATTGATAGCGTTTCCGTTGCCTGAATAGCTCATTCCTGGAATGGGTTGCCCTAGATTTGTCAACACAACAATGGAGAAATTTTGAATTTTCCCGAAACTAACATCGACGACAAATGAACCCGAGGTAGGATTTGGTGATAAGTTGAAACTCGTTATTCCGAGCGTATCCGTTTCTTCGTTAAAGGTTGGTTTGAAATAATCTACCCGCAAAAATTTCGAAAACTCAAAAGCACAGGTGTCTTGGTAACCGACCATTGTAATAAGAAAGTCTCCCGTATCCGCCACTTGGAAAACAAGCATGCTATCGTCAACAGAAAGCACCGTGAATGCAGTCGGTAAGAACCAAGCGATGCTGTCAAATCCTTGAAATTCACTGATGTTAACAGCAACAACTGTATCGTAAACCGCATTATAGGTTTGCATTAAGAAATCCATCGAAGGCGACTGCGCTGTTGCATCTAATACCGTTTGAAATTCATACACGCAACCAATTGAATCTTGAATAAAAATCGTGTAAGTCGAATCCATCGGCAGGTTGCCAAAATTGGTGGAATCGGTAAAAATTGCATTATCCATAGAATAAGAATAGTCACCTGTACCTCCAGATGTCGTTAAAATTTGAATGCTTCCATTTGGAGAACCACACGTCGTAAATCCTTGGAAAGTGGCGGAAATGGGTTCTGAAATTTCAACCAAAATAGTATCCACGCCAACGCAACCTGATACTGATGTTCCAACAACGGTTAAAAGAGTATCAACACCTCCGAGGCCTGTTGTTGTATTGAGAAAACTACCATTTGACCAAACATAATTGATCGGTTCAACAACATTTTGAGGCAGAACAGAAATGGTAAAAGGCAATCCGGGACAAACAAGTGTATCCGATGTTCCATTCAAAACCATTTCTAAAGTCTGTGTTACCACCGTTGTATCATAACTTTTGCACCCATTCAATGTATCCATTACCTCAAAAACAAATGTTCCAGCCGTTTGCACCAAGGTATCCAAAACGAAGGTGTTAGTCCCACCATTCAACCATCCTTGGCTCACATTTCCGAATGTTGGCGTATGTGAAAGGGTAAGTGTGTCGTACGAACAGTTGGTCGAACTTGGACCGAGGTAAAGGTCTACGAAGGGTGATTCAAGGTCGAATAAAACGATGACATTGGAATTTTGTACACATCCTGTTATGCCATGTTCTGTTTGGTAATTGTAAACTTTGGTATTGTTGGCATTCATTCCAACCGTATCTGCCATGGATAAATTCAGGGTATTTCCGATGGGAATGCCATTTACAATCCAATTTGCTTGACTCGAACTGGCAGCAACATCACTTGGGTCTGGCACGCATACAAAACTTAAAGTTGGATTCAAACAAGAAAGAGTATCAGCCACTCCTGATGTGTAGCCTGGATGACTGCTCAATTCACCTCCAATTTCCGTAAAAGCATTGCTCAGGGTAGGCGACAAAGAATTTGAACAACCTGTGGTATTGTGCAGGGCAATCACTTTTATTGTAGAGTCCGCATTAGGCACCCACAAAGGGTTTGGGGCGGTATTGGTGAGGATACTTCCTATTTGCCATATTATTGTGCTATTGATAGGATAAATTCCATTGTAAACAGATGCATTGAATTCTAAACTATCTGTATTACAATAAAATTCTGTAACCAAGTTGGTAGGCAACTGGAGCGTATCATAATATTTATCGTCCGACACCCAGATGCTATCTCTCGATTTGCAACCGGTTGTATTATTTTTGACTGAAACGTAAAAATAACCCAAGGAATCAGATTGCACACTTGGATCATCACTACCCGTTAGTAAATAGCTAGACGCGGTTGATATAAGGGCATTCTCAAAGTACCATTCATAACTCACATTGGTTGGGCTAGAACTAGCGCTTAAAAGCAAGGTATCAACAAGGCAAGTGAAACTAGCGCTGTCGATTAAATTAATATTGGGTAATGGTAAAGCAATAATTGGGACAGTTTCTGGTCCAGCAAAAAGATAATCAGTTGCTGTATTGCAGGTGCTGTATGGTCGCACCGTTAAATTTCCAGGAGAAAAATTATCGGTGACAAATACATATATAATGTTCGATGTATTTCCTAATGAATCCAAATCAAAAGGATAATTTCCTTCATCGAAGAACCCTCCTGCAGGTGGCACAATAAAACTTGCTTTTAATCCTGTTCCTGAGTATTGCCAAACATATCCTTCTGCTCCTGTTGAAGGCGGTACGGTATATTTAGCCCACTTGCCAGGACAAAGCACTGTATCCAACTGAAAGGGTTGAGGTTGCCCGACTGCTCCAATTTGGTCGTACAGATTGTTCAGTTGTTTTGGGTTTTCTGGCTCTAGGCAGTATTGCAATAATCCAACTGAAGAAACGGTTCCCGCACCTGTAATTTTTGGTGAGGACAAAAAGAGGCGATTTTTAGCTCTAAATAAGTGATCGGACAGATTAGGGTCAAAGTTATACGAAGTATTTTCAAATAAATCCTGACAAAAGGTACTCGTCAATTGCAGATTAGGAACTGTTTGACCAAGACTACCAATGTTTGAAGTAATGAATGAATAATCAGATTTGCTAAATTTAAAATCTGCGTTATTCAAGGGAGTTTGTATTATTTCGTAAATAGAATTATTATACGTTTCAAGGGCATAAAAAGAAAGGTTATTTGAACAACCATTCCTTACAATCAAAGGGTAATTGTCTGAAAAATTGGCTTGTGAATTGGTTTGAACATATTGACTGTAAAAAATTCCAGCACCACCTTGACTCATTCCTCCAATTAAAACGGTATCGTTGATTACAGAAAATGATTTTGAATCGGCAGTTCCTCCAGATGCTCCGTAATAATTATGATGATAGAGGTACTGACCAGAATTATTCAATTTTATCCCGTAATGTAAAAGTCCGTTAGACGTTAATCTGCCGCCAGATATATAAAAATTGTTTTTATGATATAATATTTTAGGCTTAGTTTCAGAAGATAAAATATAACCAAGAAACTGTGTTTGTACTACTGGATTTGAAAATCTAGAAGTAAAAAATCCACCCAAAGTGAATTCTGCGAGTGTTTCGTAAACAAAGTTATTTGTTGGTGGACCGACCAAGGAAAAATTACCCACAGTAGAAAGGGAGGATGAACCAGTTAGTGCCAAATCATATAGAATTGTCCCTTGCGCAAAAGGAGGGAGATTCGTAGTTTCGTTTGTTAGATTAGGGTTAATATCTGTGCCGCCTACGTTATAACGCAATAATCCATTTCTAGCAATACCATTTATCAAATAAAAATCACCAGCAATGTATATTTTATTTTGAATGACTTCAATACTGTAAAATGCTCCAGATACTACATTGTTACCTGAAATAGAACTAATCCCTAAGGTGTAGGTGTCTAAAGTTCCGTTTTCATATAAAAACGCATGTCTAAGTTGAGTTGACCCATTTACTGAGCTGAAATTACCTACAATTATGTATCTCTTTATACTTGGAATGTATGCCGCATCGAACACCTCGCCACCTGTGTTTAAATTCAAAGAAACATTCCGTAATATTTGCGAATGACCAAGTGAAACCCAGAAGAAAAAGAGTAAAATGAATAGTGTTTTTTTCATTTGGTAGTTCGGCGTTTTAACAAATGTTGTGAGAACAAAAATATATTTTAATTTTACGGCATGCAATACATTAAACCACTTTTTCTGTCTTTTGTTGCTGTTTTCTTTATCACCACCGCCCGAACGCAGGGTGACTCTACTTCGATTCTAAATTTTTACAATCACATTTTATCTATCGATTCCACGATACGGAACAATCCTGCACGACAAACAACAAGTTTTAGTTCAACGGATACTTCTTCTTTACCGATTGGTATAGTAAAGGAAATTGGAGGAGTGATTTATGCTATTTGCATAGATAGCGCTCGTTTTACCCCTCTAGGAGCTGAATTTTCAGTATACATGGCCATGGATTTCCCTGGTGCTGACCGTAAAATCGCTTTTGCCGCGAAGAATATCAAATTTAATCCCAAAGGTGTTTTGGTTTCAGAGGGTACGAAGTTGCAGTTGGTCAGCGAATCGATTATCAATTTGGGACCAAACGCTCAACTTGTTTTTAAAGCAGATGGCGGAAATTATATCAATTGGAATTGCGATGGCTACCAAAGTTGCGGATTGAGTCTCGATTTTATATTCAATCCTGAAATAATTAAAAACGCCTCCAATCCAGGACAACCAGTAAAAGCTTCTTTTACAACGATGATTGTCGATTTGAAAAATTTGTTCATTACAATTCCTTCCATCGACGATTTTTACGTAAAAGGAGCCGAAGATTTTACTTTTTCCATGTCCAATTTGGTGTTGGATCGAAGTGAAACAGTAAATCCGCCTGGTATTACTTTGCCAGCTATAACGAGTCAATTATGCAATGGTAATCTTGTGGAATGGAAAGGTTTTTACGCCGGAAATTTTTCGGTTACGCTTCCTGAAAAATTATCGAAAACGGGGCAGCGCTCAAAAATCTATGCTACCAATTTAATCATTGACGATTCCGGTGTGACTGGAGCTTTTGGCGCATCGAATGTGTTTTCCACTTCCGAAAGTGAAATGAGCGGTTGGGGATTTTCCATTTCAAATATTCAAGTAAATGTAGAATGCAATCATCTGACAGGTGGAAGTTTATCGGGAAAAATTCAAGTTCCGGTAATGGATGAGAAAGGATTCAGTTACACCGCCTCGGTTGATGAAAATGCAAATACAGATCAATTGGATTATTTCTTTTCTATGAGCCCTGTAGATACGATTGACTTCACCATTTCTTCATTGAAATCAAAGGTGAAAATCAATCCAACATCCCAATTCATCGTCGAAACCATCAATGGTGCGTTCAAACCCAAAGCTATTATCAACGGTCTTTGGACGTATGATTCCAACAAAGGAAAAATCAGAAACATTACGTATCAAAATTTGACTTTGGTTACAACAGCGCCTTATATCACGCAAGGTTTATTTTCTTTAAATAGTACAGATAGTAGTGGACAAAATAATTTGATGAAGTTCCCCATTTCCATAAGTCAAATTGGGTTCAATGCCAACGCCAATAACGAATTGATGTTTCGAGTGATGGTCGGATTGACCATAGGTGACTCCACCAACGGCTTTTCCATTAATACAGGTGTAAACGTAATTACCAAGCGACAGCCTAATCTCCAAGGTAGAACCACTCTTGCTTACGACAAAATTACAGTTGACGATATTACTTTCTCTGTAAATACAACTCCATTCAATCTCGATGGTGTTATCGCCGTTCGGAACGATGATCCCGTTTTTGGAGATTTATTCTACGGTAGTATTTCCTTCAAAATCAATAGCTTCATGAATAATCCCATGATGGTCTCTGCTGGATTTGGGAAATTTCCTAGCTATAAGTATTGGTTCATTGACGCCTCTGTTCCGGTAAATATCCCAGTAGGTGGCGGTATTGCAATTACCTCACTTTATGGCGGTGTTTCATCAAGAGTGAGTTCTACGCTTACAGAGTCGCAGCTGATTGATCGCGTGGTTGGAAACATTACAACCAATCCTTCGGCAGGAGCGGTTATACCTTTTACCCCCGATGCAAATGCAGGTCTAATTTTTCGAGCAGGAGTCGGTTTAGAGGCCACAGCCAAAGAAGAAGCTTTCAACGGTGAAGCGATTTTGACTATTGCTTTGAACGCTAATGGCGGATTGGCGTACATCAATTTTGTTGGAAATGCCTATATGCTGGTAAAACGCAGCGAAAGGACAAATCCAAATGCGGCAAAAGCTTACGGTTCTATTTCCCTGAATTACGATAATGTGGGTAAAATTTTCGATGCTACTGTCAACGCCGCTATACTTGTTCCAGCCATACTCACAGGAGATGTTAGTTTGAAAATTCACGTGGATCAGAACGACTGGTATTTCTGGCTCAATCGTCCCACAGATAGGGCAACTGTAAGTTTAATTGGCTTATTTTCAGCAAATGCATATTTCCAAATTGGAACAGTAATCGATCCTTTACCAGCTCCTCCATCGTATGTGACCAATATCGTTGGTGCGGGAAGTTTGACCAATATTAATATGGCAACCATGTCCTCTGGAAATGGATTTCTAACGGGAATGCAATTCAATGCAGGTTTCAATAAATGTGTTAATTTGACGAGCAATTGGGAAGCATGTGCAAGCGCAGGTTTCGGAGGTGGATTTGATATTGTCTTGGCAAAAATGTCTCCTACAACACATTGTGTAGGTAGTTCTGAACCGATTGGAATAAATCGTTGGTACTGCATGGGGCAAGTTTATGCCTATATCAACGGAAATCTGGGAGCACACAATAAAAACAATAACAATACAGTCAATTTAATTACCATCAATGCTGCTTGTCTGTTGCAAGGTAGATTGCCAAAACCAACATTTGTGTATGGTGCCATCGGTCTACAGTTTTCTTTCTTAGCTATCAACTTTAACGTCACAGTGGATACAGAAGTAGGTAATAATTGTCAAATTGTAAATTAAAAATGACGAGTAAAATAATATTTGTACTGTTTTGTTTTTGGACCGTTTTACTTCAGGCGCAAGAAAGTTCCATTTCCCTTGTTTCTGAGGTGAAAAAAGATACCATTCGCTTAAAGTGGTTTCTGAAAGATTTTGATCAAATTCAAGCTGTAATTAATTTTGGTTATGTAATTGAGCGAGCTGAAATTCAGGGAGATATGAACCCTGAAATGGCCAATTTTTCGGGTGTAGAGAAATTCACTTTTGCGTCAAATAAAGGTGCATTACAACGTATTACTTTGGAAGATACAATTTCAGCCGAAAATAGGTCCGTTTTAGATGCCTTTATTTCCAAATCCAAAATCACCAATGCGTCTTCAAAAGATTTTGCCTATGCACTTTTTACACTACAAAATGCCATAAGCAAAGATTTGGCTGAAATTGCTGGTTTGAGCTACACTGACCTAAAATTTGATAAAAATAAAATCTACGCTTATCGAATTTCTATAAAGGGATTGAACCCATTTTATGCGCGAGTAAATGCATCTGAATGGACAGTTTACCCGAAAATAGAAGGGGTGAAGTTGAATTTGGACAAAAAGAAAACCGTTGATTTGGAATGGAGTGCCAAGCAGTACACCAATTTTGGATTTGGTTATTTAATTCAAAAGTCATTGGACGAGCCAAAAGAAGGAACATTTTTAACACTTCGGCCTTATGCGCCCGTAAAGACGGATACTGAAAAAGAAGGAAAACTAGATAGTTACCGCGACGAAGATTTGACAGAAGGGAAGTTTCATTTTTATCGTTTGACGGGTCTAAATTACTTTGGTGAACCCGCTATGTATTCTGAATGGTTTAAAATTTTTGTCCCAAAAAGCGTAAATGCAGAGATATTTATCGATTCGATTTATATGCAAGATGCAACAAGGGTGGTTGAGGGAATGGCTATACCAGTCGGAAATGGCACTCTTCACATCGACAAATTTCTTTTGGAAAAATCAAAATTCAGAGACAAAGACTTTGAATTAGTTGCCCAACAAGATTTCATTGATACCAACTTTCGCTTTGTTGTCCCGCTCGTCGGAACTGGCGATCAATTCTATTACCGCGTAACCGCCATCAGTTCTGACAAAGATTCTGTTTTTTCCAATGCCGATTATTTTTTCACGCTGGATCAAGAACCACCAGGACCGGTCGTGATGAAAAGTGGTAAAATTGATTCTTCAGGTATTGTGCAATTACTTTGGACTCCACCAAGTGATAAAGACATAAAAGGTTATCGTATTTTCAGAGCCAACGCCTTGGATGAGGAATTTCAGGAAGTCAACAAAGAACTATCGCCAGCGTCGGCTTATATAGATAAAATCCGCTTGGATAATTTGACTTCTGAGGTATACTATTTTGTTCGCGCGGTAGATAGAAACTATAATAATTCCAAGAACAGTGATACACTTTTGGTACTAAAGCCTGATACGATTCCGCCTGTGGTAGCATACTTGTACAAACCAAGGGTGAAAGACTCTGCCATGCACTTGACTTGGTCCAATTCCGAAAGTGTTGATGTTTTTCAAAATTATCTCATCCGTCAAAATGAGGCTGGCCAAATCGATACCATTTTTCGCTGGAAAGATAACGCGACAAGTTATTCTGATGTAAATTTATTTCCTGGAAAAGCATGTACCTATCGAATACGTACAATGGACAAAAGTGGAAATAGTTCCTCAGGAGATGTACGCAAAATCTATTATGAACCCGGTTACCGATTACCTCTTAAAAAGGTCATGGCCCTAGCGGATAGAGAAAAAAAGCTTATTGAAATAAGTTGGGAAGCACCTACTGAAAACGTCTTCAGCTATCAAATCTACAAACAAGAAGACGATGGCAAATTTACTTTGATTAAAACTTTAGAATCACCAGAAAAATTAGTCTTCCAAGATAGAGTAGTGGCCATAGGCAATAGATACCGCTATTATGTGAAATTCATCACCGATAAAGGAATACACAGTTTGCCTTCCACGAAAATAGAAGTGATTTATTGAGATCTTAGCTTCAAATTAAAAATTTAATCTGCCGCGGAATAGTATATTATTTCTATCGTAAAATTGCTCACTAAATTTTGACGTATAATGTCGTCATAGCTTTGGTTATGGTGTAATTTTATTTCGGCTTTATCACAGGTAAAACGGTATTAGTGAGCCAGAAATTTTCCTCAAACAAGCTTGGACAATCAATCTCTTGTACTTTTCAATCTGGATTAACTTTGTTGAACCCAATTAGGGTAGGGCTTGCACTGAAAAAATGTTAAGTCATTTCATGACTTATTTTTTGTTTCTACAATAGATACGACGAATTCTACCCCAAAAAAAAACATCACCAAAATGGTGATGTTTCGTGGGAGTTGAGGGATTCGAACCCCCGACCCTCTGCTTGTAAGGCAGATGCTCTAAACCAACTGAGCTAAACTCCCTTTTTTCGCAATTGCGAGTGCAAATATAATATGCTTTTTCTTAATATCAACCTTTAACGTGAAATTTATTTTAAAAAATCGTGAAGTAAGAAAAAACTGCCGAAAACAAGTATTGTCTCAGTTGGAGAACAACTTTGTTTTGCTTCTGCAAGTGCTTCTTTTGCAATGGAATAAGAATGAAAATTCAATTCAAACTTTTGTGCCCATTCAGACAAGTCTTTTTTGTTGGCTGAACGCATATTCGCAAATTCTGTCAAATAATAATGTGCTTCCTTGGGGAAAAGTGGAAATATCTCTTCAAAATTCTTATCCGAACTGGAACCGTAAACGATGTGCAATTCCGATAAATTCATTTCCTCTTTGAAATAATCGAGCGTAGAGGCAATGCCTTCGACATTATGGGAAACATCATAAATTATACGTGGATCTGTTGAAACGACTTGTAATCTACCTTGAAATCCAGTATTCTCGTGAAGATTTTCAAGGGACAAATCCAACTTCGATTCGTCGAATACAAACTTTTCCTGCAATACTTTTATCGCCAAACAAACTGTCTGATAATTGCTCTTTTGATAAATACCGAGTAAGGGGAAATTCTTGGGAACATCAACAAGATGATCTTTGGAAAAATAGATAGTGGCATCCATATTACTCGCTTTTTCTTTGAAAATCAAACTTGTTGTTTCATGGTAAGAACCGATGACCACAGGAATGTTCGATTTGATGATTCCCGCTTTTTCAAAAGCTATTTCTGCTAATGTATTGCCCAAAAAATTGGTGTGTTCTAAAGAAATTGTTGTGATAATCGATAGAATGGGTGTTATAATATTGGTCGCGTCCAATCTACCGCCCAAACCTGTTTCGATGACGCAAAAGTCACAATCCTGTTCCGCAAAATGAACCAAAGCCATACAAAAACTAATCTCAAAAAAGGAAGGTTCGAAATCCAAAGCTTGAATTTTCTCGCAAAAAGTAATGACGCTTTCTTCAGCTATCATGTGTCCATTTACCCGAATTCTTTCTCGGAAATCGACCAAATGCGGTGAAGTGAAAAGACCAGTTTTTAATTTATTCTGCGTCAAAAAAGAAGCCAGCATGGAGGCCGTTGAACCTTTTCCATTACTTCCAGCAATGTGTATGCATCGTAATTTCTTCTGTGGATTGCCTAAAGCTTCGCAAAGCTTTATCACATTGTCCAGGCCCGGTTTGTAGGCAGGAGAGCCCATGGTTTGATAGGATGGAAATTGGGCGAAAAGCCAGTCTATGGTTTCGGTGTAGTTACTAGTTGGCATTCAAGTTGATCGTGATGTAAACAGCTTCTAATCCAGCACCCGCTTTTTTATTATAACGTACTTGATTTTTAACCGCTGCAATCACTTGACGAAGAATAACTTGATCACTTGTTGTTGTTTTAGAAGTAAGGTTAGTTACTTCCATAATTCTTCCTTCTGCATTGATGGTCGCACGAAGGTAAATGATGTGATTCTGATTGGACGAAATATCATCTACTTTTGGTTCATTTTGACGTATTCTTCCAGAACCATCTCCTACGCCACCAGGACCAGAACCTGTTCCTGCTCCCGCGTCGGTTCCAAATTTTCCAGAACCGTCACCTTTTGTTCCACTGCCGTTACCACCAAATGGATTCGCATCTTGTTTAGTTGTAGATGCTGTATTATCCGAGGTAGGAGCGTTAGTTTTATCGCTTTTACCAGTATTAACTTTCGTATTCGGATTGTCTTTTTTCGTGATGATTTCTTCTGTTTGAGGTTTAGGCTCATCAAGAGGAGCATCCGAAGGAGCACCTTCGCTACCACCACCCATATCCACCTTCAAATTTTCCAGCACAATTTCTTCAATCTCAGATTCAGCTGCAATTTTTGGTGGTTCAGGTTTAGGATCTGCAACCTCAAAAGAACATAAAAGCAAAATCAGTAAAATCAGTAAAAGACCGAGAACAGCAGCTGCCGCTCCAATTTTAAGGTCTTTTTTGTTGGCTATAGGTAAAGTTGCCATGACGGTTAAATTTAATTATTTACTATAAGCGATGACAGGATCCCATTCATTCGCTTGTGCCAAAGCCAAAACTTTGAACACGGCTTCATATTGGGCTTCTCTGTGACCTGCTATTTTTAATTTCAGTTGTTTTGAATTAATAACAGCCTGCGCCGCTAATTCTTTTATATCATCAAATTCCATGGGATTCTCTATATCTCCTCCTGGCATGACAACGTATTTGTTATCCTTAGTAATCATTACCATAGCTTGTACGGGCTGCGTATCCGTGGGTATATCATCACTCGCCTTCGGCAAATCCAATGGCGTTTGGTTATTGGCCATCAAACTCATGATGATGAAGAAAATGAGCAACAAGAAGACCAAATCGGTCATCGAAGCCATTCCGCCTTCTACCTTAATTTTATTTCTTGTTCCTAAATCCATCTTATTTTCCTGGTGTGTTCAACAAATCCATAAATTCCAAAGCTGCATTTTCCATGCGGTAAACCACATTTCCGATACGTGCTGTCAAATAATTGTATCCCATAAAAGAGATAATACCAACAATCAGACCACCAACTGTGGTAACCATTGCAGTCATGATTCCTGGGGCGATTGTCGCAATTTCCAAAGTCGCTGCATTACCCAAATCGATGAATACTTTTACCATACCAATTGTCGTTCCCAAGAACCCAATCATAGGTGCTGCTCCAGCCGCTGTTCCCAAGAAACTCAAACGTTGCTCCAAACGAAGTACTTCTAATTTTCCAGTATTTTCAATGGAGGCAGCAATACTTTCGATGGGTTTCCCAATCCGTGCAATACCTTTTTCCAACATACGGGCAGAAGGTGATGTAGAACGAGCGCAGAAATCTTTCGCTTGGTCGATCTTGCCCTCCAACAAATAGGTTTTGATATTGGATAGAAAATTATCCTCTTCTTTCAATGCTTTTCGCAAAGCCAAGAAACGTTCAACAAATACAAAGATGGCATAACCAAGCATGGCTGCCAAAGCCAAATTGATAACTAGTCCAAATCCTACACTAGCATCAGCGACGATGCTCCATAGCGATTGGTCTGTAACGCCTGTATTGGCCGCAGTGGAATCCACAGGAATTCCGTTTGGTTGGAGTAAAAAGGTAAAGCTCATATTCTTATAACGGTTTGTTTCTTAATATATTATTTCTACTAAAAGAAGTTTTGTTGCAACAAAAACACTGCTGCTCCAACGATGTATCCTACGAGTGCCAGCCATGAAATGTTTCGTAAGTACCAGAAAAAAGAAATTTTCTCCATTCCCATGGCTACTACACCAGCAGCAGAGCCGATAATCAACATACTTCCACCCGTGCCCGCTGCATAGGCAATGAAGTGCCAGACGTGAGCATCTGTGCCATCTGGGAACATACCCATCGAGGCTGCGACCAATGGAACATTGTCAATGATGGCTGAACCTACTCCCATTAACATAACAAATGTATTTTCCGAAATACTTGCATTGACGCTTTGTCCAAAATTGAATATCAAACCAAGAGATTCAAGCGCTGCCACGGTCATTAAAATTCCTAAGAAAAATAGGATACTTGGCATTTCAATTTTAGAAAGTGCTCTAAAGGTTGGTCCATGCACGTGTTCGTGGTTACCAGCCTCTGATATGCTAAAATGTCTATTGGAGATAAATTCAGCAACTAATGACACAATTCCCAAAGAAAGCATCATTCCAATATACGGTGGAAGGTGAGTTACTGTTTTAAAGATAGGAACGAAAACAATCATGCCTAACCCGAGATAAAGCATAAACGCACTATTCTTGCTGATTTTTTCTTTGTCTTCTTCAAAAGGTATGTCCCCTTTGAATGCAGGTAAAAAGGTAGCCAATAAGGTTGGCAGAACGAAGCAAAGTAATGACGGAAGAATCAAATATTCTATCAATTTCATTGAGGTCACCTTGTGATTCATCCAAAGCATGGTTGTAGTCACGTCGCCAATTGGAGACCAAGCACCTCCAGCGTTTGCAGCAATAATGATCAAACCAGCGTACCACATGCGCAATTGTGGTTCTTTGATGATTTTACGTAGTATGGTAATCAACACAATTGTTGCCGTTAAATTGTCAATAATAGCGGACAAAAAGAATCCCAAACCACAAACAATCCAAAGCAATTTCTTCTTGCTGTTGGTTTTAATTAATTTCTTAATCGTTTGAAAACCATTGAAATGGTCAATTATTTCAACGATAGTCATCGCACCGACAAGGAAAATAAGTATCTCACAAGTTTTACCAAAATGGTGAAGAAGGGTTTCTTCCAGCAAAATGGATCGCTCTTCAGGTTTAAAGGATGAATAACCCTCAATCATGACGCTCTTGCTACTATCAAACCATGTTGTAAAATCATCTAAGCCAAAAGCTATTCCTGCCCAAGCTAGAGCCATCATGATTAAGGCCGGAATCAGCTTGTCAATTTTAAGCGAGTGCTCAACTGTAATTGCCAAATATCCCAATATAAAAACGGATACGATAAAAATTTCCATAGTTTGATTTTAAAATTTAAAAGTCCAAAATTAATCAAACTTTATAAGCGAGCGAGGGAAGTTATACTATCTTTTAAACGATAAAAGCATAAAAAACCAAGATAGCTAATAAATCAGCTATTACCCGACGAAAAACAACCAAGAAATACCGCCTAAATAACCTAATAAAGCAAGAAGGGAAATCGATTTAAGATACCAGAAAAAGGAAATTTTCTCCATTCCCATCGCTACTACACCAGCAGCTGAACCAATGATCAACATACTGCCTCCCGTGCCCGCAGCATAAGCCAACTCATGCCACACATTTGCATCGGCTGCATCTTGAAACATTCCAATACTCGCAGCAACCAATGGAACATTATCAATTACTGCTGAACTGGCACCCATTAAGGTGACAAAAACTTGTTGGGGAATATAAGAACTTACACTTTGTCCAAAATTAAAAATCATACCTAAGGATTCCATTGCCGCAACCGTCATCAATATCCCTAAAAAGAACAAAACTGAAGGAATTTCAATTCTAGAAAGCGCATGCATTGTGGGGCCTTTGCTTTCGTGCACATTTGTTTCTTCCTGATTAGAGATTGAGAAAGAAATTTTGCGCTTGCTTAATATTTCGCTGATTAAAGCACAGACGGCTAAAGAAAGCATCATTCCTGTGTACGGAGGCAGATGTGTTAAAGTTTTGAAGATTGGCACAAAAACAATCATTCCCAATCCCGCAATCAACATTATCTTACCTTGTTTTTGAACATTTTCATTAGCAACTTCAGTTATATCAAGAGATCCTTTAAACACAGGTAAAAATTGAGCAATCAGCAAAGGAATCAATATGGTCAAAAGGGAAGGGATGACCAATAATTCAACTAATTTCAAAGCGGAAACTTTTCCAGCCATCCAAAGCATTGTTGTCGTAACGTCTCCTATTGGTGTCCAGGCACCACCCGCATTTGCGGCCACAATAATGAAACCAGCATACCACATGCGGACTTCTTTTGTAGGAATAACTTTTCGAAGAATGGTGATCAAAACTATCGTTGCCGTTAAATTATCTATGATGGAAGAAAGAAAAAATGCCAAAAACGAAACAATCCATAGTAGAGTGATCTTCTTTTTTGTTTTTATCATGCGCTTGATAACTGAAAATCCTTCGAAAAAATCTATCATTTCCACGATGGCCATGGCACCCATCAAGAATATTAAAATTTCAGCTGTTTTACCAAAATGATGCAGCATCGTGCCTTCTAATAAATGCATTTTACCTTCATGATTGACCGCACTTATCGATTCCAAAATGGATGTTTCTGGATTGAACCATGTCGTTGCACCATCAATGCCCACGGCAATAACTGTCCAACACAGAACCATCATGATCAAGGCTGGAATTAATTTGTCAATTTTTAATGCGTGCTCAACGGTAATTGCCACATAACCGACAATGAAAATTAGGAGAATAATTAGTTCCATTTAAACTGTTTATTAATTCGTGCTCAAATGTAATTTTTCCTCCGGTACAAAGCGTGAAAAAACGCATGAAAAAAGCGACTAAATTAGCTGAATATCAATAATTTATATCATTTGTTAATTTCCTTTAAAAATGAGCATAAAAAAGCCTCAAATGTCAATTATTTGAGGCTTTATATTTAAAAATTTATAAGACTAAACCAATTGCTCCAACGCAATACCGAAAGCCGTTTTTGCTATTCCTGTTTTGGAACTATTCTTTGCATGTGATTTCTCCATCGCTTTGCGGATGATATTGCTCGTATCCGAAAAAATATCTTCATCAGAAATTTCTTTCAAATCGTTGCTCATCAAATAAGCAAATACGCGTGCCATTCCACAGTTGGAAATGAAATCTGGAACGATAGATACATGATTATCGGCGTAGTCCGCAATTGGACCAAAGAAAATTTCTGGATCTGCAAAAGGGACATTTGCTCCAGCTGAAATAACTTCAATTCCAGATGCTATCATTCTCTCCAATTGGTCTTTTTGAATCAATCGAGAGGCTGCACACGGAATGAAAACTTCTGCTTTCAAATCCCAAATTTTTGCGTTTACCTCGTCGTAACTTAACATATTCGAATGATTCAATTCATTGCCATTTTTGGTCAAAAACAAATCGCGGATCTCTTCAAAAGAAAAACCTTCTTCTTTTATCAAACCACCCACTCGGTCAATAATTCCAACAATGATTGCACCTTCTTGCGCCAAATAATAAGCTCCAGCAGAACCCACATTTCCCCAACCTTGTACAATTACTCTTTTACCTGAAACAGAATTCTGAGTTGCGGAGCCAGTCGAAGCACCCCAAATGGAATAAAAATGTTTCACTGATTCAGCTACTCCATAACCTGTTATCATGTCTGCAATAACATATTTTTTTGATACCGAAGGCGTAAATTTTTCGTCTTCAATAACTTTCAAAACGCCATAGCGCAATTGACCAATACGGTTGATTTTTTGCGCTTCTCTTGGCTGAAAATGTCCATTAAAAACACCTTCTTGTGGATGCCAAACTCCGCAATCTTCTGTGATTGGAATAACTTCATGTATTTCGTCAACATTCAAATCGCCACCTGTTCCGTAGTAATGTTTCAACAAAGGTGTTACCGCAGCATACCAGCGACGCAAAACTCCTTCTTTACGCGGATCTTTTGGATCGAAGTTAATTCCAGATTTTGCCCCACCAATTGGAGGACCAGCCACGGTAAATTTCACTTCCATGGTTTTAGCCAAAGATTCTACTTCACGTTTGTCCAAACCAACTCTCATTCGTGTTCCACCACCTGCAGCACCACCGCGAAGGGAATTGATAACCACCCATCCAACAGCCTCCGTTTCAGGATCTTTCCATTCAAATACGATTTCGGGTTGTTTGTTTTCAAACTTTTCAAGTAAATCTTTCATCTTTCTTTTATTGAGAGCGCAAATTTAGCAAACTATTATTTAGTTCGCTTTGGATTTCGTGAAATTCAGAAAATTAGGCAGAATACAAAACTCCTAAACATACATTCTCCTTCGCGCCAGTGGCTGATGGTACGTTACTTGTTTCACCAGCAAGATGCAAAGCCCCTAAAAAAGCAAAGATCAATGCTTCTTTGTATTCAATGATTTGTGGCTCAGGCAAAATGAGTTCTGCCTTAGAATGATGTCTGATTCTTTCCAATAAATAAGTATTGTAAGCGCCGCCTCCCGTAACTAAAATCCGCTGCAAATTATTTTTGTCAAAAACACTTGCTATTTGAATAGCAATATTTTCTGCAACCGTACTCATATTATTCTCCACTGATTTGGAAAACTTGATCATCGGATAATAACTCACTTCCAACCATTCAGTCCCCAAAGATTTTGGACCGTCTTGTGCGAAAAATGGAATTCTATTCAATAAATCAAGTAAGAAAAAGTCGATTTTTCCTGAGCGTGCAATCTGCCCATCTTTGTCATAGGTCACCCCTTTTTGTTCCGCCAATTTGTTCATTGGTAAGTTACAAGGACCAATGTCAAAGGCTTTCCAGCTTCCTTGACCATCAGTAAAAGAAATATTGCAAAATCCACCTAAATTCAAAAAAGCGTCCGCCTGCTGTGAAAACAACAATTTGTCGCCAATAGGAACCAAAGGAGCACCTTGTCCTCCAGCCTTTATATCTCCGTTACGGAAATCATTGATTACTTTGATTTTCGTTTCAGCTGCCAGTGTCTTCCCACAACCTATTTGCAAACTAAAACCTCTATCTGGTTGATGAAAAACGGTATGTCCATGCGATGCAATAACGTTTATTTGAGATTTGTCAATGTTAAATTTTTCAATGAATCCATTGACTCTCTTCGCCATTTCTTCGGCAAAATCTTTATCGAGTTCTTTTAAACTATTCTCATCTCGTTCAACAGCAAAACGAAGCCTCTCCTTTAATTCCTCTGAATACGCAACAGTTTCTGCGGACAGTATTTGAAATTGCCATTTTCCGTCTTTTTTTTCAAAGCGAACATGCGCAATATCCAAACCATCAAGAGAAGTTCCAGACATTAATCCAACAATTTCGTATTTTGACATGTTTTATCTCTATAATAAAATGAAATAATAACGTAAATTTGCGACTTAATTGCGAATATTTAATCGAAAGTATAGATGAATTTTGAATTGACGGAAGAACAATTGGCAGTAAAGGAAGCAGCCAGAGATTTTGCACAAAACGTGCTGAAATCAGGAGTGATTGCGCGTGATAATGAACAACGTTTCCCTAAGGATGAAATCAAACAATTAGGAGAATTAGGTTTCATGGGTATGATGGTTAGTCCAGAATACGGTGGAAGCGGAATGGACACGATGTCTTATGTTTTGGCAATGGAAGAAATATCCAAAGTCGATGCGTCTACGTCTGTCTGTATGTCTGTGAACAATTCATTGGTTTGCTGGGGATTAGAAAAATACGGATCAGAAGAACAAAAACAAAAATACCTTGTGGATTTGGCTTCAGGTAATAAAATTGGAGCTTTTTGCTTATCTGAGCCAGAAGCTGGTTCGGACGCAACTTCACAAAGTACAACCGCTATTGATGAGGGTGACCATTATTTGTTGAACGGAACCAAAAATTGGATTACCAATGGATCTTCTGCTTCCACTTATTTGGTGATTGCTCAAACCAATGTTGAAGCTGGACACAAAGGAATTAACGCATTCATCATCGAACGTGGAATGGAAGGTTTTATCGTTGGTGCAAAAGAAGACAAACTAGGTATCCGTGGAAGTGATACACATACTTTGCTTTTCAATGATGTAAAAGTGCCCAAAGAAAATAGAATAGGCGAAGATGGATTTGGATTTACCTTTGCCATGAAAGTTTTGTCTGGAGGTCGAATCGGAATTGCTGCTCAAGCACTAGGTATTGCTGGTGGTGGATTTGAATTGGCTTTGGCGTATTCAAAACAACGCCAAACTTTTGGAAAAGAGATCTACAAACACCAAGCTATAGCTTTTAAATTGGCGGATATGGCAACTGAGATTGAAGCAGCAAAATTGTTGGTGTACAAATCTGCAGCCGATAAAGATGCGGGAAGAAATTACGATCAATCATCTGCTATGGCAAAATTATACGCTTCGAAAGTAGCAATGGAACAAACGGTTGAAGCCGTTCAAATCCATGGTGGATATGGTTTTGTGAAAGAATATCACGTTGAACGTTTGATGCGCGACGCGAAAATCACACAGATTTATGAGGGAACTTCTGAAATCCAAAAAATTGTGATTTCTAGAAATATCTTGAAAGACTAAGTCGAAAGAAAATAATACAAAAGGTCAATCGAAAGGTTGGCCTTTTTTTGTTCTTGATGTTACAAGAATTCGATTGCTTTTTCCAGCTGAATGCCTCGTGAACCTTTTAAGAGTATCATAGAATGACTTGGTGTATGACTTGCTAAATAACTGTTCAATTCTTCATATGAACGAAAAGATAGAAAATCAGATTCCATATGATTAAAAATTGGTCCCACCAAGATGGCTGACAATTCACTTTCCACCAATACATCAATAATTTTTTGGTGTTCACTTATTTCCTCTTTGCCCAATTCACGCATATCACCCAAAATAGCGAACTTATTCTCATGCTTCATCATTTTGAAGCTTTTTAAGGCTGAACTCATGCTAGTTGGGTTAGCATTGTAGCAATCAACAATTAAGGTGTTGTGCTCAGTCTTGAGTACTTGCGAACGATTATTGCTAGGGGTGTAAGACGCAAGGGCTTCATTTATTCTTTCATAGGGCACATCGAATAAAATACCAAATGAAATCGCAGCAAGGAAATTATAAAAATTATATTCACCCACCATCTGTGTCGAAATAGATTCCGATTGATACCCTTTGGTTTTCCAGGACAAAATAACATAAGGATCAAGTCCTATTAATTCTCCTGTAACGAAAGCATCTTCGCCATGTTGAGCGTATGAATAATTGCTTGTAGAGTCCGGTAAAACTGAAACTAAGGTTGAATCATCTGCGTTATAAATTATAGTTCCTTTTCTATTTTCGACGGATTCATATAATTCTTTTTTCGTTTTGAGCACACCTGCGAAATCGCCAAATCCTTCCAAATGAGCCTTGCCAATGTTGGTAATTATTCCATGTGTAGGTTGAGCAATTGCAGATAGTTCTTCAATGTCTTTGAACTTGTTGGCTCCCATTTCCACTATAGCGATTTCGTGCTCTTTTTTCAATTTTAATAGAGTTAGCGGAACGCCGATATGATTATTCAAATTCCCTAAAGTGTAATGTGTCTTGTATTTTGTTTGAAGCACGGCGGCAATCAATTCTTTGCTGGAAGTTTTACCATTACTTCCTGTTATACCAATAATAGGGATAGAAAACTGAAGACGATGGTGCAAAGCTAAATCTTGCAAGAATTTCAAGGCATCATCTACGTATAATATATCACTTTCTGTTTGATATTCTTTTTCATCCACAATCGCATATTTTGCACCACGCTTCAGGGCTTCAGTTGCGAAACTGTTTCCATTAAAATTAGCACCTTTTAAAGCTACAAATAAACAGTCTTTCTCGATATTTCTTGTATCCGTGCAAACACCCGAAGTCGATAAAAAAAGAGCATACATTTCTTCCATAGTACAAACATAAAAAAAGCTCCCTAGTTATTACTAGAGAGCTCCATCAAATAAGTTAAATCTTATCTTTTCTTTTGTTTTTTTCTACCGTAGTTCAAACCGACAGGAGATCCTATTCTATCCATTGCACAACGGAATCCTAATGTGCTCATGGATTGCTCTTCATCCAAATATCTTCTGTTTCCACCAACAATCCAGTAAGCCCTGTCTTTCCAAGAACCACCTTTGTATACTCTAGATTTATCAGAGATCAAAGATGTTGGCCAAGAACCGCGGCCTTCATCACCTGATTGGTTGATTTGTCCACCTTGTAAATCAAATTCTTCGTATTCATTTTGGTACATAACCAAATTCGGGTTACGTGTTGCAGAGTTGATTTGATTCTTGCGGTCTTGATTGTTGTAAGACAATGAACTTTCAATATCACCATCTAGGTAATCTATATAATCATCACGACGATAATTCAAACGACCTATATTTTCCTCCTCAACCACGTTTCTGTATTTCAATTGTCCTGGCGTATTGATTATGAAATCAGTAAATCCTTCACGTAACATAGAAATAACCTCAAATGCGTATTCTTCGTCTCTTCCGTTTCTGAATTCTTCTTCAAAAATTCCTTCGAACAACTCTTCCTGAATACGTGTATTTGCCTCGATATCGTATTTGTCATTCAAATCCTCAATCGCCAAATCAAGCACTTTGTTGATTTTATCAAGTAAAGCCAACTCAACAGAATCTTTGACGCTTTTGTGCGACAAGTAAAATGGATCTGGTGAATAACCTTTTTTCACTGGATTTCTTGATTCTACCGTTTTAGCTACTCCTGTAATAATCAGTGTATCATTGATATCATGTTTAGAAGCTGAAATTCTTTGGTAACGAATACGTTCAAACTCATTCAAATACTCCTTCATTCCATGAATATCATATTGAACTAAAGCATTTTTAGTATCGATAACACCTTCTTGGTTCAGTACTTTTGTTTTGAACACATTTCCACGGAAAGGGCGGAATTCATCAAAATCTTCAGAACTTAAAGGACGATAAACATCCAATACCCATTCAGAAACATTACCCGCCATATTATATAAACCGTAATCATTCGGCCAATAAGACTCAACAGGTGCCGTAACATCAGCTCCGTCATTCAAGTTTCCTGCAACACCCATGTAATCGCCTTTACCACGAACAAAATTCGCACGGATGGCACCTTGAACAGATGGATCTTCTTGACGAACAAAATGTCCATTCCAAGGATAGTTTCTTCTTTCTGTAATTACTTCCGTACCTGGTTGAAGATTTCCGATCAATCCGTAATAAGCAAACTCCCATTCCGCTTCAGTTGGCAGACGATAGCGTGGCATCATCATTCCATCCTCCATAATGACAGCTCGTTTTCCCAATTTCTTGCCTTCCATATTGCTTGGGTTGAGGTCGGTCAAATTTTTCTTGATTCCTTCTTCGTACTGTCCCGCGTAGTATGATTCAGTCGTAAACACCGCATCATTCTCCTGTTCAGTGTTGAAATCCAAAATACCTTCACGAATCAAAATAAACTCATTCACACGATCCGTTCTCCATTTACAATAGTCTGAAGCTTGTAACCAAGAAACACCAACTACTGGATAATCACGGTATGCTGGATGACGCAAATAATAATCCACAAACTTCTCGTTGAAACCTAATTTAGATCTCCAACACAAAGTATCAGGTAAAGCATTTTTATAAATCATTGGATACGTCTCGCTGTATGCTCGTTTTACCCAATACAAATATTCCAACCAATGAAAATTCGTTACTTCCGTTTGATCAATGTAAAAAGACGAAACCGTTACACGCGCTGGACGATTGTTCCAATCGAACATGACATCATTTTCAGATTGTCCCATTGTAAATGACCCACCTTCCACCAAAACCAAACCTGGTCCGGTTTCTTGATCGACGAAAGGAACCTTCTGGAAACCACCATTGTTGGGGTTATTATACTCCCAACCTGTGTTAGAAGAGCGTTCCTTTGCACACGATGCCATTAGGCCTAAACCCACCACGGCAACGAATATTATTTTGGAGAATTGCATATATAGATTATGTTTATTCATGTTGTTACAACTTACAAATGTACTCTTTTAACGTTACACACGAAAAAAGTTACATCAAATTTTTATTTTCACTTTCAATATTCCATATTCTTCTCAACTTTTTCCGGTTTTCGAACGTTAAACTGTATACGTGAATTACCTTGTAAAAGTTACTTTGTACAAAAAGTTACACTTTTGCCATGAAATAATTAAATAAAGCAAACGTTAAGCGTATAGTCTAAGTTAACTGTAACGCAATTTTGATTAAAAAGATGAATAATACAATTGGATCGAGATTTTTCAAGTTCTCATTTTTAGTAGCGCTAATATTAATTTCAGGAAATATGTTTTCGCAGGAAAAGGTAGATTTGAAAGTTGAATGGCTTGAGGCGACGAGTGCACAATTAGGTGGAAAAACTTATATTATTCCTAAAATCAAAGATCAGGGATACGAGAAAAATATTCCAAATTACTATTGGACCAAGAAAGTTGAATTCAACACGAACTATTCTTTCGAATTATTGAGCTTTGAAACCAGTGAGTGTCCAAATGAAGATATCGCCTTTATCGAATTAAACGGTCTTACCGTTCCCACTTCGTTTATGCCAACATTGGTCATCCGAAATGGGGGGCAGGAAACTTTTGCTGTTGCCAATTTCTTCCCTTATGTGCAGCTAAATGGTCAAATCAGACGAATTTCATCTGTTTCTGCTGAATTGAAAGCGCAAGGTAAAAAGCCAAAATCAGTTGCTTCGAAATCATTTGTTGCACAGTCTGTATTAAGAGAAGGCAGTGGAACATGGTATAAAATAAATGTGCCAGACGACGGAATTTATAAAATCGACAAAGCCTTTTTAGACGAAGTTGGCATCAGTACTACTGGACTTAATCCGAATCATATCAATATTTATGGTAATGGTGAAGGGATGTTGCCAGAAGCTAATTCTGTTTATAGAACAGATGACTTGGCTAAGAATGCAATTCAAATCGTTGGAGATGGAGACGGAAGTTTCGATAATGGTGACTATATTCTATTTTATGGATATGGTCCAAACCGCTGGTATGCGAATGGTTTAGTTGATTTCTCAAGAAGAATGAATACCTATTCTGACGAATCTTTTTATTATATCAACATCAATCCGAACGAAACGCCATTGCGCATTCAAGACTTAAATTCTTCTGCTGCAACACCCAATAACACTGTAAGTGAAATGAATTTCCATCTGATTTTTGAAAAAGAAGAAGTCAATTTAGTTAAAGGAGGACAGAGATGGTATGGTGATATTTTCGATGTTGAATTATCCAAAACGTATAATTTCAACGTTCCGAATATTACATCAGACCCTATTCGTTACAAAATGGCCATTGCGGCCAATGCTTCAGGTGGCGGAATCAACAAAATCGTTACAACGGCAAATGGCACCGTTGTTGACGATTCGGCTCTTCCAAGTGTTGGGCTTGGTGACTACGCCAGAGGAATAAGATCATACACTTCAAATTCAACTGCCAATACTTCTTTGAATTTAACAGTTACTAGAACCAATCCTAAAATCATGACTTATCTCGATTTCATTACCGTAAATGCCCGAAGAGAACTTATTTTCTTCGGCTCGGAAATGGGATTTAGAGATTTAAATTCTGTAGGTGCCGGAAATATTACCAAATTTATTGTTTCCAATTTTAATACCAATAATTTTGTTTGGGATGTGACCGATAGACATAATCCTAAAAGAGTAATAGGTACTTTAATAGGCTCTACTTTCGAATTTACTTTACCGACTGATACCATTAAAGAATTTACAGCTTCAAATGGCTCTAGTTTCAAAACACCAGGGAAAATTGGATATGTAAATCATCAAAATCTGCATGGGCTTCCACAAGCTGATTATATAATTCTGAGTCATCCTTCGTTTTTAAGTCAAGCGGAACGATTGGCTGATTTGCATAGAGGTTTGGGCATGACCGTTCATGTGGTAACGCAAGATCAAATTTTCAATGAATTCAGTTCTGGAATGCGGGATGCCACTGCCATTCGTTTTTTCATGAAAATGTTTTATGACAGAGCCGTTATTACAAATGATCCTCCAAAATATTTACTACTATTTGGAGATGGAACTTTTGACCACCGAAGTAAAACGACTAGTGAGAATTATGTAATGACCTATCAAGTTGACGATAGTGAAAATCACGTTGCGGCCTTGGTTACGGACGATTATTTTGGGCTTTTGGATAACAATGAAAGCATTGCTGGGTCCGACTTACTCGATATTGGAATTGGTCGTTTATTGGTTTCATCCACCCAAATTGCGAATGAGCAAGTGAACAAGGTACAACATTACATGGAGAACGGTTCCTCCTTCTATTCTACACCTGGAGATTGCGACTGCGCACCTTCTAAAACAATTAAAACTTTAGGCGACTGGCGTATGAAATATGTTCAAATTGCCGATGATCCTGATTTGACAATAAATTATGATTTCGTTGCCAGTGATACAGAACCTCAAGTGGATAAGGTAGACTTATACCGCAAGGAAATGAATCCAGACAAAATTTATTGTGATGCTTATCAGCAAGTTTCAGGAGCTGGAGGTCAGAGATATCCCGGAGTTGTGGATGCTATCAATGATCGTATTCGTCGAGGAGCATTGGTTATCAACTATGTTGGTCATGGAGGGGAAACAGGAGTTGCCGAAGAAAGAATTATCACCGTCCCGCAAATACAAGGATGGAAAAATGCAAATGGCATGCCCTTGATTGTGAGTGCTACCTGTGAATTTACCAAATACGATGACCCTGATCGCGTTTCGGCTGGTGAATGGGCTTCGTTGAATGCAAAAGGAGGTGCAATTGCCTTGATGACGACTACCCGTTCAGTATATTTTGATGTGAATTCTGCCACAGCAATACGTTTTTATGAAAATGTATTCAAAAGAGATGCCGATAGTTTACCACGTACTTTTGGTGAAATAATTCGTCAAACTAAAAACTTGACCACAACCACAAATGATAACAAACGAAGTTTTACACTAATCGGTGATCCAGCATTGAGAATTGCTATGCCAAGATTAACGATTAAAGCGGATAGTATTTTTAGAGAAGGAACTGGAAATGCATATGACACGGTTCGTGCGTTGGACAAGATGACTTTGGTTGGACACGTTGAAGATTTGAATGGTAACTTGTTGAGTGGATTCAACGGTATTGTCAGTCCAACCATATTTGACAAACCAGTAACCGAATATACCTTAGGGCAAGATCCAGGCGCACCAATTGTTGCCTATGAACAACAAAAAAATGCAATTTTCAAAGGTCAGGCGACAGTAGAAAATGGGTATTTCAAAATCTCATTTATCGTACCAAAGGACATCAATTTTGGAATTGGAAATGGCAAAATTAGTATGTATGGTCATGACAATTTTACCGATGCTATGGGTTATGATAATTCAGTAGTGATTGGGGGAATTAATCCTAATGGAATTGATGATGATAAAGGTCCAGATATAGAATTGTACATGAATGAAGAAACATTCGTTTCAGGAGGATTAACGGATGAAAATCCAATATTGATTGCTAAACTTTATGATGAAAACGGTATCAATGCAGTTGGTTCAGGAATTGGTCATGATATCACGGCTATAATTGATGCTAACTCGGCGGATCCGATTATATTGAATGAATATTATTTGGCAGATTTGAATACTTACCAATCTGGCGTTATCAACTATAATTTTACCGATTTACCCGCAGGCAAGCATACTTTAACATTGAAAGCTTGGGATGTAAACAATAATTCTTCTGAAGCTTCAATCGAATTTGTAGTTCAAGAGAAAGAAAGCCCAGCTTTATCACATGTTTTGAATTACCCCAATCCTTTCACCACAAACACACAATTTTATTTTGAACACAATCAAGTAAATTCATCCTTAGAAGCTCAAATTCAAGTTTTTACAGTGTCTGGTAAACTTGTGAAAACGATAAATCAGCTAGTGAATACTGTTGGATTCCGCACGGAAGGAATTCCCTGGGACGGAAAGGATGATTTTGGTGATCAATTGGCTAAGGGTGTTTACGTTTATCGCGTATCGATTAAAACAGATGCAGGTGAAAAAGCCGAAAAATTGGAAAAATTGGTCATTTTAAAATAGTCAAACAATAAACAGTGGTGTTTTCCGTATATTTGTCAACTCAAAAAAATTAAATGAAAATTAGAATATTTCTCGCTTTGCTTAGCATTCTTCCGATGCTGGCCATAGCTCAACCCAATAGCGGAGGCAGTGGTGTTGATCAAAATGATTTACAGTTAAATACAATCACTACAGCTCTTCCTTTCATGTCCATTACACCTGATTCAAGAGCAGGTGGAATGGGTGATGCAGGAACCGCACTTTCTCCAAGTTCCTTGTCCATTTATTGGAACACATCCAATCTTATTTTCGCCAAAGAGAAAGCAGAAATAGGACTTTCGTATGTTCCATGGTTACGTCAGTTGACAAATGACATCCACTTGTCTTATTTATCAGGATACAGCAAATTGGGTGACCGACATGTTGTGGGTGGTTCATTGCGTTTCTTTTCATTGGGATCTATCACTTTTACGACAGAAACTGCCCAAGTTATTCGAGAAGATAAACCAAGTGAGTATGAATTAACTGGCGCTTACGGTTTCAAATTGAGTGAAAAAATGGCCATTGGAGTGAACGGAAAGTTCGCATATTCTAATCTAACAGGAGGTTTAACCGTTGCAGGAGTGGATTCAAAACCCGCAATTGCAGGTGCAGCTGATTTATCTTTTACCTATTTCAACGAAGATGCTAAATTCTTTGGTAGAAGAGGTACGTACACTTTCGCCACAACCATCAACAATATAGGAAACAAAGTAAGTTATTCCTCTTTAGCAACAAGAGATTTCATTCCTACCAACTTAAAAATTGGAAATGCATTCAAGATGGAATTTGACGAATTCAATTCCTTGACCTGGTCGATTGAAGCACAACGTTTATTGGTTCCAACGCCGCCACGTACGATTAAAAGTACAGGACAAATTATTGCTGGAAGAACAAGCGATGTTGGAACAGTAGCCGGTATGTTACAAAGTTTTTATGATGCCCCAGGAGCTGCTAAAAAAGATGCCGACGGAAATATTCTTTTGAACGATGACGGGACTGAACAAATTGTAAAAAATTCCCGCTTGAAAGAAGAGTTGAATGAAATAAACATTGCAACAGGTTTTGAGTATTGGTACAACAATTTATTCGCTATTCGGGCGGGTATTTTCTATGAATCAAGCACCAAAGGAAATCGTCAATTTTACAACGCAGGTGTTGGTCTAAAATACAATGCCTTCATGATTGACATGTCGTATTTGGGTAGTTTGAATGGTCGCCAAAGTCCATTAGCAAATACCTTGCGCTTCACCTTGCGTATGACTCTTGGAGAATAATCGAGATGGATATTCGTATCGGTTATGGAGTTGATGTACATCGTTTAGAGAGCGGTTACGATTTATGGTTGGGTGGTATTCAACTTGAAAGCGAAAAAGGAGCCGTTGGACATTCTGATGCCGATGTACTTTTACACGCCATTTGCGATGCGCTGCTTGGTGCAGCTAATCTGCGAGACATTGGTTATCATTTTTCAGATACCGACCCGCAGTACAAAGGCATAGACAGCAAAATACTTCTGACCAAAGTCTATGAACTCATTAGCGCAAAAGGTTTTTCAGTTGGTAATTTAGATTGTACCGTAATTCTTGAAAAACCTAAGGTCAATCCACACATTGAAAAAATGCAAGCCCTTATTTCAGAGATTCTAAAAATTGAACCTGATCGCGTTTCCATTAAGGCCACGACGCATGAAAAAGTAGATTCATTTGGGAATTGGGAAGCGATAAAGGCGTATGCGAGTGCGTTGATTAAGAAAATCTAAACACAATTGAGTTAGGAGTTCATCTTCATTTTTTCTCTCCCTTTACCACACTAAAATATTTTCGGGAACTTCAATTATTTAAGGCAATTGAAAAACCAAACATTCATTTCCAATGATGGTAACGCCATGTGTGCTAATAAAGTTTTCCGATTCGTTGCGAACCGTTAAGGTGTAATCACGCTTCTCAACTTTTCCTAAAGTCACTTTTGAACTGAATACATTGCTTGCTCCACATGTTGGAACGCTTGATGAAAAATCAGTAGGTAGACTAGAACCTATATACGTGTTATTCAAATAAAAGCGCAGTTCCGTCACCCCCAAAGTAAGGTAATCAGCACTGTTTGTCTGATCGAACCAAATAGTTAGCATTCCTTCATATACACAAGATCCGTCATCTTTTTTGGCCGCTTCATCGAAGGTTAATGAATTAATATCACGACAACCCAACTTTTTGCAACTTCCCACTGAAAAGGAAAGCGCGACACCAATAAATATATAAATGAAACTGCGCATGGTCTTATTTAGCAAATAACGCTTGAAATTATAATTTCGTATAGGAGCGTTTAATTGGGCAATTGAAAAGTCGAACATTCGTTCGCCGCTAAACTAAAGGAATACGTATCCAACAAATCTCCATTGGCTTTCTTCACTTTCAAAATATAAGTCTTCGATTTCGATTTTCCGAGACTTTTTGTGATGGCCATACCTTTCGGGCTTCCGCAAGAAGGAGCAGTTCCTGTATATTCAGTAATGGGAACGAATCCAACAGCCTCGTCGTCCAAATAAAAATGGACAGTGGACATTCCTATACCATTGAATTCCAACCATTTTTCTTGATCGAACCAAATCATTCCATCGCCAGTATACTGACACGTATTGTCGTTCTTTTTTGCTTTTGAGCTGTAATTGGTCGCGTCAATATCGGTACAACCTTTTCGATTACATGCCACCGTAGTAGCAAAAACAAAAATAAAAAAGGCGATTATGGTTTTGTTCATGTGCTTTTGATTTATTTGCAGGTGCAAGATAAGTCATTCTGCGGAAATTGGAAAATTTGAAGGAAACAAACCTCAATTCTTGATTATTTCGCCCAAAATTCAAATAAATTTCAGCAAGATACCATCGCTACTTGTTCCTGAAAACCAACTGTTTACGAGACAATCATTTCGAATCAACTTTTGTATTCCTGTTTTTTTTTCATTCGCATCTTGCCAGTATTTAAAGTATTAGTACTTTTGCCGCGGAGAGTTGGCAGAGTGGTCGAATGCGGCGGTCTTGAAAACCGTTGTACCGCAAGGTACCGGGGGTTCGAATCCCTCACTCTCCGCACGAAAAAAGTCCAGGGCAACTTGGACTTTTTTGTTTCTATAAATTTTTTTAGATCAAGTCTAAAAGGTGAGGATTAGTTTTATTATTTGCGCCTAACATTTTCCCACATTTTACTATTTTTGCCCAGCTATAAATTAAGACCGAATAAAAAGTCAAAATGAAAGTAAATCCAAAATACAACACCCAAGAATCTTTATTAGAATTATACAACAAACCCTTGCTGGAATTGGTATTTGAAGCGGCGACTGTTCACCGTGAATATCACAATCCGCGAGAGGTACAAATGGCTAGTTTGTTGAGTATTAAAACGGGTGGTTGTCCTGAAGATTGCGGATATTGTCCACAAGCGGCGAGATATCATACGGATGTGGAGGCACATAAGTTGATGACAGTTGAATCTGTATTGGAACAAGCGAGAAATGCGAAGGCGAATGGTTCTTCACGTTTGTGCATGGGTGCTGCGTGGCGAGAGGTGCGTGACAACAAGGATTTCGATTCAGTAGTGGAAATGGTGCAAGGTGTCAATGATCTGGATATGGAGGTTTGTTGCACTTTGGGTATGTTGAACGAAGAGCAAGCAAAACGATTGAAAAATGCAGGATTGTTTGCCTACAATCACAACCTCGATTCATCAAAGGAATTTTACAAGGACATTATCTCGACAAGAGAATATGAAAATAGACTCGATACAATCGAAAATGCGCGTAAGGCTGGAATTTCGGTTTGTTCAGGCGGTATCATTGGCATGGGCGAAGCGGTGGAAGATCGCGTTGGTCTTTTGTTGAGTTATATGGAAATGGAAAATCCGCCAGAATCTATTCCTATAAATGCATTAGTAGCCGTGGAAGGAACGCCATTGGCCGAACAGAAACCGATTGAACAATGGGAAATGATTCGCATGGTAGCCACAACGCGTATTGCTTTTCCGGAGTCAGTCGTTCGTTTGTCGGCGGGTAGAACAAAAATGTCTATGGAAGGTCAAGCACTCTGTTTTATGGCAGGTGCAGGTTCTATTTTTGCTGGGGATAAATTGTTGACGACGCCCAATCCTGAATATAACGAGGACAAAGAAATGTTTCAGATTTTAGGTTTAGTGGCGAAAGAAGCTTTTGCAGATGGTGAAAAGCCAGAAACTTTACCCGATGAAAAAATCATTGAACGCAAACGAGAAGAGGCAGAAAGAACTGCGGAATTAGAAGCCGCAAAAGCAAAACCGAGAGATACGAATTTTGAACCGAGAAAAGTGAGTGTGACCAATTGAGCATGGACGCAACTTGGAGATATAAATTAAAGAAAAGAGAAGAAGAGGGGACTATGCGTTCCCTTTCTTTATGGACAGGATTGGAGGATTATTATTCCAACGATTATCTGGGAATGTCTCAATTGAAAATAGAAAAAGAGGTACAGGGTGGAAGCACCGGCTCTCGATTGATTTCGGGCAATTCTGTCGAAGCGGAAGAATGCGAAGCCTTTTTGGCGGATTGGTTCAAAACGGAAGCTGCACTCATCTTTAATTCGGGTTACGGCGCCAACCTTGGGTTTTTCAGTTCAGTCCCGCAAAAAGGAGATACGGTCATCTACGATGAATTTATTCACGCCAGTATTCGTGACGGAATTCGTTTGAGTTTCGCCAATCATTATTCCTTTGAACATAATGATGTTGCAGATTTGAAAAAGAAATTGAATCAAGCGAAAGGTTCCGTATTCGTAGTTGTCGAGTCTTTGTATTCGATGGATGGCGATATGGCGCCTTTGGGAGAAATGGCACAAGTTTGCAGAGAAACCAATAGTTTTTTAGTTGTGGACGAGGCACATGCCTGTGGCGTTTTTGGTGACCACGGTCGCGGGATAGTCGATTGTTTACCAGATACTTCATGTGTTTTCGCTAGGATAGTTACCTTCGGAAAGGCTTATGGTTATCATGGAGCGGCCGTACTTTGTTCAGAAGAATTGAAACAATTTTTAATCAATTTTGCGCGTTCTTTTATTTATACAACTGCCTTGCCTCCTGAATCCTATGTTGAAATACGGAAGCGTGTGGGGCATCAAAGTATTCCAGAACGTCAATTGCTTTTACAAGAAAAAATATCAGCTTTTCTGCCTGAATTTCCTGAAGGAACATTTATTTCGGAGATGAATTCCCCAATTCAAGTGATGCGTCTTGGTGAAATAGAAGAAACAAAAAAACGGGCTGTCGAATTTCTGCAAAAAGGCTGGGCTGTTAAAGCGATTTTAGCTCCAACTGTGCCAAAAGGTAAAGAAGGAATACGCTTTTGTTTGCACGTATAGTTGCAGTGATTCTTTCAATTTTATTTTTTTTTCAGATTCATATACTTTCATTCAAATTAATTCGTTTACTTTGTAATTCAAAGTACTTTTAATATGAGTGGAGAACAACATCTAGAGAATTTAAAGGAAATCCGTTCGATAATGGAAAAATCAACTCGATTTTTGTCCTTGAGCGGATTGTCGGGTGTGATGGCGGGTGTATTTGCCTTGTTGGGTGCTTCAGCAGCCTATTTTCGGATGAGAAACTTTGGCAGGAATTTCTTCAATGGCTCAGATTCAGTTTCTGAGGTGCAAAATGACCTTTTGCTAATTGCGGGAGCAGTATTGGTTTTTGCTGTTAGTTCCTCTTATTTTTTTACAGCGCGCAAGGCCAAAAAAGCAGGTGAGAAAATATGGAACAAAACGTCGAAGAATATTTTGTTGAATCTTTCTATTCCTTTGTTAACCGGTGGATTTGTTGCTTTGGTTATGTTGCAAAACAATCTCTTTGTTTGGATAGCGCCCTTTACTTTAATCTTTTATGGTTTGGGTTGTATCAATGCCAGCCATAAAACGGTGAGAGACATTTTTTACCTTGGCGCCACCTGCTTAACTCTAGGTTTGGTCAACACTCTTTTTCTCGGATATGGTATTGTTTTTTGGGCCTTGGGCTTCGGTGTTGCGCACATTCTTTATGGAACTTTGATGTATTTTAAATACGATAGAAAATCATGATTGAAGGACTCAACAAGCAATTTGAAAGTCGAGTCAGACTGGGTGTTATGGCTTTGTTGATGGTCAACGAACAAGTTGATTTCCCGACGATGAAGGAGGAATTGAACCTGACGGACGGTAACTTGGCGAGTCATCTTTTGGCCTTAGAAAAAAATGAATACATCAGTATGGAGAAGGACTTTGTGGGTCGAAAACCTAGGACACGATACACAGCAACTAAATTGGGTAAAGCAGAATTCGTGAAACACCTAAACGCATTGGAAACTTTGTTGAAACAATCGAAATAAAAAAATTTGAAAAACAACTTTGAAATTCAAAGTACTTTTAATTTAAATATGTCATATGAAAAAAGTAAATCTTGTTGCCTTAATCACCGGAACAATAGTATTCAACCTCATCTTTTGGAAAGAGGAAATCGCGCTAAATTTTGTCTTGTTTAGCGTATTCAGTATGCTAATAAATTATTTCAATTCACCTGAAATTTTCACCAAACGGAATGTTCAGGTGACCACCGCTGGAAATTTAATGGCCTGTTTTTTTCTATTGTATCATCATAGCACCATAAGTGTTATTGCAGCTTTGGTTTCATGGATTGTCATGCTTGGATTTTTTCAGCAAGACGAACTGCGGACTGTGCATCGTGCTTTGTTGTCGGCAATTATCAATTTTTTCAAGCTTCCACCGATGCTGTCAAAAATCAACGTGAATTCAGAGAAGTATAGTCAGTCGCGTTTCGAACGTAGAATTAAATTGACACTTTTTCCAATGATTGGACTTTTTGTTTTCTATCTGATTTTCCGTGAAGCAAATAGTATTTTTAGAGAAATTAGCGATAAATTTTGGCATGATGTTCAATGGTTTTTCGAGACTTTTTTGGTCGAAATTTCAGGACAGCGAGTTGCCTTCTTTATTTTGGGATTTTTATTGTGCAGTTGGTTTATTTTCAAGCCGATATATGTCTTTTTTACCGCAAGTGAGAAAAACAAAACCGATCAGTTAATCAGAAAAAGAAAAGTGAAAAAACCGCTGCCCAAAGGTTATTTTCCTCCACCCACAAAAGGATTGGATACAAGTTTGAAAACGGAAAATCGTACAGGATTTATCATGATGGCGATGATTTCTATTTTGCTTGTTTTCATCAATATTTTGGATATTATTTATGTCTGGTTCGGTCGGGATTTTGATCCAGAAAAGGATTTTTCTGCTGAGGTGCATCAAGGGGTTAACCTGCTCATTTTTAGTATTTTTCTGTCGATTTTCATCATGATTTACTATTTCCGGAAAAATCAAAATTTCTATTCAAAAAACCTACGATTGAAACAAATGGCGTATTTCTGGATTGTTCAAAATTTCATTCTGATTATATCTGTTGTTTTTAGAAATGCACACTATATCAATCACCACGGATTAACCCATAAACGTATAGGTGTCTTTGTTTTTTTGTTTGTCGTTCTTTTAGGATTATTCAGTCTTTTCCGAAAAATTGATGGAACGAAATCTTTTTTCTTCCTCTCTAAATTCAATTCATGGTCGCTTTATGGAGTTCTTCTTTTTCTCGCTTGTTTCAATTGGGACATGCTTATTTTCAAGCATAATTTTGCGAACAGAAATAGTAAAACAATAGATGTAACCTACTTGATTGATTTATCGGATGAGGTGATTTTACATTTGAACTTGAATCGCGATACTTTGGAAAAAGATTACATAATTGATTTGAATCAGTTGTATGGAAGAAGCGGATATTACAGTTTCAAATACCGTTTGAGACGCATTAAAAACAAATATGTACGTGATGAAAAATCTGTTTTTTCATGGAATTATCGACGGGTTAAGTTTGACCGGTTTTTGGTTGGGTTGAAGAAGGAGAATTCACCGCAGCGAAAAGGTCGAGAGAAAATTGTAAGGTAATCTGAATCGGATCAATGATTTAGTTTTAGTCGGAATGGATTTGGTTGATTTGTTGGTATGGAACACTCCAGAATACTCTGGTATGGTAGGTTAAACAGGTCAAATCACGGCCTAAACTTTTAGTCTTCGCAAATTCGCAAATTTTAAAATTCTCAAATTTTCGAAGACTAAAATTTTTATTTTTTTGTTGTTGTTTTCATCTTTTTCACTAACTTATGTACTCAACTTTAAGTTTTTAACCTTTTAAACCAAACAAGTATGCCCGCATCAAAAGCCAAAAATTTCAGTTCTAGAGAGCAAGAATTAGCAAACCTTGGAAGAGCTTTAGCCCATCCCGCACGCGTTAGAATATTGGATATTTTAGAAAACAAACTGTATACACGAAATGTAGATTTAATTTCTAGTTTGCAGCTATCGAAAGCAAGTGTCCAAAACCATGTTAAAAAATTGGAGGAAGCAAAGTTGGTCTCTGTCAAATTCGCCATGAATAGTTTTTATATCACAAAGTCGGAAGGGGCCAAAGAGAAAATCAAAGATTATTTGAATGATTTGAGTTGATGACATACAATTTTTTTGGAAAAGCATACGGAACCCCGTGTATCTAAATCAAAAGGACAGCCTAAACTTTTAGTCTTCTAAAATTCTCGAATTTTCAAGTCGAATTTTGATATTGTATTTTGAATTCCTATCAGAAACTACCTCAACAAATTCAAATGCCCCGTCATCGTCAACTTCTCATCCGTATTCAAATCATGCGCATATCTAATCGTATACGTGTAAACGCCTTGCGGACAAATTTTCCCGCCGTACGTTCCATCCCAATGCGTATCAATATCATTGCTTTCAAACATCAACTCACCCCAACGGTCATAAATCTGAATTTGGAAAAATTTGATATAAGAACCCGTCGTCCGGAAATAGCGATTGAATTCGTCGCCATCTGGAGTAAAGGCATTGGGAACGTATAAGGTCACAAAACAGTCTTCGCCAAGTGTAATGATTTGGTCATCCGAGTATTCGCAACCATTCAAATCTGTAACGGTAAGCATATAAATTCCATCGAAGTTAACCGTTATTGAAGGTGCTGTTGAACCTGTACTCCAACTGTAGCTGCTAAAAGCTGAATTAGGTCCTAAATTTATCGGTACCTGCGGACAGACAGTCGTATCAGGTCCTAACGAAAATGGAACGGCTGGGTAAAAATCGATAAAAATGTTATCCGTGTTAACACAATTATTCGCATTAGTTCCCGAAACCGTGTAGAGAAGTGCTGACGTTGGAACAAAAGAAATGTTGTTGGTAACTCCATTATCCCAAGTGTAACTGACAGCACCCGTACCGTATAAAGTGAGCGGATCACCTTCACACACACCTAAAGTGCTAGCATTTGCTACAACATTTGGCAGATTAAATACAATAACTTGCACAGATGCAGTATCTACACAACCTTGATTATCCGTTCCTGTTACCAAATAAGTTTGTGTAATCGATGGATTAAAGGCCACATTATTTGTTACCCCATTGGTCCAAACATAGGTATTTGCTCCAGCTCCATTCAGTGTTACTGGGTCGCCAATACATAAGGAATAAACTGATGCCGTAGCTGTAACCACTGGATTTACATTTACTGTAATCGTCACGTTATTGGTATCCATACACCCGTTGATGTCGGTTCCGATAACAGTATAAACAGTCGTAATTGCTGGCATTGCCCATCCTCCATTTACGATGCCGTTATCCCATAAATATGTTGCGGCGCCACTGCCCGTCAATTGAGTGGAATCACCTGCACAAATTACAGCTTGACTTGCATTGCCCGAGACAGTGGGTAGAGCATTTACGATCACGGAAATAGAATCAAGATTCACACAACCATTCGCATCGGTGCCAGTAACGGTATACATATTGTTTTAAATTGGCGAAAAATAAACGTTGTCTGTCACACCATTATTCCAAGTGTAGGAAACGGCTCCAGCACCATATACAGCGACGGAATCATTCAAACAAATGGCAGGATCAGTTGTGTAAGCAATAACATTTGGTAATTGATTGATCACAACTTGAATACTTGCTGTGTCAAAACAGGTGCCATTGAATCCTGTTGCGGTATAAGTTGTTGTGGAAACGGGAAAGAAATAAACATTATCGCTTGCTCCATTGTCCCAAGTGTAGGTGGTTGCTCCTGTACCGTTTAAAATAATTGAATCTCCAAAACAAATGGTGGTTTGGCTGGCAGTAGCACCTACTGCAGGAGTCGTATTTACGACAATATTTACGTTAGCCGTATCCACACAACCGTTAACGTCTGTTCCAATGACTGTGTATAGTGCAGTCACAATTGGACTAACAAAATTTCCATTGTTAACTCCGTTATCCCAAACATAAGTTAAAGCACCGCTGCCTGTAAGTTGAGTTGAATCGCCAACACAAATTGGATTTAAGCTTGCTAAAGCGGCAACCGTTGGGAGTTGATTTACTGTAATTGTTGCACTGGTACTTCCAGACGCACCGCAACAATTAAAGAAATTAGATGCGTTCAGAACTGTATAGGTCGTCGTTACAGTAGGTGAAACGTAAAAAGTGTAACCATCTGATATATTGCTCAAAAGAGTCGTATTTGTTCCATCTGAATATGACACGTTTTGAGCACCTGTAACATTCATATTCACTGTAAGTTGAACGGAATCTCCGTTACAAATAGATGCATTTGAAGACAAAGTGATTTCTGGTGCATTGTACCCTAAGGTCAAATAGCGCGTAGAATTTACAGGAACTATAATATTTCCTATTCCATGAACGGTAACATATCCATTGGCATAGCTAAAATAAAAAGGTCCAGTTCCGCCTTGTGCTGTGGTCGCATTTGAAAAATCGCCATCATCGTCAAATAACAAGTAAAAATTAGCTGGATTTACTGCTCCAACACTTGCTCCTGGAACTTGACATGTGTCAATTTTGACATCCCAATTAAATTCTTGGTTAAAATTGGTGTTGGTTACTTTCCATTCTCGAGCCAGTCTGCTGTTAACCCATGTTGGTGATTCTAGATTAGAAGCAGTCGTAGCGCAAGCTCCAGCTGTGTTTTCTCCCATCATCAAATAAGAAACGTCATTCAAAAAAGCACCTGCGTTGCTAACGTTGTTTGCTACTAAAGTGCTAAGATACAGTCTGTAATTATCATCAAAAGCGTGAGATTGCTTTTGCATTAAAGCTTGATTGTCGTCGCGACCGATTCCTATAACATTGTTGTGGTAAATTGGATAAACGCTGGCATCCCAAAGCAACAAATCATTCGTTGATGTATAATCTCCTTGCACGCCACCTCCAGTAAGGTCGAGAGTAATACCGTATTTAATAGCCAAATAAGAGTGAACTCTTCGCATTTGAACAGCAGTTAAATTGGTGTTGTAGAAAATATATTCATGTATGTACCCATTGTATGGGGATGTTGCATTTCCCGGAAAATAACCTAAATACAAGCCAGTTGCCCCGGAAGATTGGGAGGCAACGGTATTCGTAGTTAAAAGATCATTATCAAATAAATTTAGACTTGTGGTACTGCTTCTGTTTCCTCGCGCCGAAACGATGGTTGGAAAATTACTTTCTGTCCAATTTCTGCACGCATTCACACTATTTGACGCTCCGAGACCAATTCCTAGTCGACCATTTGCACCTAAATTTCTGAGCTGAATGGCATGCGGAGAATTGTTCCATAGCATCATATGGTTGTTGTTCCCGCCTCCGCTCGGAAAATAGTAAGCACAAAATAGAGTACCTTGACCTGTAGTCGAATTGTTCTGCATGAGGTTGATAGAAGCCGTATTCCCCAGCCCCTTGAGGTTGGTAGTGGAATTATTATTGAAGTATAAAGTCGTGTTGTAATTAGAAACGTTCCCTGCAGGTGTATTCGTCGCTTGAGGATACGGCGCTGTTGCGTCCGTGACAGTGATTGTTCCTAAAGTAGAAAGCGTTGTAGACCAAGTTGTTACATTTCCCAAAGGTAAAGCGTCTGGTTTAAACCAACCCGTTAAATTTCCCGCTCCTATATTTCCCGGATTTTGAGAAAAAGCACCGGTGATTGAGAAAATAAATACTAAAAAAAGGTGCAGATTCTTGGCGTTCACGTTTGAAATATTTTGGTCATTAATTTGATGGAGGGAAATTAGAGAAAACTGAACGAATTTAGTAAATAAAGCTTTTCAAAACGATTTATTTTAACACAAAGAAAAGTTTACGATTAAAACTTCACACAAGTTCCCAAACACTGCGGTAAGCTCCCTGCTTTTCAGCATAATCCAGAAAAGATGAATAAAAAGAATCATTGCCCAAAGTCGCTGAATCTCCAATTAAAATTAGCTTTTCTTTGGCGCGCGTCATGGCTACATTCATCCGTCGGTAATCGGAGAGAAAGCCTATGTTTTGATCGGCATTACTTCGAACAAGTGAAATGATGACGATTTCTTTCTCTTGACCTTGAAAACTATCTATTGTTGAACATCTTATGGATTTGTCCAAGCTTTCTCTGAGATAAGAAATTTGACCGGAATAAGGTGACAAAATGACAATTTTCTCATGCGACAAATTTTCTTGTTCGATTATTTTCGCTACTGCTAAAGCTTCTCCTTCATTTTTCAAACTCATGCCTTCGTCGCCTTGTTGTTCATCATATCCAGCACCTGCTGTATCGTAGAATAAGAGGGACGATTCCATTTCTGGCTTGTAGGATTCCAGTCGATTTTCATAAAAATATTGACTAGAAAATTCAGCAATATTCTTAGGCATTCTGTATTGTAAAGGCAAAAAGTAAATGGGAAAACCTGCTGGTAAAAATCGTTCCAAAACTGAAATATTCAATCCTAAATCGCTTGCTTTTTGTGATAAAATCGTCGGTGGCAATTGAAAAGGGTCGCCTGCTAAAACGATTTTTGATGCAAAAGGAAATAAAGCCCAAGCCAATGGTTCTATACATTGCGCTGCTTCGTCTATGATCAAAACATCAAATGAATTGTAGTCATAATGTTGGTCTACAATTGCAACGGGCGTTCCGAGAATTACTTGTGCTTTATCATGCCATTCTGCCTCCGTCTGTTTCTTTAAATCTTTTATTTCTTTTCGGATATTGTTCACTTCTTTGAACAATAAGGAGCGTTGTTCACGTTCGGCTTTACCAAAGTTTCGTTTGTATTGCAAAGCCATTTTTCGCAATTGCTCAGCACGAATTTTGAGCTTTTTTAAGTTTTTCAACAGGGGACTTTCTGCCCATTTCCCTTCTGGAGTTAAGGGTAAAATTTCGTCTTTTACCTTGATGGAATTGCCTATGCGCAAAACATTGATTTCCTTGGGAAGGCAAGTGGCAACATGATCAACAGCGGCATTGCTTGGCGCTGAAACAAGAATTCTTTTTCCATTCGCAGTCCATTGACGGATTGCTTCAATTAAAGTGGTTGTTTTTCCTGTTCCTGGCGGTCCGTGAACGAGGGCAACTTCAGATTCGGCTAGCATTTTTATTACCGCATTTTTCTGGCCGTCGTTCAAATTTGGATTGAACCAAGTCGAAACGCTCAACTGCTCTAAATTGTCCTTAGCAGTAATCAATTCAGCACTTTTTTCAACTTCCAATGCTTTTCGCATGATGTTCAAAGTGCGCACATCTGGCGAAAGTTTTATTCCTGTGTCACCATCTTCCAACCAATCGGGAAAATCGGGTGCGAAAAGACGAATTTCACCTTTTTTACCATCCAATTGCAGCAGAACTCCTTTGATACTTTCCTCACCTGGACAAAATACTTCTATCGGACAAGAATCTCTAAAATGTCGGTTCTCAAAGGGAAAAGGATAATGAAAAGCCACTTCTGGATAATCCGCAAAACCAAAACTTTTTCGATTAATTTTTATGGGATGCATGGCTAATCCTGAACGTTTTAGCTCTTTCAAACTTTGACCGTTTTCTAAGGAATAACGACGTGTTTCTTCTTTCTCTTCTTCGTTGAGAGCCTTCAGTAATTTCAGGAAATAGGTATTTGTATCCAGCATTTGGCCGTGAAAATAAAGATTATGGGAATAAGGACAATGGTTTTTTGGACTTTGTTAGGACTTTAGGACGCTAGGATTTTAGGACGCTAGGACTTTAGGATGCTAGGACTTTAAGACTTTAGGAATCAGGGACGCTAGGACGCTAAGATTTTAGGACTTTGGATAGAATTGTATTTTTATTTCGACCATTCTATTTTTATTCGCAGACTTAGATGATTGTGAAACTGAGTCCTGAGTCCTTTCGTCCTAAAGTCCTGATAACTGAAGTCCAATAAAGAAAAAAAACACTAAATTCACCCAAGCAATTTATTAATCATGGAAGAGAAGAAGAAAAAACCATTTAGAAAATATATTATTCTATTGACTCTTGGAGTTATTTTGGGGCTTTCTGTGTGGTTGTATTTCCGATACTGGTTTGTATACAGTGAAGGAACACGTGTTGGGATTTTGTACAAATTTTCCAAAAAAGGTACGATTTTCAAAACCTATGAAGGTGAAATGCTATTGCCGGGAATTGGCAATAAAAGAGCTGCAAATGGCACAATGATTACGAATAACTTTTTATTCTCAGTGGATAATGAAAAATTAGCTAAAGAATTGATGAAATTGCAAGGAATGGAATTGGAGTTGCATTATCAAAATTTCAACAATGCACTACCTTGGCGCGGTGACAATTATGATCGCGAAGATGGTCAATATGTTGTCGATAAAATGGTTCAAATTAAAAACAAGAATCCGAACGGTTATGGTCTCTAATTCTTGATTATCAAGACGCCGTTTCCTCAGAATCTTCAGTCGAATCTGTCCACCGTTCAACACGCTGAACGCCTTCTACGATTTCAAATTTGCTCATCAAATCGTTTAAGTGTTTGGTATCGTAAACCATCACTTTAATTTTTCCTTCGAAAATACCATCATCTGTTTCGAAAGAGATGGATTTCATGTTGACATTCAATTGATTAGAAGTAATCTCCGTCAATTTGTTCACCAATCCAACACTGTCAAATCCTTTCAAACGGATGACAGCAATTCGCTCCGTCAATTGTTCACCTTTCCATCTTGCCTTCATGCAGCGATACGCCATTTTGGATTGCAAATGTTCAGCGTTTGGACAATTGTTTCTATGTATTTTTATTCCTTCGTTAATGGTCAAGAATCCAAAAACAGAATCGCCTGGGATGGGATTGCAACATTTTGCTAATGTATAATCGAAATCGCCAAAACTGTCACCAATAATTAAGGTATCTTTTTTAAGGTCAACGACTTCTACCGCATCTGTTGGTTTTTTCTTACTTTTTGGCGGAAGAGTAACCACTTTGACGATATTCAGTTGGCCATTTTCATTTTCGATTTCTCTCAGTCGAGTTAGGTCAATTTTCCCTTTGGCAATTTTTACGTATAATTCTGTCGCTGTATTTTGACCGAAAAATCGTTCAACAGCAGTTATGTTTTTGGTATTCCAGCGAATGTTGTGCTGTTTGAATTTACGTTCCAAAATTTCCTTACCATCCAAGGCAATCATCTTGCGCTCGTCGTTCAAAGAAGAACGTATTTTTTGCTTCGCTCTGGCCGTTGTTACAAAACGCAACCAATCATCATTTGGACGTTGTTTAGGCGAAGTAATGATTTCCAATTGATCGCCACTTTGCAATTGATGCGATAGGGGAACCAAACGATTGTTGACTTTTGCGCCTATGCAGCGATCGCCAATATCTGTATGAATATCATAGGCGAAATCGAGAATGGTTGAACCTACAGGTAAAACGCGTAAATCTCCCTTTGGCGTAAAAACGTAAATTTCTTCGGCAAAAAGATTGAGCTTAAATTCATCCACAAAATCTAAGGCATTGCCATTTGGTTTGTCGATGAGGTCACGTATTTCAGCTATCCAACGATCGAATTTGCTTTCGTTGTTGTTGGATTCCTTGTATTTATAGTGCGCGGCTAATCCTTTTTCGGCAATTTCATCCATGCGTCGCGAGCGGATTTGCACCTCCACCCATTTTCCCGAAGGAGACATCACAGTGGTGTGAAGCGATTCGTATCCGTTTGCCCTAGGAGTTGAAATCCAATCGCGCAAACGATCGGGACTCGGCTGATAAAAATCCGTTACGATGGAATACAAACGCCAGCAATCCGACTTTTCCATGTGTGGCTCAGAATCAACAATAATGCGAATGGCAAAAAGATCAAAAACTTCTTCAAAAGGAACTTCCTTTTCGGTCATTTTTCGCCAAATGGAAGATATAGATTTGGTCCTTGCTTTGATTTCAAATTTATATCCCTGCTCTTGTAAGACATCTTTTATGGGTGCCGTAAATCGACGAATAAATCTATTTCGAACGTCTTTCGTAGATTTAAGATTATCTTCAATTTTTTGATAAACTTCAGGTTCTGTATAGCGTAAAGACAAATCTTCCAACTCACTTTTAACGGAATACAATCCTAAACGGTGGGCGAGAGGAGCATAAAGAAAACGCGTTTCTGAAGCAATTTTCAACTGTTTGTGCGGATCCATGCTGGAAAGTGTGCGCATGTTGTGCAAGCGGTCGGCTAACTTGATGAGCACCACGCGAATATCATCCGAAATAGTCAAAATCATCTTCCGGAAATTCTCCGCTTGGATGGATGCATTTTGGTCGAAAACTTCGGGAATTTTTGTCAAACCATCAATGATGATTCGCACTTTCGTTCCAAACGAATCTTCAACATCTTCTAATGTAATGTGTGTATCCTCAACCGTATCATGAAGTAAAGCACAAATGATAGCCGTTGCACCTAAACCAATTTCTTCAGAACAAATACGTGCTACGGCGATAGGATGATAAATATACGGCTCACCGGATTTTCGACGCATGTCTTTGTGTGCATCCAATGCAACATCAAATGCACGACGAATTCGCTTCGTATCTTCTTTCGTTCGATTTTTGCAGGAACGCAATAGTCCACGAAAAGCGTTGAGAATTTCTTTACGTTCTTGGTCTAAATCGATTTCAAACTTACCTTCTTCTATCGCCATGAACCCTTATTTCGCTGGTAACACCTTAGCTTTCACTTCTCCAAACCCAATTCGCACGCCATCTTTTTCGGCATATCCTCTCATAATGACGGTATCGTTGTCTTGAATAAATTTCCTTTCGCTACCATCTTTCATGGGTACGGATTTAGAACCTTTCCAAGATAATTCCAACATAGATCCAAACTCACTTTCTTTGGGGCCAGAAATAGTCCCCGAACCCATGCAATCGCCTGACCGTATGTTACAGCCATTAATTGTATGGTGCGCCAATTGTTGATTCATATTCCAATACATGTATTTATAGTTGGAATTTGAAACAACTGTTTCTTCGCTGCCGTTCGGTTGAATTGCGACCTCTAAATTGATGTCCAAATGTTTTTCTCCCGAATATTCTAAATACGGCAGAACTTTAGGGTTTTGGATTGGGCCAGTCGTTCTAAAGGGTTCCAAAGCATCTAAAGTTACAATCCAACAGGAAATATGAGAAGCAAAATTCTTTCCTAAAAACGGACCCAATGGCACATATTCCCATGCTTGGATGTCTCTCGCACTCCAATCGTTGAGTAAGGTCATTCCAAAAATATAGTCGTCTGCTTCATCGGTTGAAATGGCATTGCCCAAAGGTTTTCCTTCGTAGGTGAAAAAAGCAGTTTCTAATTCGAAATCTAATAATTTGCAGGATCCAAAAACTGGAATTTCAGCTGTTGGTGGTTTCATTTGACCATTTGGCCGATGAAAATCGATTCCAGAAGGTAAAATAGAACTGGATCTTCCGTGATATCCAACAGGAATGTGCTTCCAGTTGGGCATAAGGGCGTTTTCTGGATCGCGGAACAAGCAGCCTACGTTATATGCATGTTGTTCGCTCGAATAAAAATCGGTATAATCGCCAATTTGAACGGGCAAAAGCATTTCTACTTGATCAACGGGTATTAATATTTGTGAAACGTGATGTTCATTCGTTTGCAAATCTTTTTGTTCCGCATCCAATAATTTAGACAATCGGTTGCGTAAATCGCGAGTAGCTTTTTTTCCTTTTTTCATCATTGGGTTCAAAGCATTCGCGGAAAAATCGCCAGCTTCGAAAGGTAAATTTTCCAAATAACCCAAAACAAACAAGGATTTCAAATCAATTACAAAATCACCAATTCGCGAACCAACACGTGTTGACAATTGTGCTGTTTTAAACACGCCAAAAGGTAAATTTTGAATCGGGAAATCTGAATTTTTTGGTACATCAACCCAAGATTTGAGCTTGGGGTTATTCGCTGGAATATTCATGAAATGTAATTTTTACAAATTTACGAATTACGAATGGATGAATTACGCGCGGGGGAATTAAGAATTACGAATTGGAGAATTTAGATTATTAACATCCATTCGTAATTCGTAATTCGTAATTCGCAATTCAACAATTTGTAATTGATTATCTGTTGAATCGAAAAAAAAATTAGATTTGTTTCAATAAAATAAAAAACCAAAACTATGATGAAAATTTTTCTTCCACTATTCGTGCTCCTCTTGATGGGTTCTTGTGCCATGCCAAAAGTAACTTCAAGTAATTCCAAAAACACAGAAATTTATGGAGCTGGTGTTATGCAGTTACCTGTTGTTGCAGAATTGAAAGTTGATGATAAGAAAAGTACGGCAACGGTGAATCCACCTAAAGGCACGAGTGTCGAAGACACTAAAACACTGGCCATCCGCGAGATTTTGAAAAAAACAGGAGGTGATATTTTGGTTCACCCGATTGTGGAATATGAAATCTATAAAAGAAAAATCACCTTGACCGTGACCGGATATTCAGGTACATATTTCAATTTTCACCAACTTACACTGGAAGAAGTTCCTTTATTGGAAGCAGGGATTTTGCAAAAACCAGTTGAGGATAATGCATTGATCAACTTCTCTAAAAATTCGAACCCTAAAATCAAGAGAATTGCGGGTATTGCCGGCGGATCATTGGCCGCAGTTTTGGTCGCGACAGGATTATTTGTTTGGTTTTTTTAATTGAAATTCGCCAACACAGTCGAATCTTCACAATCAGCAATCTGTCAATCCGCAATCCGCAATCCGATAATCCGAAATTAATTAAACATTAAATCGAAAGTGCATCACATCGCCATCAGCGACCACATATTCTTTTCCTTCCACCTTGAATTTTCCAGCATCTTTCACGGCTGCTTCGGAACCTAAAGTGGTAAAGTCTTCGTATTTCATGACTTCGGCACGGATGAATCCTTTTTCGAAATCGGTGTGGATGACGCCTGCCGCTTGTGGTGCGGTCATTCCTTTTTCTATTGTCCAAGCGCGAACTTCTTTTACACCTGCCGTAAAATAGGTTTGTAAATTCAATAAACTATACGATTGACGAATCAAACGGTTAACGCCAGGTTCCTCTAAATCCAATTCTTCTAAGAACATTTGACGCTCTTCGTATGACTCCAATTCGTTAATGTCGGCTTCAATTTTAGCACCAATTACCATTACTTCCGCATTTTCAGCGGCAACGGACGCTTTCAATTGCTCAACATATTCGTTGCCCGTTTTTACAGCGCTTTCTTCTACATTGCACAAATACAAAACGGGTTTTGAAGTAATCAAATGGAAAGACTTAACGATGGGTGTTTCTTTTTCATCGAAACTCATGGAGCGAACGGATTTCCCTTGTTCCAAATGCGCTTTTATACGCAAGGCGATATCGTTTTCTTTCAAAAGATCTTTGTCACCACTTTTGATGACGCGCGCTAATGAAGACAATTTCTTTTCGATGGATTCCAAATCTTTCAATTGCAACTCCATATCGATGACTTCTTTGTCGCGAACTGGATTCACATTTCCATCCACGTGTATGATATTGTCATCTTTGAAACATCTGATAACGTGAATAATAGCATCTGTTTCGCGAATATTGGCCAAGAATTTATTTCCCAGTCCTTCACCTTTTGAGGCACCTTTCACCAATCCAGCGATATCAACAATTTCCATGGTTGTGGGAACAACACGCTCAGGATTAACGATACTTTCCAGTTTTTCCAAACGTGGATCGGGCACAGAAATCACACCGATATTCGGCTCAATTGTACAAAAAGGAAAATTTGCTGATTGTGCCTTTGCGTTGGACAAACAGTTGAACAAAGTCGATTTTCCAACGTTTGGAAGTCCTACAATACCGCATTTTAAAGCCATGGTGAAAAATTTTGTGCAAAGATAGGGAAAGTTTCGTTTTGGGGTAAGTATTTAAAATCAGTAATTTATTAGTTTTGTTTCAAACGAAGCGTCATGAAATACACCAACCAAATAGAAATCAACCAACCACTAGATAGAGTAGTTGAGTTATTCGACAATGCAGAAAACCTCAAAGAATGGATGGAAGGTTTGCAGAGTTTTGAGCATTTGAGTGGTGAACCCGGACAAGTGGGAGCCAAATCGAAGTTGGTATTTCTAATGGGCAAGCGGAAAATTGAAATGATTGAAACCATCACGAAACGCGAATTGCCAAAAGAATTTGCGGGAACCTACGAAGCGAAGGGAGTTTGGAACAGCATTAAAAATACGTTTGAACCGATTTCTGATGATCGAACATTGTATATTTCTGAGGAAGAATTCAAATTCAGTGGATTCATGAAAATCTTCGGTTTCTTGATGCCTGGGATGTTTAAAAAGCAATCCATGAAATACCTTGTAGCCTTTAAAAATTTTGCTGAGCGACAGCTTTGACCTATATTGCCGAATATTGAGCAAGTCTCATTGCAATGATACCAACGCATAAAAGACCGGAAAAAGAAAGAAAAGAAATCGTTTTGCATCAGTTACAAGCACTGACGGAATATGACTCCACGCAAGCACATCGCTACAATTATTTCGAATTTTTTGTTTTTGAAAAAGGGGGAGGAACCCATTTGATTGATTTTGAGCTTTTCCCCATTGAAACCAATTCTATCCACATCGTCGCACCTGGGCAAGTTCATCAGGTGAAACGGGAATTGGATTCCAATGGATTTGCCTTTCTTTTTGACCTTGATATACTGCAAACCACGAAAAATATAGAAGACTTTTTGTTTGACCATATTTGTTTGGACGTGAATGAATTTCCGCCCAATTATTTTTTTGATTGTCAAACTGAAACAGAAATTATCCACTTGGCCAAAAATGCATGGACCGAATATCAATCGGATAATCTGCTAAAAAATAGTTTTGTGCAAACGCATTTAACCCAGTTGATTCTTCATTGCATGCGGAAAAGAAATGTTTCAGAAATTGTTAATGATGCGCATCAAAACAGCTTGTATGTCGCTTTCCGTCGCTTGTTGAAAGAGGAATTTAAAAACATGAAAATGGTGAAGGAATACGCGAATCATCTTTCTGTTTCGGATAAAAGTTTGAATGAAGTGGTGCATCAACGCACAGGAATGACGGCAAGTGCGCTCATATATAAGCAATTGGTTCTCGAAGCAAAAAGATTGCTCAATACGGGAATTTCAGCCAAGGAAGTCGCTTATGAACTAAATTTTGCGGATCCAGCACATTTTAGCAAGTTTTTTAAAAGCAAAACAGGGCAATCTCCATCCGATTTCCGAAATGTACAAGATTAGGTCAGAAATATACATGGACAAGAAGATGCAAACAGTCGAATTTTGTAGAACACTAATTTAAAGGTTATGAAAAATTTAAAATGTACACTTTTCGTTCTTGCTGCTCTTACCAGTACTTTGACGATTGCGCAAACCTGGCAACTTGTTCCATCAGGGACGACAAAAAACTTGAATTCCATCAGTTTCCCTAGCCCATCTGTTGGCTACATCGGTGGTGATGATTCCACTTTGTTAAAAACAACAGATGGCGGTCAAACATGGAATGCTATGGATTTATCTACTTTTCCATTTGTTGCCAATCAGTACGATATTGTTGAAGTGAAATTCGTAAGCGATTTGGTCGGTTACATCATGTCGGGACCCTACACTGGAACGTACAAAACGATTGATGGGGGATTAACCTGGACTGTCATTGATAATATCTACGCTTGTTACAATACAGGTTTGTATTTCTTTGATGAAAATAGCGGTTTCCTTGGGGGGTCGGGCTGTTTTTCTGGCGAAATCATTAACAAATTGAGCAATGGTGTTTGGGCCGAAACCAATATAACCCCGCAATTTATTCAGTCGGACGGTCAAATCAATAATTTCGATTTTTCCACAACAAATATGGGTTTGGCAACCAGTACAGGTAATTATTTTTTCAGAACGACAGATGGTGGTTCAACTTGGGATACCATTCCCAATACTTTGAATGACACAGACAGTTTAACTTCTGTTCTTTTCGTGAATAACTCAACTGTTTTGGCGACATACACATCCATTACATCCGGTACTTTTGGTGTACTTGTTTCGTTTGATACTGGATTAACATGGCAACCTGAAACGAATTCAGGCACTTTTTTTTATCCGAATATGTACGCAACGGAGAAAGCTGGAAACGGTCGTATTTATATCGGTGGAGAGCAGTCTTTAACAACGGGTGGCAGCAATCCAGGTTTGATTTACGAAAGTGACGGTTCGATTACGAATTGGAGTTACGAATTGGTGGCAGAAAGCATCAAGGATATGGATTCTTATGGTGATTCTGTACTTTTCGCTGTTGGAGAAAATGGGTATATTGTTGTGAATCAGGATCCAGCTACTTTAGGGAATTTGGAATTGTTTCATTTCGGAGATTTTACCATTTATCCAAATCCGAATGACGGAACATTTATTATAGAGTCTTCTGAATCTAAAATTGATTACATTGAAATTTTGGATTTGAATGGTCGTGTAGTTTTTGAGAATACAGGATTTGGAATAGAGGATAAACTTGAAATTGTAACCGAATTAAAATCGGGTGTTTATTGGTTGATAACGGAGATGAAAGGCCAAAGTTTTTATCTTAAGTTTATTATAAATTAAATCTTTCGAATCTATGCGATTTTCAGTTTTTCTTTTGGTGCTTTGTCTTAACCAATTTTCAAATGCGCAAGAGGAAAACGTACAATTTGTTTTTCCGGAAATTCAGACACTTTTTCAAGGCTATGACCATCTTTTGTCTATTGGTTTTAAAGATAAAAGTGTAAAACAATTAAGGCTAGTCTGTGCTGAGTGTGATACCATCATTAAACTGAAGGATGGAAATTATATTGTTCGGCCTGGAATGAAAGAAAATGTTACTATTCAAGTATTCGACAGGAAGAAGAAATTAGTATCGAGTGAATCTTTTAAGGTCTTTAAAATACCTATGCCCATAATGCGTTTAGATAATTTCGAAGCATTTTCTGAAGTAGATTCTTTACCTATAGAAATCAGTTTGAATTTATCCCCAGAAGTACCTTTGCGGATAGGATTCCCGATATTTAATTGGTCAATTTCCATTGAGGGAAAAACAGTTTTCGGGTCAGGCAGATTACTTTCAGAAGAAGCTAAAAAGCTTATGCTGGAAAAGAAAAAAGGAATGATGATCGTTGAGGTTCATTTTCGAGATGTTTTTGAAAAAAGAATTTTGACGGAAGGGTTTACTCTAAATTTGTAACTTCATCCCACAATGAAAACGGTTGTTCTTACTTCACCTCGCATGCTTTTTCGTCTTTTAAAAAAGTCGGACTTAGCAGAAATGCACCGTTTGAGTTCCATTCCAGAAGTAGAGAAATACAATACGCTCGGCATTCCCAAGGATATTTCGGAGACAAAAGCGATACTCAAAGATCGAATTAGAGACAACAAACAAGCTCCCATTCGAAATTATACTTTCGCCATTGAAGAAAAGGGCACGGGCGATTTCATTGGAATGTTTGGCATATTTCTTGGCCGACCAAAACAAAGAAAGGGGGAAGTTTGGTACAAGTTTTATCCGCAATACTGGGGAAAAGGTTTGGCAACTGAAGCGGTGAATTGTGCACTGGATTTTTGTTTTGATGAGTTGAAATTGCATCGTGTTGAAGCAGGGTGCGCCATCGACAATATAGCTTCCGTTAAGGTAATCGAAAAGGTGGGAATGATTCGCGAAGGCATGGCCAGAAAGGTTTTACCACTTGAATCAGGATGGTCGGACGGTTACAATTTTGCGATTTTGGATACGGACGAACGAAAAAGATAGTATGCCAGAACTCCGCTCAAGCTTTGAAAATTTAAGAAAGCGCTTCCACCAGAAAGCATAGAAGCCATGATTTGTAGTTTTGAATGCACGTTTTGTCGAGAATGCGTTGAAATTGAACTCCAAAACGTGTCTCCCAATTGCGGCGGTGGATTTGAAAAACGACCGATTCGACCTGCAAAATTACTGGAAAAGTATCCGCCAGAACAGGACAAATAATCTTTCATTTACGCACTAAAATGTGTAACTTTGAAAGTATTCCATTTGCGGAATATGCATAGAAGAAAATCATGGATTTTATTGATTATTACAAAACTTTGGGGGTCGAAAAAAAAGCGACTACTGATGTGATTAAGAAGGCGTACAGAAAATTGGCCCGCAAATATCACCCCGATTTAAACCCCAACGACAAAGAATCTGAGCGGAAGTTCAAGGAAATCAACGAAGCGCATGAAGTGCTCAGTCATCCTGAAAACCGCAAGAAATATGATGAATACGGCAAGGATTGGAAACACGCCGATGAGTTCACCAAACAGCGACAACAACAAAGTCAAGGTAGAACACAATCTCAATCGCAAGGTGGACAAAGCTATTCTGAAAGCGATTTCTCGGATTTTTTCGAATCCATGTTTGGTGGAGCGGGTGGACGAAGAAGTTCAGGCTCAGTTCAGTATAAGGGACAAGATTTCAATGCGGAATTACACTTGAAACTAAAAGACGTTTACGAAAGTCAGAAACAAGTTTTAACGGTCAATGGTGGCAATATTCGATTGACGATTCCGGCTGGTGTTCAAGACGGTCAAGTCATAAAAATCCCAGGAAAAGGAGGAAAAGGAATGAACGGCGGACCGAATGGCGATTTGTTTATTCGTTTTGCAGTCGAAAACAACACCCTTTTCCAGCGAGAAGGCGACAATTTATACCGAAATATCGACCTTGATGTGTATACAGCTATTTTAGGTGGATATATAACCACAGATACTTTCGATGGAAAAGTGAAATTGAAAATAGCAGCAGGAACGGATAACGGAGCGAAGGTGAAATTGAAAGGAAAAGGTTTTCCCGTCTATAAAAAAGATGGGCAGTTTGGCGATTTGATTTTGACTTTGCAATTGCAAACGCCGAAAAACCTTACTGAAGAAGAGAAAAACTTGTTTGAACAATTGAAAAAAATCCAGAAATCATGACAGCGCAAGAATTAATACAAATAGAAATCCTCTGTTCGAATTACGATCTTGAAATCAGTTTTGTTCGCGATTTGCAAGTAATCGGATTGATTGAAATTCATCAACTGGAGGAAACAGAATTCATGCATGTGGAAAGACTGAGTGAATTTGAAAAAATGATTCGCCTACACCGCGAACTCAACGTTAATCCCGAAGGAATAGATGTGATTTTCAATTTGTTGAACAAAGTTCAAAATTTAGAAAACGATTTAAATTCTGCGAAAAATAGATTGCGTTTGTATGAAAATGAAGATTTATAGAAAACATTAATTCTTGTTTTATTTCTCTGCACACTTTTCAATGATTCCATCAAAAACAAGATAGAAAAGTGTTAATAATTCAGTTCCAATTACTACTTTCATTCTCAAAACTATCCTGAGTGTCTCATAAATTAATTATTTTGAGAGTTTGGTATGAGAAAAATTGAAAAGAATTAATTTGGCATTAGATGGAAGGGTTTTTGAAGCGAACTGAAAACGGTTAATTTTTGGAGGAAGCTGCGGAGAGTATCGAAGAGAAACGGAGCAGATCACCGACAAAATTCCGTTTTTAGGAGGTTTAAAAATAAAGCGCCAGAATGATATTTATTATTAGATCGCGGAATTGCGCTTTAACTTACATCTCAAGCCTTGACTTTTGGTTACTTTTCGTCAAGGAAAAGTGACGTAAAAGTATTTTTTTGGGGTCTATGATTTGAATAGAACAACATTAAAAATATGAAAAGACTTTATTTTATTGCTTTACTTTTCTTTTTCTTTTCATGCAAAAGTGAAGGAGAAAAAACACCGCAAGAAGCCGAAACCTCGATTGAAACTGCCACAAGTTCAGGCGAAGAAAACCCATTTGTTTTCGCCGAAAATGGATACAAATGCTTCAAAGGAAAAATAGGAGAAAACTTGTCCATAACCATGCATTTGCATAAAACAGACACAACACTTTCAGGTTATTACTACTACGATAAAGTCGGTTTACCTCTTGAATTGGAAGGAAATGTGAAAGAAAATGGAAGCTTTAGGCTCGAAGAAAGAGATAAGTATTACGAGAAAACAGGATTATTCAAAGGAAAATTCGTATCGAATGACAAACTAGATGGAAAATGGATCCATCCCAAAACGAAAAAGGAACTGGATTTTTCAGCGACTGTTCATACCGACGGTGTAGCGCAATTTACATCAGAAATATATGATAAAGAAGATTGCTCTAATCGAGAAAAATATTTGAAGAATCCGCGCGATGTGTATGAAGCTAGATACACCGACACGATCTGTTCTACAATGCACATTGAATTGCTGAAATTGAAAACAGAGGATGCTAAAATTGACGATAAAATCAATAAGCGATTGCTTAAAAGTGCACTTTACCATGGCGAAAAGTCGGATATTCAGAGTTATTTGAATTCATTGAAAGATTTAGTAGAAGAATATGATTTTTTGGAAACTGAATCTTTTGTCGGGGTGACAACCAATGATAACAATATCCTTTGCGCTCATGTTTCGTCTTGGGAGTATTCTGGTGGCGCTCATCCAAATGGCAGATTGGAATACATCAATTTCGATTTGAAAACAGGAGCCGAATTGAAACTAAATGATGTATTGAAACCCAATTTCTTAAAAGATTTCAGCGCTTTTGCCGAGCAAAAATTATACAAGGAATATGAAGAAGAAGCTGGCTGGTTTTTTGAAAAAGGAGAATTTCCTATCACCGATAATTTTGCGATTACTCCTGGCGGATTGCTCTTTTATTTCAACAGTTATGAGATTGCACCCTATGCCGCGGGAAGACAAGAATTGTTTTTCAGCTACAAAGAATTGGAGAAGTATATTTTACCCAATAGTGTTTTGAGGAGGTTTATGAAATAAACGAACAATCAGATTTTATAGCGCAAATAAAAAAAATCTTTTGACGTAAACAAAATTATAAATCCTATTGTTATATGTCTGAAAATCAAAACATCATGCTATGAAATTTTTGTTATTTGTACTCTTTTTAATTTCGATTGTTGTATCTCAGGCTCAAAATGTAAATGGAATTTACGGAATTGTTCGTAAAAATTTCTTTTCCTATCAGCCCAATCCGTTTGACAGTACCCTTATTGACCAAATTTTGGATTCATCCAACTATCGATTGGGGACAGTAGATCCGATTTCAGGATTTGTAACCAATTTGGGAAATCAAACCTTCAATGGCGCAATAAATTTGACTGGGTCTGCTCTGAATCCTTATGGAAACACCTACATCTTTCAAGGTGAAACAGAACTTATTTCACTCGACTTATCTGCTGGAAACCTCGTCAACTCAGTTCCGATAACCAATCCAAATGGTGCGAGTTATTTTGATAATTTCCGTTTCAATAATTCCGATAGTACACTTTATGGATTAGCTAGAAGAAGTTTTTACGATCCATTGACCATGCAGGCGAAAGGTGAATTGTTTTTATCAAAAATTGATGTGTCCACTGGACAAATTACGGAGATTTCGCAAAACTCATTGGCTCAGGGATACGCCATGGCAGGTTCCGCTATTGATCCGTATGATATGGTGTATTATTTTTCACTCGGTAACACATTAATGGGGGTGGACATCTACAATGGAAATGTTTACAATAGTTTACCTATCATAAATCCGAACGGAATCGCTTTTGATAATTTTGCTTATAACTGTGTTGATTCAACGCTTTACGGATTGGTTCGAAACAATTATTATTCTACCATATTTGATCCAATTCTGGGGATTAGTATTGATATTCTCGACTCGTCTACAATTACTTTAGGTAAGATAGACCTTATTTCTGGACTTGTTACTGTGGTTTCGCCTAGTTCAGTAATGACTGGAGGCTATTCCTTGAATGGAGGAGCAACAATTGATCCAGCAACAGGTGTTTACTATTTTTCAAATGGATCTCAAGTCCTTGGAATATCAACTCAAACGGGACTTTTAGTTAGCAACCCTACGACGACTTTTGCTGATGGGCAGTATGCAGATTTAATGCGCCAATATCAATGTTGTATTGATGTGAAACCGACGCGTTTGAATGTTCTTAGCCTTGAGGAGAATTTGGTGAACAATGTAAACTTATTCCCGAATCCAACGGCTGCGAATGTTCAAATCGAAAGCAACTCTACCCCAGAAGAAGTTCAAGTTTTTTCCAGTGTCGGTCAGTTGCTTTTTTCCGTTCAAAACACAGATAAGGTGAATGTAGAAAATTTAAGTCGGGAAGCTATTTCATGAGGATTTCGGTTGATGGAAAAGAAGTAATGAAAAAAATAGTGAAGGAATAAATTTGATGAAAATGTATTTCTAAACAAAGCTCCTGCCTTTTCGCTGGAGCTTTTGTGTTTTTGACTTCTACCTTTCTGTTTTCCAAGCAAGTTGCATGTGTTTTCCTGTCATGTTTCGCAAAGTTGAGAGTATTTAGCAAAAGAGAATTGTATCGTCACTAATTTACCACCAATTGTTTCGAAATCTGTTTTGTTTGAAATTATCAATGACCTTACGGCAAAAAGGGACACCATAAGATTTCAGTTTACTCACTCCTTTTTGATTAAAAATAGAGGTAAAAACCACTTACAGTCGTGATGTGTTTAAATTTTTAACATTAAGGATTTAAGGGCATAAAGGTAATTATGGTAATTACCCAAAATAATTATCACCAGAGGTTTTAAACTTCTAGCAATGTTGTTTTAAAAAATTAAGGAATCACCTTGCGGTTTTTTAAGAGGCTTCCTGCAAAGTTCAAACTGCGCTAAATGGTCGAATTTCTTTTCTTATCGCCGCCAGCGGACCTGATAGCAAACATATATACATTTTAGTCCAATAACTTTCGCTATTATGCCGATATAGTATGAAAATAGTCCAGTTCATTGGACTATATTGATTACATAATCGGT
>JBGSIB010000029.1:0-22149 GCA_041751955.1 Crocinitomicaceae bacterium
AACTATACTATCTATCTCAAACTTTTGAGCATTGGCAGTAGATACGCATCCGCATAACAGCAAGAAAATAAATTTTTTTTTAAGATTCATGATTTTGATTTTTTATGTTTTTACGAGAGGTTAGTCAGCATTGCACACAACAATTCGCTATGCGCAATTGCGCATATTTCCTCTATACTTCCCATTTTATTCATCTCTTTAATTCCTTGAAAAACAACTATAAAGCCGACAGCATTCATTTACAATTGCTTATTTTCACTTTCATACTAGCTACTTTCCAGTGTATCCCAAATATAAATAAATCTTCCATCCATCCATACACCTCCATCAAATTTTAACCCCTTTATTCAGCACTCAGCCCAACAAAATCATCCCACTGCAGTACCTCGTAACCTGTTTTTTCGGTAAAAACATTTTTGGCCATTGCTTGTCCCAATTGGTGGACGGGGATACCGCGGTATTTTCGGAGGCTACCGAAGAGAAGTGGTTTTAGCCAAGGCCAAACCTTTAAAATGATGCCTTGGAAGAAGCTGTAGCGGTTTTTTGGGGTGAGAATCATGGAGGGCTGAAAAATACTCAAGCGCTCGAAGTTGAGGGCTTGGAGTTCTTCTACCAATTCTCCTTTGCTGCGCAAATAGTAATTGGAAGATTTGGCGTTGATGCCCACGGCGGCGAGTAATTCAAAATGTTGGACGCCACTGTTTTTGCAAGCTTTGGCAAAATCGAGAACGGCGGTTTTGTCTATTTTGATGAATTGTTCTCGGTCCATTTTGGACGGTTCGCCCACGCCCAAGGTGCAAATGGCGGTGGTGTGTCCGGGCAAATCGCTTAGGTAGGTGCTGGGGTCGAAAATATGGATTGGATATTGACGGACAAAATCGGCTGTGATATTTGGAATGGTTGTGCGACCAAACAGACTCAGTTGCGTAATGTTTTTACTTTTCAGCAGGGTTTGGAGTGTCTCTGTTCCGACGGCTCCCGATGCTCCTAAAAAGGCAATGGAAAGGTTTTTTGTGGGGTGATTCATTTTGGTTTCTGTTTTTGGGGAATATGTCGCAGTAAAGAACGGGTTATTTTTTCATGTCTATGCTTAGATTTTTCGCCAAACTTTTAAATTGAGCTTCGATTTAAATTCGTTCTTCTTTTCTTTTTCTCCGGGAAAAAGAAAAGAAGCAAAAGAAAAACCTCCCGCTACGGAAAGCTCCAGTTGAGAAACTTGTCATTGGCGACCTCATCGGTGATCCTTCGCTTGCTCGCTATGCTATCACAAGCTTTTTCCCGGCGCTACCGCTTGGTCTTGACGAGCGATGCTCGTTCTTCTCAAGGTGCCCACCAATGCCTACATTTCTCGCCTTTCACTTACCTAAGGCGATTTGGAGATTCTTGGAAAGTTGGAATTCTTTCATTGCGCTGAATATGGAATAGATTTTTTCATGTCTATACTTGATTTTGGATTCTTATTCCTAAATTTATTCCAATTCAGTTTTCGAAATGGAGAATGGAATACTGCACAAATGTTGAACGAAAACTCCTTGAATTATGGCGACAGTTTTTATCCAATTAAGGACCAATTCCCTCAGAACAAACATCAGTAATGTGGATATCACCTTGATGGACGGAAGTGATTCACGGTTGAATAGATTTAGCGTTTTGTCTCGTATTCCGGCAGGAAGTGTCAGCGATTTTTTCCCGATTGCAGACATTGATAATCTGAAAAACGATACAGTTTATACCTGCGTTGTTCGCCTTTTTTTAAATTCAGAACCACATATTCGAACCACTACGCTATCTATTCGAACAGGTGGAAAATGCACAGGAATATGGCCTTTTAGAAGGTGTACATCGGATAGAACTGTGGTGTCGGCGGTCATTGCGGTTTAGATGTTTTCATGGGTTGTCAAGCTAAACCACGAAACCATGGGGCTACGCTATTCGGTTCACGACCTGAAACCAGATATCTTGCAAAGACTTAAACACTGTCTCGCAATTTCCATCACCATGTCCCTCCAGGAGAAAACAAAAAATCCGTAGGACTATCAATATCGTAAAGCCATTGAAAACCTTTGGTTTCTCTTTTGCTAAACGGTTCTAGTAAAGTCAGCATGGTGCCGTACGCTTCAAGGTTCAAATCGCAAAAGAAATTCACGTTATCTTCTGAAGTGATGCCCTCATTTTCGTCTGAAATGCGCAAAGTCAAACGACAATTTCGCGCCTCAATGAAATACAAATCATGAATTGCCAATGATTTCATTTCGATAAAAACTGTCTGTCGAAGTATTTGAATAAAATGTTCTGCCTGTGCTCGATCAAAATCATAAAGGCGCACCATGTCGTCACCGTATTCGTTGAGGTCTGGGATGTAATCGAGTTGCATGTTGGGATTGATTATAGTATTGATTTTAAACAGCTTTTAAAAAGATGGCTAGTCCACTTTTTCAAATTTTATATCGTCCACCCAAATGGTGGCGTCATTGTCCTTTGAATTGGCAGTGATTCCTATTTCGCAGCTGCTGTACATTCCTTTTGTACCTTGCTGAAAATACAGTAAATCTTTCGGTAATGTTCTATTTTTTTCGCTGTTAATGATCATTTGACCATTTTGCCAAAGTTTTACACTTCCTTTCTTTTTCCGAGAGAGTTTCACTTCCCAAACGATTTCTACCCATTCATTTCTCGGGAAATCTATTTCCTGTCCAGCGGCTTGGGTAATGTCTTTTTCGTTGAATTTGTATTCTATCCTCAATTGGTTGTTTACCATTGCTATACGCATGCCAGGAACAGCGCCAATAGTGGCTTGTTCTTCCAAATCCATGAGGAACATCCAGTTCAAATCGGCTGTACCTTCCACAAAATACCAAGCATTCAATCGGACGGTTTCATCGCTCCAAAAAGCCATCTTTTGTTTGGCTAAACTCGATTTTGAGACCTCGTCCGTTTGGGATTTCACCGCCGTAAATTTGAGCGATTTCTGCCCAGAATGTACCTTGGTGGTATCGACTGTTATGTTATTCCCGTCCTTGGTTTGTTGCGTATACGACCAAAGTTGATCATTTGGAAGCAGTAAGTCCTCCAAAATGGAATAGTTTTCAAATCCGTCTTGATAAAAATTGGGACCATCAAAATACTTCTTTTTATTGCAAGAAATGAATACAATAATACCGAAACTGAGTAGGATTATTTTCTTCATTTTCTTTTGCTTTTGAATGAATAACCAATGCTTATTCCTCCCCATTGTTGCATTTGAAAATCAACAAGATAGGAAATAAGTGGTGTGTAGGTCACCCGATAAAACCATTGTTTTGTGGCTGGTTGATACCGATAACCAATAGCGGCCGTTGTCAGTGCGAAAAATTTAGCTCTTGTGGTAATCGTAATACCTTGTCCTACACCCAATTCCAATTTATGTGCATTTTTCCCTATGACTGCATTGGCCATAAGGGGAAAAACGATACCTGTTCCATTGTTCTTATCAATGGGCGCAAAACTCAAACCCGCTCTCCAGGTAAAATCAGTATTGTTTTTCTTGAAAAATTGCTTTTCAAAATTTAACGACCCCAAACCACCGCTTCCACCGATTTCCAGAAAAACCGATTTCTTTTTTTCAAATTCAGTTTGACCAAAAGTTAAATTTGAAAAGCATATGAAAAGGAATAAAAAAAGATTTTGTCTCATGCAGTTTATTTGTTCCTTGGCAAGTTTAAAGATTAAATCCTTATAATGTTAGCTGTTTATACGTCAGATCTAACAATTGAATCCAAAAACCTAAAATGAAACGTATAAAATGAGACATTAGTGTTTTCAATGTTCAATCAATTAATATTCAATGTATTAGTTGACTTATATTTTAATCGGTGTTTTATTTTCCAAATGAATATCGGCCAACATATCTTCTGTGAATTTGAAATGACCTTTTGTGGTGATAACGCGAAAACTGCCTGATTTAAGTTTACTCAAAGATTCCATAAACAACCATTTCGATTTGAGCAAAGTTGGTTTTTCTGATTTCAGACTGATGTCAAAAAAGTGCTGTCTACCGTGTTTTTCAGCTACAATATCCGGTGTTACTTTATTGTCACTTCCCTTTCTGATGTACGCTTTAGGTTTTTCATAACCTTCCATATCCGCTTGTATGTTTTCAAAACCTCCGGCTTCAATATGTTGAATTGATTTTTCTAAAAAGGCTCTATTTTCTGATTTTTCTGTTTTTACCATAATTTATATAATACGAAAAAAAGTTGAGAATTCCAAATAGGGGTGTGCGTTGATGGCTTTTAAGGAGTGGATTAGTTGTTTTTGAATTAATGCGATAAGACCATGCCTTTTAAAATAGAAAAAGTCTAGTTTTGACATGCCTAGTTTTCCCTAAAAGTAGAAAATTAGTGAAAAAACTTGCCCATAATTGGGGATAAGCTTTGATTAAGCGTAACTTCGTTATTCTCTTTTTTTCAATACATATTATCGAATGTCCATCAAAATTACAGGTAGTGGGTCCTATATTCCTACAGAAACAGTCACCAATGTTGACTTTGCGAAACACAGTTTTAACAATGCGGATGGAAGTCCTTTTCCGTATTCCAATGAAGTAATCGCGCGGAAATTTGTGGATATTACTGGGATTTCGGAAAGAAAATATGTCCATAAAGGCTTGCAAACGTCTGATATAGCGACCATTGCCGCCAAAAAAGCGATTGCAGAATCTGGTATTAATCCTGAGACTTTGGATTACATCATTTTTGCGCACAATTTCGGGAATGTAGCCCACGGGAAATTGCAATCGGATATTTTACCGAGTTTGGCGACGCGTGTTAAACATGATTTGAAGATTAAAAATCCAAATTGCGTGGCGTACGACATTCTATTTGGCTGTCCGGGCTGGGTGGAAGGTGTCATTCAAGCGAGTGCTTTCATCAAGGCAGGTATGGCTAAAAAAGTGTTGGTGATTGGAGCGGAAACTTTGTCGAGAGTGGTGGACAAACACGACAGAGACAGCATGATTTATTCCGATGGAGCAGGAGCGACCGTTATCGAAGAAACGGATGAAGAAGGCGGGATATTGGCGCATCAAACAGCGACTTATGCCTATGACGAAGCGTATTATTTATCCTTTGGACCTTCTTTCAACAAAGAGAAAAATCAAGATGAGCGCTACATCAAAATGGAAGGGCGAAAAATATATGAATTTGCCTTGAAAAACGTCCCTGTGTCGATGAAACAATGTCTGGATAAAAGTGGAATAGGCATAGATAAAATCAAGAAAGTGTTGATTCACCAAGCCAATGAGAAAATGGATGAAGCCATAATTCAGCGCTTCTACAAGCTATACGATACTGAAGAACCAGAAGGCGTAATGCCCATGAGTATTCACAAATTGGGTAACTCCAGTGTGGCTACCGTTCCGACATTGTACGATTTATTGATCCAAGGAAAAATTGAAAATCAATCGATAGAAAAAGGCGATTGCATACTTTTTGCTTCGGTTGGTTCAGGCATGAATATCAACGCCATTGTTTACCAACTGTAAATCGATTCTATTTACAAGTTGATTTGCGCACCGATAATGATACCGTTGCTGGAAGCTCCGCGCACACTCCACGTTTGTCCTGGTGCTAAATTTCCTCCGCTCAAGAAGTTCAAAGGAACATAACCAGCTGTGTTAAAGTATTCTACAAATAGACGAGAAGATTTATTAACCAAAGCGCACAAACCGAAAACCAATTGGTTTTGACGTTCCCAAGGTGATCCTTCGGGTCCAGCTCTGAATTGTGACCATTCACCCGATAAACTGAAAACCGTTGCGTCTTCAGGATTGAAATCGAATTTCATACCAATATCCGTTGAACTGGCTTTGGCAGCAGGGAAAATATCCAAAGGAGGATTAGGATTGAAAGTTCCTGGCCAAACTTTTTGCGTGATGGCATAACCACCTTTAATGGTCAAATGATTCAGAATTTCTAAACGGCCATAAATCGCAACAGCTGGATTATTCGATTTTGTTGGCGCGAAATGGGTTACAGGAAAAGTATGAGAATAGGCGCTTCCATGAAGATAAGACGCTCCTGCGGTGATACGAGAATCTTCACCTAATTTCAAGGTGTAATTGATATCAGCAGCGTAATTATTGATTACCGAAGGAACGGCTGAAGAATCTTTCACGACCGTTTGCATGGCACGAAATTGTGCTCCACCTTGAACAGCTGTAAAGGAAGCCTTCAAGCCCCATTTGTTGAATCCAAATTCACCACCGTAGCCTAAACCACCGAAGGCATGCCACATAGTTGAGTTGGTGAAAGGAGAAACACTGCCCGTTCCACCAAAATTCACGTCCATTTTACCAATCGAAGCGTAAAGTGGAAAAGAACGCAAGTCACCGATTACGACGAATCCTTTTCGCAATTGCAATTGGTTGCGCGACAAAGCAGTTATCGTTCCTGCACCAAAACTTTGTTCAGGACAATAAAGAAGGTCTGCATATGCCGAAATCCAATCGTTGACAGCCAAAGTTGTCGACAACTGAAATGAGTGAATCACCATTTCACTGATTTCTTTTCCTAACTGATTGGACGACGTTGGGTGACGCATCAAGTAACCAAATTTATCTTCTGTGTTTGACTTTTGATAATTGAAAATGGAAATCAATGAACCACCGATGGTCAAACTTCTGTTTTTCAATTCACCTTTTTTTCTTTCCTCCAAAAGGATGGTTGTTTTGCGCAAGTTTTGGTTTTGCTCCATCATTTTATAAGAGAATTCGGAATTCAAACCTATGGATGCTTTATCGTTTCCGTCTTTTCCGAAAGAACGGCCAGAATTGGGGTTTTTCTCTTTGGATTGAGAATAGCTGATAAGCGAAAAGGCCAATAACATTGACGCGAAAAGGATTTTCATTGTATGAAGGTAAATTGTTTATAATTCAGTATTAAACGAGCTATTTACCATAAGGTTGCACCAAGCAAAAATAATATGCTTTTGTGGATATAAAACCTTCTTTGGTTAAGAACAGGAGTATGTAAGAGCATGAAAAGGTCCATAATACGATCGTCATAGCAACATAGCTTTGTCAAATTAGTGCAACAAGTTGAATTTATTGGTTTTGACGTATATGTTTCATTTTCGGAGCCATCCTAGAATCCTTTTTTTATCAATGAACCATTTCCCCTCAGCCTTCCTTTCCAAATCATAGCAAACACGACTATCAGCATGTGCTCCTGGATTTTGTTGAATGATTTGAATTTCATCTTCTCGGACTTCTGAGATGATGGCCACATGCCCGAAAGCGCCACCATTCATCACGATGAGGTCGCCAACTTTGGGTTTAGACTGACTCGGATTGGTGTATTGAAACAAATCTCTTGCTGGATTCTTGTTTCCGTCCGCAATATTTACATCGAAAAAATCGACGGCATTGCCATAAACGTTTGGCATTCTGTGTTGATAATGCTCGAAATAATAGCGTTTGACGAATTCAACACATTGGTATTTGAGTCCGATATTGTAGCCATCGACCACATTTCTGCCCAATATGGTGCTAGTAGAACCGTTGTAATAAACTTTCACGTGATTCAAGCTATCGATTGCTTGACCGATTTCAAAGTTGCTGTTTTTGGAAAAGTATTTTTTGATTTGAAAACCGCCGAAAGCAATTAAGACGATTAAAATAATCCAGAATAGTTTTTTTTTCAATCCTACGTGTTTGTTAAAACAAAAGTAGGAAAAGATTGGAGGCCATATTATAACAATACATACTCAAATTCTGAACTACTCGTTTTTCTATCTTTTTTATCGAAGTTTTCAATTTTCGTCAACCAGTTTTTGTCGTTGTAGGAATAGAATGTTTCACTTGATTTTTTCCCTTTATTCAGCGAAGCGGTGCTCTGAATTTTTTTATCGATATAAAGCGATTCACGTCGGAAAGTTTCTTCACCTTTCTTGTTGTAAGTAACAAAAGAAATTTGTCGATCAAATGATTTGTCGTAAGTGATTTTCCATTTCAATTTATCGGCACCGTCGTAGGAAATGCTTTCAACTATCAGTGTATCTTCAATCGTATATTTCTGTACTGTTTTTTGAATTCTTCCTTTTTCATCAAAGTTTTGATAGACGCGCGTCAAATATTTTCCGTCCGATTCGTCGTATTTGCAAACTTGGGTTTCATCTTTCTTTTTCACCAATTGCTCACCTTCTTTTTTGCAGTCATAGGTCCATGTTTTCAACACTTTACCTTTGCCATTGCTTAGCACTGTTTTGGATGGGTCGCAATCTTTATAGAAACTGAAGGCCCAAGAACGATTTATTTTTTGCCCGCCTTTTTTGTATCTGTTGGACGAAAGGGGACATTTCCCAGATCCGTAAGTCCAAGTATTTCGCTGCGTAATTTGGCCTTTTTTACCCTTTGAAAGGGTTTCTGTTAGGCGCAATTGGTCATCATACGTATTGATTTTTTCGACCCGAAGTCCTTTGGGAGAATAGCTCTTGTATAAAGAAACATTTCCTTTGGCGTTGTATTGAACTTCATTTTTCCATTTCATCGCGCCGTCTCGGTCGTTGACTTCATATACTGTTACCAAACCATTGTCGTCGTAGTGCTTTTGAATGGATTTATTGCGTTTATCCTTACTGTACGTTTTTTTTACCCGCACTTCTGAAACAACTCCCTTCATGTCATCAGATAGTGGCTGTTCATTGATGAATTGCAAGTCCCAATCGTAAATCATATTGAACGAATTTTGAGAATTGGCGAAGAAAGCCGCGAAGAAGAATAGAAGTGAGATAATCAATTTCATAGTATTTTGCCTTTAAGGGTTTGCGAGTATAAGTGTTTTTTTGGGGAAATGGTTACATGCCGAATCCAGCAATTTTCTTTTGCGATTGTTTTATGTTGCATATTTAATATATACAATTGAAATGCAGTGTCCGAGATGTTTGAATAAAAAGACCGTAAAAAGTGGAATTGTCAACAATAAACAACGTTTCAAATGTACAGAATGCGCCTACAATTTCACGGTGAGCAAGCTAGGGAAGCAAATTGACCCTTATTTTATTGTAAAAGCACTTCAATTGTATTTGGAAGGATTGAGTTACCGCGAAATTGAAAGTATCATCGGTGTCAATAACGTCACGATTGCCAACTGGGTCAAGTATTTCGGAGCAAAGAAGCCATTTAAGTTCAAACAAAAACCAAACTATAAAATATTAAATAGCAGTCAGTTGTCTGTATTCTTCACAGAAAACACACCGACTTCAAATCAAGCCTTTTTGATTACGCCCATTGGCGATAAATTCATGCTCATCCAATGGAATCGCTTCCTAGAGGAATCATAAATATATATCTAATAATTTTTATCTATACTAAATAGTTCTTATCATTTTCTTTATCTGCTACTTTGTCTCAAGTCTTTTAGGTCTTGAATTGAAGAAGTTACGCTTCTCCAACAATTGAAAAAACGCGATTTTCTCCTGTTTCTCAAACCCAAAAGACTGCAAGTAAAAACTATAAAATAAAACATGATGAGAAAAACAACTGTGTATTTATCGTTGCTCTTAGCTTCATTTGTCGGAAATATCTCCATTGGTCAGACCGATGATCATTCATACAAACCGCTAACAGTCAAACTAAATGAAGATGGGAGTAAATATGTCCGCTTTATCATTTGGAATCAAAATCAACTTTCTTCGCAACTACAAACCAACGGAAAAGCCGCCAATGATGGTGTACATTTTTCCATTCGTCGCGCACGTTTTCTGTCTTATGCACAAGTGTCTCCACGTTTCTTGATCTTAACACATTTCGGATTGAATAGTCTTGGAGCGGCAGGTCTCACTGGAAATCCAAATGCCCAAACAGCCAGCAATGCATCCATGCTTTTTATGCACGATATGTACGGCGAGTTTGCCGTGATTGACAAGAAACTCCACCTTGGATCTGGTCTTCACTATTGGAATGGCATCAGCCGTTTGTCCAATCAAAGCACCTTGAACATGATGACGATGGACAATCCAGGAGCAGGAATGGGCGATGCACGACTTTTCCCTTGGTCTACGATTACAACTTCTGATCAATTTGCACGGCACATGGGTGTTTTTGCAAAAGGAACATTGGGCAAGTTCAGCTACCGAGTTTCAGCCAACAATGCCCGAAAAAATGTGGCGGCTTTGGATTCGAATGTGACTTCGTTTCAAGTTGCTGGCGATGGAAAAGATTGGTTGTATTCCGGTTATGTCAACTACAATTTCCTCGATGGAGAAAGCGACAAACTTCCCTATTTCGTGGGAACGTACATGGGAAAAAAGAAAGTTTTGAATTTCGGTTTAGGCTTCAACACCAACCCAACGGCTTTGAGAGCGGGTTATGTGGATTCGACAGGTGCAACAATTTACACGAAAAAAGAAGGCGTTACTTTCTTGGCCGCTGATGTGTTTTACGATGCGCCAATAGGAAATAACGGTCACGCCATCAATGCTTTGGCAGCTTTTTATCATTCGCAGTATGGCAGCAATAAAAACTATGGTGGTGGTGGATTGGTGCCGGGTTCGGGTTCGATTATCTATGGACAATTGGGTTATTATCTTCCTGTAAAAGACCAAGGAATCATGCCTTATGTGACCTATTCTCATCAAGATTTAAGCAATACCCCCAATACAAGTTACGAATTAGGTGTAGGAATGAATTGGTTCATCAACGGACACAATGCCAAGCTTACTGCTGAATTCAATACAGGCAAAAAAGGAATCGCCAATGCGGGAACCAATTCTCGAGCGACTCTTCAAATGCACATTTTTCTATAAATCATAAATTCAATTATTATGTCATCAAAAAACGTAAAAGATTATTGGAAAAAGAATCTGAAATACCTGACCATACTGTTGGGAATCTGGTTCTTGGTTTCCTACGTGTTCGGAATTCTTTTAGTAGAACAGCTGAACCACATTCGCCTCGGTGGATTTAAATTGGGATTTTGGTTTGCACAACAAGGCTCCATCTATTCCTTCATCATTTTGATTTTTGTCTACGTTCGCCTGATGAACAAATTGGACAAAGAATACGATGTCAACGAATAAATTAATTCAATCATTTAAAAAAAATAAATCATGAGTATTTTAACTTGGACTTATATTTTGGTGGGTGTGACTTTCGCACTTTATATTGGTATTGCCATATGGGCAAGAGCTGGTTCAACCAAAGATTTTTACGTTGCAGGTGGAGGCGTTTCTCCATTAGCCAACGGTATGGCCACAGCAGCAGATTGGATGTCGGCCGCTTCTTTCATCTCCATGGCAGGATTGATTTCCTTTTCTGGCTACGATGGATCTGTATTTCTGATGGGATGGACTGGAGGATATGTGCTCTTGGCCTTATTGCTTGCTCCATATCTCAGAAAGTTTGGAAAATTTACTGTTCCTGATTTCATTGGCGACAGGTATTATTCCAACACCGCTCGAACAGTAGCTGTCATCTGTGCTTTGTTCGTTTCCTTCACCTATGTTGCAGGTCAAATGCGCGGAGTAGGAGTCGTTTTCTCACGTTTCTTAGAAGTTGAAGTAAACACAGGAGTTTACATCGGAATGGCCATTGTTTTCTTCTACGCAGTGCTAGGAGGAATGAAAGGAATCACCTACACACAGGTTGCTCAATTTTGTGTTTTGATTTTCGCTTTCATGGTTCCAGCGATTTTTATTTCTATTCAAATTACAGGAAACCCAATTCCTCAACTTGGATTTGGCGGAACCGTCGAGGGGGGAGGTTATCTGCTCGACAAACTCGACGGGCTCGGCGCCGAATTGGGCTTTGCGGCCTACACGACCGGGAGTAAATCCATGTTAGATGTATTTTTCATTACAGCTGCCTTGATGGTAGGAACAGCAGGATTGCCGCACGTAATTGTTCGTTTTTTCACCGTTCCTAAAGTAAGCGATGCGAGAAAATCAGCAGGTTATGCTTTGGTATTTATTGCCATTCTTTACACGACAGCTCCTGCGGTAGCCGCTTTTACTCGATACAATTTGATCAATACCGTTAGTGAGAAAAACTACAGCGAAATGCCGGCTTGGTTTGGAAACTGGGAGAAAACAGGATTGTTGGCTTTTGAAGACAAAAACAAGGATGGTAAAATTCAGTTTGTTGGCGATGCCGAGAAAAACGAATTAACGGTGGACAAAGACATCATTGTTTTGGCGAATCCAGAAATAGCGAATTTGCCAAATTGGGTCGTTGCACTGGTTGGAGCAGGTGGATTAGCCGCAGCTTTGAGTACCGCAGCAGGATTGCTTTTGGTGATTTCTTCCTCCATTTCGCATGATTTGTTGAAGAAACAGTTGATGCCTAATATTTCAGATAAAGGAGAATTACTTGCCGCTCGAATTGCTGCGGCAGCCGCAGTTATTGTAGCAGGTTACTTCGGAATTCATCCTCCAGGATTTGTCGCATCCGTCGTCGCCCTGGCCTTTGGATTAGCAGCTGCGACTTTCTTTCCAGCTATCATTATGGGAATTTTCTCAAAACGAATGAACAAAGAAGGCGCAATTTCTGGAATGTTGGTCGGTTTGATAATTACGCTGTATTACATTGCACGATTCAAATTACATTGGATTGGAAATGAAGCAGCCGATGGTCCAGATGCATATTGGTTCGGCATTTCACCGGAAGGTATTGGAACTTTCGGGATGATAGTCAATTTCGTTGTAGCCATTGTCGTTTCTCGATTTACGAAACCTGCACCGCAAAATATTCAAGAGTTGGTTGAAGACATTCGTATCCCAAAAGGAGCGGGTGAAGCATCCATGCATTAAAGTTTATACAATAATAGTTCAAAACGATGTGTGGCAAATGCTGCACATCGTTTTTCTAAAATTTAAAAGACATGAAATTAAATAAATTATACTCGTCCATCTTCTTAATTATATATATCTTGTTGACACTGATGTTCCGTTTTTGGTTGGAAAGCAATTATCAAGTTGGAATCATTCCTTCCTTGTTGATTGGTCTAGTTTTTCTAGCAATTCCTTACCTTTTATGGAAAAAAGAAATGATCAACCCGTACAAAGACATTACCAAGTAAATGAACCAAAAACTAACTTTTGTTGCCGTTGTTTTTGCCTTGTTTTTTTCATTGCAGGCAATCAAAGCAATAGTTGGTGCCTTCGGTAATTTTACTTTTGTAAACGTTGCTCTTTATATCTTTTGCCTTTGGATTGCAATTATCGCAGCCAATAAATTGATTCATAAAAAATAAACATGTCAGTTTGGTTTTTGGTTTTCGTAGCGCTGCTGTATCTAGGCATTCTTGCCTTAGCGGCAAACTACGCTGAAAAACGATCAATCAAAAAGAAAAGTTTACTCCGAAAATCATGGATTTACAGTCTTTCTTTGGCTGTTTATTGCACCGCCTGGACTTTTTACGGAAGTGTTGGAAGAGCGGTTGATCAAGGAGTTGATTTTCTGACCATCTATATCGGACCTTTAATTGCTTGTGTACTTTTTTGGTTCGTCCTGCGCAAAATGATCCGCATTTCGAAATTGCAAAAAGTAAATTCCTTAGCCGATTTTTTATCCAATCGATATGGTAAAAGCATCACCCTTGGAGTCCTCATCAGTGTTTTTTCAGTAATTGGAATCATACCGTATATTTCGCTTCAATTGAAATCTATTAGCGAGAGTATTGTCATTCTCACCGATCAACAAAATCTCCAGTTGGGTTCTTTTGGCATAGATACTGGTTTTGTAATCGCTTTTGCCCTATCCATTTTCACGGTGCTTTTTGGCTTTCGAAAATTGGATTCTACCGATAAGCACGAAGGAATCGTTGTGGCCATAGCTTTGGAATCCATTATTAAAATCATATCCTTGCTCGTCATTGGTATCTTCGCCATGTACATTATTTCAAACAATGGCGGTTGGTCGGCCAATCAGAACAATATTGTGCAAAAACCTATCGATAGTTTTCATTGGGGAACCATGATTGTTCTTTCTCTTTTTGCCTTCTTCCTTTTGCCTCGTCAATTTCAAATGGCGATCACAGAAAATGTGGAAGAAAGTCATGTAAAAAAAGCTTCTTGGCAATTTCCACTGTACTTGTTGATTATTAATTTGTGCGTAATTCCTATTGCTATCGCTGGAAATGCAACGCTCGGCGAAGGATTCAATCCAGATTATTTTGTCTTGAATCTGCCTTTGAATAGCGGTTACGATTTCTTGGCAACTTTAGCCTTTTTCGGAGGATTTGCAGCCGCCAGCGGAATGATAATCGTCAGTACAATTTCTTTAGCAACCATGCTGACCAACAACATTTTACTTCCTGCCGTTTTCAAATTAAAATTGTTCAAAGACCCGCAAAGATTCATTTCCTACATCAATATCGTTCGCAAATCATCCGTTTTTCTGATTGCCATTCTCGCGTATCTGTACTATGAATTCGTTGCTTTCAACAATTCTTTGGTTTCCATTGGTTTAACTTCTTTTGCCGCAGTAGCCCAATTTGCGCCAGCCACAATTGGTGCTTTATTTTGGAAAAAAGGCAACAAAAAAGGTGCGATTTGGGGCATTGCCATCGGAGCAGCAGTTTGGTTTTATACCTTGATTCTTTCTGAACTCATAAACGCGGGCTATTTTGGAGAAGCAGGAGTTCAATTTCTTCAAAGTGAGTCCTTTTTCAATCCAGTCAATTTGTTTGGAATTCCAATGCCTAGCGCTCTTTCGGGCAGTGTTTTCTGGAGTTTGTTTTTCAATACCATGATATACATTGGCTTGTCGCTTTTTGTTTCCCAAAGTTCCTTGGAGTTGAATCAGGCGGAACTTTATGTGGATGTCTATAATTATTCCTCCAACATTGAGGAAAATCTATATTGGCGAGGTGTTGCTAAAAACAAGGATTTGATCGATCTCATGTATTTTTTCATGGGCGAAAAAAAGGCAGATCAGGCCTTGCGTATTTTCAAGCAACGTTATAACGAAGGAACGCTCGAAGATGAAGAAAAAGCGGATCGAAAATTTGTAACCTATACCGAAAATGTTTTGACGGGTGTCGTTGGAACAAGCTCTGCGCGCATTATGGTGAGTTCTATTTCCCAAGAAGAAGAAATCAGAATGGAAGATGTAATTTCTATTTTGAAAGAAAGTAAAGAAATTCTAGAACTTAACAAACAGCTTCAAAAAACATCTTTCGATTTGCAAAAAGTGACCGAAGATTTGACTACGGCAAACGATTTATTGGTCAAACACGACGAATTGAAAAATGAATTTTTATACACCATCACGCACGAAATTCGAACGCCAATAACGTCCATTCGCGCCTTTACGGAAATTTTACAAGATGACGATGTAGAAGAAGTAGATCGAAAACGATTCAAGAAAATAATGAGTCAAGAATTGGAAAGGTTGTCGAGACTGATTTCTCAAGTTTTGGATCTAGAAAAATACGAAACAGGTAAATACACCTTGACAAATTCAAAAACGAACATCAATCGTATCATTGAAGAAAGTGTTTTGGCTTGCGATGCCATTCTCAAAGAAAATAATGTAAGCATCGAACGACACCTGCAGGAAAGTATTGAAGACACCGAATTGGATGCCGATAAAATCAAACAAGTATTGATTAATTTGATCACGAATGCCGCCAAATACGGTCACAAAGAAAACCCACAAATCGTTTTGACATCCTATTTCATCGACGATACAATACGCATCAATGTTCGGGACAACGGAAACGGAATTTCAGTTGACGAAGGGCAAAATATTTTCGATAAATTTTATCAGATACAGAACAATTCAAATTCCAAAGGAAATGGTCTTGGTTTAGCCATTTGTCGCGAAATTATCTATTTACATAAAGGTCAGATTTGGCTCGATACAGATTTTAAAGATGGAGCAAAATTTTGTATCTTACTTCCAACAAATACAATTGATTCATGAAGAAAATACTCATTGCGGAGGACGACGCTTACATCTTGATTTCTTTGGATTATCTCATGCGTAAAAAAGGATATGAGGTATACGTCGCACAGGATGGAGAAGAAGCCTTGGCCTTGGCAAATGAGCATGAACCAGATGTCGTTTTACTGGATATCATGATGCCGAAATTGGACGGCTATGAAGTATGTGAAGCGATTAAAAATCAAGCCAAAACGCGACACGCTAAAATCATTTTCCTTTCGGCAAAAAGCAAGGAAGAAGATATACAAAAAGGGATGGAAGTGGGCGCAAGTGCCTATATCACCAAGCCTTTTAGTACCACTGAAATAGTTCAAAAAGTAAAAGACTTATTAGAAGAATAAAATGTCATATTCAGATATTTACGAGAAAAGTATTCTTCATCCTGAACAATTTTGGGGCGAAGAAGCTAGAAAATTAAATTGGTTCAAAGAGCCAAAATCCATTCTACAGCATCAGGGAAATAGTTGGTCCTGGTTTGCCGATGGCGAAATGAACACCTGCTTTATGGCGCTTGATTATCACCTGAACGATAGGCGAGGAAATCAAACGGCAATGATTTACGACAGTCCGGTTACGAATACGGTTGAGAAATTCACCTACAGTCAATTACTGATAAAAACAAGCGCTTTGGCAGCCGAACTTTCCAATTTAGGCATCACGAAAGGAGACACCGTTGTTATTTACATGCCCATGATTCCAGAAGCAGTAATTGCCATGCTGGCCTGTGCGCGAATTGGTGCCGTACATTCCGTCGTTTTCGGTGGATTTGCTCCTCATGAACTGGCCTTACGAATCGATTGTGTTTCTCTCAAAGCAACAGATCCACTTTACATTTTGTACACATCTGGAACAACGGGAAAACCAAAAGGGATTTTGCGCGAAAACGGTGGTCATGCTGTGGCTTTGAAATTCAGTATGGATGTTATTTACGGAGCTCAACAAGGTGATGTGTACTGGGCAGCTAGCGATATTGGTTGGGTGGTAGGACACAGTTATATCATTTACGCTCCTCTAATTCAAGGATGTACAACCATACTTTACGAAGGAAAACCTGTTCGAACACCAGATGCCGGTGCTTTTTGGCGAGTGATTGAGGAACATAAAGTAAATACACTTTTTACAGCTCCAACTGCCATTCGCGCCATTAAAAAAGAAGATCCAAACGCCGATTTATTGACTAAATACGATATTTCCTCTTTGAAAAATCTGTTTTTAGCAGGTGAAAGATGTGATCCTGCTACCTTGCATTGGGCGAGCGAAAAATTGAATGTTCCAGTCGTTGATCATTGGTGGCAAACAGAAACAGGTTGGCCCATTGTCGCAAATCCTATGGGAATTGAACCCAAGGAAGTAAAAGCAGGTTCGTCAGGTATCCCCGTTTGCGGCTTCGATGTTCAAATTTTGAATGATGCTGGCGAAGAATTAGGCGTCAATCAAGAAGGATTTATTACAGTAAAACTGCCACTACCTCCTGGATGTTTGTCCACACTTTGGGAAGACCGCGAACGATTTGAACGTTCGTATTTAGAAGATTTCCCAGGTTATTACAAAAGTGGTGATGGCGGTTTCATCGACGAAGATGGGTACGTTTTTATCATGGGGAGAATAGACGACGTTATCAATGTTGCAGGACATCGTTTGTCGACTGGAGAAATGGAAGAAGTAATCGCTGGACACCCTGCCATAGCCGAGTGTGCGGTTTTTGGAGTGGACGACGATTTGAAAGGACAAGTGCCGAGCGGTTTGGTGGTGTTAAAGGATAACGTAGAAATTACTGCCGAACAATTGCAGATAGAATTGGTGGATAAAATAAGAGAAACTATTGGTCATATTGCCTGTTTGAAAGAAGTAAAAATCGTGAAACGTTTACCAAAAACGCGAAGCGGAAAAATTGTGCGCAAGATTTTATCGGCCATGCACGACCACAAAGATTATATGGTACCCAGCACCTTAGACGATGCAACGGTACTTGGAGAAATAGAAGATGTTTACAGAAAAATTTAAATAAAACACAAAATGAAACACATTGTATCAAATTTTCAAGAATACCAAGAAGCTTATAAAGAGAGTGTAGAAAATCCTGAACAATTTTGGGGAGATTTTGCTGAAAATGAATTTACCTGGAGAAAAAAATGGGATTCCGTTTTATCAGGAAACTTGGATGAAGCCCAAGTAAAATGGTTTGAAGGAGCGGAATTGAACATTACTGAAAATTGTATCGATCGTCATTTGGCCACAAAAGGTGAACAAACAGCCATCATTTTCGAACCCAATGATGTCAACGAAAAAGCCTTGCACATTACATACAATGAATTGGCAAAAAATGTAAACAAAACAGCGAATATGCTGAAAAATATGGGCGCAAAAAAAGGTGACCGCATTTGTTTGTATATGCCGATGGTGCCAGAATTGGCGTATGCAGTTTTGGCTTGCGCTCGAATCGGAGCGGTTCATTCTGTTGTTTTTGCGGGATTTAGTTCCAAAAGTTTGAGCGATAGAATCAATGATGCCACGTGCAATATTTTACTGACAGCCGATGCGGGTTACCGTGGAAACAAAGTGACGGAACTAAAATCCATTGCTGATGAAGCGTTGGTTTCTTGTCCAACAATCGAAAATGTAGTGGTTTTGAATAGAACCAATACGCCCTGCGAAATGAAAGACGGAAGAGACCATTGGTGGCACAATCAATTCCCAAAAGCGAGTGACGATTGCGCAGCAGAAACCATGAGTGCGCAAGATATGTTGTTCATCTTATACACTTCAGGAAGCACAGGAAAACCGAAGGGAATGGTGCACACAACAGCAGGATATATGGTTTATGCAAATTACAGTTTCCGAAATGTTTTCCAGTACAAAGAAGGAGAAATCTATTGGTGTACAGCTGATATCGGTTGGATAACTGGACACAGTTACATTCTCTACGGACCATTGAGCGTCGGAGCAACAACGGTCATGTTTGAAGGAATTCCGAATTATCCTGACGCTGGACGTTTTTGGGAAGTGGTTGAAAAACACAAAGTGAACATTTTCTACACCGCGCCCACTGCTATTCGTTCCTTGGAAAAAGCCGATATAGATTTTGTTAATCGTCACGATTTAAGCTCTTTGCGTGTGCTTGGAACGGTTGGTGAACCCATCAATCAAGAAGCTTGGGAATGGTACAATGATCATGTAGGCAAAAAGAATTGTCCCATCGTGGATACGTGGTGGCAAACCGAAACGGGAGGAATCATGATTTCGCCTTTGGCTGGAATTACCGAAACCATTCCAACTTTCGCGACTCTGCCTTTGCCGGGCATTCAGCCTTGTTTGATGGATGAAAAAGGAAAAGAAATTTGGGACAATGAAGCCGAAGGTCGTTTGTGTATCAAATTCCCTTGGCCAAGCATGGCAAGAACGATTTATGGAGATCACCAACGCTACATCGACACCTATTTTAGTGCTTTCAAAGGCATGTATTTCACAGGCGACGGAGCTAAACGCGATGCAGGATTCAATTACCGAATTACAGGTCGCGTGGATGATGTTGTAATCGTGAGCGGACACAATTTAGGAACTGCTGAAATCGAAAACGCCATCGATGAACACCCGATGATTACCGAAGCAGCCGTTGTGGGTTACCCGCACGATTTGAAAGGAAACAGCATCTATGCTTTTGTTACCTTGAAAAATGTAGATTTGGTTCACGACGAAGAAACTCTCGCTGGTTTCCGCAAAGAAATTCTCGATCTCGTTTCAAAAATCATCGGCCCCATTGCGAAACCTGAAAAGATTCAATTTACAACCGGTCTTCCAAAAACACGAAGCGGCAAAATCATGCGACGAATTCTTCGGAAAATTGCTTCAGAAGAATTGGATTCTTTAGGAGATATTTCTACTCTACTGAATCCAGAATGTGTGGAAGAAATTATTGAGAATCGATTGTAAAGAATTGAAAAAAAGGAAGTAAAAAAGGGTTCTGATCGAAATCAGAACCCTTTTTAAATCAGAAGTAAAGTTCTATTTTTTTACGAATGAACGCATTTCTTTCAAATCTCCAGACATTATTTCAACGAAGTAAGTTCCGTTTTGAAGTGAAGTAAGGTCAATAGATCCAGCATATGACTCATTCATCAACAATTGTCCAGTTGTACTGAAAACTTTGTACGATTCTATTGCGATTTCACTAGAAATTGAAAGGAAATCACTTGATGGATTTGGATAAATTGTTAGCGATCCTAATGCATTTGCTTCGCCAACATTTAAATCAGCAGCGCCAATAGTAACGCTTCCAAGCGCAGCTTCGTCTGCAGGGTTTGCATTTGGACCACTGATGACAAAACCGTATTGGATAATTAATCCAGTCGAAAGTTCAGCACCAGTTGCATTTACAGTAAAGAAACCGCTAGCAGGAAGGTCAAATACTTTTGCTCCAACGAGTGCATCAGCATACCCGTTAGCTGGATCCAAGGCTTTGATGAAAAATTGCGCGGTATATCCTGAGGCTAAAGTCGAGGAAACAACATTTCCAGAAAACGTCAAATTTGAACCGTTAAAGATTGCACCTGGCTCAACAAATGTTAAAGCTTCCATCTGCTTATTTCCTTCTAAAGTGGTTTGATCCACCCAGAAAGGGTCAGTTGGGTTAGCTTGATACGTATTGAAATTCGGTTGTAGGATAATCGTGCCAGATGCAAAATCTAGTGTAGATTTAACATCTGCTAAGGCCCATGGTGAACCAAATTGGTATCCACCACCTGCTGCAGGCAAGTCAAAAACATTCATGTAGGCAATCCAGTTATCAGTAGGATTTGCGGAAATCGTATTTTGTCCAAAAGAGAACGTCAATGCTGTCGCAGCGACAATAAATGAGGTAATGATTTTTTTCATAATTTTAATTTTATTCGAATATATTGTAAAAAGTACAATAACAAAAATACATGGCGATAAATTTCTTTAAAAATAATGCTATAACGGTCACTTAATAATTTTTAAAGTACAGGAAATCTTTCATTCTGGAAGTCAAATGTATGATCAACTTCTTCAGAAAGTAGACAAAGAAAAAAAGTTTGTTTACCTTTCCTAAATTCGAACATCTTCTAAAAAAGACGTTTCATGAAAGGCAATAAACCATCCTTAATCCCAATTGAAAAAGAGCTGAGGCTGCTCTATAAAAAATGGCCTGAATTTCGGAAATACTTGAAAATGCTCGGCTGTCCGACACAATCGGCGGAAGACTTGTTTCAAGAAGCACTTTTGATTTACACCCGAAAAAAACAAGATCCGAATTTCGTCCTCACTGTCGATGCTTTCTATTATGTGCGCAATACAGGCAAATTGCTCTGGTACAATCAAGCGCGAAAAGAAAAGAAACAAGCTACTTTTTCTTTAGAAAGTGATGTCGAGCAACTGAACGACGAATGGTTCGAAAAAGAAATGTTGCTCAAACGAATGGAATCCGCCATCGAAGAATTGGGCAAAAAATGCCAAGAAATACTCCAACTTTTTTATGGTTTAGGTTGGAATATGGTGGATGTCGCCAAAAAAGTAGGTTTGCGAAACGACAAAGTGGCGAAAGCCCAGAAATACCGTTGTTTGAACAAAGCGAAAGAATTGGTGGCTGAACAGGAAACGTCCAATAATGCAGACAGGGCGGAGTCGAAGTCAAACGATCAATTTAAAAAACTAGAGATGAACGAAAATTGGACAAAATTTATAGAATTATACCTTCAAGGTGAATTGTCACCAGAAGACACCGCCAAATTGCAAGCAGAACTGGATAGAAATCCAGACATGCGGCAAAGTTTGGAGCTACAAAAACAAATTCACGAAGCCGCAAAACGAAGTGGTGAGCGACAAATGATCAAAGGTATCCGCAAGCAATATCAAGTTCAGAAAACAGTGAAGACGACACTTGTTTCTGTTTTTGTTGCGGCGGCTATTGCGACCGTGGCATATTTTGCTTTTCAGAACACGAAAAAGGAGCGGGCAAATGCGGATGCAAATGTGACAGAACAGGCCGTTTTAGGAAAATACAAAGAGCTCGATAAATGGAGCGAGTTTGCAAATTTGCAAACAAGTTATTTTGAGCACAATGGTTCCGACGCCACCTTTCTTTCCCCAAAAGGAATCCTTATTTCCGTCCCAAGTAAAACCTTTTTGTTGAATGGAAAACCCTACAACGGCAAAGCCATCATTCAATTTCAAGAAGCACTGGATGCAAGCGACATTATCAAAGCAGGATT